>DASQIC010000001.1:0-18044 GCA_035631755.1 Steroidobacteraceae bacterium
CTTGGCGCCATCCTTGGTGGCGGGGTCGCCGGGCACGAGTGTGCCCGTATAAGTGGTGTTGAAGACGTTGGGAAACTCTGTTCCCGGGTGACCGGCTGCAACGTCCGCGAGCCCCGAAAGCGGCCCGAAGGCGAACATGAAGGTCTGCGTGCCGTCGGCCATGGTCGAGTAACCATCGCCGCCCGAGACCTGCTGGCACTTGATCGCGCCGTTCACGGTGCCGGCAGTCGGCACCACCCACGCTGCTGGGCCGGTCGTAAACTGCGTCGGCCCCTTGTACGGCGGCTCCGAATTATTGACGCCGCTATTGGCGGGATCCGGGTGGGTGATCGTGCTGCTCGGGCACTGCACGCGGAACGACTGCGCCATCGCGGGCGATGCACACAGTCCGAGCACCCCGAGTGCAACCCAACAGCGTGTTCTAGACATAACGCCTCCAGCCGCAGCCGCGGCCGCGCCGCGTGCCTTTTTGAACGATCGGGACCGGGCGTGGCGCGCCCGTTCTTGCTTCGACGTGTCGGTGAACCGGGATCATTTTTTCTCGAGCCGCCTGCAAGCAATGCGCATGCAGATCTTCGGAAGACTCCCTACGCGCATCCCCGCATCCGGCCTGGCACACCTGTTGCGATTTAGTTTTGGTCGCGCGGCGTTAGAGTGCCGGTCGCCTCGGCGAGCGGCTATTGGGCCGACGCTTGAGAGTCGAAGGGGGGATGCGGTAAGCCGAGGTAGGGTTAGCCCGTATGGGCTTACCCTTATTGACCTCAGTTCGTTCCGGAACCCGGCGCGGCGCTCGTCGGCGGAGGGTTATTGTTAAAGGGAAGCGGAACGCCCGGTGCCGCCGTCGGCCCGGAGGGTGTTTGGGGGCCGGGCGTCAAAGGCAGCGGGCCTTGCGCCGGTGTGCCCGGGAGGCTGACACCCCAGCGGTTCGCGACGTAGATGAACTTCCACAGGCAATAGCACTCCGTGTCTTTGAACCCAGCGTCGATGAGATCGAATCCGTCGCGCTTGATGGGTGCCGCCTGCGAGCTGCTGGCAATGCCCTGGATGGCCGACTGGTCCGGGGTCCGCAGCAGTGTCCAGTCGGCTTTACCCGTCATCGGATCCGGGTAGAGCTTCCGCAGATGGTGCCTGGGCACCGGGAAGCGCTCGTCGGTGACGAGATTTTTCAGTGTCGCCGGATACTGGTGGCCCATCGCGAAGTACGAGGCGATGGCCATGCGGTAGGCGTGTCCGACCCAGAGCAGTTGCGCCTCGCGTTCGCGTTTCACGGTGGTCTGCCACACGCGGGCGGCGACGGTCAGCATCAACCCGATGATCACCACCGCGAACAGCAATCCGAGGTAGGTGAATCCCTGTTGCTTCGATGCGGGCGCGTGCATCGCTTCTCACCAGGTCGCGAAAGGGGTGCCGTCGCTCGCCGTCGCTTCGCTGCCACTGTGGACGTCGCGGATGCCGGGATTGTCGGGATCCTCGGACGGGACCGTCGTCCAGGTGTCGGCGAGCTTGGTGAAGGGGTCGATTGGCAGCGCGCGGATGTAGCGGTGGTCCACCAGATCGGAGAGCTTCTCCGGGTATTTGTTGAGGTCGGAGTTGTACTTGTCGATCGCCTCGCGCAGGATCACGAGATCGTGTCGCAGCACCGTCTCGCGCGCACGCGCGAGCGAGTGGTAGTAGCGCGGCACCGCGATCGAGAGCAGTGTGCCGATGATCGCCATCACCACCAGCAGCTCGATCAGGGTGAACCCGCGCGCGCCGCGCCTGCCCGCACGACGGCTCGAGGGGGCGGTGTGCGGGCCTTCACCACTCACGGTACGGCACCCCGTTCAGGCCTTTGGCGCTCGAGAGCGAGTAGACATCGTAGACGTCATCGCCGGGCTGTGGGTTATCCGGCGGGCTCTGGTAACTGCGCAGGGCCCAGGTCTCTTCCGCCGGCGCCGTGGTGTCCGGATAAAACGGATCGCGGGGGATGCGCCGGAGGAAATATATATTCACCTTCTTCGGGTTCGCCGCATCCTCGACCCCGGCGTAGAGGGACTTGAGATCCGGCGGATAACCGCTCGCTCCCAGCTCGAGCTTGATGTGGCCGGCCTGCGCGGCGGCCTTGTAGGCATCGAGCCCGGCGCGGATGTCGCGCAGCGCCGCGCGCAGCTCCGATTCCTTCTCGCGTTTGCTCACCAGCTGCGCGAGCGGCATCGCCGCGGTCGCGAGCAGCCCGATGATCGCCAGCACGATCACCAGCTCGATGATGGTGAAGCCGCGACTGCGCATGTCACTGCGGGTGGATCTTGATGACGAGCGGCTGTGCCGAGGCGCTCCCCACCGCGCCACCCGTGCTGCCGAGAACGTTCAGCATCGCGGCGATGCTCGAAGCCGGGCGGGGCGCCACCGCCTTGAAGCGCACGGTCATGAGCGTTCCGCTGCCGAGCACCGGGTCCTCGGGTGGGGTAGTCACGTCGAGCTGCGCGCCGACGCCTCTGGTGTTGACCGTCGGCGATCCGGCGCCTGCGGGCACGACTGCGCCGACGCTCGCGCTCACGATCTGCAGCGCCGAGGAGTCGTAGCGCAACTGGGCGCGCAGGTGCGTGATCGGGTCTTGACTCGAGAGCGTGACATTCACATCGAACTCCTCGCCCACCTTGGCCTCGCTCGGGCCGTCGACGGTGAGCGCGGAATGCGCACCGCCTGCGGCCCCGGGGGAAGCACCGGCTCCGCCGGTCCCTGCAGTGCCCGCGTCGGCAGCAGGCACGATGGGCGCCGGCAGCGCCGCGACAGCCAGACCTTGTTGAGGTGCGCCCGCCGCGGTCTGCGTTTTGCTCGCCGGCGCCGCGCTGCTCGGCGCACCGGTTCCGGGTAGCTCGAGCGGGCCGGAGAGAGGCGCCGAGACCTTGTCCGCCGGGAGTGACGGCGCCACGGGCGCGACCGGTTGCGACCCGCTCGGCGCCACGGACGTCGTGCCGCCAGCCGGAGCCGCCGCCGGCGGCGCCGCGCTCCCCGGCCCCGCGGCAGCTGCGCCGCCCGCGCCCATCTCGGCGCTGTAGGGACGCGTGCGGGTGCGCGACTCGTTGCCGTACCAGAACTCGGTGGCATCGCTCGAGGGGCGCGGCTGCATGCGGATGATGCGCGGGGTCACCGACAGCACCACCTCGCTCTTCTCGCGATCGGTGTGGCTGGTGCCGAACAGCTGCCCGAGTATCGGCATGTCGCCGAGGCCCGGGATGCTGTTGAAATTGCGGGTGTCGGAATCCTGGATCAGTCCGGCGAGAATCTGCGTCTCCCCGTCCTTGAGGCGCAGCAGCGTGTTGGCGTTACGCGTGCCGATCTCGTAGGCGATCGTCCCGTCGGGGGTGCTGACCTGCTTGAGGATGGTGCTCACCTCGAGATTGATCTTGATCGCTACGTCGCTGTCGAGGTAGATGGTCGGCTGCACGTCGAGCGTGAGGCCCACGTCGAGGTACTGAACGCTGCCCGTGACCACCGGCGCGCCGGCGGCGGTCGGGGTGACGCTGTTGGTGATCACCGGCTCGCGCGAGCCGATGAGGATCTTGGCCTTCTCCTTGTTGCGCGCGCGGATGCGCGGGCTGGCGAGTGTATTGACGACTCCCGCCTGCTTCATGGCATTCAAGGTGGCGCTGAGCGCGCTGATGCCGATGGTGTTCGAGTTCTGATGGCTGAGGTCCGACAGCACCAGCCCGCCGGTCGCTCCCCCCGCCGCGGTGGTCGCGAGCGATGAGGGGGTCAGGGTGGCGCCGGTCGGATACTGGATCCCCAGGTCCTGCACCCGGCTGCGGGAGATCTCCAGCACCTCGACGTCGAGCATCACCTCGGGCTCGGCGATGTCCATCGAGGCGACCAGCTTCTCCGCCATGTGCACCAGATCGGGCGTGTCGCGGATCACCACCATGTTGGTCCGTTCGTCGATGAACAGATTCTTCGCGCCGAGCACCGTCTTGAACGCGTTCTCGACGTCCTTGGGCGTGGCGTTGGTCAGGTAGAACGTCCGCACGATCTGCTGCTCGTATTCCTTCTGCTTCGCGGCGGTGTTCGGATAGATGAGCACCATGTTGCTGGAAAGGATCTCGCGCGCCAGCTGGTTCTGCTCCAGCACCAGATCGATCGCCGCATCGACCGGCACGTCCTGCACGAAAATGCTGGTCTTGGTGTCGCTCTTGACGTCCTTGTCGAGGATGAAGTTGATGCCGCTCTCGCGCTGCAGGACTTCGAACACCATCTTGGTCGGAGCATCGCGCAGCTGCAGCGTCACCTTCTTGTTGTCCCGTGCCTGCAGCCGCGGGGTGATGTTCTGCGGCCCGCGCTCCTGGTTCAGCCTCGTGGCCAGCTGCTGCGCGGGCACGTAGCCCGCATCCTCGGCGAGGATCTGCCGCAGCTGCGCCTCGGCGCCGTCGAAGTCCTTGCGCTCGAGCGCCTGGCGCGCGAGCACGAGCGCCGCCGCGTGCCGCTTGTCGGTCTCGATCGCGTCCAGACCGTGGCGCGCACGGTCGTTGCTCGGGTCGATGGTGAGCGTGCGCCTGAAGAGTGCGTCCGCCACGTCGGCCTGGCCGGCGCCGCGCGCCGCGTCCGCTTCGGCCACCAGGCTCTGCACGGCGGCTTCGCGCCGCGCCTGGTAGTCGAGACGGTAGGCGATGTTATCGGGCTCCCGCGCCATCGCCTGGCCGAGATCGGCGACCCCGACTTCGTAGTCGCCGCGATCGATCGCCGCCAGACCATCGCGATGCAGCCGCTCCGCGGCGCACCCGGCCAGCAGCGTCAGTGCCGCTGCGAACAACGCGCCGGGCCCTCGGCGCCTGGAATTCCTCACTGCGTGCTCCCTACGATGAGTTGTTGTTGTATGTTGAGAGGCTTGTAAGTCAACAGGATCTTAGACTTGTCGAAACCGTCCACGGTGTAGGTATCCTCGAGCGTGTCGCCCACGTGGACGTCGAAAACCCGGTCCCCCTTGCTGAGCAGCAGCACCGGCCGCTGCCCCTCGGGGGTGTAGCTGCCGATGTACTGGAAGGGCAGCGGCGGCGCCGTCGGAATCGGCGGCGCGAGCGAGGCCGCCGGGGCGGGTGGCGGCGGGGGCGGCGGTGGGGGCGCCACGTACCACGAGTGCGCCGCGAACAGTGCGCCCGCGCCGCTGCCGTCGACGACACGGTGTGCCAGCCGCTCGAGCGCGCCCGCGAGCGGCACCGCCGTGGAGCCGCTCCCCGCGGGCGCCGCGACGTGCCCCCGGGCCGTCTGCGCGGCCGCCGCGCGCGTCGGCTCGACGGAGTCCGAATCCTTCGGCCCGAACACCACGTAGGCGGTCACCACCGCCGCAATTCCGGTCAGCCACTTGCCGCGTGCCGTCAGGTTCATGGCGCGTCCCCGCTGCGTACGAATACGACGAATCCGATGTCGGCGTTCACCGCCTGCTCGCCGACGGCCTTGCGCTCGATCTGCAGCTTGTCGAGCGAGGCAGCCGGCACCACGGTGAGGGTGCGGTTGACAAAGGTGCGGATCTGCGGATACCCCGCGCCCTTCACCGGGAACTCGAGGTTGTAGTGCGCGACCGTGCCGGACTTGGCCGGCGTGAACGTGTAGCGGCCGGTATCGAGCGGCACGCCGGCCGCCTTGGCTTCCGCGTACACCTGCCCGAGCACCGCTGGCATCTGCGCACGGGTCGGGAGCGAGGCCATGAGGCGCGGCACCGCCTGCTCGGTGCTGTAGCCGGACGGCGCGTGCTGCGCGCGCGCGAGGTCGGCGCTCGCGGTCTGCATCGCGTGGTAGGCGGGAACCAGCGCCCCGAGAGCGACCGCCGCCGCGGCGGTCAGCGCCGCGAGGCCCGCCTGTCCCGCGACGCCGAGACGCATGACCTGGTATTGCAGCTGCGGTACGAGCTGCCCGGCCGCCGACCGTACCTGGGTGAGCGCGCTCGCGGCGCGCGCGGCGACGGGGGCGGCGACGGGCGATGCGACCGCCGGCAGCGGCATCGCGAGCGCCGCTGGCCGGGCAGCGGGCGGCGCGGCCGGCTCGAGCGCCTGGCTTTCCTGCGGCTCGCCGCTCATGGCGCCTCCCGCCATTCCGCTGACAGCGCGAAGCGCACCGGGCGCTGCGGGTCATCGGTCCTCACGTCGTGGCTGTCGAGCATCGGGTAGCGCAGCAGCGCGCTCTTCTGCAGGCGCTCGACGTACGCGAGCACCGCCGGCAGGTCGCGCGACTCGCCGGTGACGTGCACCAGGCGCTTGGCGTGATCGGGCTCGATGGAGAGCACCGCGATCTGACCGCCCGAGTCACCGCTCGCCGCCTCGAGCTCCGCCAGAAGCTTCGTCCAGGGCGTGCTCAGCTCCTCGGCCACGCGGCCCGCTTCGGCGCTCATGCCCATGGCGCGCAGATCGACCGCCGGGTCGCGATGAGCCCGGCGCAGCGCCGCGTCGAGCTTGAGCTCGAGCCCCGCGCGGCGGCTCTCGAGATGGCGGTAGCCGAGGTAAGCGCCGGCGGCGGCGCTGATGCCGAGGAGCAGCAGCGCCCCGCTCACGAGCGTCACCCTCGCGCGGCGCGCGACGAAATCCAGCTGGATGCTGCGTGCGCTCATCAGGCCGCCATCCGTCGGGCGCGTCCGAGGCGCTGCAGCGTGGTGAGCGGGCCGGGCGGCTCTTCCAGCCACTCGAGCGCACCGCTGTCGGTACCCGCCGCGGCTGTCCCGGCCGCCACTTCGCGCCAGGCGTGCGGCGCGTCCACATACACGCGGCCTTCCTCCGGGCTGTGGCTCGCGAGGCGGCTGAAGGTCTGCAGGCGCTTCAGCTCCCGCAGCCAGTCGGCACCGATGCGCACCCCGTGCACCCGGTCCCAGCCGTTGCGGCCGATGCGCGCCGCGGCCATCGAGCCCTGCTCGATGCTCACGAACCAGGCGTTCGCGGACGGCAGGGAGTGGCGCCAGCTCTCGTAGGCGGCGATGAGCTGCGGCTGGAGCGAAATCAGGGTTGCGCCGTGCGCCGTGCACGCCGCCTTGAGACCCGCGAGCAGCTCGGCGGGAACCGCGCAGGCCACCCGGCTCGCTCCCGGCGGGGCGTCCGAGAGGCGCACGTCCCAGCTCGCCACGGCGTCGCCGTAGGCGCGCGCGAGGAGCTCGCGGCCGTGCGCGAGGCGCTCCTCCGCCGAGCCCAGCTCCGCGACCCAGGGCACGATCACGTAGCGCGCCCAGTGGTCCGCAAACACGATTCGGGTGTGAGCTCCGCCCCAGGGGGCTTCGCCGAGCCTCGCGGCGAGCGCCTCGAGCGGCCCCTCCCAGGAGTCCCCCTTGGCAGGCTCGAGGCGCTGCTCGTGCTCGGCCGCGGGAGTTGGCCGCACCCCACGCTTCAGGCGCACCAGGCACAGCCGGTGCGGCGAGAGGTAGACCCCGGCCTCGTCACGCCATAATGGTGACACGATTCACCTCCTCGACCGTGGTGAGGCCGCGGCGCACGAGATCGAGCGCCGCCGTGCGGATCAGGCGCACGCCGGCCTGGCGCGCGAGCTCTTTCAGCTGCCGCACCGGCGCGCGGTTGACGATCGCCTCGCGCATCTCGTCGTTCAGCACCAGCAGCTCCCCGACCGCGCGGCGGCCGTGATAGCCGGTGCCGCGGCAGTGGCCACATCCCTGGCCGCGGCGGAACTTGAACGACGCGCTCACCACCAGCGGTACGTGCGATTCCTCGAGGAGCTCGCGCGAGGGCATGTAGGCCTCGCAGCACTGCTCGCACACGATGCGCACCAGGCGCTGCGCCAGCACCGCCGAGAGCGCCGAGACGAAGCTGTGCGAATCGACTCCCATGTGGACGAAGCGGCTCACCACGTCGAACACGTTGTTCGCGTGCACGGTGGTGAACACCAGGTGTCCGGTGAGCGCCGACTGGATGGCGATCTGGGCGGTCTCCGGGTCGCGGATCTCGCCCACCATGATCTTGTCGGGATCGTGGCGCAGGATCGAGCGCAGGCCGCGTGCGAAGGTGAGACCCTTCTTCTCGTTCACCGGGATCTGCAGCACCCCGGGCAGCTGGTACTCGACCGGGTCCTCGATGGTGATGATCTTGTCGCGCCCGGTGTGGGTCTCGGAGATGGCCGCGTAGAGCGTGGTCGTCTTGCCGCTGCCGGTGGGCCCCGTGACCAGCAGCATGCCGTAGGGGAGCGCCGCCACCCGCCGCAGCTGCTCCATGATGTTGCCCTCGAAGCCGAGCACATCGAGACGCAGGCCCGCCATCTTGGTGAGCGCCTGCTTGTCGAGGATGCGCAGCACCGAGTCCTCGCCGAAGATGCTCGGGATGATCGACACGCGAAAGTCGATCGGCCGGCCGTTGACGGCGATCTTGAAGCGCCCGTCCTGCGGCACGCGCCGCTCGGAGATATCGAGCTCGGACATCACCTTGATGCGCGAGATGATCTGCTCGGCGAGCTCCACCCCGCGCACCGTGGCGATGCTCGCCAGCACGCCGTCGAGCCGGTAGCGCACGGTGAGCCCGCTCGCGGTCGACTCGAGGTGGATGTCGCTCGCACCGGCGCGCAGCGCGTCGTAGACGGTCGAGTGCACCAGGCGCACCACCGGACTCGTGTCCTCGCTGATGCGCACGTAGGAGAGATTGTCGACCCGCTCTTCGCCCTTGGCGGACTCCTCGGTCTCGGGCAGCACCGTGTCGATCGCCCGCAGCGCCTCGGCGCGGCGCGCCACGAGGTTCACGAGCTCGTCGCGCGAGGCGATCGCCCACTCGAGCGGCGCCGTGAGGCGCAGCTCGAGCCAGCCGCGCAGCGTCTCGTCGAAGGGATCGGTGAAGACGGCGAGCAGCCGTCCCTCCTCCGCGTGCACCACGACGCAGCGCCGGCGGGTCGCCTCGGCCGGCGGCAGCAGCGAGAAATCGGGCTCGAGGTGCGCGAGCTCGGCGCTCGGCACGAAGCGGTAGTCGAAAGCTTCCGCGAGGGCGCGTGCGAAGCGGTCACCGGTGAGGCCGCTGCGCTCGGCCAGCAGCTCGTAGACCGGGCGGTTGACCTGCTCGGCGTCGTGGATGGCACGCGCGATCGCCGCCTCGTCGATGGCCGCGGCCAGTACCGGCGGCGCGGCTGCCGGCACGGCCGCCGGCACGGCCGCCGGCACGGCCGCTGCTGCGTCCGGCGGCGGCAGCGAGCCCGCCTCCTCGCCCAGCTGCTCCACGGCGGCGTTCACTGGATGCTCCCGGCGAGCTGGAAGATCGGGAAGTACATGAGCACGACGATGACCCCGATCACGAGTCCGATCACGATCATGAGCACCGGCTCAATGAGCCGCGTCATGACCGCCACCCAGCGCGCCAGCTCCTCGTCGCAGAAGTCCGCGATGCGCTCCATCATCTCGCCCATGTTGCCGCTGCGCTCCCCGACCCGCAGCATCCGCGCCGCGACCGGGGTGGTGAGTCCGTTGCGCTCGAGTGCCTCGGCGATCGACTGCCCCTCGCTCACCGCGCGCGTCGCCGCGGCGAAAGCGCCGCGCGAGCGGACCAGGACGACGCCCGCCGACATGCGCATGGCCGGCACCGCCGGCATCCCGCCCCGTATCAGCATGCCGGTGGTGCGGTAGAGCCGCGCCAGCTGATAGATGTGCAGCTGGCGGCCGACCGACGGTATGCGCGCCAGCCAGGCTCCTGCCGCCGCGCGCGTCCCCGGGCGCGACAGGCCGTAGCCGGCGGCGGCGAGCGCGCCGAGCGCGCCCGTGACGACGAGTGCCGCATGCGCGTCGATCAGCTGGCCCCACTCGAGCAGCAGCCGCGAGGCGAAGGGCAGATTGCTGCCGACGTCCTCGTAGATCGAGCTGAAGCGCGGCACCACGTAGCCCATGAGGAAGAGCGTCACCAGGAGTCCCGCGACCAGCAGCACGGCGGGATAGATGCAGGCGTTGACGAGCGTCTTGCGCAGCGAATCGGCCTGCTGCTGGTAGGCGATGTAGCGGGTGAGCGCCTCGCGCAGCGCGCCGGTCTTCTCGCTCGCCCGCACCGAGGCGACGTAGAGGTCGGGGAAGGTGCCCGGGTGCTCGGCCACCGCGGCGGCAAGCGTCTGTCCCTCGAACAGCCGCGCGAGCATCCGGTCGAGAATGCGTTTGGTGCCGCCGCTCGACTCCTTCTGGGCGAGTGCCTCGAGCGCCTCGACCAGCGAGAGTCCCGCATCGAGGAGCGAGACCAGCTGCTGGCTGAAGACCGCGAGCTGCAGCTGCGGCTTCTGGAACAGCGCCCGCAACCGCCGCATCGGCTCGAGCGAGATGACCCGCAGCTCTCTGAGCGCGACCTGGCGGCGAGCATCGGCCTCGTCCACCGCGTCGATCACGCAGGAGATCACGCTGGAAGAGCCATCGAGCGCCTTGACGCGAAACTCCACGGCGCGGCTACCAGTTGGTGAGGTCCGCGTCCTCACCGGTGCCGCCCGGTTGTCCGTCGCGGCCGTAGGAGAGGAGGTCGAAGTCGTTCTGGTGCGTGCCGGGCGCCACGTACACGTAGGAGTGTCCCCAGGGATCGAGCGGCACGTCCTTCTTGAGATACGGCCCGCCCCAGTTGGTGATCCCCTGCGGCGGAGTGTTGAGCGCCGCGAGGCCCTCCTCGGTGGTCGGCAGCCGCCCGACGTCGAGCCGGAACTGCTCGATGGCCTTGTCGAGCGCATCGATCTGGGCGCGTGCCGCCTTGACGCGCGACTTGCCGACCTGGGCGAAGTAGCGCGGTGCGACGAAGCCCGCGAGCAGCCCGATGATGACCATCACCACCAGAAGCTCGAGCAGCGTGAAGCCGCGCGAGCGTGCCGGGCGGCGGAGCTTCAGTTCACCGTCCGATGTGTAACTTGCGATCATGATGGGCCCCTCGCGCCTCCAGGCGCATCAGCCGGGTGCTCTCGTTTGTCCCCATGGTCGTTTAAAGGGGTCTGCCCGGACAGTGGGCCGGCGCTCTACGGGACGGAGGGAAAGCCCGTAATCGCCGGTAGGAATTTACCCCAGCTCAGCCGGTTTGCTGCCGCGCGAGCAGCTTGTGATAGACCTGCAGCACCGCGGGGACATAGCGGCGCGTCTCCGAGAACGGCGGAATGCTGCGCCCGTAGCGCTCGACCGCATCTTCCCCGGCGTTGTAGGCCGCGAGGGTGAGCTCGAGGTTGTCACCATAACGGACCAGGAGGTCCCGCAGGTAGCGCGCCCCCGCCAGCACGTTCTGCTCGGGGTCGTAGGCGTTCGAGACGCCGTAACGCCGGGCGGTGGCGGGCTTGAGCTGCATGAGCCCGATGGCGCCACGTTTCGATAGCGCGCGCGGATTGAACGCCGATTCGACCGCGATCACCGCCCGCACCAGCTCCGGCTTCACCGCGGCCGATCGGGCCGCGCGCTGGATCATGGGCTCGTACTGCGTCGACTTCTTCAGCCAGGCGCCGCCGCTCGAGTCCGCCGCTGGCGGTCGCGGCTCGGCCAGCAGCAGGCGGTAGCGCTGGTCGGTCGGAACGTTGCTGAAGTGCGTCACGCCGTCCGCGTCCACGAAACTGTAAATATCGGCGTGTACGGTCCCTGCCGCACAGGCGACGAGCAGCGAAGCGGTCAATTGCAGGGGCCGGCGCAGGTGCATCTTGCCCTTCTACACCCGCCGCGGCGGTCATAATAGGTGGGGTAAGTAGGTAGCCGACCGTAAAACTGTGCATTCGTTCCGCTCCGGACGGTGGACCTCCATGAGCTTTCGCGTCATGATTCGCGACAGAGGGACTCTGATTACAACAACAGTGTGGGTCCGACGCATCGCTCGGAAACATAACGAAACGCCGGGGTTTGCCACCGGCGTTCGGGGGACAATCGAGGTTCTGCAAGGACGCGCGCGCGCCGGCGCACGCACCTCCCGGCGGGCCTCGTGCAGGGAGTTTGCCTGATGTCGACGCCGACGCGGATCGTCCTGGTCGAGGATCACGCGATCTTACGTGACGGACTGCGCGCGCTCATCGAGCTCGAGCCCGACCTGCAGGTCGTGGGTGAAGCGGCGAGCGGCGCCGAAGGTGTGCGTGTGGCGCAGAACACCCACCCCGATCTCATCATCACCGACCTCGCCATGCAGGGCGGCTCGGGACTCGGATCCATCTACACCCTGCGCACCGCTTGCCCGAACGTGAAAGTCATGGTGCTCACCGCCTACTGCACCGACGAATATATCCGCGCCGCGCTCGGCGCCGGAGCCGACGGCTACGTGCTGAAGGACGCGAGCCGGGCGGAGCTGCTGCAGGCCGTCCGCGCGGTGCTCACCGGGCAGAAGTATTTCTCCGAGCCAGTCTCCGAGCGGCTCGTCTCCGGCTACCTCGGCCGTAACGGCCAGGCCGACCCCTGCCCGCGCATCACCGAGCGCGAGCGCGAGGTGCTCACGCTGATCGCCCTCGGCGAGTCGAACAAGCGCGTCGCGCTGGCGTTGCGCCTCAGCATCAAGACCGTGGAGAAGCACCGCGCGAACCTCATGCGCAAGCTCGAGCTGCACAATACCGCGGCGGTGACGCTCTTCGCCGTGCGCAACGGGCTGCTGCCGGCGAGCGCCTCCGATCCACCCCCGGAGGGACGGCGCGTCCTGCCCTGAAGCGGCGCCCGCCGCTTAGCTCATGCGGCATTGGTCTTGCCGACCTCCGCGGCAGCCAGGTGCCAGTCGACCCGCGCGCGGGTACCCGTCTCGGCCTCGCCGCTCATGAGACTCAGCTCCCCGCCGGTCATCTCGGCGCGCTCGCGCAGGTTGTGAATCCCGCGGCCTGAGCCGAGTGTGGCGGCCGGGGGTGCGGCGCCGAGGCCCACTCCATCGTCCGTGACTTCGAGCACCAGGCGGTCCCCGGCGCGCGCCAGCCGGACGAGGACCTGCCGCGCACGGGCGTGCTTGGCGACGTTGTTGAGAAGCTCCTGCGCGCAGCGGAACACCGCCGTGCCGAGCCGCTCGGGCACCTCGGCGTCCGCCACCTCGACCGCCTCACGCACCGCGAGATCGGGATAGCTCTGAGCAAACTGGCGGCAGAACCAGGACACGGCCGAAGCGGCGCCGAGATCGTCGAGCACCGGCGGCCGCAGGTCCATGGCGATGCCGCGAAGCTCGGCGAGCGTGTCCTGGAGCGAGGCGATCGCGCGCTGCAGGATGGAGGAATCGGGCGCCCGCCCCTGTTGCTGCGCGAGCTCGCCGCGCTCGAGGCTGTACTTGATCGCGCTCAGTTGCTGGCCGACCGAGTCGTGCAGCTCGCGGGCAATGCGCTTGCGCTCCTGTTCCTGCGCCCGCAGCAGCTGGCGCGACAGCGTCGCCTGGTCGTTGCGCGAGCGCCGCAGCTCCTGCTCCGCCGTCCCGCGCCGCACGATCTCGTTCTGCAGATCGCGGTTGGCGTCGGCGAGCGCCTCGGTGCGCAGTTTCACCCGCGACTCGAGCTCGGCATTGATCGTGTTCAGCGCCTCGCGCGCGAGATGCAGCGCGGTGTA
The DNA here is from genome assembly GCA_035631755.1 of Steroidobacteraceae bacterium. GTDB lineage: Bacteria > Pseudomonadota > Gammaproteobacteria > Steroidobacterales > Steroidobacteraceae > 13-2-20CM-66-19. Next base: position 13,427 of record DASQIC010000001.1, read on the forward strand.
GTCCGCCACGACCGCAACCGCAAGCGCCTCGGACGCACCGGTGCCGCGGGGCGCGGGACGCGGCGTCGTGCGGCGCAGCGTCACGTGAAGCGCGCGGCCGAGGACCATATCCCGCTGCTCGAACTCGACCGGACCGCCATCCTGCAGCCCATCCCATGCCGCATTGAGCGCCGTGCGCATCGGACACGCTACCGCCGCGCAGGCGCCGTGCAGCAGCCCGTGGAGATCGCGGCCCAGCACCTCGGTGACCGAGCCGAGATTCCAGCGCTCGACCACCCGGTTGACGCGCACCACGCGGCCGCCGGCATCGAGCAGGCAGATGACGTGCGGGAGCGCGTCCACGGTCGACTCCCACTCGAACTTCGCACGCGCGATGGCGGCGTTGACGGTGGGGCTGTCGGGCGCGGCGGCCGCGCTCGCAGCGCTGGTCGCGCCATTTTCGTCAGGCCATTTGGCTTTCATGTTTTCGACCTGCTCCCGGCTCGTGCGCGCAGCACGCACGCCGACCCCTGCCCCCGGTCGCGACACCTTGCCGCAGCCCACGCCGCCCCCCGCTCCGGACGGCCGAAACCGCACGGGCGCGCTACCCTTCCCGAGGGGGCGCCGAGCTCAGCGATTGTCCGGGTGGTTGCTGCGAGCGGGAGCCCGGGCTCCGTCCATGAACCTGGCGAAGTGATAGACGCCCCATAGCAGGGTGACAAATGCCGCCAGGTACGCCGCCAACAGTTTCCACCACATCTCCCGCCCCCCTGCCGCCCTCGCGCGACCGATGCGGGGACGACAAATGTAAGATAGCGCGGCCGACGCGTTGCGTACCTACCGGGCACTACGAAGCCCCCGGTAGGGAATTCCCGTAGAGCAATCGTACCGACGTTGGCCTAACCTCCCTCCTGTGCCCCACGCCACAAGTGCCAACGAACAAGAGCACGCCCTGGAGGCGGCCGAATCGTCCCACGAATCAGCCGCCCCCGGTCCGCGGGCGCCTTCGCGCACGCAGATCCTCGTCATCGATGAGCCCGGTATGTGGCGCGATGGATTGTGCGCGCTGCTGCAGAGCCATGGCAACCTGGAGATCCTCGCCGTCAGCGACACGCGCCGTGATGCGGTGCAAACGCTCTCGAGCACGCAGCCGCAGCTCGTCATCATGGACTTCTCCGCGGCCCTCAAGACCGGCCCGCAGACCATTGTCCAGCTCAAGCGCCGCTGGCCGGAGCTGCGGGTGGTGGTGCTCACGCTGCGCCGCGACCAGCAGTTCATCGAGGGAGCGCTGCGCGCGGGGGCCGATGCCTACGTGCTGAAAACCGACGGCCGCGCGGAGCTCTTCAACGCCATCGATCGCATCAGCGCCGGCAAGGGCTACATCAGCCCGGCGGCGCTCGACCGCATGGTGACCGCATACGCGGGAACCCCCGATCGCCCGGCCACCCGCGTCCGGCCGCCCGGGGTGCTGACCAGCCGCGAGCAGGAAATCATCGCGCTCGTCGCCCGCGGCTACCGCACGCGCGAGATGGCGCAGCTCCTGTCGCTCAGCCACAAGACGGTCGACAAGCACCGCACCAATCTCATGCGCAAGCTCGGGTTGCGCTCGGCCGCCGCCGTCGCGGCCTACGCCATCACCCACGGTTTCGCCTAGGGAACCGCGCGCGAGCGCGCCGCGGCGCGTGTGACAGGCGCGCGCCCTTCATGCGATTATTCCGCATGATCCCCCTGATCGTCGGTGTCACCAGCCACCGGGACATCGCCGCCGGAGAAATCGCGTCGGTGCGGGCGCTGGTGCGCGAATTCTTCGAGCGTCTGCAGCGTGAGTTCCCGCAGATGCCGCTCGTCGTCCTGTCGGCGCTCGCCGAAGGGGGCGACCAGCTCGCCGCCGCTGAAGCCCTCGCCGCGGGCGCGCGCCTGGTGGCGCCTCTGCCCCTGCCGCCCGACCTCTACGTCGAGGATTTCACCGGTCCGGAGGTGCGCGAGCGCTTCGAGGCGCTGTGCGCGCAGGCCGAGATCGTGCAGCTGCCGCTCCTCAAGGGGCACTCGCGCCATACGATCGGCTCGGAGGGCCCGCCGCGGGACCGTCAGTACGCCCAGGCCGGGGTGTACATCGCGAGTCACTGCCACATCCTGCTGGCCATCTGGGACGGCCGCGACTCGCATCGTCTCGGGGGCACGGCGCAGATCGTCAAGTATCACTTCAGCGGCCTCCTTCCCGGCCTCATCGAGCGGCACCCGGGTGCGCGGCAGGTGCTCGGCGGCGGCGACGAGCGGCTGCTCTATCACATCGTGTGCTCGCGCGCGGCTGCCGACGGCTCCGCGGCGAGCGGCCTCGCGCCGCTCCAGACCCTGTGGCGCACCGCCGAGGGGACGTTCCCGGCGAGCGCGATGCCGGAGGATTTCCGGCTGCTGTTCACGCGTATGGCCGACTTCAACGTCGATTGCGGGCGCTACGGCTGCGGGCCCGGGGCGGCGGGCGAATCGGCGGGCGCGGGCCCATCGGCGGGCGCGGGCGGGGTGCGCGCCGATATCCCTACGGTCGAGAGCGTCTTCGAGGCGGCGGACTGGCTCGCGATCCATTTTCAGCGCCGGGTGCTGCTCGCGATGCGCACCACCTACACGCTCGCGGCGCTCATGGGGATCGCGTTCACCTTCTATGCGCACCTCCAGGAGCAGAACGGCCTCATCTATCTCTTCCTCGCGCTCTTTGCCTGCGGCGGCTTCGTGGCGGTGCTCGCGCATCGCAACGGCTGGCACCGCAAGTACCTCGACTACCGCGCGCTCGCCGAGGGTCTGCGGGTGCAGTCCTACTGGCGTCGCGCCGGCATCACGGCCGTGATCGAGCACGAGTTCTTCCACGACAATTTCCTGCAGCGTCAGAACATCGAGCTCGGCTGGATTCGCAACATCATGCGTGCGGCGAGCCTCTACCCGCCGCCGAAGCCCGCCCCCGGCGCGCTCGCCGAGGTGATCAGCGAGTGGGTCGGGGAATCGGGCCGCTGCGGGCAGCTCGATTATTTCGAGCGCAAGACCGCCGAGCGCACCGGGGTGCACCGGGTCACCGAGACCATCGGCTCGATCAGCCTCTGGGGCGGCATCGCCATCAGCGTGTTCCTCGCGCTCTTTGCGCTGCGGTTGCCGCCCGAGACCAAGACGACGCTCGTCATGATCATGGCGGTGCTATCGATCGTCGCCGCGGTGCGCGAGGCCTATGCGCACCGCAAGGCGGACAAGGAGCTGATCCGCCAGTACCGCTTCATGCAGCGCATCTTCCGCGCGGCGCGCGCCGCGCTCGATCGCACCGCGGAGCCCGCCGAGCAGCGCGCCATTCTGCTCGCGCTCGGCGATGCCGCGCTCACCGAGCACGCGGAGTGGACGCTGATGCATCGCGAGCGTCACGTCGAGCACAGCAGGATGTAAGATCGGATCTCCGGGCACGGAGAGTCCTCCAATGATCTACTTCCTCGCGCTCCTTCCCGCGACGGCGCTCACGGTCGCGGGCTACGTGGTGATGGTGCTCGCTGCGCGCACCGAGGGTTCGCTGCGCAGCTTCGGCCGCTATCTCGGGTTCTGGTCCTTCACGCTCGCGGGCTTACTTCTCCTCGGCGCGATCTTCGCGGCGGCGCACGCTGGTCATGCCGGCTTCCATCCGTGGATGGATCGCATGCACGGCGGGTATTGCCCCGGCCCCGGTCCGGCGCCTCCACCGCCTGCGACGCATGACTGACGCGCCCGCGACTCCGCGGCGGCGCGAGCGCGCACGCACCCCGCGCTCCACCGGCCCGTCACTCGCGCCGATTCCGCGGCTCACGGTGCCCTGGCCGCCGCTCGAGATCCTGACCAGCGAGCAGGTCGAGCGGATCCTCGCCTCCGCTTTCCGTGTGCTCGAGGAGGCCGGGCTCGAGATCCGCAGCGCCGCGGCGCGCGCCGTGTACCGCGGTGCCGGCGCACTCGTCGACGAGGACACGCAGATGGTGCGCCTCGGACGCGAGCTCATCGAGGCGCAGCTCGCTCTCGCGCCCGGGCGCTTCGTGCTGCGCGCGCGCAATCCCGCGCGTCATCTCGACGTCGGCGGCGACGTGGTGAATTTCGGACCCGTGACCGGGGCGCCCCACATCCGCGATCTCGAGGGCGGGCGCCGCTACGGCGACCTCGAAGCCTTCCGCAACATCCTCAGGCTCACCCACGCCCTCGGCGTGCTGCACTGGCAGGGTGGCATCGTGGTCGAGCCGGTCGACGTGCCGGTGCCGACCCGCCACCTCTACACCTACCAGGCGCACATCGAGTGCGCCGATACGGTGTGGGCGGCGCGCGGCATCGGCGGCGTGCAGGCCGAGGATGCGATCGCGCTCTCGGCCATCGAGCACGGCTGCAGCGTCGAGGAGCTCACGGCGCGCCCGACCCTGATGACCGTGACCAACGTCAACTCCCCGCGCCGCGTCGACCAGGAGATCCTCGACAACATCATGGTGATGGCCCGCCACGGACAGTGCGTCGTCATCACGCCCTTCACGCTCATGGGCGCGATGGCCCCGGTGACGCTCGCCGGCGCGCTCGTGCAGCAGACCGCCGAGGCGCTCGCGATCGTCGCGCTCTGTCAGCTGCTGCGCCCCGGCGCGCCCTGCGTCCTCGGCGG
>DASQIC010000002.1:0-77350 GCA_035631755.1 Steroidobacteraceae bacterium
CGGCAGCGCGCGCGGGCGCCGGCGGGGCTGCAGCCCGGGACCGCGGCGGCGGGCTCGGCGGCGGCGCATGGGACGCCGCCGGATGCTTCTCGGTACCGCGGAGCTCGCCGGGGCGGACGACCCGGACCTCGAGTTCCTCGAGCTCGTTGGTCTCACCGGGGCGTGCAGATATGGGACGTGCTGACATGGATAGTGCCGGTCCTCAGCCGATTTCCCGGTTGATGACCAGTGCCAGCTTCTTGCCGGAACCGGGATTCACGACCGGACTCGTGACGTAGAGATCCCCGCTGCTCGGGGTCGCCTGGCCACTGCGGGAGATGCGCGCCTCGACCACCACTTTGTCGAACTGCGACAGTCGGCGCGACGGAACCATGGCCATCGTGTCATCGAGCCGGAAGCTCACCGGCCAGGCCGCCGCCGTGGTGCGCAGCACGGCGAGCGGCGGTCCGGGCGAGTCGGCCGCCTTGGCGTAGATAAAGAGAGTCGCATCGTGCTGCACCAGGCTGGCGAGCCGACGGTCGACCGACACGGTGCCGGACACCTCGGCCCCTGCGGCCGGCGCTGATCCGCCGAGCTGCGCGTCCTCGGCGATGTTGCCGTCAATGATCCGCGCGTCGGGCGAATCGACCGGCAGCACGGCGCGGAGCTTGCGCCACCAGGTGAGCGCGTCGGCGTAGTGGCGCTCCTCGTGCGCGAGGCTCGCCCGCAGCCACAGCGCCTTGGAATTGCGCGGATCGAGCGCGAGCGCCTTGTCGATGGCGCCGCTCGGCCCGGCGCCGGCGAGCGAGCCGCCGGCGAGCGAGGCGAGCACGTCGGCGTAATCGGCCCAGGACTGCGCGGTCATGCCGCCCAGCGCCACCACCTTGTCCAGCGCCTCGCGCGCCGCGCGGTCGTCGTGCTCGGAGCGGTAGGCGTCTGCGAGCGCGAGCCATCCGGGGACGTCGCGCGGATTCGTCTTGACGCGGCGCTGGAGCTCGGCCACCGAGGCGGCGGGTGCTGGGGCCGCGGCGGCGGGTGTGGCAGCACCCGCGCGCGCATCCGTGGCGCGCCCGGCGGCGGTCGCCGCGGCCACCAGCGCCCCCGCGCTCATCTGGCTCACCGTCCCGCCGACCAGGCCGGCGGCGGGGCTCGAGATATGGGCACGCGCCCGCTTGGCATCGTCGGGGCGACCCAGGAAATCGTAGGCCTTGGCGAGGAGCTCCCAGTCGGAGTCCGATCCGCCCTGGCGTGCGAGGCGCGCTTCGAGGCCGCCGACCGCCGCCTGCATCGACTCCGCGGGAGCCGCAGGGTTGGGGGTCGAAGCCGCGGTGCCCGGATGCGCGGCGGCCTGCAGCGCCAGCGCGCCGTGCGAGTGACGCGCGGCGATCGCCACGTAGATGATGGTGGCGGCGATGGCAAAGGCGGCGACGAGTCCACCGGCGAGCACATACCGGGAGCGGTCGCGCGCGAAAACGACGGCGCCGCGTCCGAGCGGCGCGCCGAAGCGCGCGGCCACGACGCCGATCAGAATCCCCGCGATGAACCAGATGAAACTGATGACACACCTCCCTGCCAGGCGGTGGCGCGACCGAAGCAGCGGTCACGTGCGTAGCAGAACATACACGCGATCGAAGCGCGCGTAACTCTGTCTCAGGCGACCGACATTACGTCACGCTGATTTGTCTCCAAGTGCAGACAAAATCAGGAAATAAAATGCGAACGACACCAGCGTACCGACAGATTGTTAGAGTGCGCACCGGCAGGCAAAGTGACAAGGAGGGAAATCCCCCATTCTTGTGCGCTGAGTCACAGACGAACGGGGCCCCCCACGCGGCGCAATGCGCAGCGCTCGCCTTACCGCTTGCGACGTACTGCGCTAATGTTCGCCGTTGAGGTCTAAGGATCGGGTGTTGGATCAATGGATGCACTGACGTACGTTCTCTACGGCCTGCCGTGCGTGCTGCTGGTCCTGTGGGACGTTCGCCGCCGGCGTCGCCTCGAGCGGCGCAGCGTCAAGGCGAAGGAGAAGACCGGCGCCGCCGAGCCGGCGTCGCTCCACCCGCTGATCAATCCGACGCGCTGCATCGGCTGCGCCTCCTGCGTCAAGTCCTGTCCGGAGCAGGCGCACCACGAGGTGCTCGGCCTCATCGCCGGGCGCGCGGTGCTGGTCAGCCCCGGGGACTGCATCGGTCACGGCGCCTGCAAGACGGCCTGTCCCGTCAATGCCATCACGCTGGTCTTCGGCAGCGAGCGGCGCGGGGTCGACATTCCGCTGGTCTCGCCCAAGTTCGAGTCATCCGTTCCGGGCATCTACATTGCCGGTGAGCTCGGCGGGATGGGACTCATCCGTAACGCCCTCGAGCAGGGCAAGCAGGCGATCGAGTCGATCGCCCAGCGCCGCACCGGCGACGGCCGGCTCGACGTGGTGATCGTCGGGGCGGGCCCCGCGGGCTTTGCCGCGACCCTGACCGCCAAGGCCAAGGGCATGCGCTACGTGACGGTCGAGCAGGAGTCCCTCGGGGGTGCGGTGTTCCAGTACCCGCGCGGCAAGCTCGTCATGACGGCGCCGGCGACCGTGCCGCTTCTCGGCAAGGTGAATTTCCGCCAGACGAGCAAGGAGGCGCTGCTGCAGTACTGGCAGGATGCCGAGAGCAAGACCGGCATCAAGATCAACTACCGCGAGCGCGTCGAGGACATCACGCCGACCGGCGACGGCTTCACGGTCAAGACCAATGCGGCCACTTACGCGACCCGCAGCGTGCTGCTCGCGATCGGACGGCGCGGCACACCGCGCAAGCTCGGCGTGCCCGGCGAGGAACTACCGAAGGTGGTCTACCGTCTGATCGATCCGGAGCAGTACGTGGGCAAGCAGGTGCTGGTGGTCGGCGGGGGCGACAGCGCGCTCGAGGCGGCCGCCAGCATCGCCGAGGCTCCCGGGGACGGAGCGGTGGTATTGTCGTATCGCGGCGCCGAGTTCGACCGCGCCAAGGGGCGTAACCGCGACCGCATCCAGAGCGCCGCCGACGTCGGGCGGCTCAAGGTGATGCTGAAGTCGAACGTCAAGCAGATCGAGACCGAGGCGGTGTCGATCGAGCACGAGGGCGCGATGGTCAAGGTCGAGAACCATGCGGTCATCGTGAGCGCGGGCGGCGTGCTGCCGTCGGATTTCCTGCGCCGCATCGGCATCAACGTGGAGACCAAGCGCGGTGAGGTTTAGCCGGGCGCTGCTGGCGGGCATCGCCGTGCTGGCCACGGCCGCGGCCGGCGCGGTGTCGCGCCCGCCGGATCCGCTCGATAGCGTCAAGGCCTCGATCCGCCTCAAGGACTTCACCAACGCGGTGGCCACGCTGCAGCGGATGGCGGCGGAGGGCAATGCCGAGGCGCAGTATCTGCTCGGCGCGTTCTATCTGAATGGCGTGACGGGCGCGCCGAACCCCGCCGCGGCCCGGCCCTGGCTGGAGAAATCCGCCGCGCAGGGCAATGCGCGTGCCGCCTTCAGCCTCGCCAACCTGTGCGCCGACCTCACGCCACCCGACACGCGCTGCGCGACGCACTGGCTCGCTCGCTCGCGCGAGCTCGGCTTCACGGCTCCCCCGCCACCCTCGGCCGGCGCCCCCCGCCGGCAGGAGCTGCCCTCCAGCCTCCTGCCGTCCGCGCAGCTGAAGGACCCGGCGGTGCGGCGCGAGGCGCTGTGGCTCGCGGCCGATGACGCCGACATGGCCAGTCTGGAGATTCTGGCCGAGCCGAAGCTCGTCGCCGAGCGCGACGAGTTCGGGCGCGGCGCGCTGGCGCGCGCGGCGGAAGCGGGCTCGGCAGCTGCGGTGGCGCTCCTCATCAAGCGCGGTGCTCCGGTCGATGCGGCCGACGAGGACGGCGAGACGCCGCTCATGCTCGCGGCGCGCTCGGGCGAGCCCGCGGCGGTGCAGGAGCTGCTCGCGGCGCACGCCAATGTCGCAGCCGTGGACCATGCCGGCAACACCGCGCTGATGCAGGCGGCGCAGAGCGGCCGGCTGGACGTGGTCGATCGTCTGCTCGCTGCCGGGGCGAGCGTGGCGCCGCGCGACAGCCAGGACTGGTCGGCGCTCGACTTCGCCGTGAACCGCGGAGCCGCCGACGTCGTCGCGCGACTGAAAGAGAAGGGCGCCACCACCGTGCCACACAGCGCGGTCCAGACCTACAGCGCACCGACCTCGGTGCAGCGGGCACAGCGCGATCTGTATGCGGGATGGCCGGATCTCGCGATCGGCGCGAGCCGCGGCACGTCGGACCTGCTGCGCACGCTGCTCGCCAAGGGCGCCGATCCCAATGCCACCACGCCCGGCGGTCTGCCGATTCTCACGGTCGCGGTCCTGAGCGGCACGCCCGCCGAGGTCGACGCGCTGCTCGCCGCCGGTGCGCAGGCGACGCGCGCGGATCGCCGCGGGAATTCAGTGCTGCTCGAGGCGGTGCGCGTCGGCCGCAGGGACATCGTCGCCAGCCTGCTTGCGCACGGCGCGTCGCCCGACGGCCGCGCGGACGACCCCGAGCCGCCGATCGTCGCGGCCGCCAAGGCCGGCCACATGGATATCGTGCGGGCGCTGCTCGCGGCGCACGCACGCATCGACGCCAGGGACGAGCATGGGACGAGCGCCCTGATGCTGGTCGCCCGCAGCGACGACACGGAGCTGCTCGGCAGGCTCCTCGAGGCGGGTGCCGCGCCCGAGGGAATCGACAAGGCGGGGCGCACCGCGCTCTGGTACGCGGCGCATACGCGCCGGCTGGAGAGTGCGCGGCTGCTGCTGCAGCGCGGCGCGAGCGCCGACCACGAAGACGCGGCCGGGGTCACGCCATTTGGAGCCGCATGCGCGGCGGGTGCGACCGCCATCGCGGACCTGATGCTCGCCGGCGGAGCGAAGGTCGACGTGCGCACGGCCGAGGGCGATACCCCGCTTCTGCTCGCGGCGAGCGCGGGCGACGCGGAGATCGTCGACAAGCTGCTCGCCCGCCGCGTCGACAAGGACGCGCAGAACGCCTTCGGCGACACCGCACTCATCATCGCGAGCCGCAACGGCAATGCCGAGGTCGTGCGGCGGCTGCTGCGCGCCGGCGCGAGCACGCGGCTGCGCAATCACGACAAGCAGACGGCCGAGGACGTCGCCCGGGCGCGCGCTTTCCCGGCGGTCGCCGAGATGTTGAAGAACGCCTAGAATCGCGCCCGCAACCCACGCCTGGGTGGCGAAACTGGTAGACGCAAGGGACTTGAATCGATTTGAGCACCCGGCTCGGAAACGGCCGGCGTGAATGGGGTCAAAGTCGGTGAAACAGCAGCACGTGAGGGTGGCTGCAATACCGAGCTAAGCCCTGGCCCCTGGCGCACTGCGCGCAGTCGGCCGGGGAAAGTGTAGAGACTTGACGGCTCCTGCCTAAACCGTGGACGCGCAGCGAGCGAGCACGGCAGGGCAAAGGTAAAGTCCAGACCACAAATGCACGCGAGCGAGGCTAAGGTGCAGCAGCGAAAGCTGTAGTTGGTACGAAAATCCCTTGGGGGAAACCCCGTGCCGGTTCGACTCCGGCCCCAGGCAGCGACCGCTGACGCCGTTCGCCGACACCGAGGTTGTGGCGCTAAGTCCCTCAATTTGCGAGACTTGCGGGCAGTGAGATCATGCCGAACGAGAGCCTGGAAGTCGAGAACCTGCACCTGTGGCGCGGCGACCGGCACGTGCTGAAGGGTGTCGGCTTCTCACTCGCCGAGGGTGCCTGCCTCGAAGTCACCGGCGTGAACGGCTCCGGCAAGACGACGCTGCTGCGCACGCTCTGCGGGCTCATGTATCCGGAGGAGGGGCGGGTGCGGTGGCGGGGTCGGGACGTGCGCGGCGACCTGCGCGCTTTCCACGCGGCACTCGCCTATCTCGGTCACGAGCCGCCGCTCAAGGCGGACCTGAGCGCACGCGAGAACCTGCATTTCTGGATCGGCGTGCGGCGGCGCGTCTCGAGCGCCGAGCTCGATGAGGTGCTCGCGCGCGTCGGCGCGCGTGCCTGGTGCGAGCGGCTGGTGCGCACGCTCTCGGCCGGGCAGAAGCGCCGTGTGGCGCTCGCGGGGCTCGCGCTGCTCGCGGTGCCGCTATGGCTGCTCGACGAGCCGACCACCAATCTCGATGCCGAGGGACGCCGGCTGGTCGGGAGCCTCATCGCCGAGCAGCTCGCGCGCGGCGGCACGGTCGTTGCGGCCGTTCATCAGGAGCTGCCGGCCGAGGTGCGCGGCGCGCAGCGCCTGGAGCTCACGGCGTGAGCGGGCGGGCCCCGTCGGCGGCGGGCGCGCTCGCGCGCGCGGCAACCGTGGAGGAGGGCGGTGCGGGGACCCTGGGGCTCGATGCGACCGCGGCGCTGCGCGCGGCCTGGCTGGCGCTGCTGCGGGACCTGACACTCGCTTTTCGCAAACGCGGCCAGCTCATTCAGCCGCTCGCCTTCTTTGCCATGGTCACGATGCTGTTCCCGCTCGCGATCTCCCCGGAGCTCGCGCGCCTGCGGGCGCTCGCTCCGGGGGTGCTGTGGGTCGCGGCGCTGCTCGCATCGCTGCTCGCGCTCGAGTTTCTGTTTCGCGACGACGCCTACGACGGAACTCTCGAGCAGTATGCGCTGTCAGGGCAATCGCTCACCTGGCTGATGTTCGCCAAGACCGCGGCGCATTGGCTGTTGACCGGCCTGCCGCTGGCGCTGATGGCGCCGCTCGCGGCGCTGTCGCTCGGCGTGTCGGTGAGTGCGCTGCCCGGGATCGTGGCGTCGGTGACGGTAGGGAGCGTGACGCTCAGTCTCATCGGCTCGATCGGTGCGGCGCTCACGCTCGGCATCAAGCGCAGCGGGGCACTGCTGTCGCTGCTCACGCTGCCGCTGTCGCTGCCGGTGCTGATCTTCGGCGCGCGCGCCACCGAGCTCGCGATCAACGGCGCATCGCTCCTGGCGCCGCTCGAGCTGCTCGCGGCGCTCGCGGTGCTCGGGGTGACGCTGGCGCCGCTCGCGGCGGCGGCGGCGGTGCGCATCAGCCTGGAGTGAGGACTCACGGGACCTGACATGACCTGGACCTGGTTTCACCGCCTCGGCTCACCTCCATACGTGTACGCGCTCGCGGCGCGCCTCACGCCCTGGTTCGCGTGGCCGGCGGCGCTGCTGATCGCGGCGGGGCTGTGGGGCGGACTGGTGCTCGCGCCACCGGACTATCAGCAGGGTGACGGATTTCGCATCATTTATGTGCACGCCCCCAGTGCGTGGATGTCGCTCATGGTGTATATGACCATGGCGGTCGCCGCCGCGATCGGGCTCGTGTGGCGGATCAAGGTGGGACACGCCGTCGCCGCCGCCTGCGCGCCGATCGGCGCCTCTTTCACCTTCGCCGCCCTGGTGACCGGAGCCCTGTGGGGCGAGCCAATGTGGGGAACCTACTGGGAATGGGATCCGCGGCTGACTTCGGAACTTATCCTCCTCTTTCTGTATCTGGGCTACATGGGTTTGCGGGCCGGGCTCGAGGACACGCAGCGCGCCGACCGCGCCAGCGGGCTGCTGGCGGTCGCCGGTGTCGTCAACGTCCCGATCATTCACTACTCGGTGACCTGGTGGAACTCGCTCCACCAGGCGCCGTCGGTCATGCAGCTGGGCAAGCCGACCATGCCGCCCGCCATGCTGGTGCCGCTGCTGATGATGCTCGCCGGGTTCACGCTGTATTTCGCGGCGGTGCTGCTGGTGCGCCTGCGCGGCGAGGTGCTGAGCCGCGAGCGCGCGGCCAGCTGGATCCATGAGGTGCTGAAGGCGTGAAGACGTTCCTCGACATGGGCGGCTACGCCGCGTTCGTGTGGCCGGCGTACGCGGTCACCTTCACGGTGGTGTTCCTCAACATCTTCTGGGCGCGCCGTGCACTGGCGCGCTCGCGCGCGGAGGCCCGGCGGCGCATCGCCATGCGCGCGGAGCAGGCATGAGTCCGCGGCGGCGTCGCATGGCTCTCGTGATCGGCATCGTCGCCGGGGTAGCGATCGCGGGCGCGCTCGCGCTGAGTGCCTTCCGCCAGAACGTCACCTTCTTCTTCGATCCGAGCCAGGTGACCGCCGGACGCGTACCGGCCGGGGAGGGCTTCCGCCTCGGCGGCATGGTGACCAAGGGGAGCCTCAAGCGCGAGCCGGGGAGCCTCGAGGTGCACTTCATGGTCACCGATTTCAGGCACGAAGTTCCGGTGACCTACACCGGCGTCCTGCCGGACCTCTTTCGCGAAGGCGCGGGCGTGGTTGCCCACGGGCGGATGCATGACGGCACCTTCGTCGCCGACGAGGTGCTCGCCAAGCACGACGAGAAGTACATGCCGCCCGCGGTCGCCGAGTCGCTGAAGCGCCACGGCGAGTCGCGAGAGGACATGGTGACCCCCGCCGCGGCGCCTGCCGGCGCGACCGCGCCACCGGCGCCACCCGCGGGAGCTGCCCCCGCCACAGGAAGCTGACCCATGCTGCCCGAACTCGGCCACTTTGCGCTGATCCTCGCGTTGCTGCTCGCAGCGCTGCAGGCCTTCTTCGGCATTGCCGGACCGATGCTGCGCCGCGAGCGCTGGGTATCGGCGGTGACGCCGGCGGTTGCAGGCCAGGCGGTGATGGTGGCGACCGCGGTCGGCTGCCTCATCGCGTCCTTCGTGGGCGACGACTTCTCGGTCGCCTACGTGGCGGAGAATTCCAACTCGGCGCTGCCGCTCCTGTACCGGGTGGCCGCGCTGTGGGGCGCGCACGAGGGATCGCTGCTGCTGTGGATCATGCTGCTCGCGCTGTGGACGGTGGCGGTTGCTCTGTACGCCAACCGCCTGCCGCGCCTGTTCGCGGCGCGGGTGCTCGGGGTGCTTGGCGTGATCAGCTTCGGCTTCCTGCTGTTCACGCTCGCCACCTCCAACCCCTTCCTGCGCCTCGATCCGCCGGCGCTCGACGGGCACGATCTCAACCCGATCCTGCAGGACCCGGGACTCGCCGGACATCCGCCGGTGCTCTATACCGGTTACGTCGGCTTCGCGGTCGCCTTCGCCTTCGCCTGCGGCGCGATGCTCGAGGGCCGTATGGATCAGAACTGGGCGCGCTGGACGCGGCCGTGGGTCACCGCGGCGTGGTCGTTCCTCACCTGCGGCATCGCCATGGGAAGCTTCTGGGCCTACTACGAGCTCGGCTGGGGCGGGTTCTGGTTCTGGGATCCGGTCGAGTGCGCGTCCTTCATGCCGTGGCTGGTGGGCACGGCGCTCATCCACTCGCTCGCCGTCACGGACAAGCGGGGGCTGTTCAAGAGCTGGACGCTGCTCTTGTCCGTGCTGGCGTTCTCGCTCAGCCTCCTCGGCACCTTCCTGGTGCGCTCCGGGGTGCTGGTATCGGTGCACTCCTTCGCCGCCGATCCGAGCCGTGGCATCTTCATCCTCTCGTTCCTCATCGTGATGATCGGCGGGGCGCTCACGCTCTATGCCTGGCGCGCGCCGCTGCTGAAATCCCCGGCCGGCTTCGAGCTCGGCGCACGCGAGTCGTTCCTGCTGTTCAACAACGTGCTGCTGGTGATCGCCGCCGCCACGGTGTTCGCGGGCACGCTGGCGCCGCTCATCTCCGGGGCGCTCAAGCTCGGCACCGTCTCGGTCGGTCCGCCGTTCTTCAATCCGACCTTCATGCTCTCCATGCTGCCGCTGCTCGCGCTGCTGTCGATCGGCATCCACGCGAGCTGGAAACGCGGGCGGCTCGCAACGCAGCAGCGCACGCTCCTCTATACCTTCGTCGTAGCCGCCGTGCTCGGCTGCGGACTGGTCTACGGGATCTATTCCCACGGGCACCTGCTGACCCCGATCGGCGCGACGCTCGGTCTCTGGATCATCCTCTCCTCGCTGGTCGATCCGGTGGACCGCCTGCGCCGGAGGCTCTCGCTCCCGCGCGCCGTCGTCGGCATGACCATCGCGCACACGGGGCTCGCGATCGCGGTGATCTCGCTGACGACGGTGCAGTCCTTCACCAACGAGAAGGACGTGGCCATGGCCCCGGGCGGCAGCGCGAGCGTCGGGGGCTACCAGTTCCGCTTCGACGGCGTCCGCCCGATCGAGGGTCCGAACTATGACGGGGTGGGCGGCACGCTGGTGGTGACGCGCAACGGCGCGCCGATCGCGGTGCTCAAGCCCCAGAAGCGCCAGTACTGGGTGCAGCACCAGGTGACCACGGAGACCGCCATTCACTACAGCCGCGGCAACAACATCCTGGTCGCACTCGGGGACGACCTCGGCGCCAACCGCTGGAGCGTGCGCATCCAGATCCGCCCGCTGGTGAGCTTCATCTGGATCGCCGCGGTCATCATGGCATTGGGCGGCGCCGTGGCGATCTCCGACCGCCGTTACCGCCTGGCGCGAGCGGCGGCTCCCGTGCCCGAGGGGGCCGCGCCGGAGCACGCGTGATCAACCGCTTCCTCGTACCGGTGGTGGTGTTCGCGCTGCTCGCGGTGGTGCTGGGGATCGGCATCGTGCACTCGCCCGAGAAGGGGCTGATCGTCTCGCCGCTGCTCGGCAAGCCCGCGCCGCAGTTCGCGCTCCCGAGCCTGGTCGATCCGGCGCAGGTGGTGCGATCGGCCGATCTCAGGGGCCGCTGGTACCTCTTCAACGTGTGGGGCACCTGGTGCGGCGAATGCCGTGCCGAGCACGACATGCTGCTCACGGTGCGCCGCGCCGGCGTCGTGCCGCTCGTCGGTCTCGACTGGAAAGACGACGACGCGCAGGCGCTCGGCTACCTGCAGCAGCTCGGCAACCCGTACCAGGTGGTCGCCGTCGATCGCACCGGGCAGGTGGCGATCGACTGGGGCGTGTACGGCGCCCCGGAGACCTTCCTCGTGAACCCGCAGGGCATCATCGTCTACAAGCACGTCGGCGCGCTCACCGCCGAGACCTGGACGCGGGAGATCCTGCCGCTGCTGCCGGCGACCGCACGGGCCAGGTCATGAGTCGAGTCATGAGGCGCATCGCATCACTCCTCGCCGTGTGCGCGCTGCTCGCGCTCGCGCGCGCACCTGCCGCGTGGGCGATCGACACCACTCAGATGCCGACCCCGGAGCTGCAGGCACGCTACGAGGGTCTCACCCACGAGCTGCGCTGCGTGCAGTGCCAGAACGAGGCCATCTCCGACTCGCCAGTGGATCTCGCGGCCGACCTGAGGCGCGACGTGCGGGACATGCTGCTCGCCGGGAAGTCCGACGCCGACGTGCGCGCCTGGATGGTGGCGCGCTACGGCGACTTCATCCTGTTCCGCCCGCGCTTCGCCTGGAAGAACGCCTGGCTGTGGAGCGCGCCCGAAGTGCTGCTGGTGCTGGGTGCTTTCGTGGCGTGGCGCGTGGTGCGCAAGCGAGCGCGGCTCGTGACCGCGGACCACGAGCCACTCCCCGACGACGGATCTCCCTGATGCTCACCTTCGTGCTGCTCGCGGCGGCGCTCGCGATGGCCGGGGTGGCGGTGGTGGCGATCCCGCTGCTGCGGCGCCGTGCGCCCGGCGATGCCCCGGCGCCGTGGGCCGCGCTCGGCGCGGCCGCGCTGCTGGTCGCCGGCTCGGCGGCGCTCTACGTGAGCTGGAGCAACTGGCCCTGGCCGGGCACGGCGGTCGACGACTCACCGCAGCGCATGGTCGGGCGCCTCGCGCGGGAAATGGAGCGCGACCCGAGCAATCTCGAGGGGTGGCTGAAGCTCGGCAGCTCCTACGTGGTGCTGCAGGAGTACCACCTCGCGCTGCGGGCGTTCGGCAAGGCGGATGCGCTCGCCGGCGGAAAGAACGCCGAGGCGCTCACCGGGGAAGCCGAGGCGCTCGCGCTCACCGACGAGAGCGAGCTCGACGGGCGCGCCGGGCGTCTCATCGAGCGGGCGCTCGTCCTCGACCCCGACTCGGGCAAGGCGCTGTTCTTCGGTGCGACCACCGCGGAGCGGCGCGGCGACCTGCCGCTCGCGCGCGCGCGCTTCGCGAAACTGCTCGCCATGAATCCTCCGGACAATGTCCGACCGCTCCTCGAGCAGCAGCTGCGGGTGATCGACGAGAAGTTGGCCGCGACTGCGCCGTCCCCGGCGAGCGCTTCGAAGGGCGCCGCGGCGGCGGCGGCCACGGCCGGCGCGGCGGTGGTGCGCGTGAACGTAACGCTGTCGCCCTCCCTCGCCCGGGTCTCGGACGGCTCGCCGCTCTTCGTATTCGTGCGCGATCCGCAGCATGCCGGGCCGCCGCTCGCGGTCAAGCGTCTCGAGAGCCACTTTCCGCAGACCGTGGCGCTCACCCCGGCGGATTCGATGATTCCCGGCCGCGCTTTCTCCGCAGGGCAGAACGTGCAGGTGGTCGCCCGCATCGCGCGCACCGGCAACCCCGTGGCCGCAAGCGGCGACCCGTTCGGTGAGGTCGACTACCAGGTGGGCCACGAAGGAGCCGTGAGCCTGGTCATCGACCGCGTTACGCCCTAGAGAAGATCCAGTAGAGAAGATCCATGCGCTCAACGGGTTTTCCCCGTGCGCGTCGAGGGGTATGCTTGAGCACGACCGACGCATCACGCTTGCGGTGCGCGGCCCCAGGCCCGGCCGGCACCGGCAGGGTTGCGGGGTGGTGTACCCGGGCCCGCCCCAACGGAAGGAGAGTAGTGATGACTCACGGAACAGTGCACGAAGGGCGCATTTCCCACCGCGGTTTCGCCTCGATGAATGCCGAGCGGCAGCGGCAGATCGCAAGCATGGGTGGCAAGGCCGTGCCGGACGAGAAGCGCAGCTTCTCGCAGAACCGGCGCCTCGCCGCCGAAGCCGGCCGCAAGGGCGGGCAGAGCGTACCGGGCGCGAAACGGAGCTTCTCGCAGAATCGCGCGCTCGCCGCCGTCGCCGGCCGCAAGGGCGGACAGAGTGTGCCGGACGAGAAGCGCAGCTTCTCGCAGCACCCCGAGCTCGCCGCCGAAGCCGGCCGCAAGGGCGGGCAGGCGAGCCACGGGGGCGGAAGACCGAGCTAGACCTCGGGGCGCTGTGTGCGCCGCGCCGCCCGTCCGGGGCGGGCGCGGCGCACCCGCGCGCCAACGCGCGCGGCATTGACCGCGAGGGCGACTCGTACTAGTTTCACACGCGTAAGGCTAGGGGAGCCCCGGCAGGGGGCTGAGAGGCCAACGGCGCTCGAGGTGAGCGCGCGTGGCGACCCTCGAACCTGATCCAGGTCATGCTGGCGTAGGAAAGTCATCTCACGCGATCCTCTGGGCCCGCAGCGCGGGCCACATGCCGATCCGTTCTTTCCCATGTGCAGCAGTCGCCGGATCTTCTGCGGCCTCGAGCGCCGCCGGGAGCGTCTGATGAATGCCGAGACATGGCACGTCGTGGCCGAATCCTTGCCGGCCTCACGTAAGGTGTATCGAGCGGGCCGGCTGCACGCCGGAATCCGCGTTCCGATGCGCGAAATCGCGCTGCACCCCGAGAGCGGCGAGCCGCCGCTCACCGTCTACGACACCTCCGGTCCCTACACCGACCCCGAGGCGCGCATCGACATCCGTGCGGGTCTCGCGCGCCTGCGCGCCCCGTGGATCGCGGCCCGTGGCGATACGGACGCCTACCCGGGGCGGCACGTCGAGCCGCAGGACAACGGGCTCGCCCCGGGCGCACGCGGAGCGGAGGAGTTCCCGGTGCGCCGGGCACCGCTCCGGGGGCGCGCCGGGGCCGCCGTCACGCAGCTCGCCTACGCCCGCGCCGGCATCGTCACCCCGGAGATGGAATACGCCGCGATCCGCGAGAACGTCGGGCGCGAGACCCGCGCCGCCGGCGCGGCGCGCGACGGCAACGCCTGGGGAGCCGAGCTTCCCGAGCAGGTGACGCCTGAGTTCGTGCGCGCCGAGATTGCCGCCGGGCGCGCCATCCTGCCGGCGAACGTGAATCACCCGGAGTCCGAGCCGATGATCATCGGACGCAACTTCCTGGTGAAGATCAACGCCAACATCGGCAATTCCGCGGTCACTTCCTCTACCGCCGAGGAGGTCGACAAGCTGGTGTGGGCGATCCGCTGGGGGGCGGACACCGTCATGGATCTTTCCACCGGGCGCAACATCCACACCATCCGCGAGTGGATCCTGCGCAATTCCCCGGTGCCGATCGGCACCGTGCCGATCTACCAGGCGCTGGAGAAGGCCGGCGGAGTGGCCGAGGAGCTCAGCTGGGAGATCTTCCGCGACACCCTCATCGAGCAGGCGGAGCAGGGCGTCGACTATTTCACGATCCACGCGGGCGTGCGGCTCGCCTGGGTGCCGCTCACCGTGAGCCGCGTCACCGGCATCGTCTCGCGCGGCGGCTCGATCATGGCGAAGTGGTGCCTGGCGCACCACCGCGAGAGTTTCCTCTACGAGCGCTTCGCCGAGATCTGTGAGATCTGCCGCGCCTACGACGTGAGCTTCTCGCTCGGGGACGGCCTGCGTCCCGGGTGCATCGCGGATGCGAACGACGCCGCGCAGTTCGCCGAGCTCGAGACGCTCGGGGAGCTCACCCGCATCGCCTGGGCACGGGATTGCCAGGTGATGATCGAGGGCCCGGGGCACGTGCCGATGCACAAGATCAAGGAGAACATGGACAAGCAGCTCGCGAGCTGCGGCGAGGCGCCGTTCTACACCCTGGGGCCGCTCACCACCGACATCGCGCCGGGCTACGACCACATCACCTCCGCGATCGGCGCCGCCATGATCGGCTGGTTCGGCACGGCGATGCTGTGCTACGTGACGCCCAAGGAGCACCTGGGGCTCCCGGACCGCAACGACGTGAAGACCGGGGTGATCACCTACAAGATCGCCGCGCACGCCGCCGATCTCGCCAAGGGACACCCCGGGGCGCGCGAGCGCGACGACGCGCTGTCGCGGGCGCGCTTCGATTTCCGCTGGCAGGACCAGTTCAATCTGTCGCTCGACCCGGATACGGCCTGCGCCTTCCACGACGAGACACTGCCCAAGGAGGGCCACAAGGTGGCGCACTTCTGCTCGATGTGCGGCCCGAAGTTCTGCTCCATGCGCATCTCGCACGAGGTGCAGGCCGCGGTCCGCAACGCCGGGCTCGCCGAGATGGCCGAGAAGTTCCGCGCCGCCGGCGGGGAGCTCTACGTGCCGGCGGCGAAGGACGGCTAGAGCGGTGCGCGTCGCCGTCATCGGCGCGGGCGTGGCGGGACTCGCCTGCGCGGTGGAGCTCGCCGAGCGCGGGGCGGCGGTCGAGGTGCTCGAGCGCGCCCCGGGCCTCGAGGGCGCCGGGTGCTCCTGGTTCGCGGGCGGGATGCTGGCGCCGTGGTGCGAGCTCGAAAGCGCCCCGCCGCTCATCGCCGAGCTCGGCGCGGAGGGGATCGGGTGGTGGCGGCAGCGATTTGCCCCGACCGCGCACCGGGGCACGCTGGTGCTCGCCCACGCCCGCGATCTCGGCGCGCTCACGCAATTCGCCCGCCGCACCCGGGAATTCGCCTGGGTCGAAGGCGCGGCGCTCGCGGCGCTCGAGCCGGAGCTCGCGGAGCGCTTCAGCCGGGGACTCTACTTCGCCGGCGAGGCGCATCTCGATCCGCGGGCGGCGCTCGCGGCGCTGAGCGCGCGCGCGCTCGAGCTCGGGGCGGTGGTGCGTTTCGGAGTCGAGGCGGGCGCGGCCCGCCTCGCCGGGCGCGAGGTGATCGACTGCCGCGGGCTCGCGGCCGGCGACACGCTCGCGGGACTGCGCGGCGTCAAGGGCGAGATGCTGCTGCTGCGCGCGCCGCAGGTGTCGCTCTCGCGCCCCGTCCGGCTGCTGCACCCGCGGATTCCGGTGTACGTGGTGCCGCGCGGGGGCGGGCTCTACATGGTGGGCGCGACGGTGATCGAGAGCGATGAGGAGCGGCGCATCAGCGCGCGCTCGATGCTCGAGCTGCTGTCGGCGGCCTACGCGCTGCATCCGGCGTTCGGGGAAGCGGAGATCCTCGAGATCGGCACGGGGGTGCGTCCCGCCTTTCCCGACAACCTGCCGCGCATCTGCCGCCGCGGCGGCGTGCTCTACGTGAACGGGCTCTACCGTCACGGGTTCCTGCTGGCGCCGGCGCTCGCACGGCGCGCGGCGGCGGTGCTCCTCGACGGGGCGCATTTCGCGGAGGTGATGGATGAAGATCCTCGTGAACGGCGTCTGGCATGAGACCGCCGGAGGCGAGCTCGCATCCGCGCTGGAGGAGCTCGGCTACGGCGGCCGCGTGGTCGCCACCGCGCTCAACGGCGAGTTCGTGACTCTCGAAGCGCGCGGGCGCACGCCGCTGCGCGACGGCGACCGCCTCGAGGTGCTCGCCCCCATGCAGGGAGGGTGAATGCTGGAGCTCTACGGCACGCCGCTCGACTCGCGCCTGCTGCTCGGCACGGCGCGCTACCCCTCGCCGGCGGTGCTCGCGCAGGCGGTGCAGGCCTCGGGCTGCGAGGTCGTCACCGTGTCGCTGCGGCGCGAGTCGGGCGGGGAGCGCTCGGGCCAGGGCTTCTGGTCGCTGGTGCGCGGGCTCGGGGTGCGGGTGCTGCCGAACACGGCCGGCTGCCATTCGGTCAAGGAGGCGGTGACGACCGCGCACATGGCGCGCGAGGTGTTCGCCACCTCGTGGGTGAAGCTCGAGGTCATCGGCGAGGACGACACGCTCCAGCCCGACGTGTTCGGGCTCACCGAGGCAGCGCGGATCCTGTGCGCCGAGGGCTTCGAGGTGTTTCCGTACACCACCGAGGACCTGGTGGTGGCCGAGCGGCTGCTCGCGGCCGGCTGCCGGGTGCTGATGCCCTGGGGCGCGCCGATCGGTTCGGGCCGCGGGCTCAACAATCCGCTCGCTCTCAAGGCGCTGCGCGCGCACTTCCCGCGAATTCCCCTCATCATCGACGCCGGGCTCGGGGTGCCGTCGCACGCCGCGCGCGCGATGGAGCTCGGCTTCGATGCGGTGCTGGTCAACACCGCGGTGGCGCAGGCGGGTGATCCGGTGGCGATGGCGGCGGCCTTTGCGCAGGCGGTGCGCGCCGGGCATGCCGCGCGCCTCGCCGGGGCCATCGAGCCGCTCGAGCTCGCGGCGCCCTCGACCCCGGTCATCGGCAAGGCCTTCCTCGGATGAGGCTTGCGCGCGTCTACCCGATCGTCGACAGCGCCGCGTGGATCGGGCGCCTCGCACCGCTCGGCGTGCGGCTGGTGCAGCTGCGCATCAAGGACCGTGACGAGGAGCAGGTGCGCGCCGAGGTGCGCGCGGCGCGCGCCCTGTGCGCCGCCGCGGGCATGCAGCTCGTCGTCAACGACTACTGGAGAATCGCCCTCGAGGAGGGCTGCGACTTCGTGCACCTCGGACAGCAGGACCTCGAGGGGGCGGACCTCGGCGCGTTGCGCGCGGGGAGCGTGCGTCTCGGCATCAGCACCCACGACGAGGCCGAGCTCGCGCGGGCGCTCGGGTGCCGCCCCGACTACGTGGCGCTCGGTCCGATCTACCCGACGCTGCTCAAAGCGATGCCGTGGCAGCCGCAGGGCCTGGCGCGCATCACCGAGTGGAAGCGGCGGATCGCACCCCTGCCGCTGGTGGCGATCGGCGGAGTGACCCTCGAGCGCCTCGCCGGCGTATTCGCCGCCGGCGCGGACGTCGCGGCGGTCGTCACCGACATCGTGCGGCACCGCGACCCCGAGGCGCGCACGCGCGACTGGCTGACCGCAGCAAGGCTCGCGGCCTGAGCGCGCACCGAGGCGAAGCCGTGACCGATCGCTATGCACGCCAGATGATCCTGCCGGAGGTCGGTGCCGCCGGGCAGGCGCGCCTCGCCGCGGCCGCGGTGACGGTGATCGGGGCGGGAGGTCTCGGCAGCGCCGTGCTCGAGTACCTGGTCGCCGCCGGGGTCGGGCGCGTGACGATCGTCGACCACGACCGCGTCGAAGAGTCGAACCTCCACCGCCAGCCGCTCTACGGCGAAGCCGACGTCGGCGCAGGGAAGGCGCCGGCGGCGGCCGCGAGACTGCGCGCCCTGAACGCGCAGGTGCAGATCGAAGCGCGCGCCGAGCGGCTGACGCCCGCCAATGCGGCCTCGCTCGCCGCCGGCGCCGATGTCGTCGTCGATGCCGCCGACAGCTTCGCGGTGACCTACGCCTTGAGCGATGCCTGTCAGCGCGCCGCGGTGCCGCTCGTGAGCGCCTCGGTGCTCGGGCTCTCGGGCTACGTCGGCGCCTTCTGCGGGGGCGGCCCGAGCTACCGCGCCGTCTTTCCCGAGCTGCCCGGCAGCGCCGGCTCGTGCGCCGAGTCGGGCGTGCTCGGCACGGCGGTCGGAGTCCTCGGCACGCTCGAGGCGCACCTCACGCTCGCGCTGCTGCTCAAGTGGGAGCCGTCCGTCCTCGGGCAGCTCGTGAGCCTCGACCTGCGGACGCTGCGGATCAGCGGCTTCTCGTTCGCGGCGGCTCCCGAGGCGCGCGGGGACCCGCTCGCCTTCATCGCGCCGGAGGAGCTCCGCGGCGATGACGTCGTGATCGACCTGCGAAGCACGGTGGAGGCGCCCGAGTCGCCCTTCCCGGGGGCGCTGCGCGTCGGGGTCGAGGCGCTCGAGCGGGCGGAAGTGCCCCTGCCGCCCGAACCGCGGATCGTGCTGTGCTGCCGCAGCGGGGTGCGCGCCTGGCGGGCGGCGCGCGCACTGCAGTCCCAGGGTCATACGAACGTCGCGCTGATCGCGCTCGGCGGGTGATCGCGGTCCTCGTCATCGCCGGCACCGACTCCAGCGGCGGGGCGGGACTCACGCGCGATGTGGCAACGCTCGCGCACTTCGGCGTGGACGCCCGCTGCGCGGTCACGGCGGTCACCGCGCAGTCGCCATCGGGAGTCGCGCTCGCACACGTATTGCCGCCGGATGCGGTGCGGGCGCAGCTCTCCACGGCACTCGCCGCGGGATGGGTCGGAGCGATCAAGATCGGCATGCTCGGTACCGCCGCCACGGTGGCGGCGGTGGCGGCAGGTCTGTCCGCCGCCGGCGCCATCCCGCTCGTGCTCGATCCGGTGCTCGCCGCGAGCGCGGGCGGCGAGCTCCTCGATGCCGCGGGCCGCCGCGCGCTGCTCGCGCAGCTCCTGCCCCGTGCGACTCTCGTGACGCCGAACATCCCGGAGGCCGCCACGCTCCTCGGGACCGAGCTGGCGCGCTCGCCGGACGAGCAGATCGCACAGGCCCGCGCGCTCTGCGAGCTCGGCGCATCGGCAGTGCTGCTCAAGGGCGGTCACGCGCAGGGGCCGGCCGCCGTGGACTGCCTGGCCACGCGCGCAGGCGCCGTTCACACCTTCAGCGCCCCACGCAGCGCCGCGCAGCGGCGCGGCACGGGCTGCACGCTCGCCTCGGGCGTAGCCGCGGGACTCGCCGTCGGGCTGCCGCTCGTGGCCGCCTGCGAGCGCGCCAAGCGCCACGTGACCGAGCTGTTACGGGCGAGCCCCTGAGCTCGCGGGCGGCCGGCCCGTCGCCGGCCGGCGACAGTCGGGCATAGCGGCGGGCCGCGCGTCAACCAACTTCCTCCTCGGGCGCTTCTAGCTCTCGCAGGTTGATCCACGCACATCACAACCGCTGAAGAGGGATCCGACATGGAGCCTATTATGTTGCGGCGCGCGCTCGCCAGCGCGCTCGTCATCGGACTGGCGGCGGCCTTGAGCGCCTGCGGCGGCGGCTCGGCCTCGAACAACATGCCGACGCCTGGTCCCCAGTCTGCGAACATGCAGCTGCTGCTCACCGACGCATCCTCGGATGACTGGGCCACGATCGGCGTGCGGGTGCTCAGCATCGCGCTCGTGCCGCAGGGCGGCGGCAGCGCGGTGACGGTCTGGACGGCCCCGTCTCCGGCGCCGATCCTGAATCTCGAGCAGCTCGACCAGCTCGGCGAGATCCTCGGCAACGTCAGCGTGCCGGTCGGCACCTACAGCGGTGCGATCCTTACCGTGGGAGCCAATCCTGGCGATCTCCTGCTCACGGTCGCTTCCGACCCGGAGAGCGGCTTCGCCGGAACGCCGGGCGCGACCATCGCTTCGAACCTCATCCAGATCCAGGGCAAGCAAGGCAGCAGCGGCAACTATACGGTGCCGATCAGGATCACCTTCGATTCCCCGCTCGACGTCACGACGACATCCAGTAACGCCCTCGATCTCGAGTTCGATCTGGGACATCCGGCGTTCATCGTGGCGCACTCGCCGCCGGCCGCCATGGGCGCGACGCTCTGGGCGGTGAACTTCGACGGGCCGGTGCATCGGCACCGGGTGGGCGACCTGCGGTGGCTCGTGCTGCGCGACACTTACGGTACGGTCCAGTCGGTGGCCCAGGACAACTCCTCGATCAGCATCCTGCGGGACTTTGCGGTGGAGCCCCCGACCAATCCGGAGACCGAGATCACCAGCTCCCGGCAGCTCACCATCCTCGCGGATGCCGCGAATGGCACCATCTTCTACGACGTCGACGGCAAGACCCGCACCGTGATCAAGGATTTCTCCGCGCAGGCGGGCACGCTCGACCACAAGTTCGTGCGCATCGCCGCACGCTACCAGGTGGACGGCTCGCTGGTCGCGGTACGCATCTGGGCGAGCAGCAGCTTCAACAGTGTCTGGGTGAGCCCCGAAGGCCACGTGCTGCACGTCGATGAGACCAACGGCCTGATCACGGTGGAGAACGAGGATGGTGTCGGTGTGCCGGTGGCGGTCGATGCCAACACCCAGTTCTTCTTCCGCGCACCGCAGGATCCGGCGGCCGACGCGGCCCCGATCGGCAGCGGCGCGGGTTTCCTCGCCAACGACGACCTGGTGCGCGGCTTCAAGGTGCACGTGAGCGTGGCCGACCCGATGGCGGTGCCGATGGTGGCCGACAGCGTCGACATCGAGACCGCGGCTTACTCGGGCACGATCTCGGGCGCGAGCACCACGGGCTTCACGTACACCCGGCAGTTCCTGCGCACGAGCGACGATTACTCGATCGCGCTCACCTATCTCCCGGCCACGGTGGCCAACACCGACCCGAGCGGCAACGCCATCATGGGATTCGACTGGTGGAACTTCACCTTCCCGACGCTCGCCGATACCGGCGCGAGCGCGGTCCCCGACTTCGTGTCGGCGACCGGCGGCTCGGTGAATTTCGGCGGCACGGTGGGCGCGGTCTCCGCCTGGGGAGCCACCTGGGCCACCTGGTCGACGGCGGCTCCGGCCGGCTGGCAGGCGCCCGAGGCGGTGCTCGAGCCGACCCCGCTGCCGATCGGCGCCGTGGTCACCCCGCTCAACAACGACGCCTTCACCATGACGGTGCTGGGCGGCGGCAATCCGGGCACGGTCGATGTGACGACCACCGCGGGCTCGGCGACACTCGTCTACCAGGTCGATCGCAGCAACGGCGTGGTCAGCGTGAGCCCGGTGGACATCAGCACCAGCGCCGGACTCATGACGCTCACCAACAACCTGACGGCCGGCACGCCGGTCAAGGTGTGGGGCATCCCGCAGCCGGCCGGCGCAGCTGCGAGCGGGGCGCTCAAGGCCTACGTGCTGGTCTACTTCACCGGCATGCTGCCGACGATGTGAGGGTAAGCGCCGGGGCGGGTGCGGGTTATCATAGGCAGCGTGCCGCCCGCACAATCCCCGTCCGATGAGCTGACGCGCATCGCGCGGCGCGCGATGCTCGAGCGCGGCCTGCAGCCGGACTTCCCGCCCCCCGCGCTCGCGCAGCTCGGCTCGATCCGCGCGGCCGCCGATGCGGCCTCCGGCGAGCTGCGCGATCTGCGCGCGCTCCCCTGGTGCTCGATCGACAACGACGAGTCGCGCGATCTCGATCAGCTGTCGGTCGTCGAGCCGCTCGCGGGTGGCGCCTTTCGCGTGCAGGTGTCGATTGCCGACGTCGACGCGAGCGTGCCGGCCGGCTCGCCCATCGACGCTCACGCAGGCGTCAATACGACCTCGGTCTACACCGCGGCACAGGTCTTCCCGATGCTGCCCGAGCGGTTGTCGACCGACCTCACCTCACTCGGCGAAGGCGCGACGCGCCTGAGCGTTGTGGTCGGGATGACGGTCGCCGCCGACGGCACGGTGAGCGGCGGAGCGGTCTATCGAGCGCGCGTCGTCAATCACGCCAAGCTCGCCTACGACGGCGTCGGCGCGTGGCTCGAAGGGCGGGCGGCGCCGCCGGAGCGGGTCGCGGCGGTGGCGGGCATGGAGCAGCAGCTGCGCGTCCAGGACCGTGCGGCGCAGGCGCTCAAGGGGGCGCGGCACGAGCAGGGGGCGCTGCGACTCGCGACACCCGAGGGCCACGCAGTCTTCTACGGTCGCACGCTGGTTGATCTCCGGCCCGATGAGAACAACCGCGCCAAGGAGCTCATCGAGTATTTCATGATTGCGGCGAACGGCATCGTCGCCTGCTACCTCGAGGAGCGCGGCTCGGCCTCGCTGCGCCGCGTGCTGCGCGTGCCGGAGCGCTGGGGACGGATCGTGGAGCTCGCCCGCCGGCTCGGTGAATCGCTGCCGGCCGCGCCCGATGCGCGCGCGCTCAGCGCCTTCCTCGAGAGGCGCGAACGGGCGGCTCCCGAGCGCTTCGCGGATCTGTCGCTCGCCGTGGTGAAGCTCCTCGGCGCGGGCGAATACGTGCTGAAGCGCCCGGGCGAGCCCGCGGAGGGTCACTTCGGACTCGCCCTCAGCGACTACACCCACGCCACCGCCCCCAACCGGCGCTTTCCCGACCTCGTGACGCAGCGCCTGGTCAAAGCCGCGCTCGCCGGCGCGTCCGCGCCCTACGGCGAGGCCACGCTGCGCGCGCTCGCGGCGCATTGCACCGAGCAGGAAGGTAACGCCGCACGGGTCGAGCGCCAGGTGCGCAAGTCCGCGGCGGCGATGCTCCTGCGTGGGCGCATTGGTGAGAGATTCGATGCCATCGTCACCGGTGCATCGCCCCAGGGAACCTGGGTGCGCATCTCGCATCCGCTCGCCGAGGGACGGCTGGTGCGCGGCGAACAGGGGCTCGACGTGGGCGATGCCGTGCCCGTTACGCTCACACACACCGACGTCGAGCGCGGCTTCATCGATTTTGCCGGTGTGAGATGAACGTCGGCTGAACCCGCGCGCCGCGGGCGGTGCGACTATTGCCAATCGCCGACACGTTGTGCATCGCACCAGCGAGGTTTATATAGGGCTTCGGACCCGATGCACTTGCTCAACGCGCGGAGGCCACCGGACAAGGAGGTTCGGGGCTTCCGTCGCGTTCTCTTCGGGTCCGATTGGCACTCGCAACAACGGAGGTTGTCATGAAACGCATCGCCAGCTTGATGCTCGCCGCCACCGCGCTCGCCTCGGGATCGGCGGCGTTCGCCGCACAGACCGGGCCGGCCGCCACTCCCGATCCTGCCGCGCCCGCGGCGATGGGAGCGCCCGCGCAGCCGTCCGGCACCCGCCTCGCCGCGCTCGTGCCCCCGGGCATGTCGACTCAGGAAGCCTGCAACGGGTTCAAGGACATCAGGGAGTGTTCGGCTGCGCTGCATGCAGCGCAGAATCTCAACATCCCGTTCGCAGATCTCAAGGGCAAGGTGGCCGCAGGGGAGTCGCTCTCGGCCGCCATCCACTCGCTGAAGCCCGAAGCGGACGCGCGGACCGAGGTCCGCAAGGCCGAGAAGCAGGCGAGCGAGGACCTGAGCGCACCACAGGGCTGATGTGAAGTCCCACCCCGTCCGCACGTCCCGCCGGCTTCAGATCGGCGGGGCGCTGCGGCTCTCTCAATATTCGAGGTGCAGGCGCAGCGCGTAGAAGCGCACCGGACCGCGGTCCGCATTGAAGCCGGGATTGCGGACGTATTGCACGTCGGGTGACAGCTGCACGCGCAGCGCCGTCGCCCCGAGAGCCAGTGTCCACTGCATCCGGTAGTAAGCCTCGAGGATCTGCTCGTGGGCATAGTCGAGGCGGCCGTCTCCGAGCAGGAATCCGGAGCCTCCGGCCGCGAGGTACTCGCGATGGAGGTCGGAGAGACCCTCGACCACGGCCGCGAGACCCAGACGGTCCTCGCCGCGGTGCCAGTGCACGCCCGAGAGCTGCCCGCCGAAGGAAAGGAGCCGATCGACCTCGGTGAAGGCGAAGGACTCGGTGTGTCCGTCGTTCCATCCGAGGCGCATGAAGAGCCCGCTCTCGCCCTCGTCGGCGAGCGGCTGCTCGGCGTTCACCCCGTAGCCGCTCTTGTGGCGCCCGTCGCGATCGTCCGCCGCGATGTTCGGTAGCGCGCCGGAGGCGGCGGCGAGCGCGAGCGCCGCGGCGTAATCGCCCATGCGCGCGGTGTTGCGATAGGCGAGGAGCCGCACCACAGTCGTGAGAGTGGGGGGCGACAGGGTGAGCTCGAGGTTCTCGCCCTGGGCCCGCGCCAGCGTCTCGAGCGTCTGGCCGTTCGCGTAGAGCGGCATGCGAAACACGCCGTACTTCAGCGACCAGGCGGGACTCACGTAGCCGAGAACGAATCCGTCGCTGTAGCCGCGGGTATTGGCCGCATAGTCCCATGCCGTGTTCTCCCACAGCGACCAGTTCAGGAACTCGGTGCGGGTCGAGCCGGCGTAGCGGTTGTGGTCGAAGTCATCGGGCAGCGCGAGCCGCCCCACCTTGAGCTCGAGGCGGCGCACCGCCTCGGTCCCGGGGATCTGGTCCTGGGCGCGCTCGACCGGTGCGACGGTGGACCCGAGCGGCAGCACGAAGCGCGCGTAGAGCCGCGCGATGTAGAACTCCTTCTTCAATCCCGAAACGCCCTCGCGCACCACGTCGCCGTTGGTGAGGCCTCCGAGCCCGGTGGCGCCGCTCACCCCCGCGCCCATGAACTTCTCGGTATCGAGGTAGAGCTGCGCCCAGCTCGCCGCAGCCCAGCCGCCGTAGAAGCCGATGGTCTGGGTCGCCTGGCGGTCGCCGTCCGCATGCAGGCTGAGGGCCCCAGCGTACGGGGAATCGAGCGCCGTCTGCTTCTGCTCGATGAAGGTGTACTGCGCCCCGAGCAGCATCGGCAAGCTGCTCGCCGGGTCGTCCGGGGCGGCGCGCGCCGCCGCCGCGGCGAGTGCGAGCAACAGCGCGCCGAGCCGCGCCAGCCGTGCGCAGGGGAGGGCGGTCACCAGCGGCCTTTCGTAATTACGGGACGCACCCGCCGCGCGGGCGCGGCGCGAGTATACTATACCCCCTACCCTATGGGGTATCGGGAGGTGCCAGACGCATGGGCCACACGATCCAGGAAAAGACCCGGTTGCTGCAGCGTGTGCGCCGGCTGCGCGGCCAGGTCGATGCGATCGAGCGGGCGCTCGAGGGCGATGCCGACTGCGCCAAGGTGATGCAGCTGACGGTCTCGGTGCGCGGCGCCGCCAACAGCCTGATGGCGGAGCTCCTGGAGGATCATATCCGCCTGCACGTGTCCGATCCGACGCACGATCGCGACCGCGAGCGCGCGCGCGGCGCCCGGCACCTGATCGAGGTGGTGCGCGCCTATCTGAGGTAGGCCGAGCGGTCGGACTGCCAGTCGCCGCCGAGAGCGCGCACCAGCAGCACCGTGGCGCCGAGGCGCCGGGTCTCGATGTCGACTGCGGCCAGGCGCGCGGCGAGCGCGGCGTTTTCGGTGGAGACGACCTCGAGGTAGGTGACGATGCCGCCCTGGTAGCGGTGGTTCGCCTGGTCGAGCGCGCCCTGCGTGGCACTCACCGCCGCCGCCTGGGTGACGCTCTCGCGCTCGAGCTGCCGCAGCGCCGCCAGGTTGTCCTCGACCTCCTGATACGCGGTGAGCACGGTGCCGCGGTAATTCGCCACCTGCTCATCGTAGGCGGCGTGGGCGGCGGCCGACTGCGCGGCACGCAGACCGGCGTCGAAGACCGTGAGTACCGCCTGCGGCCCGAGCGACCAGAACTGGCTGGGTGCGGTGAGCCAGTTCGAGCTCGAAGCGCTCTGGAAACCGGCGGCCGCCTGCAGCGTGAAGACCGGGAAGTAAGCCGCGCGCGCGACGCCGATCGCCGCGTTGGCGGCCGCCACGCGCCGCTCGGCTGCGGCGACGTCCGGCCGGCGCTCGAGCAGCTCAGACGGCAGACCGGGGTCGACGGACGGGATGGTGAGGTCCGCGGGCAGCGGGCGGGCCTCGAGGCGAAAATCGGTGGCCGGACGGCCGACCAGGACGGCAATCGCGTGCTCGGTCTGCGCCCGGCGCAGACGCGTGTCTTCCGCCAGGGTGCGGGCGGTCTCGAGTTGCGCCTGCGCCTCATCGACGTCGGAGAGCGCGGCGGCGCCCCCCCGGTAGAGGTTCTGCGTCAGCTCGAGCGCATGGGCGTAATCGGCCACCGTCTGGTCGAGGAGCGCCTGCTGCGCGTCGAGTCCGCGCAGCGTGAAATAGTCGCTGGCGAGCTCGGCGTGCACACCGAGGTCGAGCGCGGCGGCATCCCCGCCGCTCGCCGCCTGGGAGGCACGCGCGCCTGCCACGGTGCTGCGGATGCGCCCGAACAGATCGATCTCGTAGCTCAGGTCGCCGCCGGCGATGAAGTCGTTGGTGATGGGCTGCGCCCCCGGGGGAAAGTCGGGCGCGTTCCCGGAAGCGCGCGCGCGGGTCGCGCTCGCATTCGCCCCGAGCGTCGGCAGCCAGGCGGCGCGGGCGATGCGGGTCTGGGCACGGGCCTGCTCGAGGCGGGCGAGGGCGGCCCTGAGGCTCTGGTTACCGAGCGTCACCTCGGATTCCAGCGCATCGAGCCGCTCATCGTGAAACATGCTCCACCACGCCCCCCGCGCCACGTTGTCCGAGGGGGTGGCGAGCTTCCAGTCGCGCAACTCGCGGTACGCTGGCCCCGGGGCCGCGGTCGCGGGACGCTGGTATCGGGGCGCGAGCGAGCAGCCCCCGAGTGCGCAGCCGCCGAGCGCGCAGCCGAGAGCCGCGGCGGCAGCGAGCGGGGCGCGGATCCTCATCAGCTCTTGCCCGCCGCAGCGCCGGGCGCCGGGGCAGGGGAGGCGACCACCCGCACCCGCGCGCCGTCGGTGATCGAATCCGGCGGATTGAGAATGAGCGCGTCGCCCTCGCCCACCCCTGCCAGCACCTCGACCTGGGTGCCGAAGTCGCGGCCCTCGGTGATCGGGCGCAGGTGCACCCGCCCTTCAGCGTCGACCACCGCCACGAGCAGGCCCTCGGCGCGGAACAGCACGGTGTTGACCGGCACCCGCAGCGTGCTGGTGCTTGCCGGAAAGTTGAAGTGCACCTCGGCGTAGGAGCCCGGCAGGAGCTCGCCGGCCGCGTTGTCGATCTGCAGCTCGACCTGCAGGGTGCGCGAGCTCGCATCGAGCGCGCGGGCGGTGTAGGCCACCTCCGCGCGGTAGTGACGCCCCGGCCGGTCGGCGAAGTCGAGCTCGGCGGCGAGCCCGGGGCGCACGGCGGCGGCATAGCTCTGGGGCACGGACACATAGATCCGCAGCCGGTGGGTGTCCGCCACGCGGAACAGCGCACTGCCGGGCGTCTCACCGGCATTGATCAGCGCGCCGACGTCGGTGTTGCGCTGGGTCACGACTCCGTCGAAGGGCGCCACCACGCGCTTGAAGGACTCGAGCTCGCGCAGCCGCGCGAGGTTGGCGGCGGCGGACTGGCGCGCCGCGGCCTTGGCGGCGGCGTCGCCGGCGCGCTGGTCGGCATCCTGCTGGGAGACCGACTGCGTGGTGAGCAATCCCTGCCAGCGCTCGTTGGTCGTGCGCGCGAGCTCGTAGTTGGCCTGGGCGGTGGCGAGATCGGCTTCGGCCTGGTGCAGCTGCTGATCGACCTCGGGCGTATCGATCTCGGCCAGCAGCTGGCCCTTCCTGACGCTCGTGCCGATGTCGGTGTACCAGACCCGCAGGTAGCCGTTGGTGCGCGCATAGATCGGCGCCTCGAAATAAGCCTGCACGGTCCCGGGCAGCACCAGCGCGTCGGCCGCGGGTCCGCGGCTCGGCGTCACCGTCACGACGTTGAGCACGGCGGCCTCCGCCGCGGCGCGCTCGAGCGCGTTGCGGGCGCTCAGGCGGCTCAGGATGCCCCACACCGCGAGCACCACCGCGAGAACGGCGAGGATGAGCACGTAACGCCTCACATCGGCGTTCGCGGGCGGCGCCGGGGCCGGCTGCACGGGCTCAGCCATGGGTGGCTCCGGGCAGCGCCGCCGCGCGCGTGCGGCCGTGGATGAGAGCGAATACCGTCGGCACGAACAGCAGCGTCGCCACCGTCGCGAACACCAGCCCGCCGATCACCGCGCGTCCGAGCGGGGCGTTCTCCTCGCCGCCTTCGCCGAGGCCGAGCGCCATCGGCAGCATGCCGATGATCATCGCCAGCGCCGTCATCAGCACCGGGCGGAAGCGGGTGATCCCGGCCTGCAGCGCGGCGTGCAGCGCATCGTCGCCGGCGTTCATGCGCTCACGGGCGAAGCTGATGACCAGCACGCTGTTGGCGGTCGCGACGCCCATGCACATGATCGCCCCGGTGAGCGCCGGCACGCTGACCGGCGTGTGAGTGAGGAACAGCATCCACACGATGCCGGCGAGAGCCGCCGGCAGCGCGGTGATGATGATGAACGGGTCGAGCCACGACTGGAAGTTAACGACGATCAGCAGGTACACGAGCACGATGGCGGCCGCGAGCCCGAGCAGCAGGCCGTCGAAGGAATCGGTCATGGTCTTCACCTGGCCGCGCACCGTCAGGTGCGAGCCGGGCGGGAGCTCCTGCCGGGTGGCCGCCACCAGCTTATTGATCTGTGCGGCGATGAAGCCGAGGTCGGTCCCCGCGACCGAACCGTAGATGTCGATGACCGGGGTGGCGTTGTAGTGACTCACCACCGCCGGCGCGACGCTGCGGTGGAAGCTCGCCAGGTTGGCGAGCAGCTGCGAGGTGCCGTTGCCGCCGGTGATTGGCGTGGTGGCGAGATCCTGGATCGAGGCGAGGCGGAACTGGGGGGTCTGCGCCTGGACGCTGTACTGCGTGCCGGTCGTGGGGTCGACCCAGAAGGAGGGCGAGGTCTGGAAGCTCCCCGAGAGCGACACCAGCAGGTTCGACGCCACGTCCTGCTCGGTGAGCCCGAAGAGGGCCGCCTTGCTGCGGTCGACGTCGACGTTGATCTGCGGGTAGTCGTAGGCCTGCTGGATGCGCAGGTCCACCGCGCCCGGGATGCCGTGCATGCGCTCGAGCAGGGCGTTGGCGTAGCGGCGGTTGCCCTCGACGTCGAAACCCGAGACCTGCACGTCGAGCGGGGCGGGCAGGCCGAAGTTGAGGATCTGGGTCACCATGTCCGCCGGCGGGAAAGCGAAGCTCGTGCCGGGGTAGTCGTGCGTGAGGCGTGCGCGCAGCGCGCGCACGTACCCGGCCGTCGCCCGGTGCCCGGACTTCAGCGTCACGAAGATGTCGGCGTCGCCCGGGCCGACCGGAGCCGAGGTGGAGTAGGACAGGTTGATGCCGCTATAGGGCACGCCGATGTTGTCGACCACCGTGACGAGCTCGCCGGCCGGGATGACCTGGCGGATGGTGGCCTCGACACGGTCGCAGAGCGCCGCGGTCTCGTCGATGCGCAGACCGGTGGGGCCGCGCAGGTGCAGCTTGATCTCGCCGGCGTCGACGTTCGGGAAGAAGTCCTGCCCGAGGCCCGGCAGGTAGCGTCCGAACGGGAAGGCGAGCAGCGCGGTCGCGGCCATCGCCCCGAGGAAGGGCAGCGCGAAGCGCCTGCCGGCCGCGAGCGAGCGCTCGAGCAGCGCGCGGTACTGCACCCGCACGCGCGCGAACCAGTGCTCGAAACCGGCGGCGATGCGGGCCAGCGGATTGGCGGATTGCTCCGCCGGGTGCACCGCCTGGTGGCGCAGCCAGTACTTGGCGAGCGTCGGCACCAGGGTGCGCGACAGCAGGTAGGAGGCGAGCATGGCGAACACCACCGCCTCGGCGAGCGGGATGAAGAGGTAGCGGGCGATGCCCGCCAGCATGAACATCGGCACGAACACGATGCAGATGGCGAGCGTCGAAACGAAGGCGGGCAGCGCGATCTCGTGCGCACCGTTGAGGATCGCCGTCTCCACTTCCTCGCCGCGCTCGAGGTGCCAGTTCATGTTCTCGATGGTGACGGTGGCATCGTCCACCAGGATGCCGACCGCGAGCGCGAGCCCGCCGAGCGTCATGATGTTGATGGTCTCGCCGAGCGCGGCCAGGCAGGCGATCGAGGCGAGGATCGACAGCGGGATCGAGATGGCGATGATGAAGGTGCTGCGCCAGCTGCCGAGGAACAGCAGGATCATGAGCGCGGTGAGCGCCGCGGCGATCACCGCCTCGCGCACCACGCCGGCGATGGCGGCGCGCACGAATAGCGACTGATCGCTCACCAGATCGACCTTGAAGCCGGGCGGCAGCGCGGCGCGGATGCCGGGCAGCCGCTGCTTGATGCTGCGGATGATGTCGAGCGTCGAGGCGCTGCCCGTCTTGAGCACGCTCATCAGCACGCCGCGGTGGCCGTCGCGCCGCACGATGTTGGTCTGCGGCGGGTAGCCGTCGCGCACGTGGGCGACGTCGCGCACGTAGATCAGGTTGCCGTTGCGGGCGGTGACCGGCAGCTCGTTGAGCTCCTCGATGGTGCGCGGGCTGGCGTTGACCGCGATGAAGTACTCGCGATCGCCGATCTTCTCGGTGCCGGCCGGCAGGATCAGGTTGCCGTTGGCGATCGCGTTGGTCACGTCGTTGGCCGAGAGCCCCTGGGCGCGCAGCGCGTCGGGCTCGAGGTCCACCTGCACCTCGCGCTGCAGTCCCCCGTAGGGGTAGGGCATCGAGGCGCCCTGCACGGTGGCGAGCCCGGTGCGGATGATGTTGTTGCCGAGGTCGAAGAGCTGGGCCTCGGAGAGGTTCTCGCTCGAGAGCGCGAGCTGCAGGATCGGCACCGAGGAGGCGTTGTAGGCCAGGATGAAGGGCGGGGCGGTCCCCGGGGGCGAGTAGCGCAACTGCGTCTGCGACACGGCGGTGATCTGCGCGAACGACATCTCCTCGCGTGCGTTCGGCTGGAAGAAGTACTTGACGATCGCCTCACTCGAGAGCGACTGCGACTCGGTGTGCTCGACGTCGTTGACCGTGGTCTGGGCGATGCGCTCGGAGAACAGCACCAGGCGGGTGGCCATCTCCTCCGGCGACAGCCCCGAGTAGCGCCAGATCACCGCGACCACGGGGATATCGATGTTCGGGAAGATGTCGGTCGCCGTCCGCGTGATCGCGAATACCCCGCCCAGCAGGATCACGATCGCGAGAACGATGAAGGTGTACGGGCGCCGCAGCGCCAGCCTGACGATCCACATCCGCCCGGCACACTACCGCACCCCGGCTGCGCGGCCTATCCCCCGGAGGGGTGCCTGCGCCGGGAGCCCCGTTTGGGGGGGAAGCGCCCGTACGGAGCTCGAAGCGCTACGCAGCGCCCAGCAACGCGCGGGTGTCTTCCCGCCGCTGCCTCAGGCCACGATGTAATCGGCCGCGGCGGTCTCATCGGCCGCCGGCCGCTGCGCCCCGAGCGCCTTGAACACCACCGTCAGCACCATTGCCACTACGACGTTGAGGATCACCGTGTAGAGCGCCGTGTAGCCGGGGAAGGTGAACCCGCCGATGTGCACCGGATAGGTGGGCTTCAGGTCCGCGGCGATCGCCATCCAGGTGCCGGCGAAGGTGCCGACCGCCCAGCCGACGAGCAGCGCCCAGTCGTTGAACCAGCGGGTGTAGGCACCGATCATCACGGAGGGCAGCGTCTGGATGATCCAGATGCCGCCGAGCAGCTGCAGGTAGATCGCGTACTGCGTCGGAATGAACAGGATGAAGATCAGCGCGCCGAGCTTGACGATCAGCGACACCCACTTCGCCATCTGCGCTTCCTGCTTGTCGGTCGGGTTGCGGTTGATGAACTCGCGATGGATGTTGCGGGTGTAGAGATTGGCGGCGGCGATCGACATGATGGCCGCCGGCACCAGCGCCCCGATCGCAATGGCCGCGAAGGCGAGCCCGACGAACCACGACGGGAAGCTGTGCAGGAACAGCGCCGGAACCGCATAGTTGTTGCCGAACTGCTTGAAGCCCGCAGCGAACTCGGGCAGCCCCTTCACTCCGGCGGCGATCGCGAAGAAGCCGACCAGAGCGAGCAGGCCCAGCATGAACGAGTAGCCCGGCAGGAGCGCGGCGTTGCGCCGCACGGCGCGGCCGCTGTTCGCGCTCAGGATCGCGGTCATCGAGTGCGGATAGAGCAGCAGCGCGAACGCCGAGCCGAGGGCGAGCGTCGCATACGCGCCGTACGAGCCGGTGGTATTCGGCCCCGGAGGAGCGAGCAGCAGCTTCGCCGGCGGCACCGCCGCGAAGATCTTGCCGAAGCCGCCGAGCTCGATCGGGATGACGATGACCGCGACGAAAGCGGTGATGTAGATGAGGATGTCCTTGACGATCGCGATCGATGCGGGAGCCCGCAGGCCGCTCGAATAGGTGAACGCCGCGAGGATCAGGAAGGCGATGATGAGCGGCAGATCGGCCGCCCAGCCGGTGCCGGAGAGGCCGAGGCCGCCGAGCACCACCTGGATGCCGACGAGCTGCAGCGCGATGTAGGGCATGGTCGCGACGATCCCGGTGACCGTGATCGCGAGCGCCAGCCAGCGATTGCCGAAGCGTCCGCGAACGAAGTCGCCGGTGGTGATATAGCCGTGCTTGTGGCAGACCTGCCAGAGCCGCGGGAATGCGAGGAACAGCAGCGGATAGACGACGATCGTATAGGGCACGGCGAAGAAGGCGACCGCGCCCGCGCCGAAGGCCAGTGCCGGCACGGCGATGAAGGTATAAGCGGTATACAGGTCGCCGCCCACGAGAAACCAGGTGACGACAGTGCCGAAGCGCCGGCCGGCGAGTCCCCACTCGTGCAGCAGGTCGAGATCACCCTTGCGCCAGCGCGCAGCGGCGAATCCGAGCCACGTGATGAAGGCGAACAGCAGCACGAAGATGACGAGCGCAACCCAGTTCACGTCGTGCATGGAAGTCCCTCAGCGTTGGAGTTCTTGGTTGGACGACCCCGAAGGAAGAACGCGCCCCGGCGGCCGCCGCTACTTGCGGGTCGCCAGGTAGATGCCGGCGGTGATGGCCGCGGCGATCAACACCCACAGCAGCTGGTACCAGTAGAAGAACGGCATTCCGATCCAGGTCGGCTCGACCTGGTTGTAGAAGGGCGGCCAGAGCACCGCCACGAACTGCACCAGGAAGAGCAGGTACCACCAGCTCCAGCCATCTTTCTGACCCTGTTCGGAGTTCATTGGCGGCTCCTCGTGCTGTTTGTTCTGGACCTTAGCGAGCGCCGGGCAACTGGCAGGGGCCCGCGACCGAAAGCCCCACACCGCGACAGCGGGGAAGTATTCCACAAACGACGCGTGGGCTACTACTTGCGGCCGTGCTGCGGGCGGCGAGCAGGCGAGGGCTCTGGCGGCGACAGTTAAGTGAGTGCTTAACTATTGGCGCACGAGACCGTGGCAGCGTGCCGGCGCTTCTTCATGTTTTATCGGAGGAGAGTCTATCAAGCAACTGAAAATACACGATACTTTACCCTTGATGCATCGAGGAGCTCGAACGTTCCGCACGACCTGAGCCAAGAATCCGCCACTTTATTCACCGTCGGGCACTCCACGTGCACGATCGCCGAATTCATGGCGACGCTGAAACCGGTCGGCGTCGACCTGGTGGCAGACGTGCGATCGTTTCCGCATTCGCGCACGAATCCGCAGTTCAACCAGGAAATCCTGCCAGGCTCGCTGGCGGAGGCGGGGATCGGCTACCAGCATCTGATCGCGCTCGGGGGACGCCGGCGGAGCGACAGAGAACGGCCTTCGCCGAATGCCTTCTGGCAAAACGCCGCCTTTCGCAACTACGCCGATTACGCAGCGACGGACGCCTTCCGTGCGGGGCTCGAAGAATTGCGCGCACTCGCGCGTCGGCATCGCTGCGCGATCATGTGCGCGGAAGCCCTGTGGTGGCGGTGCCATCGCCGGATCATCGCCGACTACCTGCTGGCCGGGGGCCTGTCCGTCATGCATCTCATGAAAGGCGGCAAAGTCATCGCGGCACAGATGACGCTCGCGGCGCAGCGCCTCGCGGACGGGACGCTGGTCTATCCCGGCTGATCGAGGGAGTGAGCGGCACCGGACGCGCGGGGAGGGCGGGTCGCCCTCGGGTGAAGCGACTGGCATGGACCGCGCTCCAAAAAATCGCTAGGGTGCAACACCAGATATGATGCATCGTCACCTCAACCACCAGCGATTCACGCTTGCCGCAATCGATGACATTATCGGGCGAGGCAAGAAGCGCGACTGGCGCGAGCTGCGCACAGAGGTGGTGCGTGACCCGGAGCTTGTCGAAAGGGTGCTGCGGATCTGTCGCGCGCACGTCAACGATCCGCGTGCGCAGCGCTATCATCTTTGGATGCACTATGCCGAACGCCAGCGCGCCGGATTGGGAGAAGGTCCTTACCTCCGCAGCTCACCTCCAGCGGATCCTGCCTGACGCGGTTCTCGTTGGCGGGACTGCGGCAGCGTTGTATGCCGGGCATCGGCTCTCCGCTGACGCCGACCATGTGCTCCCCAACCTTGCCGAGCGGTTCGATCGTGTCCTGGCCGACCTGGAATCCGTAGCTGGCTGGAAGACCGCGCGCGTGCAGCGCCCAGTGCAGATCCTGGGAAAGCTCGACGGTATCGAGACTGGCGTGCGGCAGCTGATCCGGGATCAACCGCTGGAAACGACCCGGATCGAGCGGTACGGAGTGACACTCATTGTGCCGACGCAGGAGGAGATGCTGCGGATCAAGGCCGTGCTGATCCTGCAACGTAATGCCACCCGGGACTATCTGGATTTCGCCGCCCTGGCTCATCACATGGGCGACGACAGGGTGCTCCGCGCTTTCCAGTCATTCGATCGCCTGTATCCGCAGCTCAACGACGAGTCGGCGCTACAGCAGCTGCAGATTCAGCTCGCGAATCCGCTTCCATATGACCTCGAGGGCTTCAATCTGGCGGAATACAAGCAGCTCGAGGCGCGCTGGCATGACTGGCAGGCGGTTAAAGCCGCGTGCGCGGATTGCGCCGACTTGCTGCTTGCTCGGATCGAGGAAGCGGCACCCGAGCACGAGCGCGAGAGAGGAGCAGGACTCGGGCTCGGGCTTGAAGATGACGAGTAAGTGTGGCACTGGGGCCTATCCCGCCAACTGACTCGCGGCGGGCGCGCCGGCGCTGTCCACGTCGGGCCCGCGCGAGCAGACGACGCGATTGCGCCCGGCCTGCTTCGCCTGGTAGAGAGCCGCGTCGCAGTCCTCGATAAGACTGGAAGCATCCCGGCTGTCGCCGTCGATCATGGCCACGCCCGCGCTCAGCGTCACCGGGCGCCTGAACCGTTGCGAGCGCTCCACGGCCGCGCGGGCGCGCTCCGCTGCCACCTGCGCACCCGGCAGATCCGTCTCGGGC
The DNA here is from genome assembly GCA_035631755.1 of Steroidobacteraceae bacterium. GTDB lineage: Bacteria > Pseudomonadota > Gammaproteobacteria > Steroidobacterales > Steroidobacteraceae > 13-2-20CM-66-19. The sequence continues at coordinate 35,379 of DASQIC010000002.1, forward strand.
AGCACCATGGCGAATTCCTCGCCGCCAATCCGTGCCACGAGGTCCGTCTCGCGCGCGAGCGACCGCAGCAGTCTGCCCATGCCTCGCAGGAGATCGTCGCCGGCCGGATGTCCGTAGTCGTCGTTGTAGGACTTGAATCGGTCGATGTCGAGCAGCAGCAGCGACAGTGGATGACCGTGGCGCCTGGCGAGACCGAAGGCCTCCGCCAGGAAGGAATCGAAGGCGCGGCGATTGGCGAGCCCGGTGAGAGCGTCGTGGAGGGACAGCACCCTGGCCGCGTTGCGTTCCGCCTCGATGAGCGCGATTCGCCGGGCCAGCAGCAGAATGAGCCCCACCGATCCCAGGGTAGAGGTGGCTGAATAGAGTCCCCAGCGAAACGCGCTCGGGTAAATGCCGACCAATCCGCTCTGGTGACTCAGGAGCCAGCCGAGAACGGGCGGAGCCAGAATGGCAGGAGGCAACAGCCAGCGGCAGACGGTCCCCCCGACGCCACTGTCGAGCACGGTGCCGATCGGCCAGGGCACGGGCTCGGTCATCAGTACGCCGAGGCCGAGGAGCAGGACCAGGACCGCCGTGTGGAGGGCAACGGACGTGAACCCCGGCACTTCGCTGAGCGCCTGTGCGCCGAACACGTAACCGCTGAGCGTGGCCCACGCGATGACCGACGCCAGCAGGGCGCCGAATGTCTTCACGAGCTGGAGGCGCGGACGGTGCGCGCAGAGCAGGGCGCTGCCGAGGAGCGCGATCGTGAACGCGGTGACAAACGCGGGTCGCCCCGGGAAGGCGGCTTCCGGTGTGGCAGGATCCCTGACCAGCCATTGATCGATGCCGTCACGCAAGTGGAAGGTGTATTCGGCGAGGGTCACGAGCCCGAGCGCAAGCGCGAGGGCCGCAGCGGCCATGGCCAGTCCGCGCGGGCGGCGCCCCGGTTCGGTCGTGGCGAGGCTCGTGCCGAGCGCGGCAAGCGCAAGGGCGGTGTTCGCCTTCATGGTGCTGAGACCCGGCAGGACGCTCTGCAGCACGCTGACGCCGAAACCCCAGCCTCCGACGAGCACGAGGCAACCGAGAGCGAACGCAGCTACGCCGATCAACCGGCGCAGCCGGTCGAGCGCTCTGCGCACTGCGGGATCAACCACGGTGGCGTGATGTGACATGTCGTATAGCCGCCTGCGTGCGGAATGCTGACACGCTGGCGCCGTGCGATCCGTACGTAGAAATTCGGAAGCGGAGGAGCGGGGGAATGGCTCCGCCTCGGGAGCCGGGATCAGGAGCGGGGATCAGGTACCGTGGCTAGCCGTGTAATTGAACATAATATACATTATGCGAAGTAGGCCACTGAGACGCGGAGCGGTGAGCGGCCCGCGGACCCCTTTTATTCGGTTGGCGTGAACACCACCGGGGCGCGTCCCATCTCGCTGATATCCCCGATCATCAGAATCATGTCGTGGGGTACCCACAGGTCGATCGGCGGCGCTCCCTCATCGAGGGTGATCGTCAGTTTGGCGAACACGGGGTGATTCAAGTCAATGCGCCCGCACGCGAGAATGAGGCGGTGATCATCCGGCGGTTTGCCGGAGGGGGGCTTTCTCGCAAACGCACGGAACTCGCTGGCGTCCTGTGGCGGCAGGTCTGGCCGCAGGCGGACGAAGTATCTACTCTGCAGAACAGCCATGTCTGCATTGTACGCGCTTACGCTTGCTGCACATCATGCGAAGGACGCTCAGCGCGGCAGCCCGCGCGTGCCCGGACCGCGCGGGCCAACAGGGATCGACGGGAGCGGACGCGAAGGTGGCGCCGGGCGGTAAGGACGTTGCAAGCCGCCGCCGACTTCGACTGGCGCGCCGTAACCCCACGCCGGCGGTCCGACAAAGTACCCTGGTCCCCAACCGCCATATCCGTAATCAAATCCTCCGTAGCCGTAGCCGTAGCCGAAGCCGAACGGCTCGTCAAAATCCATGTCGTAGTCGACAGTCGGACCGCCCCAGTAGTCCTCATCGTAACCCGCGGCGACGCCGACGCCTTCTGCCGCACAGCCCCCGAGCAGCAGCGCCATAGCGAGCAGTCCGGCGAGGCCAGCCGCGACGTGCAAGCGCCTCACTTGGCTTCTCCCGCGCCGCCTGGCGCGCTCCACTCGAGCACGCCGATCAAGGCTCCGGCGGGATCTGCGAGCAGCGCCACCCGGCTTCCGTGGCGATCGGGATGGGGCCCGACCACCACGCGCCCGCCGAGAGCGCTCACGGCCGCGGCCGTATCGGCGACATTCGTAACGCGGACGAAATCGATCCAGTGAGGGCGCACGTCATCCTCCTGCGGTAAGGGGTTCACGCTCGCCCGCGCGTACTGCTCGCTCGCGAGAACCAGATGCGCGCCGCGCCCACTGCGCGGCAGTTCGAACACCTCGAAGCCGAAGACATCCTGGTAGAAGGCGGCGTCGCCCGCCGGGTCGCGCGCGAGCAGCGCGCTCCAGATCCACTCGCCTGGAGCTGCGAGCACATCGGGCGGATCGCCGCTGCGCGAATTGAGGACCGCGAACACCGCGCCCTGGGGATCGGCGTACACGCCTTGCTGACCCCGCTGCCGGTAGGCGCGCGGCGCGACCAGCTGCCGGCCGCCGTGCGCGAGGATCAGCTTCGCGGCCGCGTGCACGCTCGGGACGGAAAGGAAGGTGAGCCAGCGAGGCTGCGGCTGCCTGCCCGCCCGGGTGGGCCGTTGCACGAGTCCGGCGATCGGAGCGCCTGCAAGGCGCGCCACTGAATATTCGGCAGTCCCGGCATGGATGTCCTGAAACGTCCAGCCGAACAGGCCGCCGTAAAAGCGTTTGGCCGCCGCGATATCGGGCGTCATGAGTTCCGCCCAGATGAGCTTACCGGGGTGTTGGGTCGCGACCGGAGGCTGCATCAGCGGCGGGACTTCGAACGCCGCGGTTGCTGCGGCGGCGACGCCGGCTGCCAACCCGAGGACCGCGAGCACCCATGATGTCCGTATCGTCAAGCGCGCCCTCCTCCCGCAAACATCTGACACAAGCTGTTACACAACGTGCGTGGATCGGGCCGCACTTTGGGTTGATCACGGTTCGACCGCACGGGCGCCACGCGGTTCCATGCGCACCTGGGGGCGTGGTGAACGGGCCCTCCCGAGCGCACAATGCGCCCTTGGACCGGCGCCCTACTCATCATGGAGGGCGGTGCAATGCGCAATTTGCTGCTGATCGGGGCTCTCGCTCTCGTAGGTTGTGCGACCCAACCACCGGGGCCTGAGGCAATCGCGCGGCGGCATGCGGCCAACGTTGCTGCCGCGGAAGAGGCCGGCTACCGGGTCGTCGTCAATAATGGGCAGACCGTGTTCTGCGGCACGCAGCCGCCCACGGGATCCCACATCGCTCCAGGATGCCTGACGGAATCCGAATGGGAGCAGCGGCAGCTCGCCGTGTGGAGCGGACCCTGGTGTCCGATCGCTGCCGAGAGTTGCGCCGGGGGCAGGCATACCTTTGTCACGGTGACCGAACCGCAGTAAGGCGTCTAGGCCGGTTTGATGTTCTGGTTGAGCCGCAGGACGTTGTTCGGGTCATATCTCTTCTTAATCTGCGCCAGACGGGCGTAGTTCGGCCCGTACGCCGCCCTCACCAGTGGCTCGCTGGTCTCTCCCAGTTGGTTGACGTACGCACCGTGTGCAAGCGGCTGCAACCTGTCCCTCAGGACCTTGACCCACCGCACCGCAGTCTCGCGGTCTGCGACGGCGTCCCAGCGGCCCATGAGGTCCAGCTCATAGCCCCGCCGGCGCAGCGCAAAAGCGGTGTCGGTGACTCCCACGCGCGTAATCGCGCCGTAGAACGGCACGATGAAGACCCTGGTGTTTGGCAGCCCCTCGTCGGTTGCCGTGGTGATCGCCGCAATCGCGGTGTCATCGAGCGCCGGAACAAACAGGTCAGTCTGAAAATGCGCGACCGGCGCCGCCGGATTGATGCTCGCATTGATTTGCGCGTATGCAGCGACCCGAACCGTGTCCTCTTGCGGATTCAGCGCTCGCAACGGCCCGAGCAGCTCGTGGCCGCGTTGCAGATCGCCACAATGGAAAACCAGCACCACGAATCTCCGGCCCTCTCGTGCCGGTAACACCACGCCGACGACGGTCATTTCATCCGGTGCCGTGGCGACGAACCTGTCGAAGGCCTGCAGCAGCTCGGGGAGTTTTTCAGCCGCATACGTGAGCGTACCTGCCAGAACCTCAGCGACCGGGTGCAGCCGGTATTCGAGCGCTGTCGCCACTCCGAAGTTTCCACCTCCGCCGCGGATCGCCCAGTAGAGGTCCGGATTCGAGCTCTCGCTGGCCCGAACATGGCGCCCGTCCACCGTCACGAGTTGTGCCGCACGCAGGTTGTCGCACGCGGCGCCGTACTTCGACATCAGGAACCCCTCTCCCCCGCCGAGCGTCAGGCCGGCAATGCCCACGTTGGGGCAACCCGCGAGCGGTGTCGCCAGCGCGAACCGTTGTGTGGCTGCGTCCAGGGAGACTGTCAGTGCGCCCGCCTCGGCACGCGCCACACGCTTGCCGGCGTCGACCTCGATCCGGTTCATCGCGGAGAGATCGATCACCACGCCGCCATCGCATGCGCTGAATCCGGCACGATTGTGGCCACCACCGCGCACCGCTATTGCCAGGTCGTGGCGCTGGGCGAACTCGAGCGCCCGCGCGACATCGGCGGCGCCCGCGCAGCGGACGATGAGTGCCGGACGGCGATCGAAGGCGCGATTGAAGACCAGGCGCGTCGAGTCGAAATCGGGCGCGCCGGGCGCAATCACACGACCGGTGATCCCGGACGAGAAGCGCCGGATTGCGGCCGCGTCGGGGGGCGAGACCCGTGCTGCATCGGCGAGCACCGACACAGGGGGCGCGCAAAGGGTTGTTGCGGTCAGCGCCGCTTGCCGGGCGAACTGCCTGCGAGTGATTGGTGGCACGTTTGCCTCCAGTCCGCAATGTCGCTAGAAGCCGATCTCACCGCCTCCGACGAGCATCTGGCCCGCGCCCGGCAAACCGGGTGCAAATTCATAGCGCTTGTTGAAGAGATTGTCGGCCTCGACGTAGAGCCGTGTGTGGGGACCGAACAGTCGCGAGAGGCGAAGATTGAACAGAGCGTAGTTCGGCAGATGCATCTGGGTCACCGGCGTGGTCCGCGACGATATCACCTGGTCCGCGGTATAGGTCGCCCAGGCATGAATCGCCCAGCGGCCGCGGAGGCGATAGTCGAGCTCGCCGTCGATCAGGTGCCTCGGACGAGTATCGACCGGCAGCCCGGTGGTCTGGTCGATCTCGTCGAGATATTGATAGCCGCCGCTCAAGCTGAGGTCGGGCGTCAGCTGCGCCTGTGGCACGATCTCCAAACCACGCACCCGGGTATTCCCATTGGCGAACAGATTGGTCACGTCGTTGTTCTGGATGAAGTTGGCGACGTGGTTGTCGAACGTGCTGAAACGGATCTGCGCCTGTTGCAGCGGCGTCCAGCGGAAGCCGGCTTCAACATCATCCGCCTGCTCGGGCTGCAGAGCGGGATTACCGCTTTGAGCCCGGTACAGCTCATCCAGCGTGGGGTAGCGCGTCTTGCGTGAATAGGACGCGTCGAGCTCGAGGTCGCGCAGCAGCCGGTAGTCGATACCCGCCATGCCCTGAGTGTCGTGCCGTGACGAGGTGCCGTCGTCGAACCAGTTCTCGCCGACGCCGAGCGTGAGGCGCAGCCTCTCGATGGGCGACAGGCTGTATTGCGCCGCCGCCCAATAGGTGTCTATCCACGGACGGGAGTCGAGCGCCTCGACGCCGAAGCGCTTCTTCGCCAGCGGGACGTCGCGGATCGAGCCGCTGAGGTGCTCGTCCTGGCGCTGCAGGCCGAAGGCCGACGAGAGCGCGCCCAGCGCGCCAAGATCGTAGGTCAGCAGCAGCCGCCCGCCGGAGACGACCGAATCGATGATCTCGTGATAGGTCTGGACGGTCGGGTCGGTCATCGAGTTGTAATTGCTGTTGTCGAAGCGATCGTCGATCTCGCGCAGCGTATTGACGTAGGCCGACAACCGTGCGGCGAGCCGCCCCGCGGGCTGATATTGAGCGTCGAACTGTCCCGAGCCGCCCGATATCGCATCCAGCCGTTCGAAGCGCTGCGTCTGGGCGAAGGGGTCGTTGGCGCTGTTGGGGATGGTGCCGGGGGGAATCCCCTGCCGGGCGTCGAGCGCACTGCCGACCACACCGAAGGTCCAATCGCCCGCGTTCCGGCCGAGATTCAGCAATACGTTATTGCGTTCCTTGTCGCTGTTGAGGCGCCGCGTGCCGTCGGGCAGCAGATAGCCGTCGGTGCCCGCGTGGCTGCCGCTCAGGTAGAAGTTGCCGAGCCTGCCGGCGCCCGCGGTATCACCGCTCACCAGGTAGGTGCTGCCGCTGCCCCCTTCGCCCCGCAGGTCCCCTTGCAGGCCCGGCCCGCCGGTCTTGGTGACGATGTCGATCACGCCGCCGGTGGTTCCGGGTCCGTAGAGCACCGAGCTGTTGCCTTCGATGACCTCGACACGGGCGATGTTCTCGGCCGGAATGAGCGATGGATCGAACTGGCCGTCGACCGCGGAGTTGAGCGGAACGCCATTGAGGAAGATCACCGTATGCCGCGGCGGCAGCCCGCGCAGATAGAGGCGCGGCACGCCGTCCCCGCCGCTCCGGATGGCTATGCCCGGCATGGTGTCGAGGGCCTGATCGACGGTGCGCGCTCCCTTGTCGTCGATCTGCGCCGCGCTGACCGTGAGTGTCGTTTGCCCCGCTACCTCATCGAGCGGGCGGCCGGTGACGATGATCGCGCCGAGCTCGTAGGAGCCGGAGCGCGTGTCGCTGGTCGACGCCACCTCCTGCGCGACTGCCGCCGCCGCCCAAACGCCGCCGAGCGCCGCCAAAACCGTGCCCACTCTCACGTTGTTATCTCAGGCCGCGGCGCGGGACGCTGCCGCAGTTACGTTATGCATGCCGCGCTTATTCGGTGCGAGACCGCTTGCTCGTTGTCGACCAGAGTTGCGCCGCAACCAGCCCGCCGAGGCAGCCGAAGGCAACGTGACTCAGCAGCGAGAAGGCAAGGCCATGCGCCAGCCAGATGCCGTGGCCGACTACGACATCGCCCATGAGCCAGAGCGCAATGGCCTTGGCTGCGTTGCCAAGGCCGGCAGCAACTGTCAGAAACCAGATCGAGCCGCGCCAGGCGCGCGCGCCCAGGCACAGTCCATCCAGCACCAGGCCCGAGAGCAGATAGAGCCACGGCGCCAGGGGTGTCAATCCGAGCGCCGGAGTGAGCGCGGCGACGGCCGCCGAGCTCGCCGCCAGCGTCGCCGCCCAGGGTCGGTGGGTGACACATCGCGCGGTGACCAGGAGCGCCATCAACGTCAAGCCGCGATGTCCGGGCAGACCGAGCGGAAGACGGAGCGTGGCGTCGATGCCGACGGCCGCCACGCCGATCGCGATGCAGACCAGCATGCCCGCGCCGAGCGACTCGACGGCGCGATCAGTATTGCTTGACGACACTCTTGGGTGCGTTTCGCCAGCGGTAAGGCGCATCAGTCTCCTCCACTTCTTCGACGAGCAACACGGCGCGGCCATCGATCAGCACCGGCCGCGGCCATGGCTCGACGTTGATGGCATCGCCGCTGCCGACGGCGGTGCCGCTCAAGCTGCGAATCTCGTCGATCCCGGTGCTCGCCAGCAGCTCCCCGGCCGTGACTACCCCGCTCAGTTCGCGCACGCCCCGACGCCACACGAAGCGGCCATCGCGGTCCGTCCGGCGCAGTCCCGCCGCCGCCAGCGCGCCGATTACGCCGCCGCGATCGCCCGTCAGGCCCTCGAGCAGGATGTTGCGGTCGCGTGACAGGCCCGTCGCTTCGTCCTGCGTCAGAATCTCGCGCTTTGCGCGCCGGCCGAATTCCTCGACCGCGTGATCGACATCCTGCCACGCCACGATGCACAAACCAACATCTGCGTCGCGCGCGCTGCTGGCGAGGAGATATGCACGGCAATGCATATGTAGCGCAGCGCCGGATGCCGGATCTGCAGTGAGGTCGAGGCACAGCGAACTGTTGTGCGAGGTGTAGGGAATCCGCCGGTCAAACAGCAGCTGGTGGCGCGAGACACCGCTGCACGTGCCGAGCCCCGCCTGCTCGATCAACCGTCCGAGCTCGCGCGCGTGAAAACCCGTGCCGCGGCTCTCGAGGTCGTCCGTGTCGTCAATACCGATCAAGATGCGCGCGCCCGTCATCCGCGATAGCAAAACATCGACGCACCCGATCAGGCAAGTGGCGCAACAGCTGCCAGGCCGTAAATGAAGGCTGCCGCGGCAATCTGCTTCTCGAGGTCGTAAACTTGGAGGGCGTCCTCCCAAGCGTTGGCGTCAGGAAGTCCCGGTACGCAGTCGAGGAGTAGTCATGTCGGTCGGACGTCTTCGCATACTGTACCCGCTGCTCGCGGCCCTCGCGGTCACCGCCGCTCCGTCTGTCCGCGCGGCGGATGCCTCCAAACGCCAGGTGCTGCCCGGCAACGTCGTGCCCGAGCACTACGACCTTGCCCTCAAGCCCGATGCGGCCGCACTCACCTTCAGCGGCCGGGTCGGCATCACCGTGCAGGTGCTGGAACCGACCCGCACCATCACGCTGAATGCCGTGAACCTGGCGTTCGATCGCACCGACCTCGACGGGGCGGCGAAGCCCGAGGTTGTCCATGACAAGGCGCTCGGACGGGCGACCCTGACACTGCCGAGTGCGCTGCCCGCGGGGCGCCACGTCATCCATATCGAGTATCACGGCACCATCGGACGCTCGACGCTCGGCTTCTTCGCCATGGACTATACCGGCCCGGACGGCCCGCGCCGCACCCTCGCGACCAACTTCGAGCCGGCCGACGCCCGCGACCTGCTGCCCTGCTGGGATGAGCCGGGCCTGAAGGCCACTTTCAGCGTTTCTGTCGATGCCCCGCAGGATCGCATGGCGATCTCCAACATGCCGGTCGCCGAGGTCACGCCCCTCGGCGCCGGCCTGCAACGCGTCCGGTTCGCCACCACCCCGAAGATGTCGACCTATCTGCTGTTTCTCGCGGTCGGCGACTTCGAGCGCGTGCACCAGTCGGTCGATGGCGTGGACGTGGGCATCGTCGTCAAGCGTGGCGATACCTCCAAGGCCGGCTACGCGCTCTCGCAAGCCACCCAGCTGCTGCACTACTACGACGACTATTTCGGCATCCGCTTCCCGCTGCCCAAGCTGGATCTGGTCGCGGCGCCCGGCGAGATCCAGGGCGGCTCCATGGAGAATTGGGGTGCGATCTTCTATTCGCAGAACCACCTGCTGTTCGACGACACGACCTCCACGGAGCGTGACCGCCAGCTGGTATTCCTGGTGGTGGCGCACGAGATGGCCCATCAGTGGTTCGGGGACCTCGTCACCATGGCCTGGTGGAACGACTTGTGGCTGAACGAAGGCTTTGCGCGCTGGATGCAGACCTACGCGGCCGACGAGCTGCATCCCGAGTGGCAGACCGGACTTCAGGCCGCCAACATTTTCGAGGCGGGCAAGCAGGCGGATGCCGTGCCGTCCACGCATCCGATCGTCCAGGAGGTCGACACGGCCGATCAGGCCCAGGAGCAGTTCGACGCCATCACCTACGACAAGGGCGCGGCGATCATCACCATGATCGATGCCTATGTCGGACGGGACAAGTTCCGCGCCGGGGTACGCCGCTACATGCGGGCGCACACCTATGGCAACACCACGGACACGAACCTGTGGAGCGAGGTGCAAAAGACCGCCGGTCTGCCGATACTCGATATCGAGCACGAACTGACGCGGCAAGAGGGGCTGCCCCTGGTACGCGCCTCGGCCGCCCGGGCCGGGGTCGCGCTCGAAACCGCGCGCTTCGCGGATGACCCGCAGACGCTCGCCGGCCTTCCGTCACCGCACTGGCGGCTACCGCTCTCCGTGGGTCCGGTCGGCGGACCGTTCCGGTACCTGCTGCTGAACGGCACGGCCAGCGTGCCGCGAGCCCCGCCGCTGCTCGTCAACGCCGGACAGCTCGGCTACGCCCGCGTGCTGTACCTCGGCGGCGCTTTCGACGCTCTCGCCGCCCGTCTCGGCGCTCTCAGTGCAGTGGACCAGCTCGGGCTCCTCAACGACGCCTGGGCGCTCGGGTTGGCCGGTTATGCTTCGACCGATCGCGTTCTGACGCTCGCGAGCACCTTGCCCGCGGAGGCCAATCCCGTGGTATGGACGCGGGTGCTCCAGGTGCTCGAGCACATCGACCAGCACTACGCGGACGGCCCGCAGCGCGCCGCGTTGCGCCGCTACGCACTCGGGTTGCTGGCGCCGCTCGGCCAGCACCTCGGCGCCCCCGTTCCCGGCGAGGCTTCGAATGTCGAGATCCTGCGCGGCCAACTCCAGGAACTCGAGGCCCGCTTCGGCGATGCTGCGGTCATTGCGGCGGCGCGCGCCGGCTACGCCGCGGGCGCCGGCACCGCTGCCGAGCAGCGCACCAACCTCGAGATCGTCGCCGAGACCGCCGACGCCGCCCGCTTCGATGCGTTACTCGCGCGGGCCGAGCACACGGCGGACCCGCTGCAGAAGCTCCACATCTACCGCGCGCTCGTGCGGGTGGCTGATCCTGGCCTGGCACGCCGGATGATCGAGGTGGCGCTCAGTGACAAAGTTCCGGCTGGCACGAATTCGGAGCTTGTCGCGGAGATTGCTCCCGACCACGCCGATCTCACCTGGCAGGCGCTCGCGCCGCGCCTCGATGATGCCGCCCTGCCCTTCGCCAAGCTCGAGCGCTGGGATCTCGCCGCCGCGGTGGCCTCATGCTCGGCGCGCCCGGAACGCATCGCGGATCTCGAGGCGTACGAGGCTCGCAGCGTTCCGCCCGAGGCACGCAAGCCCTTTCTCGGTGCCGTGGCCAGCATCCGGCTCAACGAGCGCGTGGCGCGCACGGTGTTGCCGGAGCTCGATCGTTGGATCAAAGCGCACGGCCGCTGACGGGCCGCGAGCGCGGGCGATAAAAGAGCCGGGCCCGCAGACGCGGCTGGCGCCTGCGGGCCCGTGGGCCTCCGACGCAGATACCGTCAGGCCACGTCAGGCCACCGCTCGCTCACCCCCTACTTCGTCCCAGATCCTGACATGGTGCGTTTCAGGCATCAGGAACAGAGCGAGCACGAAGCACACCGCCGGCACGGCGATCGGGTAGTAGAGCGCGCTGCCGAGGCTGTGCGTCGCCTGGTAGGCCGCCGTCGTGATCAGCGGTACCAGACCGCCGCCCCAGCCGTTGCCGATGTGATAGGGAACCGACACCGAGGTGTAGCGGATCCGTGCAGGGAAGTACTCCGCCAGGAACGCCCCGATGGGCCCGTAGACCATGCCGACGTAGCAGACGAGGATGGCAATGATCAACACCGCCACCGGGTAGTTGATATCGCCCGGGTGGGTGACGGTTCCAAGCCACATATACAGCGGGTAGTAGGTGACCGCCGCGAGCAGGAACCCCGCGAGAATGACCGGCTTGCGACCGATGCTGTCGGAGAGCCGCCCGAAGATGATCAGGCTCGGCGTCCCGATGAGCAGTCCGAGGCCCACGATATAGGCCGAGTGCAACAGGTCCACCTTCGACACCTGCTGCAGGAAGTACAGTGCCCAGAACTGGCCGCTGTACCAGACCACGCCCTCCCCGATCACCACGATGCTCGCGATCAGCACGAACTTGATGTTGGCGGTGAGGAAGGCCTCCTTCCAGGGGTTCTTGGTCATCTGGCCCTTGGCCTTGATCTCCTGGAAGACGGGTGTCTCCTGCAATTGCAGGCGGATGTAGATCGCGATCGCCACCAGCAGGAAGGACACGAGGAAGGGGATGCGCCACGCCCAGGCCTGGAACTCGTCGACCCCGAAGTACCCGCGGGTACCGGCGACTATGCACAGCGACACCACGATGCCGAGAGTCGGGGAGGTCTGCAGCCAGCCGGTGTAGTAGCCCCGGCGCGCGTCCGACACGTGTTCCGCGACGTAGGTGATCGCGCCGCCGTATTCACCCCCCAGGCACAGTCCCTGGATCATGCGCAGAGCGAACAGGATGAAGGCCGCCGCCAGGCCGATCGACTGGAACGTGGGGATCAGTCCGATCGCACCGGTGCCGAGCCCCATGCCGCTCAGGGTGATCAGGAAGGTGTACTTGCGGCCGACCTTGTCGCCCATCCACCCGAACAGGAACGCCCCGAGCGGCCGCACCAGGAATCCCGCGGTGAACAGCGCGATCGTGCTCAGCAGCGCGGCGATCGGATGCGTCTTCTCGAAGAACTTGGCTGCCAGTACCGCAGCCAGGCTGCCGAAGATATAGAAGTCGTACCACTCGATGACGTTGCCGACCGACGCGGCGAGGATCACCTGCCGGAAGTTCTTCGGAATCTGGTCAACCGAGGGTCGTGCCGCGGTCAAGCCGCCCGCTGCTGCACTCATGTGCTCCTCCCTTGGATCGATCTGGGTCGATCTGGTTATGGATTCTTGGCACCCCGAAAGCGGGTGTCGCGACCTTTCTTATCCGCGACAGGCTACCTCAAAAGCGAATGCGGCGGCCACCCTCTGTAGCCCGGGCCCTGGGACCGCCCGGGCCCGAGTGCTGGATTCGCGCCCGTACGGCTCGAATCCCGATCACTACGAGTCCTGCCGCCCCGGCCCTCCCCGGCTCGAGTTCGCGGCCCTGCGGAGCCGTCCCGGGCCCCATTATGTGCACTCCGGCGACCGCCCATACGCCCCCAGCGCCCGTTCATCGGATGGGCCGGCCGATGTGATCCGCTCCCGGTTTGTGCGCAGGCGAACTTGAGTACATTGCCGCGCCATGAGCCAGCGCGGCTTCAACATCACCGAGCTCATGATCGTCGTGGCGATCGTGGCCATCCTGCTCACGATCGGAATCCCGAGTTTCCGCTACATCACGAACTCCTACCGGATGTCCGCGGAAGTCAACGGGCTCCTCGGCGACCTGCAGTACGCACGCGCGGAAGCCATCAAGGAGGGCCAGGGCGTCACCGTGTGCATCTCGTCGGACGGGGTCAACTGCACCGGCACGACGAACTGGCAGAACGGCTGGGTGATCTTCTCCAATCCGAACAGCGCCGCGAATCCGCCCGCGGGCTCGATCCTGCGGGTTCAGGGCGCCTTCACCGGGGCCACTCCCGACACCTTCGTGGCGACCAACGGGGTCTCCCTGATCACCTACAACCGCGAAGGCTTCGCGACCACTACTGCGGGCTTTCTCGGTACGACGATCAAGCTCCACGATTCGAGCAGCAACGCCGCCTGGACGCGCTGCATGTGGATCACGGCGGTGGGACTTGCGACCACCGAGACGCCGTCGAACAACCTCTCGGGGGACTGCTCATGAGCGCGCGCGGCAAGGCACCGGCCCGCGGTTTCAGCCTGGTCGAAGTCATGGTGGCGGTCATCGTGATCTGCGTCGGGATGCTCGGCATCGCCAAGATGCAGGCGCTGTCGCTCTCGAACATGACGACCTCGCGCCTGCGCTCGCTGGCGGCGATCCAGGCGGCGAGTCTCGCGGCCGCGATGCGCACGAACCGCCAGTACTGGGTGAACACCACCCCGGCGAATACGCTGGTCAATCCCCTCGCCGCCCCGGTAGTCCAGTCGACCGACGCGGGCCTGCAGGCGCAGGCGAGCGCGGATTTCGCCGGCGGGCTCAACGCGTGCGTCGGGACTTCCGGAGGCGGCTCGGCGTGCACTCCGCTGCTGCTCGCCTCCTACGACCTCGCGCGCTGGACGGCCGCCTTGCAGCAGCTGTTGCCGAATCCCAGCGCGACCATTACCTGTCCTCCGGTGCTCGGCGCAAACCCGCAGACCTGCACGATCCAGGTCACCTGGACCGAGCGGGCGGTCGCGATCAACCAGCAGGAAGCGACCGTGGCCGGCGTCGGACAGTTCGAGAACCCGAGCTACGTTCTCTACGTGGAGCCATGAGCACCGTGCGTCTCAGCGGATCGAACTCCCGCCGTGCGCGCCACGCGCGCGGCTTCACTCTCGTCGAGCTCATGGTGACCGTGGCGATCGCCCTGTTCCTGCTCGGCGGCCTGGTCACGATCGTGCAGAACGTGCGGCAGACCAATTTCAACCAGCTGGCGCTCTCGCAGCTGCAGGATGAGCAGCGCTTCGCGATGACGGTGCTCACCGACGTCATCCAGGCCGGGGGTTACTTCCCCGACGCGACGGTGTGGCAGCCGACGACCTCGCTCCCTGCCTGGGGGCCCTTCCCGCAGGGTCAGGCGTTCGTCGGCACCCATCCCGCCGCCGGGCCCGACACGCTCGGGGTGCGCTACCGCACGGCGCTCAACGACGGCGTCATTCTCTGTGACGGCAGCACGAACACCGCGCTCGGGCCCTCGCACGCGTACGCGAACCAGTTCACGGTGGTGCCCCCCGCCGGCAACGTGCCCGGGCAACTGCGCTGCCAGCTCGACAACAACGCCCCGGTGCCGCTCGTCAACGGCGTGCAGGGCCTCACGGTGTACTTCGGCGTGAAGCGCAACTTCGCCATCGCCGACTACAACGTCGACACCTATCTCACCGCGGACCAGATGCTGAATACCGACTGGGCCAACGTCAGCTCGGTGCGCATCGTGCTCACCTTCACCAACCCGCTCTGCACGGTGGCCTGCCCGGCCGGTCAGCAACCCACCATCCAGTTCGAGCGCGTCGTCGATGTGATGGCGCGCACCGGAGTGCACACGTGAACGCGCCCTATTCCCGATCGGGGCAACACGGCATGGCGCTCATCACCAGCCTGCTGCTGCTGATCATCATCACCATCCTGGCGCTCAGCATGTTCCGCAGCTTCGGCACGCAGGAGCACATCGCCGGCAATCTGCGCGAGAAGGAACGCGCGTTGCACGCCGCCGAGGCGGCCCAGCAGTTTGCCGAGACCTGGCTGATCCAGGGCAACAACGCCGCCATCGGCTCGGTGGCGTGCGCCAACGGAGTGCTGAACGGCAATCTCGGCCAGGGGCAGATCTGCAATCTGACTCTGGCGCAGCAGGGTGTGGTGATCGCCCAGAATCCGTGGCAGTGGCCCATCCAGACGATCTACCTCCCGCCCGGCATGAGCGTGACGCCGGGAGTCAATGGCGCGAACGGCGATCCGCCGTACGCGACGACGCCGGGATTCTATGTGTCGGACGTCGGCGTCGCCGCCGACGGTCAGGGCGAGGCCTATCAGATCGATGCCTACGGCTACGGCGGCGCGGCCGCCAACCTTCAGAGCACCACGGCTGCCGTGGTCGAGAGTACCTACGAAGTCGCCCAGGGCGTCGTCAACAGAGGTGGCTTGTGATGAACCGCAACAGCATTCCCGCAGTTCTCGCCATGATCGCGGCCCTGGGGGTCCCCTACGCCGCCCGGTCGCAGGCGATCGTCAGCGAGGACTTCACCGGCGTAACCACCAGCAGCCCGTGGTACTCCTTTGCCGATGCGTGTCTTACCGCCTCCACGCTGGCCGGCTCGCAGCCGAGCGGCGGCACGGGCGGACAGATCCCGGGATGCACCGCCATTCAGAGCGTTTACGGGGAGAACCTCGTCGGCGGTCAGAACGGCGTCGCGGGCGGCGCCCAGACGCTCCCCGACCCGGTCGGCCAGGGTGCGCTGCGCTTCACCAACGGCAACCCCGGCGGCTTCGCGCAGCACGGCGCGATCGTCTCGGCGACCCCGTTCTCCACCGGCCAGGGCGTCGCGGTCACCTTCAAGACCGTGACCTACCGCGGCAACAGCGGGGGCGCCGGAGGGGATGGTGCCGACGGCATCAGCTTCTTCCTCATGGACGCGAGCCAGGCGCCGAACATCGGCTCCTGGGGCGGAAGCCTCGGCTACACCTGCTCGAACGTGAACCCGCCCTACACGGGAATGGTGGGCGCCTATCTCGGCCTCGGCATCGACGAGTACGGCAACTTCCTCAACGGCGCGGCCTGGATGCCGGGCTACACCGGACCGAACTCCGCGACCGGCGACAACACCACGCTCGGCTACGGCTACAAGCCGAACCGCATCGGCATGCGCGGAGCGGGCAACATCGCCTGGTCGTGGCTCAACGCCAACTATCCGACGACCTACCCGAGCTCGTTCACCGCGGCGCAGCAGCAGGCCGCGGTGCAGGAGACCTGCGTGAACGGCGTGGTGTGGAACGCGGTCACCAACAAGGCGGTCAAGGTCTCGGGCGTCACCACCCCGCTGATGGACTACGCGCCGATCCCCAACGCCTACGTCGAGCTGCCCTCGACCCTGAAGATCGCCAACGAAGCGGCCATGAGCCGCCCGGCGGCGACCCCGATCTTCTATCAGCTGAAGGTCACCCAGTCGGGCCTGCTCAGCCTCTCCTACAGCATCAACGGCGGCGCCTACCAGCAGGTGATCCGCTCGCAGAGCATCACCGCCTCCAACGGCCCGTTGCCGGCGAACTTCCTGTTCGGCTTCGCGGGCTCGACCGGCGGCAGCACCAACATCCACGAGATCCTGTGCTTCAAGGCCGCACCGTCGACCTCGGCATCGAGCTCCGCGGGCGCGAGCGAGAAGCAGTCCGCCAAGCTCGAGAGCGGCATCCAGGCCTATTTCGCCTTCTACAACCCGAACAACGGCTGGACCGGCCGGGTGACGGCGAGCAGTCTCGGCTTCGATTCGTTCGGTAATATCGTCATCGCGAACACGCCGAACTGGGATGCCCAGTGCGACCTGACCGGCGTGGCGGCCGGCTCGACCTGCGCCACCACCGGAGTGGCCGGTCCGATCGCGGCCCAGGCCCCGACGAGCCGTGCGATCCTTTCCTGGAACGGCGCCACGGGCATTCCGTTCGAGTGGTCCAGCCTCACCGCTGCGCAGCAGACCACCATCAATTCGGGCGACACCAGCGGGTCTCCCTCGCTCAGCTCGCAGAGCTGCCAGAACGGCATTCCCGCGACCGCCTATGCGGCCGCGGACCGCGTCAACTATCTGCGCGGCGACCGCTCGTGCGAGATCACCACCACGGGCGTCGGGCTGTTCCGCCGCCGCGCCAGCGTACTCGCCGACATCGTCGACTCGAGCCCGGTGTGGGTGGGTCCGCCGATCGCGCCCTACAACTCGGTGTGGAGCGACCGGCTCAACCCCTCCGATCCGCTGCCGGAGAACGCGGGCAGCGCGCAGAGCTACGCCCAGTTCGTCACCGCCGCGCAGACCCGCACGAACGTCGTCTACGCCGGCGCGAACGACGGCCTGGTACACGGCTTCCGCAGCGGCTCCTTCGATGCCAGCGGCAACTTCGTCGGCACCAGCAACGACGGCCAGGAAGTGCTCGCCTACATGCCTGGCGCGGTGGTGCAGACCATCCACGCCTCCACCGCCAACGTCGACTATCCCAACGCCCAGTACGGGCACAATTTCTTCGTCGACGCCACGCCCGGCTCGGGCGACGTGTTCTACGGCGGCCAGTGGCACTCGTGGCTGGTGGGAGGCCTCGGGCCGGGCGGCGCCGCCATCTACGCCCTCGACGTCACCAATCCGTCGCCGGGCAACTTCACCGAGGCGAACGCCGCGAACCTGGTGGTCGGGGAATGGACCGCCGCCACCATCGCCTGCGCCAACGTGACGAGCTGCGGCACCAATCTCGGCAACACCTACGGCACGCCGCAGCTGCGCCGGCTGCACGACGGCAAGTGGGCGGTGATCTTCGGTAACGGCCTGGGCAGCACCTCGGGCGATGCCGGTATCTACGTCATGACCATCGACCCGACCACGGCCGCCAAGACCTTCTACTACCTCAGCACGCACACCGGCAGCACGACGAGTCCCAACGGCATCGCCTTCGCGACGCCCGCCGATCTCGACGGCGATCACATGACCGACTACGTGTACGCGGGCGACGTGCAGGGCCACCTGTGGCGCTTCGACCTGACGAGCAGCAGCGAGGCGAGCTGGGCGGTGTCGCCCGGTCCGCTGTTCACCACCCCTGCGGGTCAGCCGATCACGACTGCCCCGGTGGTGGCCTCCGGGGCGGCGAGCGCCGGGATGCTGGCGCAGATCATGGTGATGTTCGGCACCGGCCAGAAAGTACCGCTCACCAACACCAGCCCCGCCTCGTTCTCCGGCGGCACGCAGAGCCTCTACGGCGTCTGGGACTGGAACATGGCGGGCTGGAACTCGCTCTCGACCGGCGCCCAGTACGCGAGCCTCGCCGGCGCGGCCACCGGGCTGTCCGGCACGAGCTACACCCTGGGGCAGGCGAACCTGCAGCTTCAGACGGTCACGATCAACTCCACTACGCAGAACCGCGATATCGCCAACAATGCGACCATCTGCTGGGCGGGCCAGTCCTCGTGCGCCAGCAACAAGCAGTTCGGCTGGTATCTGAATCTGCCCGGCCCCCAGGAGCAGATCATCTACAGCCCCGAGCTCGTGGCGCAGGCGCTCACGGTGAACTCGGTCGTTCCGGCGCCGAACAACCCGACTTCGTGCGCGATCCCGACCGATACCGGCTTCACCTACGTGCTCTCGGCGATGACCGGCGGCGCGTTCAATCAGGTGTTTCTGCCCCCGAGCGAGGCGGCCAATACAGCCGTCAACACCAACCCGCGCTACACGGACTCGGTAGCGATCGCCATGCAGACCAATGCGACCGGCAGCTCCTTCATCACCGCCAACGCGGCGGGCACCCGCTTCCTCGTGTACGAGACCAACCAGACCGAGTCCGGCACCGGTGCGGCGGCGAATAACATCGCCGGCGGAACGCTCGGCCTCAACCTGCCGCCCAATACGAGCGGCCGGCGCCTGAGCTGGATCGAGCGGCGCTGATCTGTGACAAGGAGCAGCAAGATGCAGACGGCGACCAAGGCGCGCGGGGATCGGGGCTTCACGCTGGTCGAGCTGATGATCGTCGTGGCGATCGCGACCATCCTCCTGTCGATCGCGGTGCCGGCCTACATGAGCTACGTCCGCCAGTCGCGCCGCGTAGAGGCGAAGACCGCAATCCTCGACCTCGCCTCGCGCGAGGAGCGCTTCTTCAGCACCAACCCCGCGGGCTACACGGTGACTCCCGCCCAGCTCGGCTACACGGGCTTCGGAGTGGCGAACCCCGTGGGCAGCGGCTACTACTACCTCACCGTCTGCTCCCCGGCGTGCGCTCCGAGCGCCCTCGCCGCTCCGTCCTTCACGATCACCGCGACCCCCGTGCCGGGCCAGAGTCAGACGGCGGATACGCAGTGCACGTCGTTCTCCGTCGATTCGGGCGGGCAGCAGTACTCGACCGGCACCGGAACGGTGGCCTATTGCTGGGGTAATTAGTAGAAGGAAATCCGCACGTTGCCTCGGCTAATTCGTGTTCTGCAGGAAGAGCTGAGGCGCCCTCCCGGCTAGGATTCCCACCTGCCGAGGCGTGCCCTTCGGCGCGGTTGCCCGCTGTGCCTGCAGCACGCCGCTGCGCTCATCTGCGGCCGATTTGCCATATTCTTTTCCTAGAGCGTGCGCTATATTTCAGACGCAGCCACTTGAGCGCGCTTGGAATCCAATACCGGATAACAACAAATCACCGACGCCGCCCCGCGCAGGCTCGAACCGGTCGAACCCACGAGAGCGAACGGCGTCCCGCCGAGAGAACGATGAGCACGACATGGGAACAGCTTGAGGGTGCGGCGCTCTCGCTCGCGCGCTCCGGGCCGATCAAGGACCGGCTCGCGGACGCCTACCGCAATCATCTCGCCTTCGTGAACGTCGCGGAGCTTCCCGAGGCGCTGCGCCAGGAGTTTCGCACCTGTCACGACGCGCTCACCCGCGAGCGGCCGCTGCGCGGTGAGGACGCGGTGCGTGCCACGGTGCGCAAGCTGTCGAACAGCGAGGCGGACGAGCTGGCCTGCAGCGTGGTGCGGCTGTTCGCGGCGATCGCCCGGGAAGCGGCGCTCGAAGCGGCTGCGGCCGCGGCGGCAGCGAACGAGGCGGCGCTCGAGGGCACGGCACGCAGCGGCTATCCGGCCGCCGCGCGCACCCGCAGCGGCGTTTCGCAGGTGACCGCGCTCTTTGCCGACGCCTGGGCGGCTGCGCGCAGCCAGGAGGCGCGCGACTCTAGTCGAGCTTGAACTCGATGGTATCCCAGCGCGTCGTGTCCTCGTGACGCGCCTGGCGGCGGATCGCATCGACCAGCGCGCGCTCGTCCCACTCCACCACCTCGTTCACGAGATCGGCGATTGCCTTGGGCACTTGCCGGTGTGCGCCGAAGTGCTTGAGGAGTATCACCGGCTTGTGGTTCGCCTGGGCGTAGAGCAGCTCGAAGGTGAGCAGGTCCGGCTGGGTGTCGTGGAGTGACGCGAGCGCGATCACCGCCTCGACCGGCGCGATCTGGTGACGCAGAGCCTCACGCAGCGCTTCGCGATCGCCGCTCGCGGGCCGCTTGTCGGGAGTGCTGTGGTTGCGGTAGAAGAAGTTGCGCGCGCTCTCGAGATATTCGAATACGCGCAGGTAATCATCGCTCGTTTCCCACGCATGCGTGACGAACAGACGCACCGGGTTGGCCTGCGACATGGGTCCTCCCCCCGGGCCGCGCAGCTCACACTCCTGGGCGGCCACGGCGCCAAGTCTCGCACATGCAGGGCGCGGTTCAAGGGTGTGGCGCACACCCTGGACCGCCGCCGCGGCCGGCACGGGATAGAATGGCTCCTTTGCCGCCGCGAACCTGTCTCCACGGTGCGACTGCTCGTCTACAACATCCGTTATGCCACCGGCACGGGTCCGGCCTTTCACCTGCCGCTGCCGGGGGCGGGTTACCTGCGCAGCAACCGCAAGGTGCTGAGCGGCATCACCGAGTTCATCCGCCGCGAAGGGGCCGATCTCGTCGGGTTGATCGAGGTCGACATCGGCTCGATCCGCACCGGCATGTTGAATCAGGCCGAGTACATCGCCAGCCACCTGGGCCACTACTCCACTTTCCAGTGCAAGTACGGCGCGGGCTCGATCAACAATCTGATGCCGATCGTGCGCAAACAGGCGAACGCCATCCTGTCGGCGCCCACCGTGCACGGCGAGCGCTTCCATTACTTCGACACCGGCATCAAGCGGCTGATCATCGAGCTCGAGCTGACCGACGTGTGCGTGTTCCTGGTGCACCTGTCGCTGAAATTCCGCCACCGCCAGTATCAGCTGCGCTCGCTCCACGACCTGATCGTGCAGTCGGCCAAGCCGGTGGTGGTCGCGGGCGATTTCAACACCTTCTGGGGTACGCACGAGATCTATCTGTTCATGCGCGCCGCCGGGCTGCGCAGCGCCAACACCGCAGGCCTCCCCTCGTTCCCGGCGCGGGTGCCGCGCATCGAGCTCGACTTCATCCTGGTGAGCGAGGGGATCGAAGTGCGCGACTTCCGCGTACCCGACGTGCGCTTCTCGGACCATCGCCCGCTGGTGTGCGACTTCCAGGTGCGTCCGAAGGCCCGCGCCGCGGAGACCCACGCGACCATGACTGCAGCTTGAGGCCGCCACCTCACCCATCCGCGAGCGCTATCCCATGAGCGACGACACCACCGGCTGCTGGAGTCTCGAGCGCGACGGGGATGGCATCGCGTGGCTGAGTCTCGACAAGCCCGGGACTTCCGCCAACGTGCTCTCGAGCGGCGTGCTGGCCGAGCTCGATGGGGTGCTCGCGGCGCTGGAGAAGGACCCGCCGCGCGCCCTCGCGGTGCGGTCCGCCAAGAAGAGCGGCTTCATCGCCGGGGCTGACATTCGCGAGTTCACCGGAATTACCGACGAGCAGAGCGGCTACGCGCTCATCCGCCGCGGGCAGCAGGTACTCGACCGGCTGGCGGCGCTCCCCTGCGCGAGCGTCGCCCTGATCCAGGGCTTTGCCCTCGGCGGAGGGCTCGAGCTCGCACTCGCCTGCCGCTATCGGGTGGCGGTCGGGGACGAGCGGCTGTCGCTCGGGCTCCCCGAGGTGCAGCTCGGCATTCACCCGGGCTTCGGCGGCACGGTGCGCGCCGTGCAGCTGATCGGCGTGCGCCCGGCGATGGAGCTGATGCTGACCGGCAAGCCGCTGCGGGCCGAGCGGGCGCTGCGCGTCGGCCTGGTCGATGCGCTGGTTACCGAGAGCGAACTGCGCCCCGCGGCGCGCGCGCTGGTGCTGCGGGCGCCACCGCCGCGCCGCGCACCGCTGCTCGAGCGGCTGCTCGGGGCGGCGCCGCTGCGGCCGCTGGTGCGGCACGCTCTGACGCGTCAGGTGGCACGGCGTGCCCCGCGGGCGCACTACCCTGCCCCGTACGCCATCATCGATCTGTGGGCGGGCTACGGGGGCCGGGGCGCGCGCGCCTTCGAGGCCGAAGCGCGCTCGATCGCGCACCTGTTCACGACGCCCACCTCGCGCAACCTCGTGCGCATGTTCCTGCTGCAGGATCGCCTCAAGAGCGCCGGTGGCAAGAGCGGCGCCGAGGTGCGCAACGTGCACGTGATCGGTGCCGGGGTCATGGGGGGCGACATCGCCGCCTGGGCCGCGCTGCGCGGCTTCAACGTGACCCTCGAGGATCGGGCGATGGAGTACATCGAGCCGGCGATGGGGCGCGCGCGGGAGCTGTTCGCACGGCGCTTGCGCGATCCGGCCAAGAACGCCGCCGCCCAGTCGCGGCTGCGGGCCGATCCGGCCGGCGACGGGGTCGCCGGCGCCGACGTCGTCATCGAGGCGATCTTCGAGAATCTCGAGGCCAAGCAGCAGCTCTATGCCCGCCTCGAGCCGCGCATGAAGCCGGGCGCACTGCTGGCGACCAACACCTCGAGCCTGATGCTCGAGCCGCTGGGCGCGCACCTGGCGCACGCGCAGCGCCTGGTCGGCCTGCACTTCTTCAATCCCGTTGCGCAGATGCCGCTCATCGAGATCGTGCACGCGCCGCGCACCGATCCGGCGTGCACCCAGGCGGCGATCGCCTTTGCACGCCGGCTGGACAAGCTGCCGGTGCCGTGCCGCAGCGCCCCGGGCTTCATGGTCAACCGGGTGCTGATGCCGTACCTGCACGAGGCGATGTACGCGGCCGGGGAAGGCGTCGCGCTCGAGGCGATCGATCGCGCGGCGGTCGAGTTCGGCATGCCCATGGGCCCGATCGAGCTCGCCGACGTCGTGGGACTCGACGTCGCGGCGCACGTCGGCGAGATCATCGCTCGCGAGCTCGGCCGACCCGCGCCGCAGCTGCCGCGGCTCGCCGAGCTCCTGGCCGCGAAGAAATTCGGCCGCAAGAGCGGCGCGGGATTCTATGGGTGGCGCGAGGGCAAGCCGCAGAAGAGCGGCGGCGCCGCGCCCGCACCCGCCGATCTCATCGACCGGATGATTCTGGTGCTGGTGAACGAATGCGTGGCGGCGCTGCGCGAGCGCGTGGTCGAGGACGCAGACCTCGCCGACGCCGCGGTGGTGTTCGGCACCGGGTTCGCACCGTTTCGCGGCGGACCGCTCGCCTATGCGCGCGCGCGCGGCACGCAGGCGGTGGTCGCGCGGCTCGGCGAGCTCACCGGCCGCTACGGCGCGCGCTTCGCGCCCGATCCCGGGTGGCCGCTGCTCGAGGCAGAACGCCAAGCGTGAGCCCGCTTCGCGCGGCCCCGGCGGCCGCGTGTGCTACCATCCAACAGGGGTTGCACCGCACGATCCGGCGGCGCGCGCGCCCAGGGTAAGCGCCCAGACCCGAGGAGAATATGGCGGACGAGCGCCAAGCCAGCGTGCAGATTCTCAAGGCGTTCGCGCCGCTCGACGGCATGAAGCGGGAGAATCTGGCCGCGCTCGCCAAGAAGATCAACGTGCGCACGCTGAACGCCGGGCGGCTGCTGTTCGACCAGGGCGACACCGACAAGCGCACCTTCTGGCTGCTCACCGGCACGCTCGAGATCAGCGAGGGCGAGCGCAACGTCGGCGTGATCCGCGGCGGCACTCCCGAGGCGCGCAATCCCCTCTACCCGCAGCTGCCGCGCAAGGTGCGTGCCCGGGCCGCGGGCGACGTGAACTACCTGTCGATCGACAGCGACCTGCTCGACGTCATGATCACCTGGGATCAGACCGGCACCTACGAGGTGGGAGAGCTGCAGACCCATCTGCAGAACGCCGGCTCGGACGACTGGATGACGACGCTGCTGCAGACCAAGGCGTTTCACCGCATCCCGCCGGCCAACATCCAGGCGATCTTCCAGCGCCTGCAACGCGTGCCGTGCCGTGCCGGCGAGGTGATCATCAAGCAGGGTGCGGAAGGCGACTTCTTCTACATCATCGTGAGCGGCAAGTGCGTGGTGTCGCGCGAGACCCCGCTGCGCCGCGAGGGCATCAAGCTCGCCGAGCTCGGAGTCGGCGACACCTTCGGCGAGGAGGCGCTGATCGCCGAGGCGAAGCGCAACGCCACCGTCACCATGCTCACCGACGGCGTGCTGATGCGGCTCAACAAGCAGGACTTCCGCGAGCTCATGAACGAGCCGCTGCTGCAGTGGGTGACGCGCGTACAGGCCGACGAGATCATCGCCAAGCGCGGTGGCCGCTGGCTCGACGTGCGGCTGCCGAGCGAGCACCAGACGCTGGCCATCGAGGGCTCGCTGAACATTCCCCTCTACCTGATCCGCCTCAAGCTTGCGACGCTCGATCGGACCATCCCCTACGTCGTGTACTGCGACACCGGCCGCCGCAGCTCCGCGGCCACGTACCTGCTCGTCGAACGCGGCTTCGACGCCTACGTGCTCACCGGCGGCGTGAGCGGCACGGGCATCATCCCGGTGCCGCCGGTCACCGCCCGCGACAGCGGCGGTCAGGAACCGGGCGAGGAACAGGACGCGGAGTAACCGCCACTACATGGTGTGAGTCGCCTTGTCGCCCGAGAGGGCGCCGGCGAGATAGGTCTCGATCTTCTTCTGCGTCTGGCCGCGGTCCTGCTCGCTGAACTGCACCCCGATGCCCGCGGTGCGCTTGCCCTGCGCGCCCTTCGGGGTCACCCAGATCACGCGCCCGGCCACGGGGAGCTTCTCGTCCTCGCCCATGAGATTCAGCAGCATGAATACCTCGTCGCCGAGGCGATAGTTGCTGTTGGTCGGGATGAAGAGCCCGCCGTTCTTGACGAACGGCATGTAGGCGAGGTAGAGCGCGCTCTTGTCCTTGATGGTGAGCGTCAGCAGACCCGGTTTGTTGCCACCAGCTCTCACGTTCCTCTTCCCTTCAGGCTACGGCACCCGCCCCGCGGGGCGCCATCCGGCGCAGCAGCGCCTCGAGCGCCAGCGCGCGGTTCAGCGGGACGTCGAGCGTCGCGCGCAGCTCCCGGACCTCGTCGAGCAGCCCGAAGAGCTCGCGTACATTCAAGACCGCTCCGGGGGCCGGCAGGTAGGGGCCAGCGCCCACTTCTGTCATAAGGACGCCCGCCCCAAGCCCGGCGCGAATGCGTTCTGTGAGCCAATTCTCACAGCACCGCAGCCGCAGCGGCGTTTCCGATCGCGCCCAGCGCTCGGCGGTCGCGAGCGGGTCCGCCCGGCCGGCCACCATGGCATCGAGCGTGCGGCGGGCGTCCGCCCCCACCTCGGCGAGGGCCGCCGGATCGGCCTGGGCGAGGAGCATCGGGGCGGCGCCGAGAGCGTCGAGGGCGCCGCCCCAGTCGAGCTCGCCGCGCAGCCGCGTGAGCCAGGCAATCGCCTCGCTGCGCGGCGGCGCCGGCACGCGCAGGATCTGGCAGCGGCTGCGCACGGTGGCCGGCAGGCGCGAGGGCTGGGTCGCCACCAGGATGAGCAGCGTGAGCGGCGGCGGCTCCTCGAGCGTCTTCAGCAGCGCGTTCGCCGCGAAGCGATTCAGCGCGTCGGCGGGCGTCAGGATGCCGACCTTGTATCCACCGGAATGACTGGTCAGCGCGAGCTCGGCGGCGAGGTCGCGCACCTGCTCGATGCGCAGCTGCTTCGACTCCTCGAGCGGCCGCACGACGGTGAGATCCGGGTGCCCGGAGCCGAGCACCCGCCGGCACGCCGGGCAGTTCCCGCAGGGCGCCTCGCCCATGCGCTCGCAGAGCGCCAGCCGCGCCGCCCACAGGGCGAGCCACTCGCCCCCCGCCCCGGGCGCTTCGTGAATGAGCAACGCGTGCGCCAGGCGGCCGGCGCGCCGGGCGGCGCTGAGCGCCGCGGTCTGGGCGGCGAGCCAGGCCGGCACGATCGCCGCAGCCTCGTTCATACGAGACCCTCGAGGACCCGACCCACGTGCGACTGAACCACCTCGAGCGGAACCGCGGCATCGATGAGGCGGACGCGGCCGGGCTCCTGCCGTGCGAGCTCGAGGTAACCCGCGCGCACCCGCTCGAAGAACGCGCCCGTCTCGGCCTCGAAGCGATCCGGGCTCGCGGCGCCGCGGTTGCGCGCCCGGGCGAGGCCGACGCTCACGGGCACATCGAGCAGCAGCGTGCAGTCGGGCGACACCCCGCCGTGCACGGCGGCGGCGAGGCGCTCGATCAGCTCCGCGTCGACTCCCCGTCCTCTTCCCTGGTAGGCGCGGGTTGCATCGGTGAAGCGGTCGCACACCACCCACTCACCGCGGGCGAGCGCCGGCCGGATGACATTCCCGAGATGCAGGGCGCGCGCGGCGAACATCAGCAGCGTCTCGGTCAGCGCCGACACGGGCTCCGGGCCGTGCTCGAGCACGATCTGCCGCACCCGCTCGGCGAGCGGCGTCCCGCCGGGCTCGCGCGTGGCGAGTGCCGGGATGGCGCGGCGCGCGAGCCAGCCGCACACGAACTTCGCCACGGTGGACTTGCCCGCGCCCTCGATCCCTTCGAGCGTGATGAAGCGTCCGGTGCTCATGGATGCGCCGCCGGGTGCGGCGGCGGCGCCCGCAGCCGTTTCAGATAGGCCTTCACCGCCGAATTATGCTCTTCCAGCGTCCTGGAGAAATGATGAGCGCCGTCGCCCAGGCCGGTGGCGACGAAGTACAGGTCGCCGGTGTCATCGGGGTGCACCGCGGCGAGCAGGGAGTCGCGCCCGGGCAGTGCGATCGGCGCTGGCGGCAGGCCCGCACGGGTGTAGGTGTTGTAGGGCGTATCGGCGAGCAGATCGCGCGTGTGGATCTCGCCGTCGTAGCGCACGCCGAGGCCGTAGATCACGGTCGGATCGGACTGCAGGCGCATGCCCTTGCGCAGGCGGTTCACGAACACCCCCGCGATGCGCGATCGCTCGCTCGCGAGCGCCGCCTCCTTCTCCACCATCGAAGCGAGGATCAGGGCCTGATACGGCGCATCGAACGGCAAGCCGGGACTGCGCCCGGCCCAGGCGGCTGCGAGCGCCTCGCGCATGCGCTCGTAGGCGAGACCGAGGATCGCGGCGTCGGCGGTACCGGCGGCGAAGCGGTAGGTATCGGGGAAGAAGCGCCCCTCCGGGTTCTCACCCGGGTGCCCGAGGGCGGCCATCACCTCGCCCGGCGTCTTGCCGGCGAGCGTGTGTGCAACGTCGGGGGCGTGCTCCAGCAGCTCGAGGAAGTCGGCAAAGGTCGAGCCCTCCACCACCGTGAGCTGCTCGAGCACCACCCTGCCCTCCACGAAGAGACGGATGATCTCGGCGGGACTCGCGTGCGCGGGAATCTCGTAGGTGCCGGCCTGCACCCGCGGGTGCTCGCGGTGCAGCCGCAGGTACCACGTCACGGCGCGGGCATCGCGCACCGCGCCCGCGCTCTCGAGCCGCGCCAGCACCGCGCGCACGCTCGCGCCCGCCGTCACCTCGATGCGTGCCGGCGTCGCGGCGGGGCCCGGGGCCTGATATACGTGTCGCAGCCAGCGCTCGACGCCGGCGCCCGCGGCGGCGAGCACCACCAGCACGATCGCGGCTGCGGCGGCGAGGCGCCGCAGCCAGCGGCGGCGCCTGCGCTTAGGCATCGGCGGACGCGGCCAGGAGCGGCGCGAGGCGGCTCTGCAGCTCGCGGGTCACCGCGCCCGGCGAGCGGCACTCCCCGTCGACCGAGCGCACCGGGCGCACTCCGATCAGCGCGCTGGTGAGAAAGAGCTCCGGCGCGCGCGCGAGGTCCGAGGCCTCGAGCAGCGCCTCCTCGGCGGCGATCCCCGCGGCGGCCGCTTCGCGCAGTACCACCGAGCGCATGATGCCGGCGACGCCGCAGCGATCGAGGCGCGGCGTGCGCAGCTTCGCCCCTGCGACCAGAAAGACGTTGCTCATGGTTCCAGAAATCAGGTGGTCCGTGCTGCTGAACATCAGTGCCTCGGCAATCGCCGGATCGCTCCACTCCCGTCGCGCGAGCACCTGCTCGAGGCGATTGCAGTGTTTGAGGCCTGCGAGCGCGGGGTTCTCCCCGAGCCGCAGCCTTGCCGTGCGCACCCGCACGCCCTCGAGCGCGAGCTGCGGATCATCGGGCTCCCAGCGGTAGCGGAGCGTGATGCGCGTCGCCTTCTCCGTCCCCGTGGTCCGGTAGCCGCGCGCGCGCGCCGCTCCCCGGGTCAGGATCAGCTTGACGATCCCGCGCTCGGAACGGGCGGCGAGCCGCCGGATCTCCTGCCGCAGCTCCTCGGGCGCCGGCGCCGGCAGCCCGAGGCGCTCGCAGCCGAGCGCGAGGCGCGCCAGGTGCAGCGACAGGAAGCGCGCCCGCCCGCCCACGCAGGCGAGGGTCTCGAACAGCCCGTCGCCATAGTGCAGCCCGCGATCGAGCGCCGGGACGGAATCGCGCTCGATGCCATCCACCAGGAGCTCCTGCGGCGCCCCGTCAACCGGCATGCGCACCCTCGAGCGCCCGCAGCAGGCCGCGCGCCTTGGCGCGGGTCTCCTCGAGCTCGCGCTCGGGCTCGGAGTCCGCGACGATGCCCGCACCCGCGCGGAACCCCGCCTGCCGGCCCGTGAGCTCGATGGTGCGGATCAGGATGTTGAGGTCGAGCTCGCCGGCCGGTGTCAGGTAGCCGAGCGCGCCGGTATAGGCGCCGCGCCCCGCGCCCTCGAGCTCGGCGATGATCTGCATGCAGCGGAATTTCGGGCAGCCGGTGATGGTGCCGCCCGGGAATACCGCCCGCACCGCGCCGAGCGGCGTGACGTCCGCGCGCAGCTCGCCGCTCACGTTCGACACGATGTGGTGCACGTGAACATAGGACTCGATGGTCATGAGCTCATCGACCCGCACCGTTCCCGCCCGGCACACGCGCCCGAGATCGTTCCGTTCCAGGTCGATGAGCATGACGTGCTCGGCGCGCTCCTTGGGATGGGCGGCGAGCGCCGGGATTTCCACCGCGTCCGCGCCGGGGCGCCGGCTGCGCGGCCGCGTGCCGGCGATCGGCCGGGTGTCGATGCGGCGGTCGCGCACGCGCACCAGCCGCTCGGGGGAGGAGCTCAGCAGCGCCACCCCGCCCCATTGTGCCAGCGCCGCGAATGGCGCGGGATTCGCCGCGCGCAGCCGCCGGTAGAGCGCCGCGGCGCTCGGGCCGGCGCCGCGGGAGGTGAGCGCCACGGACCAGGGCCTCGACAGGTTCGCCTGATAGATGTCGCCCGAGCGTACGTACTCCTGCGCCTGCCGCACGCGCGCGAGGAACGCCGCCGGATCCTCCTCGAGCACGCGCCCGATCTCGAGCTCGTCGGGCTCCTCGGGCTGGCGCGCAGCCGCGCCGGCATCGGCGGCGAGTCGCAGGAGCGCCTCCTCGCCGCCCGCTTCAGCCACCGCGAATACCCGTCCCGTGTCGAGCCGGTGCACGAGCGCGCAGGGGGTGCGCAGCGCGTACGCGACCCACGGCAGCGGCGTGCGCGGCAGCGCGAGCCGCGGCTCGACCTCCTGCGCGAGCTCGTAGCCGAGATAAAGCGCCCAGCCGCCGGCGAACTCGCCCGCATCGCCCGCATCCTCCCCGGCCGCGGCGCTCGCGGGGGTGCGTTCGCTCAGCCACCAGTTCTCGAGCGCCTCGAGAAAGGAGCGTCCGGTGGGCTCGATGCCCGTGGCGCCGATCCGTCCGTCGGCGGTGAGCCAGAGCGCGGCGCGCGGCGCGGCGAGCAGGAGGCTCGTGCGTCCGAGGGGCCCGTGCGCGGCGCTGTCGAGCAGCAGTGGATAGCGCGCCGGGAAACGCGCCGCCAGACGGCCGAGCACCGCCGGCGGTACGTCGAGCTCGCGAGCCAGTGGGGTGTGCGTAGGGCTAGCCGAAGCGGCGGAAGATGAGCGAGCCGTTGGTGCCGCCGAAGCCGAAGGAGTTCGACAGGCTCACATCGATCTTCATGCGCCGCGCGGTGTTCGGCACGTAGTCGAGATCGCACTCGGGATCGGGCGTGCGGTAGTTGATGGTGGGCGGCGCCACCCCATCGCGGATCGCGAGCACCGAGAAGATCGCCTCGACCACGCCGGCCGCGCCGAGCAGATGCCCGGTCATCGACTTGGTGGAGCTCACCGCCACGCGGTGCGCGTATTCGCCGAAGGTACGTTTCATCGCGATCGTCTCGGCCTTGTCGCCGAGTGGCGTCGAAGTGGCGTGCGCGTTGATGTATTGCACCTCGGTCGGATCCATGTGCGCATCGCGCAGCGCGTTCACCATGGCGAGCCGCGCGCCCTCGCCGTCCTCGGGGGGCGCGGTGATGTGGTAGGCGTCACCACTCATGCCGAAGCCGACCACCTCGGCGTAGATGCGCGCTCCGCGCCGGCGCGCATGCTCGAGCTCCTCGAGCAGCACCGCGCCGCCGCCGTCGCCGAGCACGAAGCCGTCGCGGTCCTTGTCCCACGGCCGGCTCGCCTCCTTCGGCGCGTCGTTGCGGGTGGAGAGTGCCTTCGCCTGCCCGAAACTGCCGAGTCCGCAGCGCGTGGTCGCCATCTCGCCGCCGCCGGCGATGATTACGTCGGCATCGCCGTACTGGATGGTGCGCATGCCGAGCCCGATGGCATGGGTCGAGGTGGTGCACGCGGTGACCACCCCGAGATTCGGTCCCTTGAGTCCGAAGCGGATCGAGAGGTGGCCCGCGATCATGTTGATGATGGTCGCCGGCACGAAGAACGGCGAGATCTTGCGCGGGCTCTTCGCCTTGAGGTACTCCTCGTACTCTGCCTCGATCGTGCCGAGGCCGCCGATGCCCGCTCCGCATACCGCGCCGCAGCGGGTCGGGTCGGCCTTGCCGAAGTCGATGCCGGAATCGGTGACGGCCTGCACTCCGGCGGCGACCCCGTAGTGCATGAAATCGTCCATGCGCCGCGCTTCCTTCGGCGGGAGGTACTGCGCGACGTCGAAATCGCGTACCGCGCCGCCGATGCGCACCGGAAAGGCCGACACGTCGAAACGGGTCACCGGAGCGATGCCGCTCTCACCGCGCAGTATCGCCTCCCACGCCGACTGAACCGTGCTCCCGACGGGAGACACGATTCCGAGACCCGTCACGACGACACGGCGCTTGCTCACACGATTCCTGTATGAAGCGCGCTCGGTCAGGATTTGGCGCGGCGCTCGTTGATGTAGTCGATGGCCTGATGGACGGTGGTGATCTTTTCGGCGTCCTCGTCCGGAATCTCGATCTCGAATTCCTCCTCGAGCGCCATGACCAGCTCGACGGTGTCGAGGGAATCGGCTCCGAGATCGTCGACGAACGAGGCATCGTTGGTGACCTGTTCCTGTTTGACGCCCAACTGCTCGGCAACGATGGCTTTGACCTGCTGCTCGACTGTGCTCATTAGCGATGGGTCCTTATGTAAGGCCTGAGGGGCTGCCCGCCTGTGGGGCCTCGGCAGCGGGCGCGGTATTGTAGGGGAACACCCCCGGAGCTGCCACTCGGGGCCACCGCCTGCGAGTGTTTGTTTTTGCTGGCAAAAGCCGACCCGGCGCTCCCCCGCCGGCGCGGGGTACTTCCGGCGCTGTGGCGCCGGGCCAACGCCCTCTCACGGCATGTACATTCCGCCGTTCACGTGCAGCGTTTCCCCGGTGATGTAGGCGGCCTGCGGCGAGACCAGGAACAGCACGGCGGCGGCGACGTCCGCCGGGGTACCGAGGCGGGCGAGCGGGATGCGCTGGAGGAGCGCTGCGCGCTGCTCGTCGCCGAGCGCGCGTGTCATGTCGGTGTCGATGAAGCCGGGTGCCACCGCGTTCACGGTGATGCCGCGCCCGGCGAGCTCCTGGGCGAGCGACTTGGTGAATCCGAGCACGCCCGCCTTGGCGGCCGCGTAATTCGCCTGTCCGGGATTGCCGGTGAGGCCCACCACCGAGGTGAGATTGACGATGCGGCCGCGCCGCTCCTTGAGCATGCGCCGCAGGCACGCCTTGCTGAGCCGGAACACGGAGGTGAGATTGGTCGCGATCACCTGTTCCCAGTCCTCGTCCTTCATGCGCAGCAGCAGCATGTCGCGCGTGATGGCGGCGTTATTCACCAGGATCGTCGGCTGCTCACCGGCGGCTGCGAGCGCCTGGGTGAGCGCCTCGATGGAGGCCGCGTTCCCCGCGTCGAGCTCGGCCCCGTGGCCGTTGTATCCGTGCGACGCGAGCATGGCGGTGAGCTTCGCCGCGCCCTCGGCCGTGGTCGCGGTGCCGATCACGCGCGCACCGGCCTCGGCGAGCGCGAGCGCGATCGCCTGACCTATCCCGCGCGAGGCGCCGGTGACCAGCGCAACGTCGTTCTCGAGCATGACTACTCCCTCCCGGTCGCGGCGAGCGCGGCGTCGAGCGACGCCGGATCCTCGAGTGCCAGGAACTCCAGCCCCGGTCGCCGCTCGATGCGGCGGTTGAGCGCGGTGAGGACCCGCCCGGGGCCGCATTCGATCACCTGGGCGAGCCCGGCGGCGGCGAGCGCGCGCAGCGTGTCCGCCCAGCGCACCGGACCGGAGAGCTGGCGCACCAGCAGCGCGCGAATGTCGTCCGGCGATTCGTGCGCGGCGGCATCGACTGCGCTCAGGTAGCGGATCTGCGGCGCAACCAGCGCGACCCCGGCGAGCCGCGCGCGCAGCCGCTCGGCGGCGCCGCGCATCAGGCTGCTGTGCGACGGCACGCTCACCGGCAGGATGACGGCGCGCTTCGCCCCGCGCGAGCGGGCGAGCTCGATGGCGCGGGCCACCGCGGCCGCCTCGCCCGCGATCACCACCTGGCCCGGGGAGTTGAAATTGGCCGCCTCGACGATGGCGCCGGCACTCGCCTCGCGGCACAGCGCCACGACGAGCGCGTCGTCGAGACCGAGAATCGCCGCCATCGCGCCGCTGCCGGCCGGCACCGCCGCCTGCATCACTTCGCCCCGGTACCTCACCAGCTCGATGGCAGCGGCAAACTCGAGTGCCCCGGCGCAGGTGAGCGCCGTGAACTCCCCGAGGCTGTGTCCCGAGACCACCGCGGGCGGCGTGCCACCGCGCGCACGCCACAGCCGCCAGGTGGCCACTCCCGCGGCGAGCAGCGCCGGCTGGGTGCGCTCGGTCGCGTTGAGCTCGCTCTCGGGCCCTTCGCTCACGAGCTTCCACAGGTCGTAGCCGAGAACCGCGGACGCCTCGGCGAAGGTGCCCCGCACCGCCTCACCCGAGGCGGCGAGCGCGCCGAGCATGCCGACCGACTGCGACCCCTGACCCGGGAACACGAACCCGAATGCCATCCACGACCCCCGTGCGACCGCCGCGCAGCGCCTACGCCGCAAAAGTATAGCGGCTCAGGTGCGAGCTCACGTGGCCGGTCGGAGGAATGCGGCCGCCGCGAGTGCCCCCAGCACGCCGTAAAGATGTGCGTCGACCACGACCGGATCGCGCCCCGAGAGCGGCAGCGGACCGACCGCCTGCTCGTAGGCGAGCTTGGCGAGGAGCAGCGCCGCCAGCATCCAGCGGTCACGCTCACGACGGCGCAGGTGCGCGAGCGTCCCGCCGGCCATGATGCCGTGCAGCGTTCCCGAGGAACCCACGTACCACAGCAGGGTCGAATTCCACCACCACAGTCCCGCGTCGATGGCCGCCATGGCGCCGAGCACGATGGCGAGCCAGCGCAGCGGACGGTAATCGCGGGCGAACAGCGCCCACAGGAGCACGAGTCCGAGACAGTTGAGGAGCGCGTGCCGCAGGTCGAGGTGGACGAGGTGCGCGGTGAGCAGCCGCCAGTCCTCGCCCCGCGCGAGCGCGGCGCGGTCGTAGCGCAGCAGCATCCGGCCGGGCTCACCCGCGGCGGTGAGCGCCAGCAGCAGCGCTGCGGCCGCCGCGAGGGCGGCGCCGTAGGCGCCGTCGCAGTTGAGCGACCGCAGCACCTCGCGCAGGCGGTTCACAGGCCGGCCGGGCCCCATTTGTTATGATCCGACCCGCTTTTCAGCCCAAGACGGCGGCCCGGGGCCGCCCGGACGTGCAGCGTATGAACGACATCGGCATCGAGGTTAGCAGAGGCCGCAGGCGGGGGCCGGGCGGCGCGCGCGGCTTCACCCTCATCGAGATCATGGTCGTGGTGGTCATCCTCGGGCTGCTGGCCGCGATCGTGGTGCCGGCGGTCATCAGCAAGGTAGACGACGCGAAGGTCGCCAAGGCGAAGCAGGATATCCAGAGTCTCGAGACCGCGCTCACCCTGTTCTACATGGACAACTCGAAGTACCCGACCAGCGAGCAGGGCCTGAAGGCGCTGGTGCAGCAGCCCACCGATCCGACGATCCGCAACTGGAAGCCGGGCGGCTACATCGAGCGGGTGAGCAAGGATCCCTGGGGCAGTGACTACCAGTACGCATTCCCGGGCACGCACGGCAAGGCCTACGACCTGTATACGCTCGGCGCGGACGGCCAGCCCGGTGGCGAAGGCATCAATGCCGACATCGGCAACTGGAACCTCGGCAATTAGCTCCCGCCCGAGCCGAGGCAGCGCGGGGTTCACGCTGATCGAGATCCTGGTGGTGGTGCTCATCATCGGCGTGGTGAGCGCCGGCATGCTGCTGGCGGTGAGCCTCACGGGACGCGACCGGGAACTCGAGCGCGAGGGCGAGCGGCTCTACACCCTGCTCAAGTACGCGCGCGAGCAGGCGGAGCTGCAGACCCGCGAGTACGGCATCCTCTTCCAGGAGGACGGCTACGAGTTCCTCGCCTTCGACGTGCAGCGCGGCCTGTGGCGCAGTGTTGCCGGGGACGATGCGCTCGGCGCGCGCAAGCTCCCGGAGGGGCTCGATGTGAAGCTGATCGTCGAGGCTCGCCCGGTGGTGCTGCGCCGGCCGCAGTCCGACGCGGAGAAGCTTCCGCAGGTGATGATCTTCTCCGACGGAGACCTGAGCTCCTTCGCCGCGACTCTCGAGCGCGACGGCGGGCGGCGCAGCATCACGGTGACCGAGGACGACAAGGGCCAGCTGGTCGAGCAGCCGATGGTGGAGGCGGCGGCGCCGTGATGCGCGCGCGCGGCTTCACCCTCATCGAGGTGCTGGTGGCGCTCGCGATCGTCGCCATCGGGATGGCCGCGGTGCTCGAGACGCTGACCTCTTCCGCCGATACCGTGGTGTACCTGCGCGACAAGACCTTCGCGAACTGGATCGCGCTGAATCAGATCGCGACCGTGCGCCTCGCCGGCCAGCAGCCGGCCCAGGGAGTGAGCGACGGCGACGTCGACTTCGCCGGGCGCAAGTGGCACTGGCACCAGGAGGTCACCGGCGCGCAGCTGCCGGGCGTCGCGCGCCTCGATGTGAGTGTGCGTCCGGCCGACGTCACGGCCGACAAGGATCGCAGCTGGTACGCGACGCTCACCGGCATCTGGGGCGATGCGGTCGGCGCGCCGCGCGGCGACCTGCCGGACTGGGGCTCGCAGCTGCTCGCGGCGCCCGCAGCCGGCGCGCCGGGGACGCCCGCCAGCCCGGGCGCCGGCACCCCACCGCCCGCCCAGCCCACCGGCCAGGCGAGTCCCCAGGGGACACCATGAGACGCGCCACGCGCGGCTTCACGCTCATCGAGCTGCTGGTGGCGCTCTTCATCGCGGCGGTGATGTTCGCCATGGGGTACGGGGCGATCGCCCAGGCCCTCACCAGCCACGAGGATCTCAAGAAGCAGCAGGCGCGCCTCTTCGAGCTCGAGACCGCGGTGCGCGTGCTCGAGCAGGATTTCGTGCAGCTCGCCCCGCGCCCCGTGCGCCAGGCGGTCGGCGATGAGCCGTCGCAGCCGGCGCTGCAGGCGGGCGCGCCCGGCACGCAGCCGATCGTCACCTTCACCCGCGGCGGCTGGGCCAACCCGAACGGCCTGCAGCGCTCGCAGCTCGAGCGCGTCGCGTACTTTCTGGAGAACGGCACGCTGCGGCGCGAGTCCTGGTTCGTGCTCGATCCCACGCTCTCGAGCACCACCGCCAAGCGCGACCTGCTCACTCATGTCAAGTCGGTGACCATCGAATACCTGAATCTGCAGCACGTCTGGCAGACGCAGTGGCCGCCGCTCACGGTCGCCGGCGCACAGGCGCTCGAGAGCAGCCTGCGCATCCGGCCGATTGCGATACGCATCACGCTCGACACCGAGGACTTCGGCACCATCGTGCGCATCGTCGAGGTAGCCGCGTGAGCACCGGCCGGCGCAGCCGCAGCCGGCCGCGCCCCCCGCGCGCGCAGCGCGGTATCGCGCTGCTGGTGGCGATCCTGCTGGTGGCGCTCGGCACCATTCTCGCGGCCACCATCGGCTACGAGAACGCCATGGCCGCGCGCCGCGGGGCCGCGACCTTCGCCTTCGATCAGGCCCTGCTGGTGCAGCAGGGTGCCGAGGCGCTCGCCGCCTACGGACTGCGGGAAGCGCAGCGCGCCGATCCGCAGCACCTCTACATCAACGAGGGCTGGGACAAGACGGTGGGACCGATCGAGGTCGTCCCGGGAGTGATGCTCACGGCTTCGCTCGAGGATCTGCAGGGCCGCTTCAATCTCAACAACCTGGTGCAGGAGGACGGCACGCCCGACCCGATCGAGGTCGCCGCCTTCGAGCAGCTGCTGGCGATGACGGGTCTCGAGACCAAGTGGGCCGGTCTCATGATCGACTGGATCGACCGCGACATCGTTCCTTCGGTCCCCGACGGCGCCGAGGACAGCGTCTACATGGGGCAGACGCCGCCCTACCGCACGCCGAACCGCTACATCACCAGCGCGAGCGAGATGCTCGCGCTGCCCGGGTTCGGGCGTGACCGCTGGGTGAAGATCGAGCCCTACGTCACGGCGCTGCCTTTCGGGCAGCGGCTCAACATCTGCACCGCCTCGGCGCTCGTGCTCGATGCGTTCCTCGGGCACGCCGATTTCTCCAGCGATCCGCAGGCGCTGACGCAGAACCGCGCCAACGCCAACGGCTGCTTTCCGCAACTCAGCGACTACCAGGCGGCGTTCCAAACGACCACCGCCTGGCGCAACGCCTCGCAGAAGGTGCAGCAGACCTCCATCTACTTCCGCCTCGGCAGCCTGATCGCTATTGGCAGTACCGAATTCAACTTGTACAGTCTTCTCATGCAGGACCCCACGGGCTCCGTCCGCCCGATCCTGCGCAGCTACACCCCGGAATGAAGGAGCGAAGCACCCGTGGCTGACTGGCTGCTGCTGCGGTTGCCGCGCTCGCCCGGCGAGAGCGCCTCGTGGCTGATCGCCGCCGCCGACGGCGCGCCGCTCGCCGCGCCCGACAGCGGACCGCTCGCTGCGGCCGCGCCCGCCGCGGCCGGGAGGCGCGTGTGCGTCCTGGTACCGGGGGCGGACGTGCTGTTCGCCGAACCCGAGGTTCCGGCGAAGGCGGGGGCGAAGC
Source organism: Steroidobacteraceae bacterium (assembly GCA_035631755.1). Classification (GTDB taxonomy): domain Bacteria; phylum Pseudomonadota; class Gammaproteobacteria; order Steroidobacterales; family Steroidobacteraceae; genus 13-2-20CM-66-19. Next base: position 73,008 of record DASQIC010000002.1, read on the forward strand.
TCGCGCAACTGGTGCCATACGCGCTCGAAGAGCATCTCGCCGACGATATCGAGGAGCTGCACTTCGCCGTCGGACGGCGTGCGGCGGACTCCCCGCGCGTGCCCGTGGCGGTGGTGGCGCGCGCACTCATGAGCGAGTGGCTCGCGGCGCTCGCTGCGGCCGGAATCGTTCCCGAGTCCCTGTACGCCGACAGCGAGCTGCTGCCCTCGAACCCCGGACAGGCCGTGGTGCTGCTCGAGGAGGACGCCGTCGCCGTCCGGCCTCCGGACGCCCTGCCGGTGAGTCTGCCCGCCGATGCCCTCAGCGAAGCTCTCGAGACGGCGCACTCCGCTTCGCAGGCGATCGCATCGCACGTGGCCGTCGCGGGCGCGGAAGGCGCGCCGGCGCTCGAGGCGGGCGCGCCGCGCGGCCTGATCGTCTACGCCGGGGCGAGCGAATGGGAGCGTCACTCGGCGGCGGTCGAGGCGGCGCGCGGACTCTTCGAGGGAGTCAGCGTGCAGCTGCTCACGGGCGGGCCGCTCACGCTGTTTGCGCAGCAGCTGCCGGGGGCGAACGCCATCAACCTGCTGCAGGGGCGCTACGCCCCGACGAGCTCGCGGGCGGTCGGCCTGGTCGCGTGGCGCACCGCGGCGATCCTGCTGCTCGGCCTGCTCGTCCTGCACGTCGGGGGCAAGGCCGCGGAGCTGCGCGTACTCAGCAGCCGCGAGCACCAGGTGGACGCCTCGATCCGCGATGCCTTTCGCAGCGCCATGCCGGGCCAGCCGGGCGCGCTCGATGCCCGGCGCCGCATGGAGCAGCGCCTGCAGGCGGTGCGCGGCAGCGGCGGCGCGAATGGTCTGCTCGCCGCGCTCGAAGCGCTGGCGCGCTCACGCGAAGCGGCACCCGGCACGCAGGTGAAGTCGCTCAATTTTCACGACGGCCGGCTCGAGCTGACGCTCTCCGCGCCCGACGCCGCGAGCCTCGACCGCCTCGGCCAGCAGTTGCGCGGCCGCGGCTGGCAGGCGGAGCTCATCGGCGGCAACAACGTCGGCAACAGCTACGAGGGGCGCGTGCAGATCCGCGCCCAGGGCACCTGAAGGAGCGCGCGGCATGAGTGCATCGATCTCGGCCCGCGACCGGCGTGTGCTCGCAGTCGGCGCAATCGCCGGCGCCGTGCTGCTCGTGCTCGGCGTCATCCTGCCGCTCGACCGCAGCGTCGCGCACGCACACCAGCGCCTGGCGCAGAAGCGCGCCGATCTCGAGTGGATGCAGCGGGTCGCCCCCGAGCTGGCCGCCGCCCCCGCCGCGCCCTCCTCCGCCGGCGAGTCGCTGCTCGTCATCGTCGACCGCTCGGCGCGCGAGTCGGGGCTCGCCAGTGCGCTCGCCGGCAGCGAGCCCGGGGGTACGGGGCGGCTCTCGCTGCGGCTCGAGAAGGCGCCGTTCGATGCGCTCATCGCCTGGCTGGCGCGCCTCGCGCAGCAGAACGGCATCCGCGTCGAGTCCGCGATCATCGACACCGCCGGCGCCCCTGGCCTGGTGAACGCGGCGGTGGTGCTGCACGCGGGCTGAAGTGCGCCGCTCGATCTGGATCGCGCTCCTCGCGGTCGCCGGCTTCGCAGTCATCGTGCTCACCCGGCTGCCCGCGAGCTGGCTGGTGCCGCGAGCCGCCGCCGCCAACTGCGCGAGCGTCGACGGCACCCTCTGGAGCGGCGCATGCAGCGGGCTCAGCGTGCAGCGCGTGCCGCTCGGGGACCTGAGCTGGGACCTCGAGCCCGCGCGGCTCCTGGCCGGCACGCTCGCCGCACACATCGTGCTCGCCCATGGCACGCTCGCGGCGCACGCCGACGTGACACTCGGGCTCGACGGCGCACTCACGGTGCGCAACCTCCTCGCCGATGTGCCGCTCGACCCGGCGCTCCTGCCGCAGCTGCCGCGGCAACTCCACGGGCGGGCGCACGCCGAGCTCGCGCTGGCGCGGATCGAGCACGGCACCCTCACCGAAATCCAGGGGCGGATCGAAGCGCACGACCTCGAGGAGCGCACCGTGCGGGTGACGCCGCTCGGGAACTACGCGGTGACCTTCCCCGGCGGCAGCGGGGAGCCCACCGGCAAGGTCCAGGACCTCGGCGGTCCGCTCGCCGTCGAGGGGACGCTGCGCCTCACGCGCGCGCGCGGCTACGTCCTCGAGGGTGAGGTGGCGGCGCGCCCGGGCGCCCCACCCGAGCTCGCCGCCAATCTCGCGTATCTCGGCTCCCCGGACGCCCTCGGCCGGCGCCCGTTCTCGATGGCCGGCACGCTCTGACGGCGCCGCGGCCGCCGCTTCAATACGCTTCAGGCGACCGCGCGCCTCAGGCGACCGCGCGGAACTCCCCGAGCAGCGGAAAGTACAAGGCCGCCCGCACGGGCTCCCGCCCCAGGCTGCGCGCCAGCTCGAGGTAACCCTCGAGCTGGGGCCGGTAGCGCTCGAGCTCCTGCGCGAGGAAGCCCTCGAGGTCGCCGCCTTCGTGGCGGCTGGTCTTGTAGTCGATCACCCAGCGCGTGCCGCGCTCGTCGACGAAGCTGCGATCGATCTTCACGTTGCGCAGCCGCCCGCCGCTCACGCCGCTCAGCTCCCACTCACTGTGCGCCTCGCGATGGTCGTGCCGCAGGATCCAGCGGCCGCGCTCGTCGGCGAGCGTGCGCCGGATCGCCGCGAGCACGACGTCGGCCGCCTCCGGCTGCCCGCGCCCCGGCACGCCGGCGCGCGCGAGCGCGCTGCGCACTGCGGAGCGCTCGGCGCCGAGCGCATCCGGGGACGGCAGCTGCGGCGCGCGTGCCAGGCGCTCGAGCCAGGCGTGCACCGCCGTGCCGATGTGCCGCTGCGTCTCGCCCACCCAGCTGAACTCGGGCGGCTCGGCGGCGAGATATGCGCCCGGGAGTGGCTGCACCGGTACCGCGGCGGGAAGCGCGGCGGGCCGCCAGTCGGGCGCGAGGCGGGTGAGGCGCCCGGCGCGTGCCGGGGCGGCCGCCGGCGCGTCCGCGGGCGTCACCATCTCGAATTGCGGGGCGAGTGCCGGCCAGAGGATGGCGAGCGCGCTACGCCGGTCGGGCAACACCCGGCCGTCGGCCGCGATAGCCGGCGCCCCCGACAGCCACAGCGTGCGTCGCGCGCGGGTCGCAGCGACATACATCAGGCGGCAACGCTCGTTCGCGTCGCGCTGCCGGACGAGCTCGCGCAGGTAAGCGCTCAGCTCGCCCTCCTCCCCCGAGCCGACGGCGGGCAACGGCGCAATGAGCAGCTCGCTCGGGCCCGCCTCGGCCGGCAGATCGACCCAGCGCAGCAGGCGCCGCTCCCCGCTGCGGGTCGCACGGTCGAGGGCGGGCACGATGACGTGATCGAACTCGAGCCCCTTGGCGCGGTGGATCGTCATCACCTGCACCGGATTCTCCCCTGCACCCGGCGCGCTGTAGAGATGCCCGAGGAGCAGCGGAAGATCCTCGGGACCCCGCCACTCGAAGGCCGCGGCGCGTGCGGCGAGCGCGGCGAAGAACGCGCGTGCATCATCGAGCTCCGCGGACCCGTAGGCGTCGCTCGCCCCGAGCCGCAGCCAGGTCGCCTCGAGCCAGTCGGCAGGGGTGAGCGCCGGCCGCAGCGCGAGCGCGCCGGCGAGGATCCCGCGCACGCGCTCGAGGCGTGCGCGCTCGGCCGGGTCGCAGCGCGCGAGCCGCGCGGGATCCCCCAGGGCGTCGATCAGCGGCCGGCGATCGTCGGGACTCGAGAGCGCGGTGAGCGTCGCGAGCCGCGCCCCGCACCAGGGCGCGCGCAGCACCGCGAGCCACGCGGTACGGTCGGCGAGATCGCACAGGGCGCGGCTGAGGGAGACGAGGTCGCGCACGATGCCGCGCTCGGCGAGCGGCACCAGATCCACCCCGAGCGCACCGATGCCGCGCGCGCTGAGTGCCTCGATCACCGGGGCGGCGTGCGCGTGCGCCACCACCAGCACCGCGATGCTGCCGGCGGGGTCGGCGGCCCGCAGCGCCGCGGCGCGCGTGGCGAGCGCGTCCGCCTCGGCCGCGCGGTCGTCGGGGAAGAGCAGGAGCGACACCGGCGCGATGGCGGGGAGCGGCGCCGGCGCGGGCCGCGCGGCGGCGCTCGGGTGGTAGGCCACCGCCCCGCTGCGCAGGTCGTCGGCCGGCGGGAACACGGCGGCGAAGAGTTCGTTGGCGAAGCTCACGAGCGCCGGCGCGGCGCGGAAGTTGCGCGTCAGGCGCAGCGCCTCGAGGCCGACCCGGCCGATGCCCGCGGCGCGCGCCCGCAGGAACAACCCGACCTCCGCGTCGCGGAAGCGGTAGATCGACTGCATCGGGTCGCCGACGAGGAACAG
>DASQIC010000003.1:0-22628 GCA_035631755.1 Steroidobacteraceae bacterium
TGCAGCGGCCCGCGGGCGTCGCTCCCGCGGTGCGTGCGCTCCTCGCCGTGGGCGCCCATCAGATCGAGTACTCGCGCAACGTGCCCGAGCAGACGGTGGACGCGGCGGTCGACGCGGCGCGCATCCTGCGCAGCGACCGCGCCACCGGGCTCGTCAACGCAGTGCTTCGCCGTTATCTCGCCGAGCACGCCGCGCTCCTCAAGCGCGTGGACCAGGATCTCGCTCGCCGCACCGCGCACCCGGCCTGGCTCGTCGAGCGATTGAGCGCCGTCTGGGGAGATTCATCTCAGGCGATTCTCACGGCCAACAACACGCATCCGCCGATGACGCTGCGCGTGGACCTCTCACGCTCGAGTGCCGCCGACTACGTCAGCCTGCTGCGCGCGGCCGATATTGATTCTCAAAAGATACAATGGAACGAATCCGGAGTCATTTTGGAGCGCCCGCAGCCTGTCGATCGCCTGCCCGGCTTCGCGGAAGGCATCGTCTCGGTCCAGGACGCGGGAGCGCAGCTCGCAGCGCCGTTGCTCACCGCACGACCTGGAATGCGCGTGCTCGACGCGTGCGCCGCTCCGGGCGGCAAGACCGGGCACCTCCTCGAGCAGCTCGGAGACGGGGCGGATGTCTCCGCGGTGGACATCGACGCATCGAGAGTCGAGCGGATCGGCGAGAATCTCGCGCGCCTTGGGCGCAGCGCGGAGCTTCACGTCGGCGATGCACGCGACCCCAAGAGCTTCTGGGACGGGCGCGCTTTCGAGCGCATTCTCGTCGATGCTCCGTGCTCCTCCACGGGCGTCATCCGCCGCCACCCGGACATCAAGCTGCTGCGGCGCGAGAGTGACCTGCCGGCACTCGCCGCAGGTCAGCTCGCGATTCTCGAGGGAGCCGAGCGCATGCTCGCCGCGGGCGGGCGGCTCCTCTATTGCACCTGCTCGGTGCTGCCCGAGGAGAACGAGGCGGTGGTGCAGCGCTTCCTGGAAAGCGCACCCCACATGAAGGTCGCCCCGATGCCGCGTGCTGCCGACCTCGCGCCCGGGGCCCGGGGTCGGGCCGTGGGGGTCCAGCTCCTTCCCGGCGCAGAGGCGGGGACCGACGGCTTCTATTATGCTTGTCTCGAAAAGACAACGGCCGGAAGGTGAGCCCTAAGCCCCAAGTCCACAGTCGAGGCCAGTCGTTGCATCCATGCTACGCGGCGATCCAGCAAGGGACGGTTTGATCGGGCGGGGCCTGGTCGCGACGCTCTGTGTACTGGCTCTGGCGGCGGCCGGCCGGGCGCGCGCGGACGCCCTCGACGGGGCGCTCGCGGTGCGCTCGGCGTACGTGAATATCGATCATGGAGTGTTCCTGCTGCACGCCCGGGTGGAATACCCGCAGGGGCCGGCCATCCGCAACGCGCTGCGGGACGGCATCACGCTGGACTTCGACCTTGAAGTGCGCATCGAACGGGAGCGGCATCTCTGGTTCAACGCCAACATCGTCGAGCTGACGCTGCCCCGGCAGCTGAGCTACCACGCGGTGAGTGACCGTTACGTGGTGCGCGACGTGCGCAGCGGCGACCAGGACACCTTTGCGAGCCTCGACGAGGCGCTCGAGTACCTCGGCAAGGTAGACGCCTGGCCGATCCTGGTGGAGCCTCAACTCAACGGGGGCAATTACACCATCAGCGTGCGCGCCGGCGTGCGCCGCGGAGCGTTGCCGGCGTCGCTCCGGGCGCTGATGTTCTGGACCAACGACTGGGCACGTCAGAGCGAGTGGTACACATGGTCGCTGCCGGTGTAAGTCCCCGCGCCCAGCTCCGCGTGCGCCTCAATGCGGTGGCACTCAGTGTCTTCTGGGCCGTGACCGCGATCGGCGCCTTTCTGCTCCTCGCCAAGAGCACCCAGAACTCGGGCGAGTTCGCACGTCTCCAGTGGTGGATCGTGGTGCTCAACACGGGCGCGGTGCTCGTGCTCACGGTGCTGGTCGCGCGCAAGATCTGGCGCCTGGTGCGCGACTACCGCGCCCACGTTCCGGGCTCGCGCCTCACCGCGCGCACCGTCGGCATCTTCGGCGCGCTGGTGATCGCGCCGCTGCTCATCGTGTATCTCTCCTCGCTCGAGTTCCTGAACCGCGGCATCGACAGCTGGTTCACGGTGGAGGTGAAGCAGGGACTCAACGATGCGGTGGTGTTGTCGCGCGCGGCGCTCGATCTTCGCATGCGCGAATACTCGCAGCGCACCCAGGCGCTGGCGCGCGACCTCGCGGCCGCATCCCCGGCGGCCGTGCAGGCGCGGCTCGATGCCGAGCGGCGCGCCGGCGATGCGCTCGAGGTCTCGCTCTTCGGCGCGCGCGGGCGCATCGTCGCGGCGAGCGTCGAGAACCCGCTCGAGGCGCCGCCGGCGCAGCCGCCGCAGGACCTGGTGCGCCAGGTCGCCCAGTACCTCCCCTACGTGAGTCTCGAGCCGCAGGCGGGCGGCCGCTACCTGATCCGCACCGGCGCGCCGCTCGGTGAGTCCCCGGCGAGCCACGATCCGCGCTTCGTCGTGGCGATCTACCCGGTGCCGGCGCAGCTCGCGGCGCTCTCGGAAGCGGTGCAGGGGACCTACTCGCAGTACGGCAATCTCGCCGCCATGCGCGAGCCGCTCAAATACAGTTTCAGCCTCACCCTGACGCTCGTCGTGCTGCTCGCGATGCTCGCCGCGATCTACGGCGCGATCTTCTCGGCGCAGCGCCTGGTGCGCCCGGTGCAGGACCTCATCGAGGGCACGCGCGCGGTCGGCAAGGGCGATTTCGCCACGCGGCTGCGGCTGCCGTCGCGCGATGAGATGGGATTCCTGGTGCACTCCTTCAACGACATGACGAAGCGCCTGCGGCGCGCGCGCGCCGAGGCACAGTCGAGCCAGGAGGCGGTCGAGCGCGAGCGCGAGCGGCTCGCGATCATCCTCGCGCGCCTCTCCACCGGGGTGCTGGCGATCGACCGTCACATGACGGTGCGCATGGCGAACGAGGCGGCCGGGGCGATCCTCGGCACCGAGCTCGCCTCCGCCACCGGGCGGCCGCTGCCCGAGCTCGCCGCCGGCAACGAGCGGCTCGGGCAATTCGTCGGCGCGCTCGCGGTGCGCTTCGCCGCCGGACGCGAGGAGTGGCGTGAGCAGATCGATCTCGACGGTAACGCCGGCCGGCGCACGCTCATGTGCGCCTGTACGCCGCTGCCCGGCGAGGATCGCGAATTGGGCTTCGTCATCGTGTTCGACGACATCACGACGCTGCTCGCGGCGCAGCGCGATGCCGCGTGGGGCGAAGTCGCGCGGCGCCTCGCGCACGAGATCAAGAACCCGCTCACCCCGATCCAGCTCTCGGCCGAGCGGCTGCGCCGGCGGCTCCTGAGCGGTATGAGCGCGCAGGATGCCGAGATCCTCGAGCGCGGCACCCGCACCATCGTGCAGCAGGTCGAGACCATGCAGCAGATGGTGAACGCCTTCAGCGAGTACGCGCGTGCGCCGGAGATGCGGATCACGCGCTTCAGCCTGAATCAGCTGGTCACCGAGGTCGCCGACCTGTACCGCTCGCAGGATCCGCGGGCGCACATCGAGCTCGACCTCGACCCGCATCTCGAAGGCATCGAGGCCGACCGGGGGCGCGTGCGCCAGATACTCAACAACCTGGTGGTGAACGCGCTCGAAGCGCTCGAGGGCGTCGCCCAGCCGAAGCTCGAGATCTCGACCCGGCTCGACACCACCGCGGAGGCCGACTATGCCACCGTCACGGTGTGTGACAATGGGCCGGGATTCCAGCGCGAGCTCCTCGGCCGGGTGTTCGACCCCTACGTCACCAGCAAGCCGAAGGGCACGGGACTCGGGCTCGCCATCGTGAAGAAGATCGTCGAGGAGCACGGTGGACGGATCGACGCGGACAATCGTCCCGAGGGCGGCGCGCGCGTGCGCGTGGTGCTGCCGGTGAAGGACAGCACCCGCTCGGCCGGCATCCCGGCGCGCGAGCGTCGCGAACACTTACGGAGGGAACGGGCGTGAGCACCCCACACATACTCGTGGTCGACGACGAAGCCGACATCCGCGGCCTGCTGAAGGAGATTCTCTCCGAGGAAGGTTACGAGGTGGACGTGGCCGCCAACGCCGCCCAGGCGCGCGCCTCGCGCGCCCGGCAGGTGCCGGACCTCGTACTCCTCGACATCTGGATGCCGGACGTCGACGGCATCACGCTGCTGCGCGAGTGGTCGGCGGCCGCCGCCGACGGCTGCCCCGTGGTGATGATGTCCGGGCACGGCACGGTCGAGACCGCGGTCGAGGCGACGCGGCTCGGCGCCTTCGACTTCGTGGAAAAGCCGCTGTCGCTCGCCAAGCTGCTGCGGACCGTCGAGCGCGCCCTCGATGCCGGCCGCCGGCACCGCCAGGCGGCCAAGCTCCTCGGCTCGCCGCTCGGTGCGCCGATCGGCAAGAGCCGCGTCATGCAGCAGCTGCGGGCGGAGCTGCAACAGGTCGCCTCGAGCCCCTCGCCGCTGCTGCTGGTCGGGGAGCCGGGCACGGGCCGGGAAGCCTTCGCGCGCTACGTGCACGAGCACGGGCCGCAGCCCGCGGCGCCCTTCGTCACTCTGATCGCGAGCACGCTGCGCGAAGCGGACGCCGAACGGCGGTTGTTCGGCGGCGGGGAGGCCGGTGCAGCCCGGCTGGAGGGACTGCTCGAGCAGGCGGCCAACGGCACGCTCTTCATCCACGAGCTCGAGGACCTGCCCGCGGGCGTGCAACGGTTGCTCTACGGGGTGGTCGAGTCCGGCCACTTCACTCGCGTGGGAGACGGCGAGGCGGTCGCGTTCCGCGCAAGGGTGATCTCCTCGGCACAGCCCGGGATCGAGCAGCGCGCCGGCAACGACGGCCTGCGGCGCGATCTGCTCGCGCATCTCAACGTGCTGCTGGTGCGCGTGCCGCCGCTGCGCGAGTACGCGGAGGATGTGCCGGAACTGCTGCGCCACGAAGTCGATCGTGCGGTCGACGCCGACGGGCTGCCGTTCCGGCGGTTCAGCGTCGCGGCGCAGAACCGCCTGCGCAACTATCCCTGGCCCGACAACGTGCGCGAGCTCCGCCACCTGGTGCACCGTCTGCTGGTCCACGGCGGCGGCGAGGAGATCCGCCTCGAGGAGATCGAGCGCGAGCTCGCGGTGCAGGCGCCGGCGGACGAGCCGCTGGTCAAGCAGGACCTGCTGGCACTGCCGCTGCGCGAGGCACGCGAGCAGTTCGAGCGCGCCTACCTGCAGCAGCAGCTGCTGCTCTGCAACGGCAAGGTGGGGCAGCTCGCCAAGCGCGTCGGCATGGAGCGCACGCACCTGTACCGCAAGCTCCGGTCGCTCGGGGTGGACTTCAGGAACATCAGCGAAGAGTGAATCGCAGCAATGCGTGCAGACGCCAGTGCAATGAATGCCTTTCGGGGACGCCGCAAGTACGTCCATGTAGGCTGCGGGCGCGGCATCCCTGCCGCGCACGCCCCCGAAAGCCATTCATTGCACTCGCGTCTGCGTCCATGACTGTCAGCGCCGATTTCCTCGCTTACGTTCTGGACCAGCTGGAGCAGCTCGGGGGCGTGAGCTCGCGGCGCATGTTCGGCGGCGCCGGGCTCTATTGCGATGAGTACTTCTTCGGCCTGATCTCGGGCGACACGCTGTACCTGCGGGTGGACGAATCCAACCGCGCCGGCTACACCGCGCGCCGCATGGCGCAGTTTCGCCCCTACGCCGACCGGCCGCACCTCAGCATGAGCTACTACGAGGCGCCGGCGGAGGTGCTGGAGGAGGCGGCCGAGCTCGTGAGCTGGGCGCGCCGCTCGGTGGCGGTGGCCATGGCGGCGAGCGCAGCCGGGCAGCGCGCCCGCCGCCCCCGCAGCTCCGGCGCCGCGCCCCGGCGCCCGCGCTGAGCTTCAGTCTCCGACGCGGATCACCAGCGCGTCGATGTCGGCGGCCCGCAGCTGCTTGCGGACCCGGTTGAGTTCGTCGAGCCTGGTGATCGGGCCGATGCGCACGCGGTGCCAGACGTCGGTGTCGACTGCGACGCGCTGCACCCTGGCCTGCACTCCCTGCAGCGCGAGCTGCCGCCGCACCCGCTCGGCGTCCGCCTCGTTGCGATACGAGCCCGCCTGCAGCACGTACACGCCCGGCCGCTCGATCGGGGCGCCGGCGGGCAGGTCGCGCCGCACCTCCTTGTCCTTCTCCGGCACCACCACCTCGAAGTGCGGCAGCATCTCGTAGAAGTCGTACTTCTGGGCGGTCCTGGCCGCGCTGCCCTCGCCCGCGTCGGCGTCGGCGAGCGCGGCGCGGTGCGGATCCGGATGCGGCGCGGCGGCCGCCTCCGCCGCCCGGCGGTGGGCGGCGCCGAAGTAGGCGTAGGCGAGCAACGCCAGCGCCACGCCGAACAGCGTCCCGTAGCCGAACTCGCGCACGCGCCGCAGGTCCAGCCCCTGGCGGTGGGTCTTCTTGTAGTCGCGTGCGGTGAGCTTTGCCATGGACTCACATGCTCTCGGGCGCCGAGACGCCGAGCAGCGCCAGACCGTTACGCACCACCTGCTGCACCCCGAGCACCAGCGCGAGGCGCGCGTTGCGCAACACGGCATCGTCGGCGATGAAGGTCTGCGCGTTGTAGTAGGTGTGGAAGACGGTGGCGAGCTCGCGCAGGTAATGCACCAGCACGTGCGGCGCGCGGCCGAGAGCGGCCTGCTCCACCGCTTCCGGGTAGCGGGTGAGGGTGTGCAGCACCGCCTGCTCGTGCGCGCTGGCGAGTGTGGCGACGGCGGCGAGGCCGGTCTGGCGGTCGAAGGGCAGCCCGCGCGCGGCAAGCTGCTTCATGACGCTCGCGACGCGCGCGTGCGCGTACTGGATGTAGTAGACCGGATTCTCGTTGCTGCGCGACTTGGCGAGCTCGAGATCGAAGTCGAGCGGCTGGTCGTGGCCGCGCATGAGATAGAAGAAGCGGCAGGCGTCGTTGCCGACCTCGGTGCGCAGCTGTCGCAGCGTCACGAACTGCGCTTCGCGCTTGCCCATGGGAATCTTCTCGGCGCCGCGGAACAGGCTCACGAACTGGATGAGCGGCGCCTCCAGGCACTCGCCGGGCTGGCCCATGGCGATCAGCCCGGCCCGCACCCGCGCGACATAGCCGTGGTGATCGGCGCCCAGCACATCGATGAGGCGCGCGAAGCCGCGCTCGCGCTTGTTGAGGTGGTAGGCGATATCGGAGGCGAAATAGGTCTTTTGCCCGTTCTCGCGCACCACCACCCGGTCCTTCTCGTCGCCGAACTCGGTAGCGCGGAACCACAGGGCGCCATCCTGGCGGTAGAGCCGCTGTTGCGCTTCGAGGACCGCGAGAGCGTGGTCGATCGCGCCGCTCCCGGCGAGGGAACGCTCGGAGCACCACTCATCGAACTCCACGCCGAACTCCCCGAGATCCTCGCGGATGTCGGTGAGCATCGCCTCGAGCGCGAGCTCGAGCACCTCGCGGAAGCCGTTGCTTCCCAGCAGCTCGCGCGCGCGCGCAATCAGCGCGTCGATGTACGCCTCCTTGTCTCCCGCGGGGGCGTCGGGCGGGAGCCCGGCGAGGACCGCAGCGGCGGGCCGGCGCAGCGTCGACTCCGAGGTGGCGGACCTGAGATCCCGGGCGAGCACGCGCACGTAGTCGCCGCGGTAGCCGTTCTCGGGGAATGGCAGCTGCTCGCCGCACAGCTCGAGATAACGCACCCAGGCGCTGACTGCGAGGATGTCCATCTGCCGGCCGGCATCGTTGATGTAGTACTCGCGCGCGACGTCGAAGCCGACGGCCTCGAGGATATTGGCAAGCGTCGCGCCGTAGGCGGCCTGACGGCCGTGCCCGACGTGCAGCGGGCCGGTGGGATTGGCCGAGACGAACTCGAGCAGCACGCGCTCGCCGGCGCCGAGGCGGCTCTCGCCGTAGCTCGCGCCGCGCTCGTGGATGGCGGCGAGCTCGCGCGCGTACGCTCCGGGGGCGAGATGAAAGTTGATGAAGCCGGCGCCGGCGACCTCGGCACGTGCCACGAGCTCACTCGGCGGCAGCGCCCGGACGATCGCGGCGGCGAGCTCGCGCGGATTGCGCCGCGCGGCCTTCGCCAGGCGCAGCGCCACGTTGCTCGCAAAGTCGCCGTGCTGCGCCTCGCGGGTGCGCTCCACCGCCACGCTCGATGCGGGAGGGGTCTCCGGGAGGAGGCCGCCGGCGAGCCTGGCAAGCGCGGCCAGCAGCAGCTGCTCGAGTTCCTGCTTCAAAGGTCGTTCTGCGGGGATATGAGACGCGCGTGAATCGCCTTGCGGGGAGTTTACCCGAAGCACCGCTGCGGTCCCCTGCCGGACGACGAGGCGGCGCGCCGCACCGCCGCCGCCCCCTTCGCGGAATAGTCAGAAGAGCTCGAGCGGGTCCACGTCGAGCGCCCAGCGCACGCGCGCCGCGCCCGGCAGCTGCGCCACCCGGGGTAGCCACGCGTCGAGGAAGCGGTGCAGGGAGGCGCGCTCGCGGCTCTCGACGAGCAGCTGCGCGTGGTAGCGCCCGGCGCGCCGCGCCATGGCCGCGGGCACCGGGCCGAGGAGCCGCACGCCGCGCGGCACGGCGCCGGCGCACTCGCGCGCCGCGGCGAGAAAGCCGAGCGCAGCCGCACCGGTCCTGCCCGAGGAGCGCACCGCCGCCAGGCGGCTGAACGGCGGCCAGCCGGCCTGCTCGCGCTCCTCGAGAGCGGCGCGCGCGAAACCGTCGTAGCCCTGCGCGAGCAGCCTGGCGAGCAGCGGGTGCTCGGGGAATTCGGTCTGGATCAACACCTCGCCAGGCTGCGCGCCGCGCCCGGCACGTCCGGCCACCTGCACGATGGTCTGAGCCAGGCGCTCCGGAGCGCGGAAATCGCAGCTGAAGAGTCCCTGGTCGGCATTCAGCACCACGACCAGCGTCACGCTCGGGAAGTGATGCCCCTTGGTGACCATCTGTGTGCCGACCAGAATGCGCGCCTGCCCCTCCGACATGCGTCGCACGATCTCCTCGAGATCGCCGCGCCGGCGCACCACGTCGCGGTCGAGACGCACGACGGCGTGCTGCGGAAAGCGCGCCGCGAGTGCCGCCTCGACCCGCTCGGTGCCCTGGCCCACGGGCTTGACCGCGAAGCCGCACTGCGGGCAGCGCGGCGGCAGCGGCGCATCGGCGCCGCAGTGATGGCAGCGCAGTCGCCCGGCGCCGAGGTGCACCGTGAGCCGCGCGTCGCACTCGCCGCACGGAGCGATCCAGCCGCAGGCGGTGCACAGCAGCGTCGGCGCCCAACCGCGGCGGTTGAGGAACACCAGCACCTGGCCTTCCCCGGCGAGATGCCGCTCGATGGCGCGCAGCGCCGCGGTCGAAAGCCCGGACTCCATCGCGCTCGTGCGCAGGTCGATGAGCGAGAGCTGCGGCGCGCCCGGCCCGGTGCGGTGCTCGAGCCGCAGCCGCGTGTAGCGGCCGGTGTCGGCGTTGTGCAGCGTCTCGAGCGAGGGCGTCGCCGAGCCGAGCAGCACGGGAATCCGCGCGTGACGGGCGCGCACCACGGCGAGGTCGCGCGCCGAGTAGCGCAGCGCCCCCTCCTGCTGCTTGAACGAGCCGTCGTGCTCTTCGTCTACCACGATGATCCCGAGCCCGGGCACCGGGGCGAACACCGCCGAGCGCGTGCCGAGCACGATGCGGGCGCGGCCGCTCCAGGCGTCACGCCAGGCTGCGAGCCGCTCCTGATCGGTGAGCGCCGAGTGGAGCACTGCGATCTGCGCGTCAAAGCGCTCGCGGAAGCGGCCGAGGAGCTGCGGCGTGAGACCGATCTCCGGCACCAGCACCAGCGCAGCGCCGCCCTGCGCGATCACCCGTTCGGTGAGCCGCAGGTACACTTCGGTCTTGCCGCTCCCGGTGACGCCCTGCAGCACGAAGGCGCCGTAGGATCCGAGCGCGGCCGCGACGCGTTCGACCGCGCCGGCCTGCTCCGGACGCAGCGGGGGTCCCTCGGTCCGCAGACGGGCGGATGCTGCGGCCTGCGGGCGCTCGACCCGCGCACATGACAGCCAGCCGCGCCGGGCGAGCGGGCGGGCGGCTTCGCGCCAGGATCCGAAGTCGCTGCCAAGAGCCTGTGCACTCGCGCCGCCGCGCTCGCGCAGGAATCCGAGGAGCGCTCGTTGGCGGGGCGCGCGCCGCGGCTCGCCCGAATCGGCCGCCGCAGCGCCCTCGGCCGTGACCGCCCAACGCTCATCAGTCGCCGCCAGCGGTGTCCCGCGGCGCAGCGCCCGCGGCAGGGCACCTGCGAAGACTTCCCCGGGCGGGTGGTGGTAGTAGGCTGCCGCCCACTCGAGCAGCGCGAGCACGGGCGGGTCGAGTGCCGGTTCGGCATCGAGCACCTCGAGGATCGGCTTGAGGCGCTCGGGTGGCAGCTCGGAATCGTTGGCTACCGCCCCGAGGACGCCGATCAGACGCTGGCGGCCGAACGGGACCCGCACGCGCATGCCGGGCACGAGCCCCGGAACCGGTCCCGCGGCGGTCGGCGGGAGGTAGTCGAACAGACGCCGCAGAGGCGTGTCGAGCGCCACCCGGAAGACTTTGGGCACAGGTCTCACTCGCGTTAAATCAGTGACTTGCGCTTGCGGGAAGCGTCAACCTGCGGACGCCGGCGCGCGTTATACAGGCCATGCCCGAGTTTGCTACGCTCGCGTCGCCTTATAGCATGCCGGCCGCTTTACACGGCGACGTGGACCTGACGGATCCTGAAGAGCAGACCCGATCCCGTGCGCTGAACCAGTTCCTGGCCGGCGTGGAGCTCAAGGCATTCAAGATCGCTCAGGCGGCGCTGCGGCACGAGGACGACGCGCTCGATGCGGTGCAGGACGCCATGCTGCAGCTCGCCCGCGCCTACGCGCAGCGCCCGGCGCAGGAGTGGAAGCCGCTCTTCTACCGGATACTCGAGAACCGCATCCGCGACATGCAACGCCGGCGCACCGTGCGGGGCCGGGTGATGGCCTGGTTCCCCTCGCGCGGCGACGACGATGACGAGGAGCCCGACGTGATCGCGCAGGCGGCGAGCCCCGAGCCGCAACCGGTGCGCCGGCTCGAGCTCGACGAGGCGATCAAGGCGCTCGAGAAGGCGCTCCAGGGGCTGCCCCGGCGCCAGCAGCAGGCTTTCCTGCTGCGCACCCTCGAGGGGCTCGATGTGGCCGGCACGGCGCTCGCCATGGGATGCTCCGAGGGCAGCGTCAAGACCCATTACTTTCGCGCGGTGCAGGCACTGCGCGCCCAGCTCGGAGAGCTCTACCTATGAGCCCCGCGGAAGATGAAGCGATGATCCGGTTCGAGCGCCAGGCACGGGCGGTGCTCGAGGAGAGTGTGCTGCGCATCGACGGCCGCACCCGCTCGCGCCTCAACCAGGCGCGCCAGGCGGCGCTCGCGCGAGCGCGTGCGCCGCGGCGCACGTGGTGGCGGAGTCTCGCGCTGATGCCGGCCGCCGGCGCGGTGGCCGCCGCGCTGCTCGTCGCCGTGGTGCTGTGGCACCACGAGCCCGAGCGTGCGCTGCCGGTGCTCGACCCGCAGCACGCGGCGGCCGAAGACATGGATCTGCTGACAGACAGCGACGCGCTCGACCTGGTGGAGGGATGGGATGGCCCCTTCTACGAGTGGGCGGCCGCGCAATCCGATCCCAATGCCGAGAGCGACGGTTGATGTGGCTGCGCCGCGCCGCGGGAATCGGGGCGCTTGCCGCGCTCGCGCTGGTGAGCGGCATCGGGCGCGGCGACGATGCGCACGCGGCGCCGCCGGAAGCGCCGGGTGCGGGGCTGCTCGAGTTTCTCGGCAGCGTCGACCGTCTCTCGGAGATCAACCCGGACTACCTGAAGGAGGCCGGTCCGGCGCGGGCCGGCAAGCCCGGGCCGATCCGCGCGGTGAAGGCGGGTCAATCACCGCCGACGCCGCCCGCACCGAGCGCCACGGGAGTTAAAGAATAATGAGTAAGCGAAGGCTTTCCCCGTTCCTCGCACTGGTGCTCCTGGCGACGCTCCCCGCCTTCGCCCAGGTGCCGCCGCCGGCGTCGCCGACCGCCGCTGCAGCTGCCCCCGCCCCCGCGCCGCTCGTCTGGTCGAGTCTCTCCCCGCAGCAGCAGAAGCTGCTCGCGCCGCTCGGAGAGAAGTGGGACAGCCTCCCGCCGCAGCGCCAGCAGGCGCTCGCGCGCGGCAGTGAACGCTGGCTCGCGATGTCGCCCGAGCAACGTGGCCAGGCGCGCGAGCGGTTCTCGCGCTGGCGCGCCCTGCCACCCGAGCAGCGCCACGCGCTGCGCGAGCGATGGCAGAAGTTCCAGGCGCTGCCGCCGAAGGAGCAGGCGGCCGTGCGCGAGAACTTCCACCGCTTCCAGCAGCTCCCGCCGGCACGGCGCCAGATGCTGCGCCAGCAGTGGCGCAACGCCACTCCGGAGGAGCGCCAGCGCATGGTCGAGCACGCGCGCGAGCAGCGCGTGAGACCCGCGCCGCCGCGCCGCGGTCGCTGACGCGCGGCACCCGGCGCGGCGCTTCGCTCGAGCGCGATTCTCAGCCCGGACGTACCGGAATCGGCACGTTGCACACGTCGACGCGCCCGGCGGGCACCTTGAACCACGCGTCGTGGCGGTTGCGGCGCGCCTCGACGTACGCGGCAAAGGTCGCGGTGTCGGTACGCAGCTCGAGCAGCTGCGTGCGCTCGCTCTCCGGGACGTCGGCGGCAATGCGCACCGAGCGGATCGGGGTGCGCTCCTCGGGGTGCTCGTAGAAGCCGCGCTCGCCGTTGCCGCGCGGCATCACCGCGAGCAGCGCCATACCCTGCACGACCCGCCCGAGCAGCGTGACGTTGCGATCGAGATGCCGCGGCGCCTGGCCGATCACCACGTAGAGCTCGCTGCCGCCGCCGCTGTCGACGTCGTTGCCGCGCCCGGCGCCCACCATGCCGTAGCAGTGCACCAGCCAGGCGCGGCCGGTCTGCGGATCGGCGGCCACCGGGAAGCCGTCGACGAATCCGACCTCGGACGCATAGGTGTCGGGGTCCGGCAGGCGCGTCACGGCGAGCCCCCGCAGCGGACGCTCGAACTCCGCAGCGAGCGTGCGCTGCGCCTTGCCGATCGGCTTCTTGCCGTCGGGATCCCCCCATTGCACGACGTAGTTGTCCTGCGAGCGCACGATCGGCAGATCGTCGAAGTAATGCGTGCGTGTCAGCGTCTCGAGGTTCGCGGTCGTGTGCGGCGCGAACTGCGGCGCGAGCTCGATGATCACGCGCCCGGCCGGCAGCTCGAGGTAGAGCGTGTTCTGCGGGTCGAGCGGCCGCCAGTCCGACGGCGCCGAGGCCGTGAGCACCTCGGCGGTCGTGAGCGCCCTGGAGGCGGGTGCGGTTGCGTACGCAGCGGCGGGCGCAGCGGCGGGCGCCGCCGGCAGCGTCGCCGCAAGGCAGGCCGCGGCGGCGGCGGTGAGAGTCGCGAGCGCCCGGCGCGGTGCGCGGCGGGAGCGTAGTGCCTCGCTGCTCATCGGTCGGGCTCGTCGCAGTGGAACAGATGCAGCATGCGGTGCAGGACCGGGGCGAGCATGATGCCCGCGGTCACGATGAAGACCAGTCCCGCGTACAGCGCATAGCAGCCGGCGAACAGTTTACCCGCGGGCGTGAGCGGATTGTTCACCGGCCCCATCCCGCCGAGCAGCATCGAGGCGTTGAGGAACGCATCGCGCCACGCGAGGTGCTCGTAGTGCTCGTAGCCGAGCATGCCGATCCACAGCGATACGGCGAGCAGCACTGCGGCGAAGGCGAAGTGGCGCAGCAGCCGCGCGAGAAAGCGTCGGGGTGGGAGCAGTGGCGCGCGGCGATGCTCGTACATGGGGATGCCGGCGCGCTCACGCCGTCCGCGTGAAGCCGTCCGGGCTCCAGTCCTCGCTGCCGACCCCGTGGTGCACGAAGAACAGGCCGTCGGGATCGTAGCGGTCCTTCACGGAGCGCAGCCGCGGGTAGTTCGGCCCCCAGAAGGCCTGCTGCCACCGCGCGTTGAAATAGTTGCTCTCGGAGACGTAGGAGCCCGCGTCGGGCGCGAGCCTGCGCAGCTCGGCGGTGGCGAGGCCGGTCGCCTGCGCGTCGTGGCGGGCCGCACCGAGATCCATCGGCGGACGTTCCATTCCCGGATACGAGGAGCGCTCGCCGTCGGCGATGATCGCGAGCGCGAAGGCTTCGGTCACGCCAGGATTGGTCGCGGTGCCGCGCGCCGCGGCGATGGCTGCGGCCGGGGCGCCGGCGAGCCCCTTGTTGAAATGCAGCCTGATCTGCTGGTAGCGGCTGCCCGCAAACAGCGCGTCGGCGAGGCGCCGGCGCTGGTTCCGCTCGAGGAGCGAGGCGGGCAGCCAGAGCGAGTCGTAGGCGTGGATGAAGGCGCCCACCTGTCCCTGGTCGCCATCCCACCAGCCGTGCCAGGCGGGAGCCCCGGGGCGTCGGTCCGGAATCATCGACGGATTGCCCTCGACGTCCCACCAGTGGCGCGCTCGCGTTGCGCGGGCGCCGAGCTTCTCGGTGACGGTAAAGTCCGCGGGAGCCGAACTGATCCACTCGAAGAATGGCTGCCACACCCGGGGCGCTTGCTCGCGGTCGAGCCCCTGGCACACCATCGAGAGCTCGACGGTGTTGCCGGTCTGGATGTTCACCGCCTCGCCCCAGTGTTCATTGAGGAGGTCGGTGGCGTAGAAGTCGACCAGGCGCGCGAGCAGCTTGCGGAAGGCGTCGTCCGAGTTAGCCCTGACCTTGCCCCAGGCGGCGCCGAAGAATTCCGGCAGCTCGTGCGTACGCAGCGTCAACCGGGTGACGACACCGAAGCTGCCGCCGCCGCCGCCCTTCAGCGCCCAGAACAGATCCGGATCGCTGCAGGCGTTCACGGTCCGCACCCGTCCGTCGGCTGTGACCACTTCCGCTTCGAGGAGGCCTGCCGCCGCCGTGCCGAAACGCTTGGAGAAGTTGCCGAAGCCGCCGCTCTGGACGAGGCCGGCGACCCCGACCGAAGTGCAGCCGCCGCCCTGCACGTAGCGGCCCGAGCCCTCGGTCACGGCGTGGTAGAGATCGATCCACATCGCCCCCGCCCCGCAGCTCACCGCGGCCGCCGGCGCCACGCTGCCCGCACAGCCAGCCGGGATGAACGCCTCGTGCAGCTCCACCTCGTTCATCGCGCGCGTCCACACCAGCAGCGAGTCCGGCGCGTTGGAGGTTCCCTGGTAGCTGTGGCCGCCGCCCTTGACCACGAGGCGCAGTTTGTTGTCACGCGCAAAGTCGACCGCGGCGGCGACCGCGGCGCTGCTCTGCGCCCTGACGGCGTAGACGCTCGGCGCCGGCGTCCAGGCATCGAGCCATCCCGAGACCTGTGTGCCGGCGGGCTGGTCGCCGATGTAGAAAGGGCTGCGGATGTTGGCGACGACCTCGCGACAGGCCGCGCCTCCGGGCTCCTTCCCGCAGGGTGCGAACAGCGATTGCACCGCAAGCAGGTTGCCGCCGACTGCCTCATCGAGCTTGCGCCATGCCGAGGCGGACGGCCAGCCGGGGTCGGACGGCCGCACTCGGCGTAGCGGCGTGCGCCCGGGGCGCTTCGCGGCCGGCAGCGGTGAGGCGAGCGCAAGCAACGGCAGCGCCGCCGCGCCCTTCAGCAGTGTTCTGCGCCGCATGTGATCCTCCGCGCCGCGGGGGTGCGCTCAGGGGCTCAGCCGACCGCTTTCACCGCCGCGATCAGCTCCGCGCCCGCCTTCTGCGCATCCCCGTAGAGCATGCGGGTATTGTCGAGGTAGAAGAGGCCGTTCTCGATCCCGGAGAAGCCCGCGCCCTGGCCGCGCTTGATGACCACCACGTTCTTCGCCTTGTCGGCGTTCAGGATCGGCATGCCGTAGATCGGGCTCGACTTGTCGGTGCGCGCCACCGGGTTCACGACGTCGTTGGCACCGATGATGAGCGCGGCGTCCGCGGTCTCGAACTCGGCGTTGATCTCCTCGAGATCGGCGATGAGATCGTAGGGCACGCCCGCTTCGGCAAGCAGCACGTTCATGTGCCCGGGCATGCGCCCGGCCACCGGGTGAATCGCAAAGCGCACGTTCACGCCCCGGTCGATCAGCAGCTGGCACAGCTCCCAGATCTTGTGCTGCGCCTGGGCGACCGCCATGCCGTAGCCCGGCACCACGATCACCTTGCTGGCGAACGCCAGCATCACGCCGACGTCGGAGGCCTCGATGGGCTTCAAGCTCCCGCTCACCGCGCCGGCAGCCGGGCCGGCGGTGTCGCCGAAGCCGGAGAACAGCACGTTGCCGAGCGAGCGGTTCATCGCCTTCGCCATGAGTTGCGTGAGCAGCGTGCCGGCCGAGCCCACCACCGTGCCGGCGATGATCATGGCGGCATTCTCCAGCACGAATCCCTCGAGCCCGACCGCGAGCCCGGTGAGGGCGTTGTAGAGCGAGATCACCACCGGCATGTCCGCGCCGCCGATCGGCAGCGTCATGGTGACGCCGAGAACGAGCGCCAGCACGAAGAAGCCGGTGACCACCGCGGAACCGGCCTGCATGTGGGACGCCACCAGCGCGCCGCAGACGAGCGCCGCCGCCAGCAGCGCGAGATTGATGAGCTGCTGGCCGCGGAAGCGGATGCTGCGGGTGATGAGTCCCTGGAGCTTGCCGAAGGCAATCGCACTGCCGCTGAAGGAGACCGCGCCGATGATGCCGCCCGCGACCGCCAGCGTGCCGGTGACGTAGCCTTCGGGCCCGCCGCGGTACAGCTCGACAGCGGCGATCGCCGCCGCCGCGCCGCCGCCCATGCCGTTGTAGAGCGCGATCATCTGCGGCATGTTGGTCATCGCCACGCGCTTGCCGCTCCACCAGGCGAGCACGCCGCCGAGCAGCATCGCCGGCAGGATGAATGCGTAGTTGGACATCCCCGGGTAGAGGAAGGTGATGAGCGTCGCGACCGCCATGCCGGCGCCCGCCCACAGGATGCCGCTGCGCGCGGTCACCGGTGAGCTCATGCGCTTGAGCCCCATGATGAACAGCACCGCGGTGACGAAGTAACTCGCCTGGATCAGGAGAGTCGCCGAGATCCAGGCCACCATCAGTGCGCCCTCTTGTCGGCACCGCGCCGGGCGCCTTGCCCGCTCGACTTGAACATCTCGAGCATGCGCTCGGTGACGACGTAACCGCCGACCGCATTGCCGGCCGCGAGCAGCACGCCGACGGAACCGATGGTGAGCTCGAGCGGCGTGTGGGCGCGGCCGAGCGCCACCATCGCGCCCACCAGCACGATGCCGTGCACGAAGTTCGAGCCCGACATGAGCGGCGTGTGCAGGATCACCGGCACGCGAGAGATGACCTCGTAGCCGGTGAAGGCCGCGAGCATGAAGATGTAGAGCGCCACCATTCCGGTCATGCAAGCCCCTCCAGCGCCTTGGCGGTCGGCGCGTGCGTGACCGCACCGTCGCGCGTCAGGCACGACTGTGCGAACACCTCGTCGGCCCAGTCGATCGCGAGCTCCCCCTTGACGATCGCGGGCTTGAGGAAGTTGTAGAGATTCCGGGCGTACATCTCGCTCGCGTTGTAGGCGAGCGCGGCGGGCAGGTTCAGCGCGCCGACGATCCGCACCCCGCGGTGCTCGACGATCTCCCCGGGGCGGGTGAGCTCGCAGTTGCCGCCCTGCTCGGCGGCGATGTCGACCACCACCGAGCCGGCGCGCATGCGCTCGACCGCGCCGCGCGAGATGATCTTCGGCGCCGGGCGGCCTGGAACGGAGGCGGTGGTGACCACGGCGTCCGCCGCGGCGATGCGCGAATCGAGCACTTCCTGCTGCCTGGCCTTCTCTTCGGCGGTGAGCTCGCGCGCGTAGCCGCCGGTCCCTTCCGCGCTCACGCCGGTCTCGACGAACTTCGCCCCGAGCGAGCGCACCTGCTCGCGGGTGGCGCTGCGCACGTCGTAGGCCTCCACCACCGCCCCGAGCCGCCGCGCGGTGGCGATCGCCTGCAGCCCGGCGACCCCGGCGCCGATCACCAGCACCTGGCTGGGGCGGATGGTGCCGGCGGCGGTGGTGAGCATGGGCAGGAACTTCTGCAGCTCGTTCGCCGCGATGAGCACCGCCTTGTAGCCGGCGATCGCGGCCTGGGAGGAGAGCGCGTCCATCGATTGCGCGCGCGAGATGCGCGGCACGAGCTCCATGGCGAACGCGGTCACGCCGCGCGAGGCCAGCGCCCGCACCTCGGCGGTGCGCGCGTGCGGCTGCATGAAGCCTACCACCACCGTGCCCGATTTGAGCTGGCCGATCTGCGCCACCGCGAGCGGTTGCACGGTGAGCACGACGTCGGCGGCGGCGAGCACCTCGGCCGGCGAGGCCGCCCAGCTCACGTTCTTGTAGGCGGAATCCGGGAAGCGCGCGCGCTCGCCCGCGCCGCGCTCGAGAACGAGGCGCGCCCCTTCCCGCGCGAGCTTATCGGCGATCTCGGGAGTGAGACTGACGCGCGTTTCCTGCGGCGCGCTCTCGCGGAGCGCACCAATCGTCACTGACATCCCGGCACCTCTCGCAAGCGCGTGGCTGACCGGCCACGCAAATGGAAATTCTCAATCGAATTAACACTTTGCGATGTTGAATTCTTGCATAAAATTGCCGTATCTTACAGCGGCCATGCTGGGTATCGACCTCGAGCGCGCCGATCACGGCTTCCCGGAGGACCTGAACGTCATCGCACGGGGTGCCGCGCGCGGACTGTCGCAGCTCGTGCTGCGCACCGACGTCGCGGGCATGCCGCTCGAGTGGATCGACTACAAGGAAGCCGCGCGACTCTACCACCAGGAGCAGGTTGCTTACACGTGCGGCTCGCTGCTCTACGAGCTGTACGGGGGCACCAACGCGCGCACCGGGCGGCGCACCGTGCTCGAAGTCAATTCCATCGTCGCGACCGTCGGTCACACCGGCAACCCCGGCAACACCCGCCACGACTACGTGCCGCCACTCAACAACCAGACGCTGTTCCGGCGCGACGCCTACCTGTGCATGTACTGCGCCGCGCGCTTTACCTCGCGCGAGCTGTCGCGCGATCACATCCGCCCCTTCAGCCAGGGCGGCACCGACAGCTGGACCAACGTGGTGGCGGCCTGCCGCCGCTGCAACAACGCCAAGGCCTCGCGCACCCCGGAGCAGGCGCGCATGCAGCTGATCGCGGTGCCGTTCACGCCCACCTACGCGGAATACATCTTCCTCAAGGGGCGGCGCGTGCTCGCCGACCAGATGGAGTACCTGGTGGCGCATTTCCCGCGCTCGAGCCCGCTGCACGACCGCATCCGCGCCTACCTGTCCTGATCCGCCGCCGGCGGCGGCGGGCACCTCCCTGTGCCTGGGCAGCCATTCACGCAACTGCTAAGGTCCGCGGCGTGATCTTCCTCGTCGACGCTTCCGTTTACGTGTTTCGCGCTTACCGCTCGATGCTGCCCGAGATGCGCGACGAGGACGGCAACCCGACCCACGCGGTGTTCGGCTTCGCCCGCTTCCTCGGGGATCTCATCGAGCGGGTGCGACCCGACTACATCGCGGTCGCCTTCGACCAGCGCAGCCGCAGCGACTCCTACCGCAACCGCATCTACCCGGCCTACAAGGCCAACCGCGAGCCCGCGCCCGCCGACCTGGCGCTGCAGTTCGAGCGCTGCCGCGAGCTGTGCGCCCACCTCGGCATCCCGGCGTTCGTGCATCCGCAGTACGAGGCCGACGACGTCATCGGCACGCTCGCGACGCTGATGCGCGCGGCCGGGGAGCGTGCCGCGTTCATCACCCGTGACAAGGATCTCGCCCAGCTGCTGCGCGACGGCGATCTGCTGTGGGACTTCGGCGCGCGCGGGCAATTCGGCTACCACGACATCGAGCGCCATTACGGCGTGGCGCCCGAGCGCTTCGCCGACTACCTGGCCCTCGCCGGCGACGAGGTCGACAACATCCCGGGCGTGCCGGGCGTCGGGCATCGCACCGCGGCTTCGCTCATGAAGGCCTTCGCCTCGCTCGAGGAGCTGTACGACAACCTCGCGCGGGTGGCGCTCCTCAAGGTGCGCGGTGCGGGCACGCTCGGCGCGCGGCTGCGCGAGCATCGCGAGTCGGTGTATCTGGCGCGCCAGCTCACCCGCATCAGCTGCGATCTCTCGCTCGGCGCCGTGCCCGCGGGGCTGCGGCGGCGCGCGCCCGACCTCGCCTCGCTCGCGCGCCTCTACGACCGCCTCGGTTTCGGGCCGTTCCTGCGCCGCCAGGGCGAGCGCCTCGCGCAGCTGCCCGCGGCCTGCGCGTGAGCGGCGGGCGGCGGTCTTGCCGATGGAGACCCTGGCGGGCGTCGCCGCGGAGATCGCCCGGCTGACCGGTGTCGGCTGCCGACCGGAGCCCGAGGAGACGGTAGCCGGCGGCAGCATCAACCGCTGCTACCGCTGGGTCTCGGGCGCCGGACCCCTGTTCGTCAAGGTGGGCGCCCGGGAGGCGCTGCCGATGTTCGAGGCCGAGTCGGCCGGCCTCGCCGAGCTCGCCGCGGCGCGCGCGCTGCGCGTACCGGGGGTGGTGGCGTGCGGCAGCCGGGGGACCCATGCCTTCCTCGCCCTCGAGTGGCTCGAGCAGACTGCGGTGACCGAAGCCTGCGAGGAGCGCCTCGGGCGCGGCCTCGCTGCGCTGCATCGGGTGACGAGGCGCGAGTTCGGCTGGCACCGCGACAACACCATCGGCAGCACGCCGCAGGCGAACGGCCCGCTGGGCGGCTGGGCGGAGTTCTTCCGCGAGCGGCGGCTGCGTCCGCAGCTCGCGCTCGCAGCTTCGCGCGGCTTTGCGGAGCTGCTCGCGCCGGCCGGCGAGCGGCTGCTGGAGGCGGTCGAGGCGCTGCTCGAGGGGCACCGGCCGGCGGCCTCGCTGCTGCACGGGGACCTGTGGGGCGGCAACTGGCTGGCGACCGCGGGCGGCGAGCCGGCCGTCTTCGACCCGGCGGTCTACTACGGGGATCGCGAGACCGACCTCGCCATGAGCCGGCTCTTCGGCGGGTTCGGGCCCGCCTTCTACCAGGCATACGCGGCCGAGGCACCGCTGCCGCCCGGCGCGGAACTGCGCCGCGAGCTCTACAACCTCTACCACGTCCTCAACCACGCGAACCTCTTCGGCGGCTCCTATGCCCAGCGGGCACGCGCCCTCATCGATGGATTGCTCGCGCGGGTGCGCCCCTGAGCGAGCGCGTGATTTCCGCTATGCTCCCGGACCTACGCCCGCGCCTGAAAGCGAACAACCGTCAGGGGAACTGTCATGGCGAACAAGAACATCGAGTCGGTTCTGCTGGAGGAGCGCAGCTTTGCGCCGGCGGCGGCCTTCACCGCGCGCGCCCGCATCAAACCCGCCGACCTCGAGAGCCTGCGCCGCCGCGCGGCCGAAGATCACGTGGGATTCTGGGCGGACCTCGCCGCGCAGGAGCTCAGCTGGCACAAGCCGTTCACGGTCACGCTCGATGAGGCGCGCGCCCCGAACTACCGCTGGTTCACCGACGGGCGGCTGAACGCCTCGTGGAATTGCCTCGACGTGCACCTCAACGAGCGCGGCCACAAGACCGCGCTCATCTTCGAGGGCGAGCCCGGCGACGTGCGGCGGCTCTCGTACCGGGAGCTGCACGCCGAGGTGTGTCGCTTCGCCAACGCGCTCAGGTCGCAGGGCGTGGTCAAGGGCGACCGGGTCATCATCTACATGCCGCTGGTCCCCGAGATCCTGATCGCGATGCACGCCTGCAACCGCATCGGCGCGATCCACTCGGTGGTCTTCGGCGGCTTCTCGGCGCCGGCGCTCAAGGACCGCATCGAGGATACCGAGGCGAAGCTGGTGATCACCGCCGACGGCGGCTGGCGCGGCGGCCACGCGGTCGAGCTCAAGGCCAACGCCGATCTGGCACTCGCCGAGGGCTGCAGGAGCGTCAGGCGCGTCATCGTCCTCAAGCGCACCGGCCGGACCGTCGCCATGGACGCCAAGCGCGACTGCTGGTGGCACGACGTCATCGAGGGGCAACCGCCGGCCTGCGAGCCGGAGTTCGTCGACGCGGAGCATCCGCTGTTCCTGCTCTACACCTCGGGCTCGACCGGCAAGCCGAAGGGCGTGCAGCACGCGACCGGAGGCTATCTGCTCGGCGCCAAGGTCACCACGCAGTGGGTGTTCGACCTGCGGGACGAGGATGTCTTCTGGTGCACCGCGGACGTCGGCTGGGTCACCGGGCATACCTACCTCGCCTACGGGCCGCTCGCGGCGGGCGCCACGGTGGTGATGTACGAGGGTGCGCCGACCACGCCCGACGGCGGCCGCTTCTGGAAGATCTGCCAGAGCCACGGCGTCACCGTGTTCTACACCGCGCCGACCGCGATCCGCGCGCTGATGAAGCTCGGCGATGCGCTGCCGGCGAAGTACGATCTCACGCGGCTGCGCCTGCTCGGCAGCGTCGGCGAGCCGATCAATCCCGAGGCGTGGATGTGGTATCAGCGCGTGATCGGCGGGGGGCGCTGCCCGATCGTCGACACCTGGTGGCAGACCGAGACCGGCGCGATCATGATCTCCCCGCTGCCGGGCGTGACGGCCACCAAGCCGGGTTCGGCGATGGGGACGCTGCCGGGCATCAGC
>DASQIC010000004.1:0-9974 GCA_035631755.1 Steroidobacteraceae bacterium
CGAGCGCGTGGTGTGTGCGATGGATTGCGGGCAGATGGTCAACCCCGACACGGTGCGCGCGCAGCTCGAGGGCGGCGTGATGTTCGGACTGAGCGCCGCGCTCGGCAACGAGATCACGATCGCCGATGGCCGCGTGCAGCACCACAACTTCA
Source organism: Steroidobacteraceae bacterium (assembly GCA_035631755.1). Taxonomy (GTDB): domain Bacteria; phylum Pseudomonadota; class Gammaproteobacteria; order Steroidobacterales; family Steroidobacteraceae; genus 13-2-20CM-66-19. Next base: position 153 of record DASQIC010000004.1, read on the forward strand.
ACGACTTCCCGTCGCTGCGTATCGGCGAGGCGCCGCGGGTCGAGGCGCACCTGGTGAAGAGCGGCGAGCCTCCCGGCGGGGTCGGGGAGACTGGCACGTCCTGCGTGGCCGCGGCGCTCTGCAACGCCATCTATGCGGCCACCGGCAAGCGCGTGCGCACGCTGCCGGTGAGCCGCGGCCTGCGCGCTTGAGCTTGGCTCGAATTTGTGCCTACAGTGCGACCGCGCGTCGCGCAGCGACTCGAAACGGGAACTAAGGGGGAGGCCGTATGCGAGGCATTGGCGAAAGGTCCCTGATTGCGGGCGCAGCGCGTGCGCTGCCGCTTGCCGTGCTGGCGCTGGCTGCCGGCGTTCCCGTCGTCACGCTCGCGCAGGAACAGGCGCAGGCGAGCGAGGCCGGTGCGGCCGCGGGTCTGCAGGAGATCATCGTCACCGCCACACGCCGCGAGGAGAGTCTCGCGCGGGTGCCAATCAGCATAATGGCGCTGACCCAGGAGAGTCTCGACGACCGCGGCATCAAGGACTTCTCCGAGGTCGCCCGCTTCACGCCGGGGATAAACTTCGACACCTCCGGCACCAATAACATCTCGATCCGTGGTATCTCCGGCACGGGCGGCGCCGGCACTACCGGGATCTACATCGACGACACGCCGATCCAGATGCGCGCGCTCGCCTTCAATCCCGACGAGGCGCTGCCGAAGTCCTTCGACATCGATCGCATCGAGGTGCTGCGCGGCCCGCAGGGGACGCTGTTCGGCGCGGGCTCCGAGGGCGGCACGGTGCGCTACATCACCACGCAGCCGAGCCTGACGCGCAGCAGCATCTACGCCCGCGGCGAAGTCGCGACCACCGAAGGCGGCGCGCCGAGCTACGAGGGAGGTATCGCCGCCGGCGGGCCGCTGGTGGAGGGCACACTCGGCGCGCGCCTGACGGTCTGGTATCGCCGCGATGGCGGCTGGGTCGACGACATCAACCCGGTGACGCTGGGGATGGTTCAGCGGGATGCCAACTACGCCGACACCTATCTGGCGCGGCTCGCGCTGCTGTGGGCGCCGAATGACAAGTGGCGCATCACCCCGTCGATCTACTATCAGAACGAGAAGCGCAACGACATCAACAACTACTGGCCGCTCTACTCCAACCCGGGGAACAACGATTTCGTCAACGCCGACCCCTCGCAGCGCCACGTGCCGGACAGGTTCTATCTGACCGCGCTCAAGATCCAGGGAGACCTGGGCGCGGCGCAGCTCATTTCCAACACCTCCTATTACAATCGCCGCAACCAGGACGGTTACGAGGGCACGCTCTACAACCTCGGATTCTACCAGCGGTTCGTCTATCTGCCGCCGTACGCAACCGGCGCGGCATATCCGCTGATCGACGGCAACGGCATTCACCTGCCCGCCGGCGCCACCGACTACGTGTCGCCCTCCACGGTCGACAACGGGCAGATCAACATCACCCAGGAGATCCGGCTGCAATCGAGCGATCCGAACGCGCGGCTGGTGTGGACCACGGGGCTGTTCTTCAGCGAGAACCGCCAGAGCTATCTCGAGCAGATTCACGACCCGCTGCTCAGCCAGCTGCAGAATGCGCTGACCGGGGACCCGAATATCGTCGACGTGTTCACCGTCGGCTACGACCCGGCGTATCCCCAGGATTCCTACTTCCTGCAGACCCATGCCAAGGACGAGCAGTACGCGGTGTTCGGCGAGCTCACCTACGGCCTCACCGAGAAGCTCAGGTTGACCGCCGGCGCACGCTTCTCGAAGAACAAGTACTCGTTCGACACCTTCACCGGCGGGCCGCAGCTGTTCGGACCGTCGACGCTCGGCTCGGGGAACAACTCGGAGAACGCGTTCACCCCGAAGCTGAGCCTGCAGTACCAGCTCGACCCGAACAACATGCTCTATACCACCTACGCCAAGGGCTTCCGTCCGGGCGGGGCCAACAATCCGCTGCCGTTCGCGGCCTGCTCGGCGGATTTCACCAATTTCGGCATCGCCAACGCGCCCACGACCTACAATTCCGACACCGTCGACAGCTTCGAGATCGGCGCCAAGAACAACATCAACAACCGCATCAGGATCGCGAGCAGCATCTACTACATCCGGTGGAACAACATCCAGCAGGTGGTGGTGCCGCCGATCTGCCAGATCTCCTTCATCGACAATCTCGGCAAGGCGGTTGCCAAGGGCATCGACCTGCAGCTGGACGCCTCGATCACCGACGCGCTCACGGCCCAGGTCGCCGCGGGCTATACCTCGGCCCGCTATACGCAGGACTCGAGGCTGAGCAGCACCGAGGTCACGCCCATCGTCGCGAGCGGCGATGCCATCGTCAGCCAGAGCAGCGAGACCGGTGGCGGGCAGCCGACCGCGCCGGTGACGGTGGCGGCGGGACTCGAGTACCGCTTCAATGTCCTCGCGCACGAGAGCTTCCTGCGCGCCGACTACGAGTACCAGGGGCGCGCCAAGTGGGCGACGGCGGGGCAGGATCCGAACACCCTGCAGTTCGACCCGGCGAACTACGTGCTTGCCGGCACTTCCTTCATCAGTATGCGCGGCGGAATGCAGTTCGGCTCGCTGTCGCTGCAGGCGTTCTGCGACAACCTGACCAACACGCAGGCCATCACCGATTACAACTGGACCATCAATCCCGGGGACGGCAACAGCCGCCTGCAACGCCTGTACACCTTCAGGCCGCGCACCATCGGCATTACCGCCATCTGGCGCCAGTAGCAGGAGCTGCAGGCAGGAGCTGATCAGCAGGCGGCACCGCGCGCCAGCCGCTCAGTACTCGGCGGGCGGTGCGAGGCCGCTCGCGGCCAGCTCGCGCACGACCTGGCGCCGTGTCTCCTTGACGTCGGTGAGCGGGGTGTGGCGCTCGCGCGAGACCTCCTCGACCGTAAAGGGCAGGGCGCGCGGATCATCCGCTGCGGCGTAGCGCTCCGCCAGCCAGTTGAGCACGGCCGCGAGCTGCGCGTCGGTGAGCGCCGAGTTGGCGGCGCCCGGCACCCGCAGCAGGTAGCTGCGCCCCGCGGGCGTGCGCATGAAACGGCCGAGCGAGACCGCGAGCGGCGGCACCTTGCCGGCGACCCCGCGCGCGTCGGCGCCGTGACAGCCCATGCAGTGGAGCATGTAATCCTCGGCGGGGCCCGCGCGCGCGGCGATCGCGACGCAGGCGAGTACGCCGGCCGCGGCGGCGGCGGCATGAATCCGCGCGCGCCTCACGAGTGCGCTTTGTCCGCGACGGCGAGGATCACGGACACGGTGCAGTGATAGTTCGACTCGGCGTTCGCCATGCACCAGTTGAGATCGTTGTTGCGCGACGGCCGATAGAGCGGCCGCTCGCGCTCGTTGCGGTTGCAGCCGCAGTTGCCGCAGCTCGTCTTTCCGCAGCAGTCGTTGTAGGAGACGATGTAGTCGCGTCCGTCGCCCGGATTGTGGCAGGTGCCGATCCAGGTGATCGGCGAGGACGAAGTGCCGGGCGGGCAGGAGGTGGCGCTGCCGCCGCAGCAGGCGCACAGGAAGCCGTCGATGGCACAGTATCTCCAGTAGTCGCAGCTCTCCGCACCCGCCGCGCCGGGCATGGCGTTCGCAGCGTGCGCACCGCCACCGCGCTCGATCGGCAGCAGCGGCAGCAATGCCGCTCCGGTGAGCACGCGGCCGAGCGTGGCGAGGAGACTGCGGCGCGAGGTGGACCGGGCGAGCGATCGGGACGAGTCTTCGAACCACTGATCGAGTGAGTGCATGCGAGCCTTCCGCTCAGGGAATTACGAGCTGCCACGGGGACTCGCCGAGATGATGCTCGACATGGCGCAGCTGGCCGCTGCGGGCGTCGAGCACCGCGAGATCGGCGTTCTCGGTGGCGGCGATCACCACCGGAGCTGCGTCCTGCGACACCTCCACCGCGTCCACCGCGGCGAGTCCCCGGGACTCGAGCGGCCAGCGCGCGAGGCGCCGGTGCTGCGCCAGGTCGAACACCCACAGCTCCGTGCCGCCTTCCTTGTGCGTGCCTTCGCCGCCCTGGTGCATCGGCACATAAAGCCGGCCGAGCGCGCGCTGGATGGCGCCGACCTGGTATCCGCCCGGGCGCCAGCGTCCGCGCTCTGCGCCATCGAGGAGCGACCAGGGCGGGGCGAACGCCGGCTGCGGTCCGGAGAGATCGACTTCATGGACTTCCCCGAGGAAGGAGAGGAAAACGTAGCCGCGCTCCGCGGGGATCCCCTGGACGAATACCGGATCCTTGTCAGGGTCGAAGAACGGCTCCGACAGCGCCCGCGAGGCTTCCCGCCCCTGGGCGTCGAGGGTCACGGTGAGGAGCCGCCCGCCCTCGCAGATCGACGACACCCGGTTCGGGCCCGAGGGAATGACGAGCACGCAGCCTGCGGTGTCGATCTCGCCGAGCACCTTCCCCGCAGCGGGATCGAGCACGCCGAAGGAGGCGGCGGGGGTCATGTAGGCCACGTAGAGAAAGCGGCCGTCGGAGCTGTAGGCGATGTTGAACAGCGTCGGTATCGACTGCATGCGTTTCGGCGGCAGCACGATCTCGCGCGTGGTGGCGAGGGTGGCGTTGTCGGTGAACTCCACGACGTCGGTACGCGTGCCATGGCTGCCGCGCGCGAAATAGGTGGTGACGATCGCGCTCAGCGAGCGGTCCGGGGACAGGATGAAGCCCGGGAGGAAGCCGGCGTCGATCTGTCCGAGCCGCCGATAGCCGTCGCCGTCGAAGAGGTGCACGCGCGCGTCGAGCTCGTGATCGAAGGCGTAGTCGAGGACGTAGACCGAGTGCGGGCCGCTCGGCGCCACGCGCTCGATGGTGAGCTGCTCGGCGGGCAGCGGCGGCGGGGTCGCGGCAGCGGCCGGCGTGGTGCCCCCTGTCAGCCAGCCGTTCAGGGCGAGGCAGGATGCCAACACCCGGGGCGCTGAAAATCGCATCGGCTTTCCCCTGCGAGCCGGATCTGCGGCCGCGGCAGAGTCTCGCACATCGTCGCGGGCGGCGAAAGCTGCGGGGCCGCGCGCGCTGCTCGCGTCCGCGGCGTTTGACCGCCGCCGGCCCCTCACCTAGAGTTCCGCGAACAAGTCCGATAACTCATCATCGATTATCGATAAGTGGCCGAGTCCAACTCCGCCCCATCGCCCCCGTCGCTGTGGTCTGCGACCGCGAGCGCAGCTCCGTCGCTTGCGCCGTTGACGGGCGCGCAGCGCGCCGAGGTGGCGATCATCGGCGCGGGCTACACCGGGCTCTCGGCGGGTGTGCACCTCGCGGCCGCCGGCCGCGCGGTGCTGGTGCTCGAAGCGGCGGGCCTGGGCGAGGGCGCTTCGGGGCTCAACGGTGGGCAGGTAATCCCCGGCCTCAAGGCCGACCCCGATGCGCTCGAAGAGACCTTCGGGGCCGGGCTCGGTGCGCGGGTGGTGGCGCAGGTCGGTGCCGGACCGGATCTGGTGTTCGAGCTGATCGAGCGCCACGGCATCGCGTGCGACGCGACGCGAAGCGGCTGGATACAGCCGGCGAGCTCGGCGCGCGACCTCGAGCCGCTCGCGATGCGCGCGGCGCAGTGGCGGCGTCGCGGGGCGCCGGTCGAACTGCTCTCAAGCAGCGAGGTCGGGGCGCTCACCGGGTCGCAGCGTTATCACGGCGGGCTGCTCGACCGGCGCGGCGGCACGGTGCAGCCGCTCTCGTACGTGCGGGGGCTGGCACGCGCATTGCTCGGCGCCGGCGGACGCATCTTCATCGGGACGCCGGCCACGCGCCTCGAGCGCACGGCCGGCGAGTGGCAGGTGGCGACGCCCGCGGGAAGCGTCAATGCGCCGGCGGTCATCGTCGCGACCAACGCTTACAGCGGCCGGCTGCTCGATGCGCTGCGCCGTAGCGTGGTCACAGTGCCGTCGTTCCAGGTCGCCACCGCCCCGCTGCCTGGCGCGCTGCGCGCGGGCGTTCTGCCCGGAGGCGAGGCCGCGTCCGACACCTGCCGCCTGCTGCGTTACTTCCGCGTCGATGCGGGGGGACGGCTGGTGCTCGGCTCGAGGGGCGTGTTCGGGGCCACGCCCGGCCCGCACTCGATGCGCCACCACTATCGCGCCGTGCACGAGATCTACCCGCAGCTCGAGGGCGTCGCCTTCGAGTATCACTGGGGCGGACCGGTCGCCATGACGCGCGACCATCTGCCGCATCTTCACGAGCTCGCGCCGGGGCTGCTCGCGGGGCTCGGCTACAATGGCCGCGGCGTGGCGATGGCGACCCTCATGGGACGACTGCTGGCGCAGCGTGTGCTCGGCGCGAGCGCCGCCGAGCTCGGCTTTCCGGTGACGCCGCTGCGGCCGATCCGCTTCCACCGCTTCGGCCGCCTCGCAGCGGCCGCCGCGATCAGCTATCTGCGCGCAGCCGACCGCCTGGCACGCGAGCGCGGCGAACTCGCCGGGAATCGGCCGTGAACGCGGCCAAGGTGGGGCTGCTCGCGGCGCTCATCGTGGTGAACGTGGCGTTCGTGCTCGGCTGGGTGTGGGCTGTGCGGCGCAGCGGCAAACGCGAGCGGCCGACCCCGGGCGACATCGCCATCGGCCTGGTGACCGATTTTCTCGATGCGCTCGGCATCGGTTCCTATGCCACGACGACTGCGCTCTTCAAGTTCCGGGGCTCGCCGGCCGACGAGCTCATCCCGGGCACGCTCAACGTCGGGCACAACGCCGCGGCATTTCTCGAGATGGTGCTGTTCGTCACCGCAGTCACCGTCGAGCCGCTGCTGCTCACCTGCATGGTGGCGAGCGCAACCGCGGGCGCCTGGCTCGGCGCGGGCGTCGTGAGCCGGCTGCCGCGGCGCGCGATCCAGCGCTTCATGGGCGTGGCGCTGCTGATCGCGGCAGTCTTTTTCGCCATGCGTAACCTGGGAGCCTTCCCGCAGGGCGGCGTCGCTTTCGGCCTCGAGGGCTGGCGCTTCGCCATCGCCGTCGGGGTGAACTTCGTGCTCGGCGCGCTGATGTGCATCGGCATCGGCAACTACGCGCCGAGCATGATCGTGCTGTCGCTGCTGGGCATGCATCCGCTGGCTGCATTCCCGATCATGATGGGAAGCGACGGCATCCTGCAGCCGGTGGCGAGTCTCGGCTTCTTTCGTTCCGGCCGCTTTGCGCACGGCCCGTCGCTCGGACTGGTGCTCGGCGGCGCGGTCGGAGTGCTGGTCGCATTCTTCATCGTCAAGCAGCTGCCGCTGACGACGATGCGCTGGCTGGTGATCGTCGTGGTGGTGTACGCCGCGGTGGCGATGCTGCGTTCGGCACGCCGTACGCGGGACGAGGCGGGTACCGCGGTGGCCGCGGCCGAGTGAGGGATCAAACGGCGTGGAATCCGCTGCGCACCGGACCCCGCGCCGACGGGCGCCTCAGGGGTGACGCCCGGTTTTCAACTGATCGCCCACCCCATGCGCAGCGCCGCGAGATAGCGGACGGCGACCGGCCGGGGACTCGCAGCCGGGTTGTGGTGCAGGGCACACTGCGCGATCGCACCGTGGGCCGCCGGGCGGGGCGCCGAGGACGCCGCCACCACGATCAGCGCGAACGCCAGATTAACGAGCAGCGATCCCGTGACCGCCCACCGTGCGAGCGTCATGCTGGCCTCCAGGGAAGCATCACGAACCCCGGCATGAGACACCCGATGGGGGAGGAGCGTGAAGCCGGGGTCCCCCGGATCCGTCCTGGCGGCTAACGGGTTCGTCCCGGGATGCTACGATCCCGGCCGGCAGGCGGCATTCGCCCCCCCAAAAAGGGGGGTCGCAATACATGGGCAAGCTTCACGAGGTCGAGATCCACCGCCTGCGGCCCACCCAGATTACGGTCGGGCTGATCGAGGTCCACGACAAGCGCAAGAAGCTCGAATCGCTCGGCCACCACGAGCAGAAGGACTTCCTGGCCGGGCATCCGATTCCGGCGGTGTGGGGACCGGACGGGAAGCTCTACATCACCGATCACCATCACCTTGCCCGGGCCGCCTCGGAGGCCGGTCTGGATACCGGGTTCTTCTGGGTCGAGGACGATTTCTCGCATCTTCCCATCGTGCAGTTCTGGCCGAAGATGGCCGCGCTGCACTGGGCCCATCCGATCGATCAGAACGGCTGGCCGCGCCCATTCAGCGAAATTCCCGATCACCTCGAGAAACTCATCGACGATCGCTACCGCTCGCTCGCCGGCTACGTGCGCGATGCGGGCGCATTCGACAAGACGCCGACCGCGTTTGCCGAGTTCCTGTGGGCGGACTTCTTCCGCAAGCGCATTGCCATGGGTCCGACGCGCGCGGACTTCGACGCCAGCGTGCCCGTAGCGGTGAAGCTCGCCATCTCGCCCGAGGCGGCGCAGCTCCCGGGCTACAAGGGGCGGGCAAAGGGCTGAGCGCGGGAGCCGGCAGCCGCCGGCCGGTGCCGGGGCCTTTGATAGAATGCATGTCAGCTGTCAGGTCGAACGGCGCACGGAGAGGTGGCAGAGCGGTTGATTGCACCGGTCTTGAAAACCGGAGGTCGCGCAAGCGGCTCGGGAGTTCGAATCTCCCCCTCTCCGCCAGGATAGAAAGATCATGCTGAACGGGCACAAGCCGTTGCCGATGTGAACGCGCTCGTCATCCCGTCCGTTGGCAATCGAACGGACATAGGTTCCGGAATTGACTGGCATGGTGCGATGCGACACACGGAAAGGAAGTTGCCCCCGGCCTTGGTGAGCGCTACTGCAGGCGCTTGAAATCCTATAAGAAACCGCCGCTTGATGGCTGCCGCCACGCGGAACGCACCGAGAGCGGTAGTATTCGCAAAGAAAAGAAAAGTAAAGTAACGACAATAAACAGGGCTCGATGAATCGGCTGACGCACATTCAGCCAATGGGGACGTATCGGGCAAAAAATCAGTTCAGGGGAATTTCTCTTGCGGAGGGTGCCATGAGATCAACGAAGTTGACGACGGTGCTTGCAGTCACGGGCGTTTTGACAACGGGGGGATCCGGAGCCTACTCACCTGCCACGGCCAATCACATCTACCTGACTATCTCCGGCCCCGGGGGGCAGATCAAGAATGACGCGGGTGTCAGCGCCGTGATAGAGGCGCTGAAATTCTCGTACTCTGTCGACGTACCGCCTACGGGGATCAACACAGTAACTGGGGTGGCGGTTACCGCCGGTACCCACCATTACACACCCATGCATTTCAGCAAGTACACGGGGCTCGCCTCGACAGAGTTGTACGATGCGATGATCCGCGGGCAGCCCTTGTCGGTGACGGTCGATTTCGTCGACACAACCGCGTCCGCGGGGACGATCGGGCAACCGCAGCTGCAGACCAGAATTCAGTTGACCAACGCGTACGTCATTGGAATTCAACAGACCAGTCAGCCGCCCGGGGTCAATGTCGATGACATCGCGCTGATAGCGAGGAGTGTCACGTTCACGACATATGTGCCGGGTGCAGGCGGCACAATGGTGGTGGGCAATACGGTTACGGACTCGAATCCGACCTTCGTGGAATAGCAACGGTGGGGCAGTTACGCTTTCAATGAGATGGAGCGCCGGCCCGGCCGCGGCCCGTACCCCGCCGCGACCCGCTCGCGCGGCGCTGAGGCGTTCTCATGCGCGCCCGGCGGGCGGAACTTCAATTGACGCGATCCGGCGTGGCGAACAGCAGCTTCTGCGTGTCCCCGGTTGCCTTGCGGATCCGCGCTTCCTGCCAGTCCATGGCCGGCTTCCGTGGTATCTGCAGAATCGCCTGATAAGCCTCTGTGAGCTGGTGCTTGAGGAGGGGCTTCAATTCCGCCATCAGAGCGGCCGCGAGCTTCTCCTCCCTGGTTTC
>DASQIC010000005.1:0-52143 GCA_035631755.1 Steroidobacteraceae bacterium
GACGATGAGCCGCCAGCGGATGCCCGAGTCATCGAGCGCCTGGCGCAGGTCGTCGGGTTCCAGCGGGCCAAGGGGCAGCGTCCCGTTGCGCACCTCGAGGCCATCCTCCGAGCCGTGCGAGGTGAGGAACAGGATCAGCACGTCCGTTTCCGGATCCATGCGCGTGGCGAGCAGGCGCAGCGTCTGCCGCAGTCCCGAGAGGCTCGCGAGTGGCCAGCTGTCGCGGTCCTCGGCGTCGTTGATGAGGAGCACCGAGCGGTCCGCCGTGCCAAAGCGCGCTGCGAACTGCTGACCGGCAAATTGCGCCTCGCGGCTGAATACCTCCGGCTCCGCATCTCCGGCGAAGCCGACGAAATAGGCATGGCTCTGGCCCGCCGGTCGCGACGGCACGAGGCGTGCGACGGCGGCCGCGATGCGCGCCGGCTGGTCGTAGAGCAGCGCCTCGGCCGAGCCAGGGTCGGCTTCGTCCGCGGCTTGCTCGCTCTCCGGCGGCACCCACAGGCGCGTGTCGAAATCGAGCCAGGCCAGCGCATACGGGGAGACCAGCACCAGCGCGATGGCGAGCACGGCGGGAGCCAGGCGCACCGGACCGAACGCGGCCCCGAGCACGCGCACGCTCAGGAACGCCAGGTACACGATGGCCAGTACCGTCGTGAGCACCGGCCATGCCGCGACCCAGGGGAGGTCCCCGGCGAGCCACAGCAAGCCCAGGACGAAGGGCGAGACGGCGAGCACCGTCACGATGAGCGCGCGTGTCGGGGCGGCGCGGCTCTGGACGCGTGCAATCAGCGCGCAGGACAGATGCCCGAGGAGCAGATAACACGCCCAGCCGAAGAGTCCGTCGGCGACGAATTCCGCATGACGCTCGGCGTGCAGCCGATCGAGCAGCGCCCAGACGGCGAGGTTGATGGCGAGCAGCGCCGCGAGCTGATCGAACCCGACCGCAAAGCGCGGCGGCCAGCGGCGCCGCAACAGCAGCAGCGCCAGGCCGCCGCTCAGGTTTCTCGCCAGTCCGGCGGGCAGCCCCGGCGCTGGCGCATCCTGCGCCGCCGGTGCGGGAGTGGCAGGCTCGGTCGGCGGGTCCAGGGAATCAGCCCCTCTGGTCTCGCAGCCGCTTGAGCATCTTCATCATGGCAGCGACCCGCGCCAGCTCGGCAAGCACCTCCGCTTCTGTCATATGGCCACCCTTCTGCTGCAGAGCCTCTTCCGCTCGCTGCTTGGCAGCGAGCGCCGCCGCTTCGTCGATGTCCTTGGCGCGCAGCGCGGTGTCTGCCAGTACGGTGACGCGGTTGGGCTGCACCTCGAGCGCGCCGCCACCCACGAAGAAATGGTGCTCCGCGCCGTCCGGGGTCTGCACACGCACCTCGCCCGCCTTGAGGAGGGTGAGGAGCGGCGCGTGACGCGGCTTGATGCCGAGGTCGCCCTGGGAAGCCGGCGCGAACACCATGGCCGCGGCGCCGGAGAACAGCTCGCCCTCGGCGCTCACGATGTCGACATGGATGGTAGGTGGTTCAGCCATTGTTCAGGTGGTCTTTACTGCAGCGTCTTTGCCTTGGCGACTGCTTCCTCGATCGGGCCCACCATGTAGAAGGCTTGCTCGGGAAGCGCGTCGAACTCGCCGCTGATGATGCCCCTGAAGCCGCGGATTGTGTCCTTGAGCGGCACGATCTTGCCATCCTGTCCGGTGAACACCTTGGCGACGTTGAAGGGCTGCGAGAGGAAGCGCTGCACCTTGCGCGCGCGGAACACCGTGAGCTTGTCCTCTTCCGACAGCTCGTCCATGCCGAGGATCGCGATGATGTCCTGCAGCTCCTTGTAGCGCTGCAGCACCGCCTGCACGCCGCGCGCGGTGTTGTAGTGCTCCTCACCCACCACCAGCGGGTCGAGCTGGCGGCTGGTGGAGTCGAGCGGGTCGACCGCCGGATAGATGCCGAGCGATGCGATCTGCCGCGAGAGCACCACGGTCGCATCCAGGTGCGCGAAGGTGGTCGCGGGTGAGGGATCGGTGAGGTCGTCGGCGGGCACATACACCGCCTGGATGGAGGTGATCGAGCCCTTCTTGGTCGAGGTGATGCGCTCCTGCAGCACGCCCATCTCCTCGGCGAGCGTCGGCTGGTAGCCGACCGCCGACGGCATGCGCCCGAGCAGCGCCGACACCTCGGTGCCGGCGAGGGTGTAACGGTAGATGTTGTCGACGAAGAACAGCACGTCGCGGCCCTTGCCGCCGTCCTCGCGCGTCTCGTCACGGAAGTACTCGGCCATGGTGAGTCCGGTGAGCCCGACGCGCAGGCGGTTGCCCGGCGGCTCGTTCATCTGGCCGTAGACCATCGCCACCTTGGAATTCGACAGGTTGTCCTTGTCGATGACGCCCGACTCGATCATCTCGTGATAGAAGTCGTTGCCCTCGCGGGTGCGCTCGCCGACACCGGCGAACACCGAGAGCCCCGAGTACTGCTTGGCGATGTTGTTGATGAGCTCGAGCATGTTGACGGTCTTGCCGACGCCCGCACCGCCGAACAGGCCGATCTTGCCGCCCTTGGCGAACGGCACCAGCAGGTCGATGACCTTGATGCCGGTCACCAGCAGGTCGCGGCCGCCGGCCTGCTGCTCGAAGGACGGCGGCGGGCGGTGGATCGGCAGGTACTCGCGCGCCTCGACCGGTCCGCGGTTGTCCTGCGGCGCGCCGAGCACGTCCATGATGCGCCCGAGCGTGCCCTTGCCGACCGGCACCGAGATCGGCGCGCCCGTGGCGCGAACGCCGAGCCCGCGCTTCAGGCCCTCGGAGGAGCCCATGGCGATGGTGCGCACCACGCCGTCGCCGAGCTGCTGCTGCACCTCGAGCGTCAGGTTGACGTCCTTGAGCTTCAGCGCCTCGTAGATGCGCGGGATGCCCTCGCGCGGAAACTCGACGTCGATGACCGCGCCGATGATCTGGACAATCTTTCCCTCGGGCGAATTGGACATGTGCTTGCGTCCTCAAACCGCGGCGGCGCCGCCCACGATCTCGGAAATCTCCTTGGTGATCGCGGCCTGGCGCGCCTTGTTGTAGATCAGTTGCAGCTCGTTGATCAGCTTGCCGGCGTTGTCGGTGGCGGCCTTCATGGCGACCATGCGCGCGGCCATTTCGGAGGCGACGTTCTCCACCGCGCTGCGGTAGACCTGCGACTCGATGTAGCGCATCAGCAGCGCATCGAGGATGCCGGCGGCATCCGGCTCGTAGATGTAGTCCCAGTGCGCCTGCAGCCCCTCGGTGTCGAGCGCCTGGATGGGCAGCAGCTCCTGCACCGTGGGCTTCTGCGTCATGGTGTTGACGAACTGCGCGCTCACCAGGAACAGCCGATCGAGCTTGCCGGCGCGGTAGGCGTCCAGCATCACCTTGACCGTGCCGATGAGATCCTTGACGTGCGGCCGGTCGCCGAGACCGGAGACGTTGGCGAGGATCGGCAGACCTAAGCGCCGGAAGAACACCAGCCCCTTGGTGCCGATCAGGCACATCGAGACCTCGGCGCCCTTGCGCTGCCACTCGCGCATCAGCAGGATCGTCTGCTTGAAGACGTTGGCGTTCAGCGCCCCGGCGAGCCCGCGGTCGGTCGAGATCACGATGACGCCGACGGCCCTCGGCTCGCGGGTGACGAGAAACGGGTGGCGGTAGTCGGGGTTCGCCTCGGTGAGATGGCCGATGACCTCCAGCATGCGCGCCGCGTAGGGACGCGCGAGCCGCATGCGCTCCTGGGCGCGGCGCATCTTGCTGGTGGCGACCATCTGCATGGCGCGCGTGATCTTCTGAGTGCTCTTGACACTCGCGATCTTGGAGCGGATTTCCTTGGTTCCCGGCATCGTTCAGTCTCTGTGTCGGTGCGTGGTTACCTGTCCGGGCGAATAGTTAAGCACTTGCTTAACCATCGCCCATTGACCTAGTAGGTGCCCGTGGCGACGAAGTCCTCGATGCACGCCTTGAGCTTCGCCTCGTTCTCCTTGGAGAGCTTAGGTGCCGCGTTGATGGCATCGAGCATCTCGCGGTAGTTGGTCTGAGCGAAGGCCTGCAGCGCCGCCTCGAAGTCCACCACCTTCTTCAGCGCCACCTTGTCCATGTAGCCGTTGTTGACCGCGTAGATGGACAGCGCCATCTCCGCCACCGACATCGGTGCGTACTGCTTCTGCTTCATGACCTCGGTGACGCGCTGGCCGCGCTCGAGCTGCTTGCGGGTAGCCTCGTCGAGGTCCGAGGCGAACTGCGAGAAGGCGGCGAGCTCGCGGTACTGCGCGAGCGCCAGACGGATGCCGCCACCGAGCTTCTTGATGATGTCGGTCTGGGCGGCGCCGCCGACGCGCGACACCGAGATGCCGGCGTTCATCGCCGGGCGGATACCGGCGTTGAAAAGGTCGGTCTCGAGGAAGATCTGCCCGTCGGTGATCGAGATGACGTTGGTGGGCACGAACGCGGTCACGTCCCCCGCCTGCGTCTCGATGATCGGCAGCCCGGTGAGCGAGCCGGTGCGCCCCTTGACGCGCCCCTGCGTGGCCTTCTCCACGTACTCCTCGTTGACCCGCGCGCTGCGTTCCAGCAGCCGCGAGTGCAGGTAGAACACGTCGCCGGGAAAGGCCTCGCGGCCCGGCGGCCGGCGCAGCAGCAGCGAGATCTGCCGGTAGGCGACCGCCTGCTTGGAGAGGTCGTCGTAGATGATGAGTGCGTCTTCGCCGTTGTCCATAAAGTACTCGCCCATGGTGACGCCGGAGTAGGCGGCGATGTACTGCAGGGCGGCGGGGGTGGAGGCCGAGGCCGCCACCACCACGGTATGAGCGAGTGCGCCGTGCTCCTCGAGCTTGCGCACCACGTTGGCGATGGTCGACTGCTTCTGGCCGATCGCGACGTAGATGCACTTGACGCCCGAGCCCTTCTGGTTGATCACCGTGTCGACGGCGAGCGCGGTCTTGCCCGTCTGGCGGTCGCCGATGATGAGCTCGCGCTGGCCGCGGCCGATCGGCACCATCGAGTCGATGGCCTTGTAGCCGGTCTGCACCGGCTGGCTGACCGATTTGCGGTAGATGACGCCCGGGGCGACGCGCTCGATCGGTGCGGTGCGCGCGGCTTTCACCGGGCCCTTGCCGTCGAGCGGCGTGCCGAGCGCATCCACCACGCGCCCGAGCAGCCCCGGTCCCACCGGCACCTCGAGGATCCGGCCGGTGGTCTTGACGGTATCGCCCTCCTTGAGGTGCTCGAATTCGCCCAGCACCACCGCACCGACCGAGTCCTGCTCGAGGTTGAGCGCCAGGCCGAAGGTGTTGCCGGGAAACTCGAGCATCTCGCCGTAGCGTGCGTCCGCCAGCCCGTGGATGCGGGTGATGCCGTCGGTGACCGAGATGATGGTGCCGACGTTGCGCGCCTCGGTGACCGCCTCGAAGTTCTCGATGCGCTGCCTGATGAGCTCGGAGATCTCGGATGCCTTGATTGCCATGGTGCGTTCCTGGAGGTGTCGGTTGCGGTCAGGCGGTGAGCTGGTAGGCGAGGCGCTCGAGCTCCGTGCGCAGCGAGCCGTCGATCACAAGGTCGCCGCTCCTGAGCACCGCCCCGCCGATGAGCTGCGGGTCGGTCAGGCAGTGCAGCCGCACGCGCCGCTCGAGCCGCTGCTCGAGCGCCGCGGACAGCGACTGGCGCTGAGCGGCATCGAGCGGCGACGCCGAGGTCACGGTGACGTGGGCCACGCCCTGCGCCTCGTCCTTGAAAGTATCGAACAGCGTGGCGATCTCCGGCAGGCAGCCGAGGCGGCGGTTGAGGGCGAGCAGCTCGATGAAGTTCGCGCCCGCCTCGCCGAGCTTGCCGCCGGCGATGCCGGTCACCAGCCGCGCCAGCTCCGCCGGCGTCGCCCGCGGGTTGCCGAGCAGCGCCGCGACGCGGCCATCCTGCACCACGCTCGCGGCGAGGTGCAGTCCCTCGGACCAGCCCTCGAGGCTCGCGTGCGTGCGCGCCTCCTCGAAGGCCGCGCGGGCATAGGGTCGGGCGATGGTGACCTTGTCGGCCATGGGTGCTTCAGATCTGCGCCGCGAGGCGCTCGAGCAGGTCCGCGTGGGCGCGCGCATCGATCTCGCGTCCGAGGAGCTTGGCGGCGGCGCCCACCGCGATGCCGGCCACCTGGCGGCGGAGAGCCTCGCGCGCGTGCGCGGCGTCGAGCTCGATCTGCTGCTGCGCGGCGGCGATCAGGCGCGCGCCCTCGCTGCTCGCCGTGCCACGGGCCTGCTCGATCAGGTCGTTGGCGCGGTGCTGCGCGTGGTCGATGATCTGCGTGGCCCGCTCGCGCGCCTCGCGCACCACGGCGTCGGCCCGCTCGCGCGCCGCGGCGAGCTCCTGCTCGCCCTGCTCGGCGGCCGCCAGGCCCTGGGCGATGCGGCGCTCGCGCTCGTTCATCGGCCCGAGGATCATCGGCCAGACGACTTTCATCGTGAACCAGATGAGCAGCACGAACACGACCATCTGCACGATGAGGGTGAGATTGATGTTCACCGCTTGTGTCTCCTTGAGCCGGGCGCTGCGCGTGCCGCGGGCCGCTTTAGTGCGCCGCGTGCAGCGCGCCCAGGAACGGATTCGCGAAGGTGAAGAACAGTGCGAAGCCGATGCCGATCATGGCCACCGCGTCCAGCAGGCCGGCGACCACGAACATCTGGATGCGCAGCACCGGCAGCAGCTCCGGCTGGCGTGCCGAGCCCTCGATGAAGCGCCCGCCGAGTATGCCGAAGCCGATCGCGGTGCCGGCAGCGCCCAGTCCGAAGATGATGCCGACCGCCAGCACGGTCATGGCCTGGATGTGTGCAATTTCCATTCAACTCTCCTCAGTGATGCTCGCTGGCGAGCGCCAGGTAGACGATCGTCAGAACCATGAAGATGAAAGCCTGCAGCACGATGATCAGCACGTGAAAGATCGACCAGATGAGGCCGAGCAGGATCTGCACCAGCACCCACACCCAGCCCGACGGGGTGACGAGCGCCTCGAGCCCGCGCGACAGCGTGAGCACCGCGATCAGCAGGAAGATCATCTCGCCGGCGTAGAGATTGCCGTAGAGCCGCAGCGACAGTGAGACCGGGCGGGCAAGGAGCGTCACCGACTCGAGCAGGAAATTCACCGGCACCAGCAGCGCCTGCAGGAACGGGTTCCTGGCGTTGAACGGGTGCAGCGTGAGCTCGCTCACGAAGCCGATGAAGCCCTTCATCCTGATGCTGTAGTAGATCATCAGGATGAAGACGCTGATCGACATCGCAAAGGTCGCGTTGAGGTCGGTGCTCGGGACCACCTTGAGATGCGACAGGCCCGCCTCGTGGGCCGCGGCCGGCAGCAGGTCGACCGGCACCAGATCCATGATGTTGAACAGCAGGATCCAGCAGAAGATCGTGAGTGCGAGCGGCGCGATCAGCTGGCTGGTGCCGTGGAAAGTGTCCTTCACCTGCTTGTCGACGAAATCGACCAGCACCTCGACGAACAGCTGGAAGCGGCCCGGCACCCCGGTGGTGGCGCGGCGTGCGGCGAGGTAGAAGCCGCCGGCGAACAGCACCGCGAGCAGCACCGAGAAGAACACCGTGTCGAGATTGAGGGTGGAGAAGTCGACGATGCCGTGCGGCACCCGGCTCGAGAGGAAGGTCTCGTGGTGCACAATGTACTCGGTCGCACCCCCGGCGGTCTCTGCTGCTGCCATCGCCGTTGCCACTCTCCAGTCGACTCACGCGCCGCGTCGCGTGCCACCCAGACGCGGCAGCGCGCCCACCAGCGCGATCCAGTACACGAGGTAGGTCGCGGCGAAACCGCCGAGCATCGCCACCGGTACCACCCTCACCATCCTCAGCGCCGCCACGAACAGCCCGACCACGACGGCGAGCTTGGCGGCCTCCCCCACGTAGAACGCGCTCACGATGCGCTGCGCGTCGCGGCGCGCGCCCGCAAACACCAGCGCCGCCATCGCGAGACTCCCGGCGGTGGCGATCGCGCCACCGAGCAGCGCGGATAACGCCGCGCCGCCTCCGCCGAGCGCCCAGCCGCCGAGCGCCGCGATCACGGCGACGCCCGCCTGACCCAGCACGACGCCGAAGGCCAGCCGCCGAGCCTGGGGCAGATCGATCGCCAACACCTTATATAAGTCCCGCTCGACGGGCTCCAAGGAGCCGTTGTTCCCGCGTCTGAGCGAGGGCGCGGGGGCCTGACTTAGCTCGGCCGTTCAGTCACTTAGGCGATGACGGCGAAAAAGCCGCGGGATTATAGAGACCCCCCGACGATCAGTCCACAGCGCACTTGTACCTATTGGATGTGCGCCAGGATTCCGTCGAGCTCATCCAGGCTGTGGTAGCTCACCACGAGCTTGCCGCCGCCGCGCGCCGAGGGCTGGATCGCGACGCGCGCCCCGAGTTTCCCGGTGAGCTCCTGCTCGAGCCGCTCGATGTTCGGGTCGCGTGCGCCGAGCTCCGCCGCTCGCGCGCCGGGAGTCTGGAGCCTGCGCACCAGGGCCTCGGTCTCGCGCACCGACAGTGCCTTCTTCGCGACCAGCAGCGCCACTTCGATCTGCTGGCGGCGGCTGCCGAGCGCGAGCACCGCGCGCGCGTGTCCCATCTCGAGCGTGCGCCGCTCGATGAGCTCGCACACCTCGGGCGCGAGCTCGAGCAGGCGCAGCAGGTTGCTCACGCCGGCGCGCGAGCGGCCGACCGCATCCGCCGCCTCCTGGTGCGTGAGCCCGAACTCGGTGATCAGGCGCGTGAGCGCGCGCGCTTCCTCGAGCGGATTCAGATTCTCGCGCTGGATGTTCTCGATGAGCGCGATGGCAATCGCCGCCTCGTCGGGGATGCGGCGGATCACCGCCGGGATGTCGGCGAGGCCCGCCATCTGTGCCGCTCGCCAGCGCCGCTCGCCGGCGACGATCTCGTAGCGCTGCGGCTCGCCGGCGCCCGGCGGGGCGAGCGCGCGCACCACGATCGGTTGCACCACGCCCTGAGCCTTGATCGAGCCGGCGAGCTCGGCGAGCGTCTCGTCGCGCATGTCGACGCGTGGCTGGTAGCGCCCGCGCTGCAGCAGGCCGAGCGGCAGCTTGGCGAGCTCCTCCCCCGCGGCCGGCGGGGCCGGTCGCTCGACCTTTCCGAGAAGGTCCGCAAGTCCGCGGCCGAGCGTCGGCTTCTTCATGCCGGCCGGCCCCCGCCGAGCGCGCCACCGGGGGCGGCGGCGCCCGCCTTTGCCGCGGCGACGGCCGGCGCCGCGACGCCGAGGCCGCCGTTGCCGGCGCCGGCCCCGTGGCCGCCGGCGGCGGCTTCCTCCTCGCGACGGATCATCTCCCCGGCGAGCGCCAGGTAGGCGAGCGCGCCGCGGGACTCCTTGTCGTGGAACAGCGCCGGCTTGCCGAAGGAGGGCGCCTCCGCGAGACGGATGTTGCGCGGGATCACGGTGCGGAACACCTTGTCGCCGAAGTGCGTGATGAGCTGGCTGCTCACCTCGTTGGCGAGGTTGTTGCGCGGGTCGAACATGGTGCGCAGCACGCCCTCGATGGCGAGATTGGCGTTGGCCGCTTCGCGGATCTGCTCGATGGTCGAGAGCAGCGCCGAGAGCCCCTCGAGCGCGTAGTACTCGCACTGCATCGGGATCAGCACGCTGTCGGATGCGACCAGCGCATTCACGGTGAGCATGCTGAGCGCCGGGGGGCAGTCGACCAGGATGACGTCGAAGGCCTCGCGCTGCGGGTGCAGCGCGTGGCGCAGCTTGGTCTCGCGGCCGATCGGCAGCGTGAGCAGCCGCACCTCCGCGGCGGTGAGATCCTGGTTGGCCGGCAGCAGCATGTAGCCGGCGTCCTGCACCGGCACGATCGCCGCCGCCAGGTCCGACTCGCCGAGCAGCACCTCGCAGGCGCCCCGCTCGACCTGCGACTTGTCGACGCCGCTGCCCATGGTGGCGTTGCCCTGGGGATCGAGGTCGAGAAGCAGCACGCGCCGCCGGGTGGCGGCGAGCGAGGCGGCGAGATTGACCGCCGTGGTGGTCTTGCCGACGCCGCCCTTCTGGTTCGCGATGGCGATGACCCGTTTCATGGGGCGACAGTGTACTTCACCGCTGCACCAAGGCCCGCCTGTCGCTCTTTCAGGCCACCTGCAGGCGCGGCTCGCGGCCGAGCCGCTCGCGCGCCAGCTGGTCGGCGACCTCGTTGGTGGTGCGCTGCTCGCGCCGCGAGCGCTCGAAGATCTCGGTGAGCCGCTCGGGGATGCCGCGGATGTCCTCGAGCACCTGCTCCTCGGTGCCTCCGTAATACTCGCGCGCCACGCTGATGATGCCGCCGGCATTGATCACGTAGTCCGGCGCGTACAGGATCCCGGCTGCACGCAGCGCCTCGCCGTGCTCGTCCCGCGCCAGCTGATTGTTGGCCGCCCCGGCCACCACCCGGGCGCGCAGCCGCGCGATCGAGGCGCCATCGAGCACCGACCCGAGCGCGCACGGCGCGAGCACGTCGGCCGCAGCCGCGAGCACCTCGTCGGGCGCGATGGGCGTCGCGCCGAACTCCCCGCAGGCGCGCTCCACAGCCTCGGAACGCACGTCCGCAACCCGCAGCCGCGCTCCCGCTTCGGCCAGCAGACCGCACAGGTGGTAGCCGACTCCGCCGGCACCCTGCACCGCGACGCTGAGGCCCTCGAAGTCGTCGCGGCCGAGCCTGAACTTGACCGCCGCCTGGATGCCGAGAAAGACCCCGAGCGCGGTCTTCGGTGCCGGGTCGCCCCCCGCCACTCCCGTCGAGCGGCCGAGGCCCGCCACGTAGCGAGTCGCGCGCGCCACGTGTGCCATGTCGGCAGGACTCGTACCGACGTCCTCGGCGGTGACGTAGCGCCCGCGCAGCGAATCGACCAGACGCCCGAAGGCGGCGAGCAGCTCGGGGGTCTTGCCCCGGCGCGGGTCGGCGATGACGACCGCCTTGCCGCCGCCGAAGGGCAGCCCGGCGAGCGCGTTCTTGTAGCTCATACCGCGCGAGAGGCGCAGCACATCCGCCAGCGCCGCCCGCGTGGTCGCATACGGCCACAGCCGGCAGCCGCCCGCGGCCGGCCCGAGCGTGGTCGAATGAATCGCGATGATCGCGCGCAGGCCCGTCGGCGCATCGTGGCCGAAGAGCACCAGCTCGTGGCCATCGAATTCCGGCAGATCGAAGACGTCCATGGCCTCCGAGGCTACGCCACGGGTGCGCACGGGTTATCACGAAATCTGCCACAATCCCACTCTGAGTGAGATATATATACCATCAAATACGTTGATAGTGAGATGAATCATGCATCCAGAGCTCGACCGTGGCGACTTGCGGATCCTCGATGCAGTGCAGGAGCACGGTGAGCTCTCCGCCGCCGACGTCGCCGAGCGGCTCGGCATGAGCGCCTCGACCTGCTGGCGGCGCATGAGCCGCCTCACCGAGCTCGGAGTGATCCGGCGGCGCGTGGCGCTGCTCGATCGCGAGAAGCTGGGCCTGAGCGTCCTGGTGTTCTCGCACGTGAAGGTCGCGGGTCACGGGCGTGACGCGCTGCTGCGCTTCGAGCAGGCGGTGCGCACCCACCCCGAGATCCTGGAGTGCTACACGCTCATGGGCGAGACCGACTTCCTGCTGCGCATCGTGTGCCGCGACATCAAGGCCTACGAGGCTTTCTTCCTCGACCACCTGTCGCGCTTTCCCGGTGTGCAGTCGGTCAACTCCTCGATCGCGCTGGCGGTGATCAAGGAGACGACGGCGCTGCCGCTGCACCTGCCGTGAGCACCAGCACGCACCGCGCCTCATCGAGCCCGGGGATCGTGAGCGTGCGCGAGCGCTCGACAGTCCACGGCGCGGGCAGGTGCTCGAGCTCGCGCTCCGGCCAGCGGCCCTTCATGGCGAGCACCCGCCCACCGCGGGCGCACAGGTGCCCGGCGCGCTCGAGCAGCAGGGGCAGCGGCGCGAACGCGCGCGCGATCACGGTGTCGAACGGTACGGCGGGCCGGAACGTCTCGGCGCGCAAGTGCAGCGCAGTCACGTTGGTGAGTCCCAGGGTGCGCGCGGCGTGCGCGACGAAGCGGATCTTCTTGCCGCTCGAGTCGATCAGGGTGAACTGGCGGGTCGGGTTGACGAGCGCGAGCGGCAGCCCGGGAAAGCCCGCGCCGGTGCCGACGTCGGCGATGCGCGCGCCGGCGAGATCCGCCTGGATGGCGAGGCTGTCGAGCAGGTGATGGGTGACCATCTCGCCCGGTGCCGTGATGGCGGTGAGGTTGTAGCTGCGATTCCAGCGCGCGAGCTCGCCGAGCAGCCTCATGAGGCGCGTCGCGTCCTCCGCGGTGAGCTGCACCCCGAGAGTGGCGGCATCGCGCGCCAGGCGCTCGATCGGACTCAAGCGGGGCTCCTTGCACGCTCCTGGGCGCGAATGATCATACTCATCGGACCGTGAGACTGCTGCTGGTAGAGGACGACCCGATGATCGGGGATGCCATCCGCGCCGGCCTCAAGCGCGACGGCTTCACCGTCGACTGGGTGCGCAACGCCGCCGACGGCGCGCAGGTGCTGCGCACCGAGCCCTTCGCGCTCGTGCTGCTCGACCTGGGGCTGCCGGGCGAGGACGGCCTGTCGCTGCTCAAGGCGCTGCGCGCGCGGGCTTCAGGGCTGCCGGTGCTGATCATCACTGCGCGCGATGCGGTGGCGGACCGGGTGGCGGGGCTCGACGCCGGCGCCGACGACTACCTGGTCAAGCCCTTCGATCTCGACGAGCTCGCCGCGCGCATCCGCGCGCTGCTGCGGCGCAAGTCCGGGCGTTCCGACCCGCGGCTCGAGCACCTCGGCGTGACGCTCGATCCGGCCGCGCACCGCGTCACGCGCGACGGCGAAGAGGTGGCGCTGTCGCCGCGCGAGTTCGCGCTGCTCGCGCTGCTCATGGAGCGCCCGGGCGTCATCCTGTCGCGCACCCAGATCGAGGAGCGCCTGTACGGCTGGGGCGAGGAGATCGAGAGCAACGCGGTCGAGGTGCACATCCACGGCCTGCGCCGCAAGCTCGGCGCGCAGTTCATCCTCACCGTGCGCGGCGTCGGCTACCGCGTGAGGCCGGCGCCATGAGCTCGCTGCGGGCGCGGCTGCTCGCGTGGCTGCTCGGGGGCGTGGTGCTCGTCGGCGCCGCCGGCGGCTGGATCGTGTACCGCAACGCGCTCGCCGAGGCGGACGCCTTCTTCGACTACCACCTGCGCCAGACGGCGCTCATCCTGCGCGACCAGCCGGTCGAGTACCTGCTGCTGCCGCAGATCGTGCCGAACGACGCGGCTTACGATTTCGTGGTGCAGGTGTGGACGCTCGACGGCGTGCGGGTATACCTGTCGCGGCCGCACACGGCGCTGCCGCAGGTGACCACGCTCGGCTTCTCGACCGTGACGACCCCGGAGGGCCGCTGGCGCGTCTACGGCGTGCAGGCGCTCACCAAGGTGATCCAGGTGGCGCAGCCGATGAGCGTGCGCGAGCAGCGGGCGGCGGAGCTTGCGCTGCGCACGCTCGAGCCCTTCGCGCTGCTGCTGCCGGTGCTGGCCGCTCTCATCTGGTTCGCGGTCGGCCACGCGCTCGCCCCGCTGCAGGAACTCACCGGCGCGCTGAAGGCGCGCCGGGTGAACGCACTCGAGCCTCTTTCCGATGAGCATCTCCCGGACGAGGTGCAGCCCCTCGTTGCGGCACTCAACGGCCTGCTGACCCGCCTCGACGCGGCCCTGGGGCGCGAGCGCGCCTTCATGGCCGACGCGGCGCACGAGCTGCGCACCCCGCTCACCGCGCTGCACCTGCAGATGGCCATGCTCGCGCGCGCCAGCGGCGAGTCCGAGCGCGGCGTCGCCATGGAGCGGCTTTCCCAGGGCGTGCAGCGCGCCATTCGCCTGGTCGAGCAGCTGCTGGCGCTCGCGCGCCAGGAGCCGCGCAGCGCGCCCCGACGCGAGCCGGTGGCGCTCGAGCCGCTCGCGCGCGAGATCATCACCGAGCTCGTGCCGCTCGCGGATGCGCGCCGCATCGACCTCGGCCTGAGCGCCAGCCGGCCGCTCACCGTGTCGGCAGACCCGGAGGCGCTGCGCACGCTGCTGCGCAACCTGGTGGACAACGCGGTGCGCTACAGCGGGGACGGCGGCCGGGTGGACGTAGCGCTCGAAGAGGAGTCGCAGCCCGGCCGGGAGGGGCGCCCGCAGCTCATCGTGAGCGACACCGGGCCGGGCATTCCGCCCGAGGAGCGCGCGCGGGTATTCGACCGCTTCTACCGCCGTGCCGGCACCACGCCCCCCGGCAGCGGCCTCGGGCTCGCCATCGTGAAAGCGATCGCGGACGCGCACGGCGCCGAGGTGAGGCTCGATACGGGACCGGACGGTCGCGGGCTGCGCGTCGGCGTGACGTTCCCGGCGCCGGCGCCGGGACTCTAGCGGGCGAGCCGGGCGAGGAAGGCCGCCGCCGTCTCGAGGTAGGCGTCGCGGTTCGCCTTCTTGCGGAAGCCGTGGCCTTCGTCCTTGGCCACGAGATACCACACGTCCCCGCCTCCGGAGCGCACCCGCCACACCAGCTGCTCGGATTCGGAGGCCGGCACGCGCGGGTCGTTCAGGCCCTCGACCACGAGCAGTGGCTTCCTGATGCGGCTCGCGTTGCTCAAGGGTGAGATGCGCTCGAGGAACTCGCGCATCTTCGGGTCGCGCTCGTCGCCGTACTCGGCACGGCGCAGGTCACGCCGGTAGGCCGAGGTGTTGCGCAGGAAGGTGACGAAGTTGCTGATGCCGACGACGTCGACGCCGCCGCTCAGGCGGTCACCATAGGCGACGAGCGCGGCGAGCGCCATGTAGCCGCCGTAGGAAGTGCCCATGACGGCCACCCGGCTGCGGTCGAACGCCGGCTGTGTGCCGACCCACACCAGCAGCGAGCCGATGTCGCGCACCGCATCCTCGCGCAGCAGCCCGTTGTCGAGCGCGAGGAAGCTGCGGCCGTAGCCGGACGAGCCGCGCACGTTCGGGGCGATCACCGCGTAGCCGAGCTCGTTCACCAGGAACTGCACGAACGGGTCCCAGCGCGGCCGGTACTGCGATTCCGGTCCCCCGTGGATGCTGATGACCACCGGGCTCGGGCCCGGCGAGCGCGGCCGGTAGACGTACGCCGACAGCATGCGCTGATGCCCGGCGACGCGGTCCCAGGTCGGATAGTGGATCAGCTCCGGGGCGACGAAGGTGTGCGGGTCGACCGGGCCCGCCTCGCTGCCGGTCCAGCGCTCCAGCCGCCCGGACTTCGGGTCGTAGACGTAGACGTCGGCCGGGGACAGCGGTGATTCGGCATCGAAGGCGAGGCGCCCGGTCTGATCGAAGCGCAGCCGCGAAATCACCCCTTCGGGGAGGCCGGCGGGCGCGACTTCGCTGCGGGTCGTGGTGTCCGCGACCGTGAGGTGGTCGCGTCCGTCCTCGTTCAGCACGTAGGCGAGGTAGCGACCGTCGGGGCTCACGTCGAAGTCCTCCGCGTCGAAGCTCACCTCCGGAGTGAGGCGGCGTGTCCGGTGCGTCAGCGGGTCCTCGAGCAGGAGCTCGAGGAACTCGCCCCCCTCGTCCGAGAGCACGTACACGCCGCGGCCGTCGGGCGCGAACCGGGCGGCGCGGATCCCCACATGGCGACTGCTCGTGTCGAGCGGTGTGAGCGTGCCGGAGGCGAGGTCGGCGATGTAGAGATAGCTCTCGCTCACCGAGAGGTAGCGCCACACCAGGAGCTTCGAGTCGTCCGGCGACCAGTCGAGCGGGTACCAGGTGTCCTGCTTGCCGCCGACCACGAGCCGCGGTGCGGTCCCCGCGGCGACGTCGGCGACGTACACGTCGTAGCTCGCCCCGTCGCGGTCGTTGCCGTAGAAGGCCACCTGCCGCCCGTCGTGCGCCCACACCGGATTGCCGTGGATGAAGTCCCCGTGGGTGATCTGGCGCACGGCGCCGTCGGGAGCGCGGTAGTAGAGCTGCGCGTTCTCGTCGCCGCCCCGGTCCTCGAGGTAGACGAAGCCGCCGGCGCGCGGCGCGGCGCGCGCCGCGCCGATCGGCTCGCTGGAGAAGGTGAGCTGCTCGCGCATCCCGAGGGGGGAGGCCACGCGGTGCACCTGCACGGTGTTGGCGAAGCGCGTACCGATCAGCATGGCCCCGTCCGGCAGCCAGTCGAGGAAGGTCGCCTGGCGCGAGTGACGGTAGCGGTCGAGCCGCGCGACGAGCGACGCATCGGGCACGGGAATGTTGTCGAACACCAGGTTGCCGCGCTCGCGGTGCTGCGGGGCGGCCGCCGGAGGCTGCTGCGCCGGGGTGGCCCCGCCGGCGAGAGCCGCCAGCGCGCTCGCCGCGTACCCGGCGAGCGCCCGGGAGAGTGGCCGTATCGGGTCGGTCATGTGGCTTAAGCTAGCCTACGGGTTAGGATGTGTACACGAGCCACTGCTCACTGCCACGACCTGTGCCAAACGTTCCCGTCCGGCCGACGCTCTATCGCCATCCGCACGGCATCACCGCGGTCGACGCCGAGTACCTCTACCCCGGCCATGCCGCCGTGCACCTGATCGTCGACTCCGGTCACGCGGCCTTCGTCGACGTGGGCGCCAATTCCTCGGTACCGTACCTGCTCGCGGCGCTCGATGAGCTCGGCATCGCGCGCCAGGCAGTCGAGTACCTCCTCCTCACCCACGTGCACCTCGACCACGCCGGCGGAGCGGGGCTGCTGCTCGAGTCGCTGCCGCGCGCCCGCGCGGTGCTGCATCCGCGCGGCGCACCGCACATGATCGATCCGGCGAAGCTGATCGCGGGCTCGAAGCTGGTGTACGGCGAGGCGCGCTTCGCGCGGCTCTACGGCGAGCTGGTGCCGATTCCCGCCGAGCGCGTGCGCGTGGTCGCGGACGGGGAGCGCATCGCCCTCGGCGCCCGGACGCTCGAGCTGATCCACGTGCCCGGCCACGCGCTGCACCACTACGCGGTGGTCGATGCCGCGCACGGCAGCATCTTCGCCGGCGATACCTTCGGCATCTCCTACCGCGCGCTCGACACGGCGCAGGGCGCCTTCATCACCCCCTCCACCGTGCCCTCGCAGTTCGATCCGGAGCAGCACCTCGCCTCCGTCGACCGCATGCTCGCCTACCGGCCGGAGTCGATGTACCTCATGCACTTCAGCCGCGTGACCGACGTGCCGCGCCTCGGCGAGCTGCTCAAGATGCAGATCCGCGAGCTGGCCGCCATGGCCCGCCGTCACGGGATGGATGCCGATCCGGCGCGTTCCATCCGCGCCGCGATGCTCGAGCGGTGGCTGGAGCTCGCGCGCCGTCACGGCTGCACCCAGAGCGATGCCGAGATCGAGCACGTACTCGCCGGGGACCTCGCGCTCAACACCCAGGGCCTGATCGCCTGGCTCGCTCGCAGCGCCGGCCCGGTGCGCTCGCCCGCCGCCGCCCGCGCCTCGAGGTCCCCATGAAACCCTTCACCGCATTCCGCATCCACTCGGACGGCGGGCGCATTGCCGCGCGCTTCGAGCCGCTCACCCTCGATGACCTCGCCCCCGGCGAGGTCGTGATCCGCGTCGCTTACTCGGGCATCAACTACAAGGACGCGCTCGCCGCGACCGGCGCCGGCCGGATTCTGCGCCGCTACCCGCTGGTCGGCGGTGTCGATCTCGCCGGGGTGGTCGAGTCCTCCGCCGACCCGCGCTACCGCGCGGGCGATGCGGTGCTGGTGACCGGCTGCGGGCTCTCCGAGACGCACGACGGCGGCTACTCCGAGATCGCCCGCGTTCCCGGCGACTGGGTGATTCCGATGCCTGCCGGCCTCGATCCCTTCACCGCCATGGCGCTCGGCACCGCGGGTTTCACCGCCGCGCTCGCCATCCATCGCATGGAACGCAACGGCCAGACGCCCGCGCGCGGTCCGGTGGTGGTCACCGGGGCTTCAGGCGGAGTCGGCAGCATCGCCATCGATATGCTCGCCGCACGCGGCTACCCGGTGATCGCGGTGAGCGCCAAGGCGGCCGCCGCGGATTACCTGAAGCAGCTCGGCGCGGCGCAGGTGCTGATGCGCGGCGAGCTCGAGCTCGGCTCGAAGCCCCTCGAGACCGCGCGCTTTGCCGGCGCGATCGACAACGTGGGCGGCGAGATCCTCGCGTGGCTGACGCGCTGCGTCGATTTCTGGGGCAACATCGCCAGCATCGGCCTCACCGGCGGCGCCGAGCTCAAGACCACCGTAATGCCGTTCATCCTGCGCGGCGTGAGTCTCATCGGCATCAACTCCGCGGCCACCCCGCGCGAGTGGCGCCTCGAGGTCTGGCAGCGCATCGCCTCCGACCTGCGGCCCCGCCACCTCGCCCGCATCGTCACCCGCACCATCGCCTTCGCCGAGCTCCCCGGCGCCTTCCCCGAGTATCTCGCGGGTCGGGTCACCGGGCGCACGGTGGTGCGCATCGCTTAGAATCCACCGCTCGAGGTTGCCCATGTCCGAACGAGCAGTCACGGCCGGCGCGCGCCTGCGGGCCGGCGTCGAGGCGGAGCATCCCCTGCAGGTCGTGGGCGCGTTCAACGCGTACTCGGCGCTGCTCGCCCGCGATGCCGGGTTCCGCGCCATCTACCTCTCCGGGGCCGGGGTCGCCAACGCCTCTTTCGGCCTGCCGGACCTCGGGATCACCTCCCTCAACGACGTGTGCGAGGACGTACGGCGCATCACCGCGGCGTGCGAGCTGCCGCTGCTGGTCGATGCCGACACCGGTTTCGGCCAGGCCTTCAACATCGCCCGCACCACGCGCGAGCTGATCCGCGCAGGAGCGGCCGGCATGCACCTCGAGGACCAGGTGTCCGCCAAGCGCTGTGGCCACCGGCCGGGCAAGGCGCTGGTGCCGGCCGCCGAGATGGTCGATCGGATCAAGGCGGCGCTCGATGCGCGCAGCGATCCGGATTTCGTGGTCATGGCGCGCACCGACGCCCACGCGGTCGAGGGCCAGGCGGCAGCGCTCGAGCGCGCCGCGGCCTACGTCGCCGCCGGCGCCGACATGATCTTCGCCGAGGCGCTCGGGACGCTGGCGGAGTACCGCGAGTTCGCCGGCCGTGCCGGCGTGCCGGTGCTCGCCAACCTGACCGAGTTCGGCCAGACGCCGCTCTTCACGCTGGCGGAGCTGCGCTCCGCCGGGGTGCGTCTCGTGCT
Organism: Steroidobacteraceae bacterium; assembly: GCA_035631755.1. GTDB lineage: Bacteria > Pseudomonadota > Gammaproteobacteria > Steroidobacterales > Steroidobacteraceae > 13-2-20CM-66-19. The sequence continues at coordinate 19,140 of DASQIC010000005.1, forward strand.
CTACCCGCTGTCGGCGTTCCGCGCCGCCGCCCGGGCCGCCGCCACCGTGTACGGCGCCATCCGGCGCGAGGGCACGCAGAAGAGCGTGGTCGAGCTCATGCAGACGCGCGCCGAGCTCTACCAGGTCCTCGGCTACCACGAGTACGAGCGCAAGCTCGATGAGCTGTTCGGAAGGTGAGCCATGAGCGCGCCGGACGCCCCCAAGCCAAAGAAATCGGTGCAGCTCTCGGGGGTGCTGGCCGGCAACACCGCGCTGTCGAGCGTCGGGCGCACCGGCAACGATCTGCACTACCGCGGCTACGACATCCTCGAGATCGCCGAGCGCTGCGAGTTCGAGGAAATCGCCTACCTGCTGATCCACGGCCGGCTGCCCCGGCGCGCCGAGCTCGACGCCTACAAGACGCAGCTCGCCTCGCTGCGCGCGCTGCCGGCCGCGGTGCGTACCGCGCTCGAGGTGCTGCCGGCCGCAGCCCACCCGATGGACGTGCTGCGCACCGGCGTGTCGGCCCTGGGGTGCATCCTGCCGGAGAAGGACGACCACGCCGCCGCCGGCGCACGCGACATCGCCGACCGGCTGATCGCCTCCCTCGGCTCGATGCTCACCTACTGGTATCACTTCAGCCACGGCGGCGAGCGCATCCACACCGAGACCGCCGACGATTCCGTCGGCGGGCACTTCCTGCACCTGCTGCACCGCCGCCGCCCGCCGCCCGGCTGGGTACGGGCGATGCACACCTCGCTGATCCTGTACGCCGAGCACGAGTTCAATGCCTCGACCTTCGCCGCGCGCGTCATCGCCGGCACCGGCGCCGACCTCTATTCGTGCATCACCGGCGCGATCGGCGCGCTGCGGGGGCCCAAGCATGGCGGCGCCAACGAGGCGGCGCTGGCGATCCAGAGCCGCTACGACTCTCCCGACGCCGCCGCCGCCGACATCCGCGCGCGCGTCGCGCAGCGCGAGCTGATCATGGGCTTCGGCCATCCGGTCTACACCATCGCCGACCCGCGCAACCAGGTGATCAAGGAGGTCGCACGGCGGCTCGCCGAGGAGGGCGGCGACCTGAAGATGTTCGCCATCGCCGAGCGCATCGAGGCGGTGATGCGCGAGACCAAGAACATGTTCGCCAACCTCGACTGGTTCTCCGCGGTCTCCTACCACCTGATGGGGGTGCCCACCGAGATGTTCACGCCGCTGTTCGTCATCGCGCGCACCACCGGCTGGGCGGCCCACGTCATCGAGCAGCGGGCCGACGGTAAGATCATCCGCCCGGCCGCCAACTACATCGGCCCCGAGAATCAGCAGTTCGTACCACTCGATGAGCGGCGCTGATCTCAAGTCCGCGCAGCGGCCGCCGCCCGACGACGCCCTGGTCACGATCGCCGAGTACGTGCAGCACTTCCGCCCCGCGGGCGAGGCGGCCTACGGCACCGCGCGCTACTGCCTCATGGATACGCTCGCCTGTGGTTTCCAGGCGCTCGCGTACCCGGCGTGCCGCCGGCTGCTCGGCCCGGTGGTGCCGGGAGCGGTGATGCCGGGCGGGGCACGCGTGCCGGGCACCTCCTTCGAGCTCGATCCGGTGCAGGCCGCCTTCAACATCGGCGCGATGATCCGCTGGCTCGACTTCAACGACACCTGGCTCGCGGCCGAGTGGGGCCACCCCTCCGACAACCTCGGCGGCATCCTCGCCGTGGCGGACTACCTGGCGCGCGGCGCGGTGATGTCGGGCAAGTCGCCGCCGACCGTGCGCGATGTGCTCACCGCCATGATCAAGGCGCACGAGATCCAGGGCGTGCTCGCGCTCGAGAACAGCTTCAACCGCGTCGGGCTCGATCACGTGCTGCTGGTGCGGGTCGCCACCACCGCGGTGGTGGCCGGCATGCTCGGCGCGAGCGACGAGCAGGTGGTGAACGCGCTCTCCAACGCCTGGATCGACGGCGGCGCGCTGCGTACCTACCGGCACGCGCCCAACACCGGCTCGCGCAAGAGCTGGGCCGCCGGGGACGCCACCAGCCGCGGCGTGCGCCTCGCCCTCATCGCGCTCGCCGGCGAGATGGGCTATCCGTCGGCGCTCTCGGCCCGGACCTGGGGCTTCAGCGACGTGCTGTTCCGCGGCCAGGCGCTGCAGATTCCCCGGCCCTTCGGCAGCTACGTGATGGAGAACGTGCTCTTCAAGATCTCCTATCCCGCCGAGTTCCACGCCCAGACCGCGGTCGAGGCCGCGATGAGCCTGCACCCGCAGGTGCGCGGGCGGCTCGAGGCCATCGAGCGCGTCGTCATCGAGACCCAGGAGCCGGGCGTGCGCATCATCGACAAGACCGGTCCGCTCGGCAATCCCGCCGATCGCGACCACTGCCTGCAGTACATGGTGGCGATACCGCTCATCTTCGGGCGCCTCACCGCCGCCGACTACGAAGATGCCGTGGCCGCCGATCCGCGCATCGACGCCCTGCGCGCCCGGATGCAGGTGCGCGAGAACCCGGCCTTCACCGCCGACTACTACGCCGCGGACAAGCGCTACATCGGCAACGCGGTGCAGGTCTTCTTCGGCGACGGCAGCAGCACCGCGCGCGTGGCTGTCGATGTCCCCATCGGCCATCGCCGCCGCCGGCGCGAGGGCATGCCGGTGCTGGTGAGGAAGTTCGAGGCCTCCGTCGACGGGCACTTTCCGCCGCGCCAGGCCGAGCGCATCAAGGCGCTGTTCGCCGAACGCGGGCTCGAGGCCCGGCCGGTGAACGAGCTGATGGCGGCGATGGTGGTGAGCGGCTCGGGCTGAGCGGCGCGCGGCCCGCGGTCCGCGGCTCAGCTCACCTTCACCGGCACGAACAGCTGCGTGTCGCCGCGCTGGATCAGCAGCGCTATGTGCCCGTTCGAGCTCTCGACCGCGCGCTTCAGCGCCGCGGCACTCGACACCGGCTCGCCGTTGGCCGCGAGCACGATGTCCCCGGGCTGGATGCCGGCATCGGCGGCCGGGCCGCTCGCGTCCTCGACCACGAGCCCGCCCTTGACGTTGCCCTGGCGCTGCTCGTCACGGGTGAGCGGGCGCACGGCGAGCCCGAGCTTGCCGCCCTCGGACTCGGAGCCGCCGCTCTCGGAGGCGGTGCGCTGATCGGACATGGCGCCGAGCTTGACGCTGAGGTCGCGGCTGGCGCGGTGACGCCAGATCTCCAGATCCACCCGGGTCCCGGGCGCGAGGCTCGCGATCTTCACCGGCAGCTCGGTCGAGTCCTTGATCGGCTGGCCGTTGAGCTTGAGGAGGACGTCGCCGGATTCGATGCCGGCCTCAGCCGCCGGGCCGCCCTTCTCGACGCTCGACACCAGCGCCCCCTCCGGTCGCGGCAGCCCGAAGGAATCCGCCAGTCCCTGGCTGACGTTCTGTATCAGCACGCCGAGCTTGCCGCGCGTGACGTGCCCGCTGGTCTGCAGCTGCTCGCCCACCTGCATCGCGACGTCGATCGGGATCGAGAACGACACGCCCATGTAGCCGCCGCTGCGGCTGTAGATCTGCGAGTTGATGCCGACGACCTCGCCCTGCATGTCGAACAGCGGGCCCCCCGAGTTGCCCGGATTGATCGGCACGTCGGTCTGGATGAAGGGGATGTAGTCGCCGCTCAGCGTGCGGCCCTTGGCGCTCACGATGCCGGCGGTGGCGCTGTTCTCGAAGCCGAACGGCGAGCCGATCGCGAGCACCCATTCACCGACCTTGAGCTGGCTCGAATCGCCGATCTTCACCGTCGGCAGATTCTTGGCGTTGATGCTGATCAGCGCGATGTCCGACTTGGTATCGATGCCGATGACCTTGGCGGGGAACTCACGGCGATCGGTGAGGCGCACGGTGACCTCGTTCGCACCTTTCACCACGTGTGCATTGGTCATGATCACGCCGTCGGAGCGGATGATGAAGCCCGAGCCCTCGCCGTGCATCAGCTCCTGCCGCGGCACCTGGAAGCCGAAGGGAAAGCCGCGGAAGAAGGGGGCAAACGGGCTATTGGGACCGAAGGGATCGTTCTCATCGCCATCGCCGCCGCCGGGCCAGGCGGTGCGCACCTTGTCGACGACGCTGATGTTGACCACCGCCGGCCCGTACTTCTGCACCATGGAGCTGAAGTCCGGCAGCGCCACGGCGGGGTCGGGGGCGGCGCGCACCGGTGCCGGGCTCGCGTTGCGCGCCGGCGCCGCGGCGACCGCCGCACGCGGGACGCCCGCGAGGTACACCGCGCTCACCGGCACGGCGATGCTCGCCGCGCCGAGGATCGCGGCGATGAGCGGCTTTCTGACGAGGTTTGCGAGTTTCATGGCAGCCGGGCTCCTGAAGATTCAGTGCGGACTGCCGCGAACGATAGGGGGGCAGGCTTAACTCAACCTTAAGGCGCGGTTCCCGATGCTAATCGGCGCCGAGGCGGGTCCAGGGGCGCGGCTCGGTGCCGAGCGACGGCGCGAGGCTGCTGAAGTACCCGGCGATCACCTCGATGTCCTCCTCGCTGAGGCTCGAGGCAAAGCCTTTCATGATCGGATTCTTGCGACCGCCGTGCTTGTACTCGTCGAGCGCGCGCACCAGGTAGTCCTCGTGCTGCCCCGCGAGCGAGGGGTACATGGGCGCGACCGCGACCCCGTCCTGGCCGTGGCAGGCGACGCACAGCGCCGCCGCCTTCGGCACCGTGCCGGCGGACTTGCCGCTGCTCACCAGCGGCTTGCCTGCGAAGTAGGCGGCGATGTCCGCGATGTCCTGGTCGGAGAGCGTCTCGGCCTGGGAATGCATGGTGATGTGCGAGCGGTCGCCGTCGCGATAGCCATGCAGCGCCGCCGCGATGTAGTCGGGAGTCTGGCCCCGCAGCTCCGGCACGCTGTACATGGGATAGGCGTTCTTGTAGCCGTCGATGCCGTGGCAGCCGAGGCAGGTATAGGAGATGGACTTGCCGCGCTTGGGATCGCCGGTGAGCGGCGCCGACTGAGCCGCGGCCACGCCCGCGAAGGCGTACAGCGCCAGCGCTGCGAGCGTCGCACCTGCGTGCCACGAGCCTACGCGCCAGCGCACGATCATCGGCAAGCTCCCGCCCACGGAAAAACGGCCCCGAATCTTACGGACTCGCCGCGCCAAATGCCACACAATCCACCTCACGCATGATCGGCCTCATCCAGCGAGTGAGCAGCGCGGAGGTGCGCGTCGAGGGCGCGGTGGTCGGCGCCATCGGCCGCGGGATCCTCGCTCTCATCGCCGTCGAGCGCGGCGACACGCCGGCCTCGGCCGAGCGGCTGCTCGAGCGGCTCCTCGGCTACCGCGTGTTCGCCGATCCCGAGGGACGCATGAATCTGTCGCTGCGTGAGGTCGGCGGCGCTCTGCTGCTCGTGCCGCAATTCACCCTCGCAGCCGACACCGCGAAGGGCACCCGCGCAGGCTTCAGCGGAGCGGCCGAGCCGCAGCTCGCACGCGGACTTTTCGCACACCTGCTGCAGAAGGCGCAGGGCGCCTATGCCCATGTTTCCGCTGGCGTATTTGGAGCGTACATGCAGGTGTCGCTCGTCAATGACGGACCGGTGACCTTCTGGCTCGAGAGCCATCCCGGCTGAGCGTGAAGCGGGTAGCGGAATTGAGCGAACTTCTGCGGTCCGCGGGGCTCATTTGACCTATGATCCCCTACCTTTCTCCGCGCGGGCGGACTTGAGTCGGAGTGGTGCTTATGGGCGGTATAGGAATGCGCGAGCTCTTGATCATCCTGCTCGTGGTGCTCGTCGTGTTCGGCGCCAAGAAGCTGCGCACCGTGGGCTCGGACCTCGGCGCCGCGGTGCGCGGGTTCAAGAAGGCCATGAACGAGGGGGAGGCCGAGCAGAGCACCCCGCCGAAGCAGATCCGCTCGGAGGAAGCCGACGCCGAGTTCGCCGAGGTCAAGAAGAGCGACACGCAGCCGAAGAGCTGACGGAGCGTGTGATCTGTTCGAAGGGCGGTTCTCCGAAGTCCTGATCATCTTCGTCCTGGCGCTGGTCGTGCTCGGGCCGGAGAAACTGCCGCGCGTGGTGTCGGAGCTCGGCCGCTGGGTCGGACGCGCGCGCGCCATGGCACGCCAGTTCCGCGAGCAGCTCGAGGAAGAAGTCGAGCTCGAGCGGGCCCGCCGGGCGCAGGCGTCGCAGGCCGCGCCGCCCCCGCCGGCCGCGGCTCCTGCCGCCGACACGCTCCGCGCCACCGACCCCGCCGCGGCCGGCCCCGCCGCTGCCGGGCACAGCGTCCCGGGCACGCGCGCCGATGAGCGAGGAACCTGAACAGCTCGCCGAAGGCACGCTGATCTCGCACCTGCTCGAGCTGCGGGAGCGGCTGCTGCGCGCAATGGTGGCGGTCGGGCTCGTGTTCCTGCCGAGCATGTACTACTCGAACGACATCTTCAGCTTCGTCGCCCAGCCGCTGCTCGCCAAGCTCCCGCAGGGGAGCAACCTGATCGCCACCGGCGTCATGTCGCCGTTCACGACGCCCTTCAAGCTGTCGTTCTTCGTGGCGCTCATGGTGGCGATGCCGTATGTCATCTACCAGCTGTGGGCGTTCGTCGCCCCGGGCCTGTACCGCAACGAGCGGCGCTTCGCCGTGCCGCTGCTCGCCTCCTCGATCGTGCTGTTCTACGTCGGCATCGCCTTCGCCTACTACTTCGTGTTCCCGGTCATGTTCCAGTTCTTCGCCAGCACCACGCCGAAGGGCGTGTCGATGATGACGGACATCAACAACTATCTCGATTTCGTGCTCACCATGTTCTTCTGCTTCGGGCTCGCCTTCGAGGTGCCGGTCGCGGTGGTGCTGCTGGTGGTGATGGGACTGGTGCGGATCGAGAAGCTCCAGCAGAACCGCGGTTACGTGCTGATCGGCATATTCATCCTCGCGGCGCTGCTCACGCCGCCCGACGCGATCTCGCAGTGCTCGCTCGCGATCCCGATGTATCTGCTCTACGAGGGCGGCATCCTCATGGCGCGCATCCTGTCGCGCGCGAAGAACGCCGAGCCGCGCGCCAAGGCCGGCGAGAGCTGAGCGCGCCGCCGAGGGCTGCCATGACCCGGACCGCCGCAGCGACGCTCGCCGCCGCCCCGCGCTCGCCCACCCTCTTCGGCCAGCCGCGCGGGCTCGCGACGCTGTTCTTCACCGAGATGTGGGAGCGCTTCACCTATTACGGGATTCAGTCGCTCCTCATCCTGTTCATGGTGGCACCGGCCGCCGGCGGAGGCCTCGGTCTCGACGACAAGTCCGCGGGCTCGATCTACGGTCTGTACGTGGGGAGCACCTATCTCCTGGGACTCCTGGGTGGCTGGATTGCCGACCGGCTCGCCGGCGCACAGCGCGCGGTGATCGGCGGCGGGATCCTGATCGCCCTCGGGAACACCCTGCTCGCCCTCGGCACGCCGGCGATCTTCTTCGTAGGACTCCTGGTCATCGCCATGGGCGTGGGGCTCCTCAAGCCCAACGTGAGCGCGCTGGTGGCGACGCTGTACCCGGAGGGCGGTGCGCGGCGCGACGCCGGCTTCTCGATCTTCTACATGGGCATCAATACCGGCGGGCTTCTCGGCCCGCTGCTGGTTCCGGTGGTCGCCACCGCCTTGGGCTGGCGCTTCGGCTTCGCTCTGACGGCGCTTGGCATGGCGCTCGGCGTCGCCCAGTTCCTGTGGACGCGCCGCTATCTCGGCAGCGCGGGGCTCGCCGTCGCGCCCGAGGAGCGCGCCTCGTGGACGCCGGTGGTGCTGCTCTTCGCGCTGCTTGCCGGCGGCGTGCTGCTGGCCGTGACCGGCACGGTGCGCATCGACGGCGCGCGGCTCGCCTCGCTGGCGTCCTGGGCGTTCTCGCTTCTCGCGGTGGCGTACTTCGTGTACCTGCTGTTCTTTGCGGGACTCTCCCTGTCGGAGCGCAAGCGCGTGCTCGTGATGGTGGCTCTGTTCCTCGCCTCGGTCACGTTCTGGGCCGGGTATTTTCAGCAGGGCGGATCCTTCAACCTTTTCGCCGCGCGCTACACGGACCTGCGCGTCCTCGGCTGGAACATGCCCCCGGGTGTGCTGCAGTCGGTGAATTCGCTGTTCGTGATCATCCTCGCCGGGGTGTTCGCGGCGCTGTGGATCACGCTCGGCAAGCGCGCCCGCGATCCGCCGGCTGCCGCGAAGTTCGGCGTTGCGCTGCTGCTCCTGGGACTCGGGTTCCTCGTCATGTACTTCGCCGCGCAGCACGTGCTCGCCGGGCGCCTGGTGCTGCCCACCTGGCTCATCTGCACCTACTTCCTGCACGTCTGCGGGGAGTTGTGTCTGTCCCCGGTGGGCCTGTCCAACATGAGCAAGCTCGTCCCGCCGCGCTTCGTCGGCCAGGCGATGGGCATGTGGTTCCTGTCGCTCGCGCTCGGCGGCAACCTCGCCGGTCAGCTCACCGGCGAGTACGACGCAAGTCACCTCGAGTCGCTGCCGGCGCTGTTCCTGAAGATCTTCTGGTACGGCGTGATCGGCGGCGCCGTGATGCTGGCGCTCGCGCGGCCGCTGAACAGGCTGATGGCGGAGGTGAAGTGAGTGCCCCGCGCCGCCGCGCGTGCGGCGCGCGCCGCCCGCGCTACTCGGTCACCCGCATCGAGGTGACGAAGTACTCGGTGTCGCCGAAGCAGGAGCTCGGCACCCACTTGTGCTGCTCGTAGTGCAGCGACATGCGCTTGCCGATATTGGCGTTGAGCTGGGCGGCGACGCGCGCGCTGCGCACCGTGAAGTAGAACTTCTCCGCCACCGTGCCCGGCATGGTCACCATGGCCATCTCGCCCTCCCAGGTCTTGCACAGCCAGCCGCGGCGCGAGAACTTCTGCACGTAGCCGGCGCGCTCGCCGTCGGAGTACGACCAGTTGAGCGTCACCCAGGTGAAGCCCGCCAGGCCGAGCACCGCCAACACCACCACTGCCGCCAGTATCTTCACGGGGAGCCAAGGATACTCTGCGCCACCGCGGAAGCGAGGCTAAGATGCGCCTCGAACATCCGGGGGTCGAATCGATGAAAACCGAATCGCGGGCCGAGCTCACGCTGCGGGGGCTCATCCTCGGCGTGCTGCTCACCGTGGTGTTTACCGCCGCCAACGTCTACTTCGGGCTGAAGGCCGGGCTCACTTTCTCCACCTCCATCCCGGCGGTCGTGCTCTCCATGGCGCTGTTGCGCTGGCTCGGCAATACCTCCGCCCAGGAGAACAACATCGTGCAGACGGTGGCTTCCACCGCCGGCACGCTCTCCTCCATCATCTTCGTGCTGCCCGGCTTCATCATGATCGGCTGGTGGACCGGCTTTCCCTATTGGCAGTCGGTAGCCATCTGCGCCACCGGCGGCATCCTCGGAGTCATGTATTCCATCCCCCTGCGCCGCGCGCTGGTGACGGACTCCGATCTCCCCTATCCCGAAGGCACCGCCTGCGCCGAGGTCATCAAGGTCGGCTCCGGCGACGTGACGGACCAGGACTCGGTGGAATCCGGCGGCAAGGGCCTGAAAGCCGTGCTGGTGGGCTCGCTGGTCTCCGCCCTATTCCTGGTGGCGGTGCAGATGCGGCTCTTCCTCGGGGACGTCGCTCACAGCTTCCGCTTGGGTGCCGACTCGCGCTCGCCGGTCACGGGCTTCGATTTCCAGCTCTCCTTCGCGCTGTTCGGCATTGGCCACCTGGTCGGCATCAGCTGCGGCATCGCCATGTTCGTCGGCGCCCTCATCGGCTGGGGCTGGGGGGTGCCGCATTTCAGCGCACTGCACGCGGCCACAGGCGATGCGGGAGAGTTCGCGCATGCCACCTGGAGTCACTATGTGCGTTACGTAGGCGCCGGCGCCATCGCCGTGTCCGCCATCTGGACGCTCATCAAGCTCGTGAAGCCGGTGATCGGTGGCCTGCAAAGCGCCATCGCTTCCTCGCGGGCGCGCAAGGCCGGCAAAGGAGACACGCTGGCGCGCACCGAGCACGACATTCCCGTGGATCAGGTGGGAATCGTGTCGCTGCTCTGCATCCTGCCGATCTGCTGGCTGTTGTGGAACTTCGCGACCAGCGCGGGCTTGGGTGAGCATGCGCTGCTGCTCACCGTGGGCGGCATCATCATCGTCGTGGTCCTCGGCTTCCTCGTCTCGACCGTGTGCGGCTACATGGCGGGGCTGATCGGCGCCTCCAACAGCCCGCTCTCGGGGATCGGCATCCTGGTGGTGGCCACCACGGCGCTGTTCCTGGTGGTGAGCGTCAAGTCCTCGCTCCCCCCGGAGATGGGCAAGGCGCTCGTGGCGTACGCGCTGTTCGTCACCGCGGTGGTATTCAACGTGGCCGCCATTGCCAACAACAACCTGCAGGATCTGAAAACCGGCCAGCTGGTGGAGTCCACGCCCTCGAAACAGCAGTGGGCGCTGGTGATCGGCGTGATAGCAAGCGCGCTGGTGATCCCACCGGTGCTGGACCTGGTCAACAAGGCTTACGGTTTTGCGGGCGCACCCGGGGCGGGAGCCCACGCCCTGCCCGCACCCCAGGCGGGCCTCATCTCGGCCCTCGGGCAGGCGGTGATCCAGAGCGACCCGGAGAAATGGCAATTGATGGGCCTGGGTAGCCTCATCGGCGCCGGCATCATCGCGTTCGATTGGGTGCTCTCGAAGAGCACCAGGTCCCTGCGACTGCCGCCACTCGCCGTCGGCCTCGGCATCTACCTTCCCACGGCATCGACGCTCATGGTCACCGTGGGCGCGCTGGTCGGCTGGTGGTTCGACCGCGGCGCCGACCGGACCCCCAGACCCGACGCCACGAAGCAACTGGGGGTGCTGCTCGCTTCCGGCCTGATCGTCGGCGAGAGCGTACTGGCGGTGATCTTCACGGCGCTGGTCGCCCTCACCAACAACCAGTTTCCCATCGGCGTGGTGGGAGACTCATTCGCTTCCCTCTCGGAGTGGCTCGGCGGCATCGCCTTCGTCGGGGTGGTCTACGCCCTCTACCGCTGGGCGGGCCGGGTGCTCCCCGGCTGAGCGCACGTCTTCAGCGGCGCTCGTAGCGCTCGTAGCCGCGCTGTCCGATCAGCGCCGAGCCCACCCAGCCGGTGATCCAGACGATGAGCCAGGTGAGGAGTGCCGCCCGGAACCCGGCGAGGTGAAAGCCCGGCAGCATCCAGGCGACCAGCGCCACCATGGCGGCATTCAGCACGAGCAGAAACAGCCCGAGCGTCACGATGGTGAGCGGCAGCGTGAGAATGAAGGCGACCGGACGCACCACCGCGTTCACCACGCCGAGCAGCAGTCCCGCGAGCAGCAGCGTCGCCGCGCTGTCGATGCGCACGCCGCCTACCCAGAGCGTGGCGAGCCACAGCCCGATCGCGCTGATCACGGCACGCAGAATGAAACCGGTCATGATTCAGTCCCCGCCGCGGGCCGCTTCTCGGCGATGATCTTCAGCCGGTTGAGTGCCTGCAGCCAGCTGGTGCGCAGCCGCCAGTATTGAGTATCCCACGTGCTGCCCGCCGGGATCCCTGCGCCGAGCAGGCGCACGATGGTCCCGCCGCGCACCGCGTCCAGAATCAGATCGTCGGTGATCACCGTATCGGCGGGCGGCAGTGCCGGGTTCGGCAGGTAGATGAGCTTCAGCCGCCGTCCGGGATCGAAGACCTCGATGTGCGCCTCGAGCTCCGTGACCCGGTCGACCCGTGCCCGGAACAGGCCTCCCTGCCGCGGCTGCAGCTCTGCCTCCGGGGAGCACCAGGTCTTGAGACTCTGCGCGTCCGTGATCGCCTCCCATACCCGTGCCGCCTCGGCGCGGACGTCGACGCGGTGGGCGTAGCCCCGTGGCTTCTCGCTCATGACGGGATTGTGCCACCGCGGGCGGCGTGCGGTGCCCTGGTCTCGGTCTACTGCGCCCGGGGGCTGCGGCGCAGCAGCGCGCTCGCAAGCGGCACGAGCGAGGCGACGATGATCGCCAGCGTCACCAGCCCGAAGTGCTGTTTCACCAGCGGGATGTTGCCGAAGAGGTAGCCGCCCCAGATGAAGAGCAGCACCCAGCTGAAACCCCCGGCCAGGTTCCAGCCGAGGAATCTTCCGTAGGACATGCGCCCGACGCCGGCGACGAACGGCGCGCAGGTACGGATGATGGGCATGAAGCGCGACAGGAAGATCGCCAGCGCCCCGTAGCGCGCGAAGAACTCCTCGGTGCGCCGCAGATACTCGAGCTTGAGCAGGCGGTACCCCCCGCTGAAGGCGGGCGGGCCGATGGCGCGCCCGATGCTGTAATTCACCGTGTTGCCGAGCACCGCCGCGATGCCGAGCGTCAGGCTCGCGAGCGGTGCCGACAGCGTGCCGCTCGTGTCCACCGCCGCCAGCGCCCCGACCGCAAAGAGCAGCGAGTCTCCCGGCAGAAACGGCGTCACCACGAGCCCGGTCTCGGCGAAGATGACTGCGAACAGGATCGGGTAGATCCACAGGTCGTAGCGGGTGAGCAGCTCGACCAGGTGCCGGTCGAGATGCAGAACGAGGTCGACGAGCCAGGCCAGCATGGCGAGGGAGGATAACGGGAATGCCCCCGCAGCGCGCCGCGGGCCTGTCAGCAGCCGGCCCGGTCAGGGCACGAGGTTGCGGCCGGCGGAGGCGGACCCCGCACGCCCGGCGAGCGCCCCGCGGCTCTTGAGCGTCTCGAGCCCCACCCCCACGTCGGGATCGCGCTCGGCGAGCCGCGCTGTGCCGTCGTCCGCGCTGGCGCCGGCCGGAGCCTTGGCCGTGCCTTCGACGATGTCCGGAACGATGCCCTTGCCCTGGATGGAGGCCCCCGAGGGGGTGAAGTAGAGCGAGGTGGTCAGCTTGACCGCGCCGCCGTGCGAGAGCGGCATGACCGTCTGCACCGAGCCCTTGCCGTAGGTCTTGCGCCCGATGAGAAGCGCGCGCCCGTGGTCCTTGAGCGCGCCGGCGACGATCTCGGAGGCCGATGCGGTGCCGCCGTTGACCAGCACGACGAGCGGCGCCCCGTCGATGAGATCGCCGGGTGTGGCGTCCATGCGGAAGCGCGACTCGGGCGTGCGCCCGTCGGCCGTCACGATGACGCCCTGATCGAGGAAGTCGTCGGCCACGGCCACACCCGCCTCGAGAACGCCACCTGGATTGTCTCGTAGATCGAGTACCAGACCCTTGATTCCGGACGGATTTTCTTTCTTCAGCCTCGATACGGCATGCGAGACATCATCGGCCGTGGTCTCGCTGAAGCCCGTGATGCGCAGGTACCCGTAGCCCGGCTCGAGGGTTTGCTCGGTGACGCTGCGCACCTCGACCTGGGCGCGACGCAGCGTGTAGTCGGTGAGTCCCGCGACGCCCGTGCGGCGAATGGTGAGCTGCACCGTGCTGCCAGGTGCGCCGCGCATGCGCGCGATGGCGCCGGCGAGATCGCCCCCGATGTCGTTGCCGTCGATCCGCACGATCTCGTCGCCGGGCCTGAGGCCCGCGCGCTGCGCCGGGGAGCCGTCGATGGGATGGAGGATCTTCACCACCCCGCCGGCGGCCACGACTTCGATCCCGACCCCGGGGTACGAGCCCATGGTGCTCAGGCGGATCGCCTCGAATTCCTCGCTGTCGAGATAGGCGGAGTGCGCATCGAGCGCGGCGACCATGCCGCGCAACGCCTTCTCCATGAGAGTGTGGTCGTCGACGTCCTCGACATAGTCGCGCTTGATGCGCTCGTAGACCTCGGCGAACAGGCTCGCCTCTTCCCAGGGGAGCGTCGGCCGCTCGGCGCTAGCCGAATGCGCCGGCTCGCTCGAGCGCTCGGCGAGCACGCCGCTCGCCAGCGCCCCGCAGAAGCCGAGAATCGACCCGGCGACGAGTGCGGTCAGGGTCCGTGAGCGGCTCGACATGCGCGGCAACTCCCTTTACTGCGCCGCGCCCGCCAGGCGCAGCAGGCCATCGTCCGGGCGGTGACCGGCGGGCGGCTCGCTCGGCAGCGGCAATTCCGCCAGCAGCTCGGCCAGCGGGATCGGCCTGCCGATCGCAAAGCCCTGGCCGTAGTCGACGCCGAGCTGCGCCACGTGGTCCGAGATCGCCTCGGTCTCGATGTACTCGGCCACCGTGGTGATCGACATGCTGCGGGCGAGCTCGGCGATCGCGCGCACCATCGCTTCGGCGCGCGGGTCGGTGAGCACGTCGCGGATGAAGCTGCCGTCGATCTTCAGCATGGTGATCGGCAGCTGCCGCAGGCACGAGAGCGAGGAGAGTCCGGTGCCGAAGTCATCGAGCGCCACCCCGCAGCCCAGCTGCCGCAGGCGCCGCATCAGCTCCTCGGCGCGCGTCAGGTGCGCAACCGTGGCGTTCTCGGTGAGCTCGAAGCAGAACAGGTCCGGATCGAGTCCGCTGGTGCGGATGCGCTCGATGAGGAAATCGGCGAACGTGTCGTCGTCGAGCGACTGGCCGGAGAAATTGATGGTGAAGCCGAGCGCTTTGCCCTCGAGCACGCCGGCGCGCGGCGCGAGCGCTTCCAGCAGGTGGTTGATCACCCAGCGGTCGATCGCCGGCATCAGCTGGTAACGCGTCGCCGCCGACAGGAAGGTGTCCGGGCCCATGGTCTGGCCCTCGTCGCCGATCATGCGCAGCAGCAGCTCGTAGTTGGGCCGGGCGCTCTCGGCGGCCGAGAACGGCAGGATGAGCTGCGCATCGAGGCGCAGCCGCCCGGCGTCGATGGCCTCGCGCAGCTGCGCGGCGATGGCGATGTCGGCGTAGCGGCGCACAATGCTGACGTCGCTCGAGCGGTAGACCTCGACGCGGTTGCGGCCGCGATCCTTGGCCGCCTTGCAGGCGCTCTCGGCGGCCGCGAGCACGTGTGCGAGCTCGCCGGCCTCGCTGGCGAGCGGTGCCACCCCGATGCTGATCGACACCGGTGGATGGGATTCGCCCGGATTGGGCACGATCTGCTCGGCGCCGGCGCGCAGCGCCTGTGCGAAGCGTTCCGCGTCCTGCACCTGCGCCGGCAGCAGCACCGCGAAGCGGTCGCCGGAAATGCGCGCGCCGAAGGCCCCGGGCGGCAGCCGCCGGCGGATGAGCTCGCCGATCTGCCCCAGCACCGAGTCGCCGATGTGCATACCGGCCTTCTCGTTGATGGCGTGCAGCTGGTCGACGTCGATGTAGAGGGCGCTCCAGCGCTGCGCGGTCTTGTTCTCGATCACGACCGCCGCCAGCCGCCGCTCGAACGATGGACGGGTGTAGAGGCCGCTCAGCGCGTCGTAGCTGCTCTCGACGATGTCGATCGCCTTGCGGGCGAGGATCTGGGCGATGTGCGCGTCGCGCTCCGTGAACGGCTCGCCGTTCTCGTCGCGCAGCAGGATGAGCATCCCGAGTGCGCGCCCGGCGCGCGAGCGCAGCGGGCAGCACAGCACGCGGTACGGGTAGGTGTCGGGAGAGGTCATCGCGATGTCGTTCACCACCAGCGGCTCGCGCTGGGCCTGCGCGAGCGACATCAGGCGGCGATGGCTGCGGGTGAGGAAGCGGGTGTCGGGCGCAGCGGCTCCGCCGGCGCGCACCAGGGTCACGTTCTTCTCCGGCACCAGCAGCGCGCCGGTGGCGGCCCGCAGGTGCTCGACCGTCTGCTGCAGCAGCAGCTGCAGCTCGTTGGCGCCGTCGGCGGCCGGCTCGTCGGCGCCGTGCGTGAGCAGCAGATCGAGGTCGCGGTTGAGCTCGCTCACGGTGCCGTTGAGCTCCTCGACGGTCACCCGCGCCACCAGCTCGCGGCGCAGGCACTCGAGCGCCGGCGAGAGCAGTGAGTGGGCGAAGTTGAATTCGTGCGGACGCTTGTCCACTCCCTCGGCCGGGCGGCACACGACCGCGACGATCGCGAGCAGCGCGCCGACGTCGGTGCGCAGCGCGCACAGGTATACCGGCAGGTTGCCGGCAAGCATGCGCAGCTGCCCCGGGCCGCCGTCGCTCGCACGCGCGCCGAGGAGCGCATCCTCGACCACGTTCATCAGGTCCGGGCCCGTCATGGTCTCCGACGACCAGAGCAGCTCGGCGGCGGCATTGAATATCGCGACGCTGTCGGCGCGCGGCAGCAGCGAGCGCACCAGGCGCGCGTAGGGTTCGAAGCTTCCCGCTGGCGGCGCAGCCGGCGGTTCCTGGGGTCGAGGCGCACTCATGGGGGGTATCGGGTGCCCCTTGCGATCGTTGTTTCCGGGCCAGTGCACACGATTGCGCTTATGTCGGCCGCGATCCATGCGCAAGTTGGCGAATCGGCCCGCCGGGGCGGGACGAGGCACCCAAAAGGTTGACGCCGGTCACATCCTCAGGGATCGGCCGCCTTGAACCAGGGTCGCGGGTCCACGGGCTTGCCGCCCTTGCGGATCTCGAAGTACAGCTCCGGACGACCGCTGCCGCCGCTGTCGCCCGCGGCGGCGATGGTGTCTCCGGCCTCGACCCGCTCGCCAGCCGCCTTGTAGAGCCGCTCGTTGTGTCCGTAGAGGCTCAGGTAGCCGTTGCCGTGATCGATGATCGCGAGCAGCCCCAGCCCCGGCAGCCAGTCGGCATAGATCACCCTTCCTTCGCACACGGCCTTCACCGGTGCCCCGCGGTCGGTGGCGACCAGTACCCCGTCCCAGCGCACGCCCCCGGCGCGCGGCTCGCCGAAGCGAGCCACCAGCTTTCCCGACACCGGCCAGGCGAGCTTGCCGCGCAGCCGCACGAACGCATCGTTGGTCTCGAGCGGAAAGCGCGCGATCGCGGCACGCAGCTCGCGCAGCAGCTTCTCGAGCCCCGCCTGCTCGCGGCGCAGCCGCTCGAGACTCTGCGCGCGGGTGCGCGACTCGGCCTCCAGGCCCGCAAGCACCACCGAGCGCTGCGTGCGCGCCTGCTCGAGCGCGGCGAGCTGCGCACGCTGCGATGCCTCGAGCTGCGCGAGCCGGGCGTCCTCGGCATCGAGCTCGCTGCCGAGCTCGGCGAGGCGCTGCACGTCGTCCTCGATCAGCTTGATCTCACCGGCGCGCGCGCGGCCGAAGTAACCGTAGTAGGCGAACATCCGCCCGGCGAGCGCCGGATCCTCCTGGTTGAGCAGCAGCTTGAAGGGCTCCTGGCGGCCGATCAGGTAGGCGGCGCGGATCTCACCGGCGAGGTCGGCGCGATTCTTCTCGAGCTGCGCCTCGCGCTCGCGCTGCTCGGCGGCGAGCCCGGCGCGCCGGGCGGCATGCTGGGCACGCTCGCGCTTGAGCTCCCCGAGACTCGCGCGCACGCGACCCGCCGAGAGCTCGGCGCTGCGCAGGTCGCGCGTCAAACGGTCGCGCTCGACCTGCTCGGCGCTCACCTCGCGGGTGACCCGCTCGATCTCGGATTTGATCGCTTCGAGCTGCGCCTCGGCCTGCTTGGCGTCCGATTCCGGATGCGCCGGCGGCGCACCGGCGGCAGGTCCGGCGGCGAGCAGCAGCGCCACGGGCAGCACCACCCGGGCCGGGGAGCGGGGCGGGCGGGTGCCGGAAGGCGGCGGGGCGCTATAATGCGCGCCCTTTTGCGCCCCCGGCCTGCGCTCCTGTCCCATGGACCGTGTCCTCGAGTTCCTCAGTCATCACCCCTGGCTCGCGACCGCGACCGCAGTGGCGGCCGCTCTCATCGCTGTCTACGAGATGCGCTCGCGCGCCGAGAGTCTCGTCTCGGTGTCGCCGCAGGAGCTCATCCACCTGATGAACCACGGCGCGCTGGTGCTCGACCTGCGCGCGCCGGAGCAATACCAGGCCGGCCACCTCGCCGGGGCCCGGCCGATGAGCGGCGAGCAGCTGCGCAGCGCCGGGGACACCCTGAAGAAGCATAAGGAAAAGGCGGTCGTCGTGTACGACGATACCGGTTCGGCCGGCGCCGCGGCGGTACGCCAGCTCGCCGCCCAGGGCTTCACCCGGGTGGTCGCATTGCGCGGCGGACTCGCCGCGTGGCGCGCCGACAACCTGCCGCTGTCGCGCGCCTGAGCCGTACGCCCCGGGAAGCCTCGATGGAATCGCCGGCGGTCGTCATGTATGCGGTGGACTGGTGCTCGTACTGCGCGCGGGCCCGGGACCTGCTGACCAGAAAAGGCATCGCCTTCACCGAGATCGACGTGGACGCAGTCCCCGGCGCGCGGCGCGAAATGGTGGCGCGCGGGGGCGGCACCACCGTACCGCAGATATTCATCGGCGATCGCTGTGTCGGCGGATCCGACGACCTGCACGCGCTCGATGCGTCCGGCGAGCTCGATCCGCTGCTGAAGAACGGAGCCTGATAACCATGGCGAATGAAACTGCCGGCGCCGCGCCGGCCACCGAGACCGCAGACGACGGCCCCATGCTGTCGCTGCAGACCGTGTACCTCAAGGACTGCTCCTACGAGGCACCGAACGGCCCACGCGTGGAAGGCAACTGGGCCCCGCAGATCAACCTCGACCTGCAGACCTCCGCGACCCAGGTGTCGCCCGACCTGCGCGAGGTGGTGCTCACCGTCACCGTGTCGGCCAAGCAGAACGACGTGACGGTGTTCCTGGTCGAGGTCAAGCAGGCGGGCCTGTTCGTGATGCGCAACCTCGGCGAGGCGGACCTCAAGCGCGCCGTGAGCACCGTGTGCCCGGGGGTGTTGTTCCCCTACGCGCGCAGCGCGGTCTCGCAGCTCGTGAGTCAGGGCGGCTTTCCGCAGTTCCTGCTGCCGCCGGTGAACTTCGATGCGCTCTACGCCGCCAACCAGGCGCCCTCGCCCGCACAGGCGAACTGAGAGCGGCCGCGGCGCGGCGCAGCGCGCCGGTCCCCCCTCGTGAGCGCCCGCGCGTCAGCCCCGCCGGTCGTCGTACTCGGTGCGGGCTCGTGGGGCACCGCGCTCGCGATCCAGTTCGCGCGCGGCGGGCGGGCGGTGCGGTTGTGGGGCCGCGACCGCGAGCGCCTCGCCGCCATGGCGCGTGAGCGGCGCAACGAGCGCTATCTGCCCACGGCGGCGTTCCCCGACTCGCTCGCGGTCGAGCCGCTGCTGCCGGCGGCGCTCGCGGGCGTGCGCGACGTGCTCGTCGTCGTGCCGAGCCCGGCGTTTCGCGGCGTGCTCACCACGCTGGCACCGCACCTCGGCCCGCGCATGCACGTGGCGTGGGCCACCAAGGGCTTCGAGCAGGACAGCGGCAAGCTCCCGCACCAGGTCGCGCGCGAGGTGCTCGGCCCGGCGCGGCCGATCGCGGTGCTCTCCGGCCCGACCTTCGCCCGCGAGGTGGGCGCGGGGCTGCCCACCGCCATGACGATCGCCTCGCGCGACGCGCACTACGCCGAGGCGCTGGCGCGCGAGCTCAGCTCGGAGAATTTCCGCGCCTATACCTCCGGCGACATCCTGGGGGTGGAGATCGGCGGCGCGGTGAAGAACGCGCTCGCCGTCGGCGCCGGTCTCTCCGACGGGCTCGGCTTCGGCGCCAACACGCGCGTGGCGCTCATCACGCGTGGGCTGAAGGAAATGACGCGCCTCGGCGTGGCGCTCGGCGCCGAGGCCCACACCTTCATGGGGCTCGCCGGGCTCGGGGACCTGGTGCTCACCTGCACCGACGACCAGTCGCGCAACCGGCGCTTCGGCCTGCTGCTCGCCTCGGGCGCGACCGTCGAGTCGGCGCTCGAGCGCATCGGCCAGTCGGTCGAGGGCTTCGCCGGCGCGCGCGCCATCCGCGCGGTGGCGGCGCGCGCCGAGGTGGAGATGCCGTTGTGCGAGATGGTGTACCGGGTGCTTCACGAGAAGCTGCCGGCGCGGCAGGCGGTGCGCGAGCTCATGAGCCGGCCGATCAAGGCCGAGATCGAGTAGCGGTGAAGGCGCGCTGCACGCTCGGGTTCGCGCCGCACTCGGGCTGGGCCGCGGTCGTGGCGGTCGGCGGCACGGCGACCCACCCGCGGGTGCTGGCGCGCGAGCGCCTGGAGATGAGCGATGCGGCCCTCGCGGGATCGAGACAGCCCTACCACGCGATCGAGGAGCTTCCGCCGGGGGAGGCGGCCGAGCGGCTCGCGGCGTTCGAGGCCTCGGCGGCGGCGCTCGCCACGGAGGCGATCGGCGTGCTGGTGCGCACGGCGCGCACCGCCGGAGTCGAGCCGCGCGCCGCCGGCATCCTCGACTCCTCGGGCCGCCGCGGCGCCACGCTCGCGGCGATCCTCGCCTCGCACGCCCTCATTCACACAGCCGACGGCCAGCATTTCCGCGAGGCGCTCGCCCGCGGCTGCGCCGCGCTCGCGCTCCCCGTGACGCGCATCCGCGCGCGCGACCTCCCCGCTCAGGCAGCAAGGGCGCTCAAGCGCACGCCCCGCTCGCTCGCCGCCGCCGTCGCGCAGCTCGGCCGCGAGCTCCCTCCCCCGTGGGGGGCGGACCAGAAATCCGCGGCGCTCCTCGGCTGGCTGCTGCTCGCGCGCCGCTCCTGAAGCGGGCGGCCGTCAGCCGCGCCGCGCGCGCAGCCACTCCTCGGCCGCGGCGGTGGTCGCAAACGCCCGCACCGGAAACCCGCGATTCACCGCCACGTCCTCCGCGAAATCCATCAGCCCGCCCGCGGCGTTCACATCGACGTAGGCGAGTGCCTGGAGGACGCCGCGGAAGCGCGTGCTGCCCGCCGACACCATCTCGAACACGTCCATGGTTCCGAGTCGCGCTCCCTCCAGACGCTCCTCGATCAGGATCCGGCGACAGCCGCGCGCACGGCACTCGCGCATGACCTCGTCCATGTAGCGCATGACGTTCTCGCGGGTGTTTGCGCCGGTCACGACGAAATGCAGGTAGCCGGGTTTCTCCTCGACGGCGAGCGCGTAGGACGCCGGCCCTCTTCGCGCCGGCGGGCTCATGCGGGACGCCTGGCGAGCAGCGCCCAGACGCCCGCACCGCAGAGCAGCGACCCGCCGAGCACGCTGAAGGCGCGCTGGGCGCGCGCCGAGTCGAGCGCCCCCCGGACGCTCGCGCCGAAGAACGCATACAGCGCGGCGTTCACGATCGCGAGCGCAACGAAGGTCAGGGCAAGCAGCCACACCTGTGGTGCGATCGCCAGGTGCGGATCGATGAACTGCGGCAGGAAAGCGACGAAGAACACGATGCCCTTGGGATTCAGGGCGGTGACCAGCCAGGTGTTCGCAAACAGCCGCCGGGCGGATCGGGGCGCCGGGGGCGGCGACCGCTCTTGCCGCGGCACGCGGGTGCGCAGCAGCGTGAGGCCGAGATAGAGCAGGTAGAGCCCGCCGAGGACCTTCACCGCGGTGAACAACACCGCCGCCCGAGCGAGCAACGCGCCGAGCCCGAGCAGCGAGATGGCGAGCGCGCTCGAATCGCCGAGGGCGACCCCCGCAACGAGCGGCACGAGCGCACGGCGGCCGTGCGCGGTTGAGTAGCTGATCACCGTCAGGATCGTGGGACCCGGGATGACCAGCAGCACCGAGGAGGCGGCGACGAAGGCGAGCCAGACTTCGAGGCGCACGTGCCGCTACCCCCTGAGCTCGACTTCGCCCTCGATCTCGACCGGGATGTCGAAGGGCAGGCCGGCCATGCCGACCGCGCTGCGGCTGTGGGCGCCGACTTCCGGGCCAAAGACCTCGAGGATCAGGTCGGAGAAGCCGTTGATGACGCTCGGCTGCTGGTTGAAGCCGGGGGCGGTGTTCACCATGCCGAAGACCCGCGACCACGCCGCAATGCGGTCGAGATCGCCGAGTGCGCGCTCGAGGCTCCCGAGAATCGCCAGCGCCGTGAGGCGGGCGGCGGCGTAACCCTGCTCGAGCGACAGCTCCCGACCGAGCTTGCCGAGGGGTGCGGCGATCGAGCCGTCGGGACTCTGCGGCCCGTGGCCCGAGATCAGCGCGCGCCGGCCGACCACGCGCACGAACTGGAAGGGCAGGATCACGCCCGGCGGCGGCCGCAGCGGTGGCGGGAGCCTCAATCCGAGGCTCCGGAGCCTCTTTTCGATCTTCGCCATGGACGACGCCTCCAGCCGACGACCGCGGGCAGCGGAGCCTGGGGTCCTCGGCGCGCTTTCACCGGCACCTTTGCAGCCTCGCTCGCCGGTCGGGCACGATCATCGCCCGCGGCGGTCAAAGACCGCCAGATGGAGGTGAGCCATGATCAAGGTGAGCGTGATGTACCCCAATGCACCCGGCGCCCGCTTCAACCACGACTACTACCGCGACCGGCACATGCCGCTGATCAAGGCGCGCATGGGCGCACACTGCAAGTACTATACCGTCGACAAGGGCGTGGCCGGCGCCGAGCCCGGTACGCCGGCGACCTACGTCGCCATGTGCCACATCTTCTGCGACTCGCTCGCCGCGTTCCAGGCGGGTTTCGGGCCGCACGCCAAGGAGATCCTGGCCGACATCCCCAAGTACACCGATCTCTCCCCGGTGATCCAGATGAGCGAGGTCGTGGTCGAGCGCAGTCCGGCTGGCTGAGGCCGCTGCCTGCAGCGCGCTTCGGGATGCGTCAATAAGGCGAGCCGTCCTTGTGAGTGAAGGTCCACTTCCCGTCCCGCAGTCGCGCCTCGAGGTCATCGTCCGGGTAGCGCCCCTCGTCGCCGGGGGTGCGATCGCCGACTTCGAGATAGACCACCGCCTCCCGGGTCTCGTTGATCAGGTGGTGAGCGTTCCCGCTGCCGGCCCTGAAGCCGGCGCACATACCGGGAGCGAGGCGCGTCGCACCCTCGTCGGTGTAGAGCGTCGCAGTCCCCTCGAGGATGTAGACGAACTCGTCCTGCCTCGAGTGTGCGTGGCGCAGCGCCGAGATCCCCCCGGGCGCGAGGCGGGTGAGATTGACCCCGAAGTTCGCGAGCCCGAAGAGATCGCCCAGGGGCCGCTTCTCGCGGCCGCTCATGCGCGAGGCGAAGGGCTCGGGATAGTTGGAAGGTCGGGTGCGGGGAGGAGCCTCCGCCGCGGCAATCGCGATCGGCCTGGGGTTCGCCATGCGCTCAAGCGCTCCGTCGTCGCAGAAAGACGTGGGCCGCGCGCTCACCGGCCACCCATTTCGCGCATTCGTAGCCGAGCGCGCGCAGATCGATGCCGCCGAGCAGGTGCTCGCCGCAGCCGAGCAGCACCGGTCGGACCACGAGGTGCAGCTCGTCGAGGAGGGCGGCACGCAGAAACTCCCGGATGGTGGCGACGCCGCCGCCGACGCGCACGTCGCGCCCGGCCGCTGCGGCCGCCGCCTGCTCGAGCACCGCATGGATGTCGCCGCCGACGAAGCGAAATTCGGTACCACCCGCCATCGCAAGCGGCGGGCGCGGGTAGTGCGTGAGCACGAAGACCGGCGTGTGATACGGCGGCTCCTCGCCCCACCAGCCCTTCCAGGTCTCGTCGGGCCACGGACCACGAACCGGACCGAACATGTTGCGGCCGAGGATCCAGGCGCCGATCCCGGCGAAGCCCTGCACGGCCATGGCGTTGTCGACCCCCGTCTCGCCACCGTCCTGACCGTGCATCTGCCGCCACATGCGGGTCTGAAAGAACCACTCCATGAGCTCAGGACCGCGCACGCCGAGCGGGTTCTGGAGATCCTGGTTCGGGCCGGCGCCGTAGCCGTCGATCGAGATGGCGAAGCTCTGCACGCGCAGCTTCATCGGCGACCTCGCCGCAGCGCCGCGCAGCTCACGTGTGCGCGTCCATGCAGGCGCGCAGCAGCGCGTTCATGCGTGGCGCGCCTCATGCTCCGGGCTTTCCGCTGGCTAGCATCCCGTCATGCCCCCTCGAACCTCGATGTGCTCGATCGTGTCTCCCGCAGGCGCCGTGCGCACGGCGAGGGCAATCGCGTTGACGACGCAGACCGTCCCTCTCGTCGGAATCTCGCACATCGTCTGGGCGTGCCGGTGGCCGCAGCGACCCCCGACCGACCGGACCAGAGACTGAAGATCGGTGAACTTCGATCCGGCCGGGAAGCGCGCGTTGAAGGCGGCCGTCGCTGCACCGTCGTCCAGTGTGCCGTCGGATCGATAGAGCAGCGCCCTTACTTCCTGATTCGAGCGGTCGAACCTCTGGGCACCGCACGCTGCGAGCAGCGTGAGGACGGCGCTCAGCAGGGCGGCGCGCCAGCCGAGGCTGCGACAGCGCAGCGGGCGACGATCAGTGCAGCAGCCCGAGCAGTCTCGAGAGGTTGAAAACGAGCTGAGCATGTCCCTCCGCCAGGAACGAACCGAACTGCGCGACCAGAGAATATGCGACCACGAACTGGGCGACGGCAAATGCGGCCTCCGATATCGGGTGCCGACACTCGCGACGAGGCTTCAGCTCGCCCTCGTGAGGATGCCGGAGCGCACGTAGCTTCCGCGCGTCCTCGATGTCGGTCGCTCGCAGGCCCATCACACTCCCTCCACCGCGAACAGACTCGAGCGTGATGCTTTCTGCCGAAGCGGAATCAACCGCTGATACTCCGGAGATTGGTAGAACGCCCTGAGTTTCGTCATGTCCGCGAACTCGAGCACGACGACCCGGTGCAGCGCTGCCTCCCCTTCGAGGCGCTGGAGTACGCCTCCGCGCACGAGGTAGCGCCCGCCGTAAGCGGTGATGGCTGCCGGCACCTGCTGTCGATACTTCTGATAAGTCTGCGCGTCCGTCACTTCCACATGGGCGATCAGGTAAGCCGTCACGTGCCTTTCTCCTGGTGGGTGCGTTGATCCGGAAGGCTCTGGCAGTCCCAGGCGTCTGCCCTGACGGAGACGGCGACGATGTGCAGCAGCAGATTGGCGCGGGATTGGTGATATCGCTTCACGCTGACCCTCAATCGATGCCCTCGACGATGCGCATGTCGCGATCGGCGCCGTTTCCGAGAGCGCGCAGTGCCTGCTGATACCCGTCACTGTCATGCGCAGCAACAGCTTGCGAGACGCTGTCGAACTCGATGAGCACGGTGCGCTGCTCGAGGCCACTCTCATAGACGCGCGCGGGCAGCCCGCGCGCCAGGAACCGTCCGCCCGCCGCTACGAGGGCAGGGCCGGCCAGCTTGGCGTACGCCGCCAGTGCTCCTGGGTCGCGGATCGATCGGTAGGCGGAAATCCAATATGCCTTAGCCATAGGGCCTGCTCCGGATCAGGGCCGCCTCCAACGATAGTCAGAAGCTACCTGCAAAATCCACCTCAACTGCCGCGGCGGTGCCATGAGTTCCACCGAAATGATGCGTCCAAAATTATCCAGTTGCAGCGAAGCGTAGGGCGCGCCCGAGAACCGGATGAGCTGGCCAAGCTTCTGCCCGACGACATTGCGCTCTACGGCGCTCAACTCGCGCGACGGCTCCAGAGCGACCAGCCCGGCGTCGGTCTCCGGGTCGTAACTGACGGACTTGACCGTGCAGGCCTCCAGCTCGCGGGCCAGGTCGGCGCGGCCTGTTCCGCGCAGCTCTAACGCCAAATCGAAGGCGAGTTCCGGGAAGGCGCCGGCGAAGAACCGCATGCTGACTCCTAATTGTCGGAGCGCATGCCGGGACCGCAGAGCAGCTTGGGCATACAAGGACCGTGCAGGCGTAAGATGGACCTACCGCGCTGAGCTTTCAGCATGCGTCCAACGAAGAGTTGGATGCAACGGCAGCCCGGCAACGCCGAGCGGCCTCAGCTCGGCATGCAGCTATATACGGTCCTGCACGGAACCACGGAGATCAGGGCGATGCGCATCGCGAGCGTGGGTCATGCGGTGTTTGCGGTGACCCTGATCGCCCTCGGGCTCCTCGGCCTGATCAAAGGCGATTTCACGCAGGTGTGGTCCGGGGTGCCCAAGGCCCTGCCCGCACGCGAAGTGCTGGCCTATCTCTGCGCCTTCGTCTCCCTGGCAACTGGCATCGGCCTGTGCTGGCAGCGCACGGCCGCCCGCGCTGCCCGCGTGCTGCTCGCCTATCTGCTGCTGTGGTCGCTGCTGTTCAAGGGGCGCTTCATCTTCCTCGCCCCCAGCCAGGAAGTTACCTATCAGAGCTGCGGTGAGAACGCGGTGTTGGTGGCGGGCGCCTGGGTGCTGTATGCCTGGTTCGCCGCCGACTGGGACAAGCGGCGCCTCGGTTTCGCCACCGGCGACAGGGGCGTGCGCATCGCGAGGGTGCTCTATGGCCTCGCCATGATCGCTTTCGGTCTGTCCCATTTCGCCTATGTCAGCATGACCGCCCCGCTGGTGCCTGGCTGGCTGCCCTGGCATACGGCCTGGGCGTATTTCACCGGCGCCACCTACCTCGCGGCGGCCGCGGCGATACTCGTCGGAGTGTGTGCACGGCTGGCGGCCGCGCTCTCGGCGTTGCAGATGGGCCTGTTCACGCTGCTGGTGTGGGTACCCTTGGCGGCGGCAGGCGACCCGTCTGCATTCCAGTGGGGAGAGCTGGTCGTGTCCTGGGCGCTGACGGCGGCCGGCTGGGTAGTGGCGGATTCCTACCGCGGCGTGCCCTGGCTCGCCGTGGGCAAGCGCTAGCGCCGAGCCTGCTTGATCAGCGAGGAATGATCCAGCCGCCCGGGCGCCGAGCTGCGGGTCGCTCGTTCACGCTCACACGAGCTCGTCACGAGGCTTCCGGCGATTGTCCGATCCCATCGCTCACGTTTCAGCCGAGCTCGCCTTCGAAATGCACCTTTGCGAGCCACAGCAGCGCGAATACGAAGCACCCGGCACTCAGCCCGAGCATGAGGACGATCATCTGGCGAATCCGCAGATCCCACTGTCGGTCGGCAAGGTAGGCGGAAACGGCTGCCATCAGGTAAACGTATCCAACGACCGCCAGAGGTAGCAGCGCCAGGAGAAGCATCGTGCCAAAGCTGGCAGGCATCCGCGGACGCAGGAGCGCGAACCAGCAGATCTCTGCGACGATGAGGGCGGCGACCCAAGGTCGCCACCTTCGGAGGGCTGGAATAGCCGGAGTGACGCGCATATCGATATCCGGACCTGACGTTGAGCAGCCGCACAGGGGCGCCGGGTAGGCGCCGCGGGCGCACATTCTCCCACAGGACGTACCTGCGGCGTCTGCCCCGCCGCATCCCGGCTGGGCAACGTCATCCTGGCACTCTGACGGACCTCCCCTCGGGAATTCACTCCCAACGGTTGGCGTTCTTCGGGAACCCCGGACGCTGTACCCGCACGACGCAGAAGCGTTGACCCGTGGGCGCCTGCATCACAATCCAACGCTGCAGGCGATCCACCACCTTGGCGCCGAGCTTCTCCAGGCGCGCGACCTCGGCCGGGATGTCATCGGTCTCGATGTCTATGTGAACCCGACTCTCGTGGCTCACGCGCTGGATCTGCACAATCGGCTCGTCCGGTGGTGTCTCCAGCATGCGGTAATTACCGCGGGTGCCCGGGTGTTTGAGGTCTACCGCCCGACCCAGCGCGTTTGCCCAGAACTGAGCCGACTGGTCTACGTCGGGTGTGTTGCAGTCGATCAGCAGGGCACAGAGACGGGATTGGTGCATGGCTATCATCCGCCAACAGTCTTCTTGTCGGACGGCCAATCGGAGAACGCAAGGTAATAAATGAAGACTAAATTGACCAAAGGCAGCAGGATCAACAGGCTGAGCCAGGGCGAATAACCAACCCGCTTGCAGATCTGCCAGAAGGGCACGATTGCGATAACTGCAACGATGAGCCAGGACGGACCCCACCCGTGATGGTACATGCGAGTTCTCCGTGAGGAAGGCGAAGGGCTATGGCAGGCGTATCAATGTGCTCTGCGCTTCGCAGCGTCAAGTCGGTCAGGGTGTCGCGAACGATTGTCGGGCCGCGCGCCAATGCCTGCGCTCGATCGCATGCCGCTCGAAACGCTCCCCGAGACCTTCGGCCGGGCGAATTGACCGACGATTCGCCGGCGCGATCAGACTGATTGCGCGCAAGCTCAGCCAAGTTCACGCTCCGGCCATCCTTCGGGATAGTGAAGGCCCACGCGACCTGCGAATCTCCCGCTCGCGAGCTCCCGGCCGCGAAGCGCCCGGCGTCCAACGAGCATCGCGGACTGACATGTGGCGCAACGTTTGAGTCAAGGCGCCGGCCTGCTGCTGCCGTGCGAGTTCAACGAATTCTTGGGCCTCCACGCGCGGCTGACGAGCAGCGGCATGGCGGCAAAGACAGCGAGCGAGAGCAGATAGACCGTGCCGGATATGGGATCTCGGCTCGCGATGTATTCGGGGATGGTTAAGCCCTGGGCCAGCACGATGCCGATCTCGGCGAGCAGCATGAAGGCCAGGGCCAGGATGCCGATGAGACCGCACTGCGCCCCACCAAATGGGCCCCAGAGATGCATCAGCAACCGCACAGCCAGGAAACTCGCGAACAGCATCAACGGCGCTTCCAGCAGCTCAGCCCAACGCACCCCGATTCGAGGGACGATGAAGAACACGCGCATGGCGCCCAGCGCAAATCCAACGCCGAACACAATTGCGGCATAGGCTACGCTGACGGCGCCAATCCGCTCGCGCGTCACGGCGCCCTCCACCGATTGCTAGAGTTCATGCTGCCTGCGAAGCAGCTGCACCTGGTCCGATTCCAATGCGGCCTCATCAGGGTAGTGCACCAGGCCGCCAAAGCTTGTGTCTATCAGGACCCCTTCGCGCAGATGCGTCCATTGTTCCTCGGAGTGCGGATGAAGGTAGATGCCGTCCTTGATGCACCCCACGACTGTGCCGTGATGCTTCACATCGATAGTGACCACGTCACCTACGTGAATAGGCTGGCCGTCGTGGTAGCGCATTCATGACCTCCAACGGGAAGTGAGGGGCCGTGCGATGTGCCCCGACTCATGCTGCCACATATGGCATTGGTGCACGGTGGGCACGACCACAGACATTGGGTCGACGAGGTCCCCGTGCAGATTGACGAAGACGACGATGGCGAGAACGGCATATTCCCCTACGGACGCCTCCAGTAGCCGCGCATTTCGTCGCATCCACGTACGCGCCCGCCTTCCATCCCGTTCGGCCAGTCCACATTAGACTGCATCAACGGGTATGTCCGCACGAGCGCTCCATGAGCGTACAAGGAAAGATGCCGGGCAGACTTGTCGACTACCAGGAGGTCAGCCTGAGTCCCGGGCGGCAGAGGCGCGGTTGGACCATCGGCCCACAGGAGGCCTCCCGCGACGAGTACCAGCGCGGCCAATCCCACGATGACAGTTCGCCGTGACTCGTCACGCACTTCTCCAAGCATCGTTAGAGGCAGCCTACGCATCAGTCATACCGAATCGGTCCCAAAGTACGCAACGAGCGCTGGAAGTCGAAACAGTGCAAAGGCAACTGCATGATGAGCAAGGCCAGTCCTTCGGCACGGGCGCCCAGAGAAGCGCGCACGGCATTGCGTGGAGGAAACTCAACCTCGAGGTCGGCAGGGAGCTCAACTACACAGGTCCGGACCGCGTAAGTCTGGCGCCGATTTCAAAGATTGCTTCACCGGGCACTCGATCAGGCGATCGCGCGGAAACTGTTCAGGCTCCGAAGGAAGCCGGTAGTTTCCTCCGGATCATCGCCGAAGCGGCCAAGCCCGCCTCTCGAGAAATCCCCCAGAAGCAGTCGTCCAGGGTTTATTCTCTCGCCGCGAGGCGCGACGCTCCCGCTACTCAAGACTGGCGACGGTTCACGCCTTTGCTCTTGTTCTCGCTTGAGGCGGTATCGGAGTCAAGAATCTTGCATGGGCAAGAACGCAAATGTTGGGGCAACAAGCGACACACGTATTGAAGCACCCTGGCGCATTTGCCATTCAGGTGCTGAAGAGCTTTCGCGCAAATCAGGGGCTGCTGTTGGCAGGTGCGGTTGCCTACTACGCCCTGCTGTCGATCGTGCCAATGTTGATCCTTACGGTGATTGCGCTATCGCACTTCATCGATCAGACCGAATTGCTTCAGACCCTGGGGCGTTACCTGGAGTGGTTGGTTCCCGGACAATCCGGGTTTCTCGTTGCGGAACTCAGTAATTTCCTCGATCACCGCGAAGTGCTGGGTTTGGTGCTGTTGGCGACGATGCTGTTCTTCAGCTCCCTGGCATTCACGGTGCTCGAGAATGCAATGTCCGTGATCCTCCATCATCGCGTCGCTCGCAGGCGCCACTTTCTGGTCTCGGCGGTGATTCCGTACTGCTACATTCTCTTGCTCGGACTTGGACTGTTACTGGTAACTTTCGTTGCAGGAAGCCTGAAGGCCATGGGACAGCAACAGGTCGAGTTCCTTGGTCGCAGCTGGGCGCTTGGTGGTATGTCCGGCATGCTGCTGTACCTGCTTGGGGTGGCCGGCGAGATCTTTATCCTTACCTCCATCTATATGGTGATGCCCGTGGGACGACCATCGCTACTGCATGCACTCATTGGCGCCATAGCAGCAACAATCCTGTGGGAGCTGACACGGCATGTACTTCTCTGGTACTTCGCGACTCTTTCTCAGATTGGCACGGTCTACGGCTCGCTGACCACCGCCATCGTCGTTTTGCTGAGTCTTGAACTTGCGTCGACCGTGCTCCTGTTCGGCGCCCAGGTGATGGCGGAGTTTGAGCGAATCGGGAGAAGTCCCCGGTTGGCACCTCTGAAGCAGACGGGTCAATAAGAGCCGATCACCCTCGTCAGCGGGCAGGCGCCGGTCAGTTGCGCCACGGCCCCCCTCCAACGATTGTTAGACGGCATCACCCGGTCCCCCAAGCCTCGAGACGGACCGGAACGCCAGCACGCAGTGTGTTGTGAACCTCGGCGACCGCATCCGTTTCGCGGAGTAGCCGGGCAACCTCTGCATCCGAGGCACTCGACGCGACTCGCGCGCGATACTGGATGTTTTTCGCAGCAAGGCCGACACCCTCGAAGTCGGCGCTCGCTTCGACCTCACACAACTCAATGCTGATTCCAAGCCGCGCCGCTTCGCGGTACAGGTCGTTGCAGTAACAGGTCGCCAGCGCGAGCATCAGGAACTCCCCGCCATTAATGCTGGAACCGAAATCTCCCTGGCGGCTTGGGATATGAAGGCTTTTGGCCGATCCCGCGGTCGCCACGTTCACGTCGTGAGAGCCGCGCCCGTTCTTAACAACAGCCGAGATGTGCACGATGTGACTCCAGCGAGCGCATCAATTGCCGTCGAACGGTGAAAGCTGAGCGCTCATTACCGGCGCCGTCCAACGGTGAAGTTGAGCGGCCGCGCAGAAGCGCCCGATGGCGTCGAAGGCGCACAGGTTCTCAGCGCCCGAGGCGCCAGACAGACCGCGCTTCACGGGCCCCTCCAACGGCTGTTAGGCCTCAGCAATCGCGGCGATCGACACCTTGCGATATTTTTTAAGCACTGGCGCGTCTGTTCCTGAATGGTTGACCCGACCAATGCCCCAGTCTGCGGATCATGCGGAGCTGTGCCTGAGACAAATATCAGTCCGCCCGCCCTGACTGCTTGGCTGTAGGTGGCGGGTGGTTTAGCCGCTTTGGGGGTAAAGAGTATTTGCCGAGACATGAGCGCTCCTTAGTTAGAAAGCACACGCGAGAGAGTCATTGGCGCCTGTCGGCTGCGCGCTTCTGCGGCTTTGTCAGCGCCCCTACCACTTCGGCGAGAGTTAGGACGTCGCGTTCAACCTCCTCCTCACTATGGGGAAACACCTCAGCCTCAACCTCCAGGTGTTTCCAATCATTCGCCGCGTCGGAAACTGGCCCGAGGCGGGAATGGGAAACAGTGTCCTGGAAGTAATACGTGACTGAAGCCGGGTTGTCGCCCGGAAAGATGTTG
The DNA here is from genome assembly GCA_035631755.1 of Steroidobacteraceae bacterium. Classification (GTDB taxonomy): domain Bacteria; phylum Pseudomonadota; class Gammaproteobacteria; order Steroidobacterales; family Steroidobacteraceae; genus 13-2-20CM-66-19. The sequence continues at coordinate 50,689 of DASQIC010000005.1, forward strand.
GAGCCGACGTAGATCATCGGTCGAACACGGGGAATCGTAAGGCCGCTATCGGCGTACGTTACTCGGTAGTACGCGTGGCCAGGCTTCAAGTGTCGCGGTCTGACACCACGTGCGCATCCTAACCGTGAAGTTGAGGGGCCGCACACAAGCGCCCGATGACACCGAGGGCGCATAACTTCTCTGCGCCCGAGGCGCCAAACTGATCACGCGTCACGGACCCCCCCAACGATGGTTAGAAGCCAGACCGAACTCCTGAGTTGATCGCCTAAACCCTGCCGTTTAGCCAAGCACCATCAGACTTCCGCCGCCAGTCGAGTCTCGGACCTGAGCTGCTCCTGCCACGCCAAATAGGGATCCGCTGGGCAGCTGAGCGGCACTTTCGCAAGAATGTCATCAACGAATTCTCTGAAGTCGGCGCCATATTGCTTGGAGCTTACGGTCCACATGGCCCGCATTCCCGGCGACGCCATGTAGAAGTGGACACCCGCGACGTAACTTCCCCAAGCCACTTCGTCCAGGAGTCCCGCCTTGTGCTGCAGGTATGAGTCTTCACCGCTTAGGAATGCCGACCGGCAGATCAGCGCCCATTGCGCAAATTCCTCCTGATTAAGGTCCGGGTTTGGGCTCAGTGCCTTTTGCCAGATGCGCGACAGCCCCGCGCTCGCCACGATCAGCGAGGCATGCGACGCACGGTCTGCGCGCCCCTGCTGCATGTTTGCGCGCTGTACGCGCTCTGACTGACGTACTTCTCGGGCAAGGTAAAGAATAGAGGCAACGACGGCCGCGGCGGCGATGGATTGGCTGACGAAGAAAACTTGTTCTAGTGTCATGAATCCCTCACTTGGGCGTGCGGAGCAAAGAGGTTCACTCGTACTGCAGCGTCCAGCCCTAGACGTGCGCGTCGGGAGCATGGCCCAGCGCCGTGTCCTGGCTTCTAACGGTGAAGTTGAGGGGCGGCGCAGAAGCGCCCGATGACGCCGAGGGCGCACAATTTCTCTCGGCGCCCGAGGCGCCAAACAGATCACGTGTCACCGACCCCTCCAACGCAGTCATGGTTCTTTTTTGGAGTCTCACCTGGTCCTCGACGAGCTTTCCCAGCTACAGAATACGGATTGACAGAAACTCCGCCGTCTCCCGGCCCGCGTTAGAAACGGCGTGCTGTCGTCCTCGCTGGATATAGATGGGTTCCCCGAACGACCACTTGACGGTTTTCCCCTCAATGCTCAACTGCATGGCTACCTGATTTAGAGGAACCAGTACGACATCGTATGGATGTGGCCCGGGGGGTTCAGTCGCCCCAGGACCATAGCTTAGCCGGACGACCTGTACTTTCAATTCATCGATCACCATGCGCTTCGTGATGCCACTATCCCCGCTTGTATGCGAATCCGCAGAGTGGACAAGCATCGCAAAGGTGCCCACTACAGCCACCGACAGAACGATCAACGTGGTCCG
>DASQIC010000006.1:0-69811 GCA_035631755.1 Steroidobacteraceae bacterium
CGCGACGCGCAGCGCGCCGATTCGCTCACCGACTCGCGCTACGACTACATCCTGCGCGAGCAGATGAACGCGGCGCCCGCGCACAAGGCGCCGCTTCCCGACATGGCACCGCCCACCCTGCTGCCGCGATGATTCCCTACGCCTATGCCAAGGCCCACGGCGTAGTCGTCACTTCTCTGCATGAAGTGGGCGAAGTGGCCGTGCGCGGCGATGCGCAGGCCGGCGCGCTGGCCGAGCTGCGCCGCGCGCTCGGCGTGCCGCTGCGTGCAAGGCGCGTCGCCGACGCCGAGTTCGACGAGCTGATCGCCGCGGCCTACAACGGCGCGGCCGCCGGGGCGGCGGCGCTGGCGGATGACTTGTCGCAGGACGTCGACCTCGCGCGCCTCCTGCAGGAGATCCCGAAGATCGCGGACCTCCTCGACAGCCAGGACGACGCGCCGGTGATCCGGCTGATCAATGCGCTGCTCACCCAAGCGCTGCGCGACGGCGCCTCGGACATCCATTTCGAGGCGTTCGAGTCCCGCTCGGTGGTGCGCCTGCGCATCGACGGCACGCTGCGCGACCTGATCGAGCCGGCGCGCGCGCTGCACGGAGCGATCGTGTCGCGCCTGAAGATCATGGCGCAGCTCGACATCGCCGAGAAGCGCCTGCCGCAGGACGGGCGCATCGCGCTGCGTGTCGCCGGCAAGCCGGTCGACGTGCGCGTCTCCACCATCCCCACCGGCCACGGCGAGCGCGTGGTGCTGCGCCTGCTCGACCAGCAGGCGGGGCGGCTCGACCTCGCGCAGCTCGGCATGGACGACGCGACGCTGGCGCACATGGACCGGCTGATCAAGGAGCCGCACGGCATCGTGCTGGTCACCGGGCCGACCGGCTCGGGCAAGACCACTACGCTCTATGCCGCGCTCTCCCGTCTGGACACGACGGCGCTCAACATCATGACCGTCGAGGACCCGATCGAGTACGACCTCGACGGCATCAGCCAGACGCCGATCAACGCGCGCATCGACATGAGCTTCGCGCGCGCGCTGCGCACCATCCTGCGCCAGGACCCCGACGTGGTGATGATCGGCGAGATTCGCGACCTCGAGACCGCGCAGATCGCGGTACAGGCGAGCCTGACCGGACACCTGGTGCTCTCGACGCTGCATACCAACACCGCGGCCGGCGCGATCACGCGGCTGCGCGACATGGGGATCGAGCCCTTCCTGCTGTCCTCGAGCCTGATCGGAGTGCTGGCGCAGCGCCTGGTTCGCGTGCTGAGCCCCGAGAGCAAGCAGGCCTACCAGGCCAGCGACTACGAGCGTCGCCTGCTCAACGTGCCCCCCGGGGCACCCTCCCCCACGCTCTACCGCCCCGGCCGGGATGCCAGCGGCGGCTACCGCGGCCGCACCGGCATCTACGAGCTGATCGTGGTCGACGAGACGATGCGCACCATGATCCACGACGGCGTCTCCGAGCAGGAGATCGAGCGGCACGCGCGCGCGGCCACCCCCTCGATCCGCGACGATGGCCGCGCCAAGGTGCTGCGCGGCGAGACCACACTCGAAGAAGTGCTGCGTGTCACGCGCGAAGACTGAAAGCACTGCGTCTGCGACTTGCCCCAGAGGGGCGAAAGCCACGCCTTTCGCCCCGGGGTTGAGCGAAGTCGAGGCGCCTTCTGCCGAACGCGCCGCAGGCGGCTTTCGGCCAGCTTCCGACGGCACTGCGTCTGCGCCTTGCCCCAGAGGGGCGAAAGCCACGCCTTTCGCCCCGGGGTTGAGCGAAGCTGAGGCGCCCTCTGCCGAAAGCGCCGCAGGCGGCTTTCGGCCCATCTAAAAGACATGGGAGCGTTCGAGTACACCGCCCTCGACGCCGCCGGCAAGGAACGCAAGGGACTCCTCGAAGGCGACACCCCGCGCCACATCCGCCAGCTGCTGCGCGAGCAGCAGCTGCTGCCGGTCACGGTTACCGAGGTGGCGCAGCGCGAAGCGACCCGCCAGCGCTCCTTCAGCCTGCTGCGGCGGGTGTCGCCCGCCGATCTGTCGCTGTTCACACGCCAGCTCGCGACGCTGGTGCGCGCCGGGCTGCCCCTGGAGGAAGCCCTGCTCGCGGTCTCGCAGCAGACCGAGAAGCCGCGCGTACAGAGCATCGTGCTCGGGGTGCGCGCGCGCGTCATGGAGGGCCACACCCTCGCCGACGGCTTCGCCGAGTTCCCGCGGGTGTTCCCGGAGATCTACCGGGCGACGGTCGCGGCCGGCGAGCAGTCCGGACACCTCGACAACGTGCTCGAGCGGCTCGCCGACTACACCGAGAGCCGCGAGCAGATCCGCCAGAAGATCCTGGCCGCGCTGCTCTATCCGATCGTGCTCACCCTCATGTGCTTCGCCATCGTCTCGGGCCTGCTGGTGTTCGTGGTGCCCAAGGTGGTGGCGGTGTTCGAGAGCAGCAAGGCGAAGCTGCCGCTCATGACCCGCATGCTGATTGCAACCAGCGGCTTCCTGCGCAGCTACGGGCTTTACCTGCTCATCGCGGCGGTCATCGCCTACGTGCTCTTCCGGCGCTGGCAGCGCGACCCGGCGGCGCGGCGCCGGGTCCATCGCGTGGAGCTGTCGCTGCCGCTCGCCGGCCGCCTGGTGCGCGGCTTCAACACCGCGCGCTTCACCCGTACCTTCAGCATCCTCACGGCGAGTGCGGTGCCGGTGCTCGAGGCACTGCGCATCGCGGGCGAGGTGGTGACCAACCTGCCGATGCGGGAGGCGGTGGCCGACGCCGCCGCGCGCGTGCGCGAGGGCGCGCCCATCGGCCGCTCGCTCGCGGTGAGCCGGCTGTTTCCGCCGATGACCATTCACCTCATCTCGAGCGGGGAGTCGAGCGGCGAGCTCGAAGCGATGCTCGAGCGGGCCTCCATGGCCCAGGAGCGCGAGCTTGACGGGCTGCTGGCCGCCATGGTGGGCCTGCTCGGGCCGGTCCTGATCATCGTCATGGGCCTGTTCGTCATGGGCATTGTTTTTGCAATGCTGTTGCCGATCTTCGAGATGAACAACCTCATCCACTGAGCCCCGCCCGGCCCGCACGGGAGCCCGCCGGCGCCCGAATCGCCACTCACTTCACAAACCGCACCGGCGACATTGCAGTCGCCCGGGGACTGATTTAAGTTCGCGCCGTCTGTGGGAAGCCGGACAACCGTCCCGCATGAGCGAGAAGCCGGAATCAGACGAATTCGAGGACGAGGAAGCCGATGAACCGGTCATCGGCGAGGGTGACGTCGATCTCGATCAAGTCATCAAGGACCTCGATCTCGCCAAGCGCCGCGGCCAGAAGGCCGGCGACCCGGCGTGGCGGCGGCTCGAGCGGCTGCTCGAGGACAAGCGCACCGCCGAGCTCACCAGCGATTTCGAGGACTACGAGATCGGCGACGACGGCGGGGACACACCCCGCAAGGCCCGGCGTAAACCGCGCGGCGGGTGAGGCGCGGGCGGGCTTCAGCCGGCCGCCGTGCCCCTGCGGGCGCCGCGCGCGTCCGCCGGCTCGGCCCGTGCAGCCGCGCGGATCAGCTCGCAGAGCGAGTCGGCCGGCATCGCCCGGCTCATGAGGTAGCCCTGCACCAGGTCGCAGTCGGCGCCGCGCAGGAACCTGAGCTGCTCCTCGGTCTCGACGCCCTCGGCCACGATCTTGAGGTCGAGGTTGTGCCCGAGGCCGATGATGGCGCGCACGATTGCGGCATCGTCCGCATCGACCGTGATGTCGTTGACGAACGCCCGATCGACCTTGAGGGTGTCGAGCGGGAAACGCTTGAGGTAGCTCAGCGAGCAGTAGCCGGTCCCGAAGTCGTCCACCGCGAGCGCGAAGCCGAATTCCTTCAGAGCCGCGAGCGAGCGCCGCCCGCCCTCGACGTCCTGCATCAGCACGCCCTCGGTGAGCTCGAGCTCGAACAGCGACGCCGGCAGGTGCGCGTCCTCGACCACCCGCGAGAGATGCAGCAGCACGTCGTGACGCAGAAAATCCCGCCCGGAGACGTTCACCGCGACCGGCGGCACCGCCAGGCCCGCACCGCGCCACGCCCGCAGATCGCGGCACACCCGCTGCAGCGTCCAGCGGCCGATGTCCCCGATCAACCCGGTCTCCTCCGCCACCGCCACGAAGTCGCCGGTCGGGATGTGGCCGCGCTGCGGGTGGAACCAGCGCAGCAGTGCCTCGGCCCCCGCGAGCCGCAGACTCGCGGCCTGGTACTGCGGCTGGTAGTACACCTCGAGCTGCTCCGCCTCGAAGGCCCGCCGCAGATCCATCTCGAGCGACAACCGCTTGACCGCCCGCGTATTGATCGAGCTCGTATAGACCCGGAACTGATTGCGGCCACCCGCCTTCGCCTCGTACATGGCGAGATCGGCGTTCTTGCGCAGGGTCTGCACGTCGGTGCCGTGCTCGGGGAAGAGCGCGATGCCGATGCTCGGCGTCACCACGAACTCGTAGCCCCCCTGCACGAGGGGCGCGGCGAGCGCCGCCTGGATGCGCTGCGCGGCCTGCTCGGCCTCGGAAAGGCCGGCCGGCCCGGTGAGCACCACGATGAACTCGTCGCCGCCGACACGTGCCAGCTCGGCGCCCCCGGCGGTGCCCGCGAGCGCCGCGGCGAGCCGTCCGGCCACCTGACGCAGCAGTGCGTCCCCGGTCTCGTGACCGAGCGTGTCGTTGATGCGCTTGAACTGGTCGAGGTCGACGAACAGCAGCGCCACCTTGTGCGCCCGTTGGGCCGCCTCCGCGAGCGACTGGGTCAGATACTCGCCGATCCACTCGCGGTTCGGCAGCCCGGTGAGCGCATCGTAGTAGGCCAGCCGGTGGATGTGCGCCTCGGTCGCCTTGCGCTCGCTGATGTCGCGCACGATTGCGAGCACCTGGCCGGTGGCGTTCGGCAGGTAGCGGCATTCGAAATGCCGCCGCGCATCCGCACCCGCCGGCGCCGGCACGGAGAACTCGAAGGCCGCGGGCGCGCCGCGCAGCGTCGCCTGCAGGCAGTCCATCGCACGGGCGAGCTCCGCCGGCGGGATGAGGGCCTCGAGGTGCCGCGGGTCGGTCTCCCCGCCGCCCGCGGACGGCCCCGCGATCGGCGAGTAGCAGTGGGCGATCGCTCCGGCGGAGTCCACCAGGAAGATGCCATCGGGTATCGCCCGCAGCAGCGCGGAGTTCTTCTGCTCGGAGAGGCGCAGCGCCTCGACGGTGCGCGCGCCGCGCAGCACGTAGCGGATGCGGTGCGCCAGCAGCGGCCAGTTGATCGGTTTCACGACGAAATCGGTGGCGCCGGCATCGTAGGCGAGGTTGATCGACAGCGGATCGTCGAAACCGGTGACCATCACGATCGGCACGTCCCGCCCCCCGGGAAGCGAGCGGATGTTGGTGCATGCCTGATAGCCGTTGCCGTCCGGCATCTCGACGTCGAGCAGCACCAGCGACGGCATGCGCATCGCACAGGCCGCGACCGCCGCATCCCCGCTCGCGACCGTCTCGACCTCGAAGCCGGCCCCCTCGAGCATCGCGGTCGCGATCTCCCGCAGCATGTGGTCGTCGTCGGCGACCAGTACCCGGATGTTTGCTGAAGCGCTCACGCGGTTTTCCGCAGCTCGCCCTGCAACTCGTCGTTGACGCGCACGTACAGCCCGTGCGCCTGCTCGAGCAGCGCACGCGCCGCCGCCAGGTCGCCCGCACGGGCACAGCCCTCGAGCTCGCGGCACAGGCGCACGAGTCCGAGCGCCCCGACATTGCCGTTGCAGGAGCGCCAGGCGTGGGCGGCGCGGGCGAGCTCGGCCGCCTTGCCCGCCTCGATCGCCTGGCGGATGGCGCCCACCAGCCGTTGCGAATCGCTCACGTACGCCGCCGCGATGCGGCTCAGCATGTCCTGCGGGCCCCGCCGCGGCAGGGCGCGCAGCGCCTCGAGCGTGGCACGGTCGAGCAGCAGCTCGGCAGCCGCGGGTGCCTCGGCGGCGGGGGGCCTCACGGGCGTCGCTGCGGCCGCGCTCCCCGTGGTCGCCGCGGACGCCAGCCAGCGCCCGAGCAGCGCGCCGAGCGCCTCGCGGGTGAAGGGTTTGGCGAGGTGATCGTCCATGCCGGCCTCCAGACAGGCGGCGCGACCCTCCGGAGTGGCGTCGGCGGTGAGCGCGATCACGGGCAGATGGCGCCCCGGGGGCTCGGCCCGCCGCAGCTCGCGGGTCGCCGACAGTCCGTCCATGACCGGCATCTCGCAATCCATGAGCACGAGATCGAAGGCTTCGCGCTCGAGCCGCGCCAGCGCCTCGCGTCCATCGGCCGCGGTCTCGACCGCGACACCGAGCGCGCCGAGCATGCCCTGCGCCACTTCCCGGTTGAGGGGCTGGTCCTCGACGACCAGCACCCGTCCGCCAAACTGCGCCAGTGCGGGCGGCGGTGCGCCGGGGCTCGCCCCCGGACTCGCGCTGCTCACGCCGTCCCGGCCGGTGAGCGCGCCGTGCAGCTGCGCGAGGCGCAGCGGCTTGGTGACTTCGGCGTCGAACCACTGGCGGCGGTCCGCTCCCAGGGCAACGGGCGTCAGGCTCGCAAATCCCACCAGGCGGATGACGCGCGGCCGGGCCGCGTGCGCTGCGCGGATCGCACGCAGCAGCGCGCGGGCGTCTCCGTCCGGCAGCGGGTCGTCGACGATCACGGCCTCGTAGGCGGCACCGCCGAGCTCGGCGCGCGCCTCGGCGAGAGAGGACGCGAGGGTGGGCCGCGCCCCCCAGGTGCGCAGCGCGTTCGCCATCAAGGTGCGCGCGGCGGCATTGTCGTCGGCGATCAGGACGCGCTGCCCGTCGAGGCGCACCGGCGGCGCGCCGCGCGGCGGCTGCGCCGCGCTCAGCGGCAGCGTCAATTCGAAAGCAAAAGTGGAGCCCGCACCCGGCGCGCTGTCGAGCGCCAGCCTGCCGCCCATCAGCTCGACGATCTGGCGCGATATCGACAGTCCGAGCCCGGTGCCGCCGAAACGCCGCGTGGTCGAGGCGTCCTCCTGTGCGAACTGCTCGAAGATCTTCGCCTGATTCTCCGGCGCGACGCCGATGCCGGTGTCGGCGACCTCGAGGCGCACCCGCAGCGCGCCTGCGGGGCCCGCGGCGGGCGCGAGCGGCACCACGCGGAAAATGACCTCGCCGCGCTCGGTGAACTTCACGGCGTTGCCGCCGAGATTGAGCAGTACCTGCCGCAGGCGCACGGCGTCGAAGCGCATCCGCGGCAGCGGCTCGAGCGGCGCATCGATCAGCAGCTCGATCCCCTTGCCGGCGGCGCGCGCGGCCAGCACTTCCGCGACCTGCCCGACGAGCTCGAGGATATCGCCGTCGGTCGGATCGAGCTCGAGACGTCCGGCCTCGATCTTGGAGAGGTCGAGCACGTCGTCGACGATCGCGAGCAGCGAATCGGCGGAGCGATGGATGCCCTCGGCGAAGCGCCGCTGCGCCCGATCGAGCCGCGTGTCGAGCAGGAGGCTCGTCATGCCGAGCACGCCGTTCATGGGCGTGCGCAGCTCGTGGCTCATGCGCGCGACGAACTCGCTCTTGGCGCGTGCCAGCACCTGCAGCTCGGCGTTGCGCTCCTGCAGCTCGTGGGTGCGCTGCTGCACGGTCTCCTCGAGCTGGCGCCGGTAGCGCAGCGCCCGCACACGCCGCGCATGCTGCTGCCGCCACAGCAGCACGGCGGCGAGCAGCAGCACGATCGCATAGGCGGTACGCGCCACCGGCGTGCTCCACGGAGCGGGCGCGACGTGCACCGGGATCGCGAGTCCGTCGCTGCTCCAGACGCCGTCGGCACCCGCCGCGCGTACCCTGAGGACGTAATCGCCGGCGTCGAGGTTGGTGTAGGTGGCACGGTGCAGCGTGCCGGCGTCGACCCAGCCCGCGTCGAAGCCTTCGAGTCGGTACGAGTAGTGGTTGTTCGCCGGGGAGGTGAAATCGAGTGCGGCGAACTCGAAACTCACCAGCTTGTCGCCGTAGGCGAGCCGCAGCGGCCGGCGCGGCGCCGGCAGGTCACGCTCGGCGAGCGGCGTGTTGAGCTTGACTACCCCGGTGAGCACCACCCGCGCCGGCGGGGCGCTGAAGTTGAGCGCCGCCGGCGCGAACGCGTTGAAGCCGTCGTTGCCGCCGAAGAACAGGTCGCCGTCGCGGTCCTGGTAATGGGCGCCGATGTTGAATTCCTCGCCCTGCAGGCCGTGCCATTCGTGATAGACCGCCACCGAACGGGTGCGCGAGTCGAGCCGCACCAGGCCGTCGCTGGTGCTGAGCCACAGTCCGTCGTTTCCGTCGGATTCGATGCCGTAGACCACGCGGCTCGGCAGGCTGGCGGAGAAGTTCTCGAAGCGGACCGCCGCAGGCGCGGCGGAGCTGCCGACGACATGATCCAGGCCACCGCTCGCGGTGCCGACCCAGACTTCCCCGCGGCGGTCGACGTGCAGCGCGAACACCGCGTCGTCGGAGAGGCTCGCGGGATCGCGGTCATCGCGCCGGTAGTGATAGAAGCGTCCGCTGGAGCGATCGAGGAGATTGAGTCCGCCACCGACGGTTCCGATCCAGATATTGCCGAGCGCGTCCTCGGCGATGGCGCTCGCGTGCGCATCGCTCAGGTGTCCCGCGTCGTCGGCGCCGAACGGATAGCGTGTGAGCCGCCCGGTTGCCGTCTCGATACGCGCAAGACCGCCGCCGAAGGTTCCGACCCATAGGTTGCCGCTGCGGTCCTCGTAGAGCGACATCACGCCGTCGGCGGGCAGCGACCGGGCGTCGCCCGCCACCGTGCGCCATGCGCGCACGTGCCCGCTCGCGAGGTCCACCTCGTCGAGACCGCCGGTCATGGTGCCGGCCCAGAGCGTGCCGCGGCGATCGTAGCGCAGCGCCATGATCCGATCGTCGGTGAGGCGCGCGGTCGCGGCGTCGCGCCCGAAGCGGCGCTCGGTTCCGCTGCGCCTGTCGATCTCGATGAGACCGGAGCCGGCCGTCCCCACCCACACGCGGCCGGCGCCGTCGTCGGCGAAGCTCATCACCTGGGTGTCGTGGAAGGCGGCGCTGCGATAGTGGCCGAAAATCCACGTCTGCGGATTCCAGTGACTGGCACCGCCCGAGCGCGTGCCGACCCACAGCACCCCGCCGCGGTCCTGATAGAGCGAAAACACATAACTGTCGCGCAGGCTCTGCGGATTGTCCGCGTCATTGCCGTAGCGCACGAAGCCTTCCGTGGAACGGTCGAAGAGATTCAGCCCGTCGACCGTTCCGACCCAGAGGCGCTGCGCCGAATCCTCCAGGATCGCGGTCACGCGGTCGTGACTCAGCGAGTGCGGGTTGGCGGCATCGTGGCGGAACGCGGTCACACGCCCGGTGCCGGGCTCGAAGCGATCGAGTCCGCCGCGCATGGTGCCGATCCACAGCGCACCGGTGTGGTCCTCGGTGATCACACGCACCTGCAGGTCGGAGAGCCCCGCGCCGTCGGCCGACGTGCCGTAGTTGACGAAGCCGGCCGTGGCCGGGTCGTAGCGGCTCAGGCCCGCGTCGGTGCCGATCCACAGTCGCCCGGCGCGATCGGCGTAGAGCGCGAACACGGCATCCGACGCGAGCGAGCGCGGGTCGCCGCCGCGATGGCGGAAATGGCGGGCCGAGCCGGTCGCCGGGTCGAGCAGGTCGAGCCCCCGATCGAGCGTGCCCACCCAGATGCGGCCCGCCGGGTCGATGAGGAGCGTGCGCACCGCATCGCTCGCGAGCGAGTCGGCGCGCGCGGGATCGTGCCGGAACTGTTGGAACTGGTCGCTGCCACGCTGCCAACGCGCCACGCCGCCGCCGACGGTCGCGAGCCACAGGTCGCCGTGGGCGTCCTCGGCGATCGTCCAGATGTAATCGCTCGCGAGCGCGTGGGGGTTGCCGCGTTCGCGGTGGTAGACGCGGACCGAGTTGCCGTCGTAGCGGTCGAGTCCGCTCTCGGTCGCGAGCCAGAGATACCCGTGCGAGTCCTGGAGGATCCCCTCGACCGTGCTCTGCGAAAGCCCGTCGCGCACGGTGAGGTGCTCGAAATAAAGCGGTCTTACCGCAGGAACCGGCAGCGCCGCCTGCAACGGCGTCGCGGCGGCGCCGAGCGCGAGTCCAGCAAGGATGGCGCCGCCGAGGCGCATCGAGGTCACCCGCCTACTGCTGCCTGACGACATCGATGCCGGTGTACCCGGCGCTGCTCGTGGTGCCGCTGCTCCACGGGTAACCGCTGCTCCAGGTGTAGCCACTGCTCCAGGTGTAGCCGCTGCTCCAGGTGTAGCCGCTGCTCCAGGTGTAACCGCTGCTCCAGGTGTAGCCGCTCCCCGCGGTGTAGCTGCCGTTCCACAGCAGGCCGTCGCCGAGCTGCGCCACGCCCCAGAGCAGCTGCCCCAGCACCGGTCCTACGATCGGCACCACCGAGACGGTCGTTCCGATGCTGCCGATCAGCCCGCCGAGGCCACCGAGGAGTCCGCCCGAGCTGGAGCCCGAGCCCTGGGTGGTCGCCATGATGTAGTACTCACCGGTCGACGGGTCGTAGTTGGCACGCCCGCCGTAGTGCTGCCAGCCGAGCAGGTCGTAGGCGACGTTGAGACCCTGGTTGGCGCAGCCCCTTGCGCTGCTATAGACGGCGTCGTGCGCGTTGACGAGGCCGGCGCCCTGCTGGAACACCGTGTAGGCGAGCGTGCCGTCGGACTTGACCGCCGGGTCCGCGCTCGACATCAGCCGGCACTTGACGTCGTCCGGCTGGAGTGACGGGCTCGCCTCCAGCATGAGCGCCACGACGCCGCTGGTGACCGCGGCGGCCATCGACGTACCCGACATCGTGAAGTCGTCGTAGGGAAGATCGACCCACTGCGGGAACTCCCGGGCCAGCGTGCCGTTGTCGGGGGCGTAGGCGAGGATGTGCCCGCCCATGCCGACGACCTCGGGCTTGACGAATCCCTCGTAGGTGGGACCGGTGGAGGAGAACGAAGCGAGGCTGTAGCGACTCGGCTGCAGCGGGTGATAGTTGTCGGTGACGGCGCCGACGGTGATGACGTAGGGCACGTTGCCCGGCACGCCGACGGTCATCGGATTCGGGCCGCGATTGCCGGCCGCCACCACCACCACGATGCCGGCCTGCCACGCGGCCATCACTGCCTGATTGAGCGGATCCTGCCAGTAGAAGGACTGCGGCGGCGCGCTCAAGGACAGGTTCATCACCCGGATGTTGTAGCGCGCCTTGTTGGCGATGACCCAGTCGATGCCCTCGATCACGTTCGAGTACGACCCGACACCGTTCGCGTCGAGCACGCGCACCGCGACCAGATTCACACCGGGCGCGACGCCCTGGAAGTTGCCCGTGGTCGCAACGCCGCTGCTGGCGATGATCGAGGTCACGTGCGTGCCGTGGCCGTACGGGTCGTTGATGGTCGTGCTGCTGGCCGTCGTGGCGAAGGAGGTGAGCCCGCCCCACGCCTGCGTGCCGACCGGCTGGGCGCTCGCCGCGACCACGTCGTACTCGGCGAGCACGCGGCTCGCAAATTGCCCCGGCGCTCGCTGATCCGGGCCCTGCTGATTCCACAGTCCCGAGTCGACAACCGCCACGGTGACCCCGGTGCCGGTGATGCCGCCGACCTGCAGCTGCTGGGCCGCGACCTCGCTCGGATAATAGGTCTCGGGCAGCGTGCCGCGCACCGAGCTGGCGGTGACCGTGGCATCGGGGAATATCCCGAGCGCTGTCCGGGCCCCGCGCAGCGCCTGAAGCTGCGCCGCGTCGAGTGTGGCGGCGACTGCGTGAATGAGGGGCAGTGCGGCCCGCACCGTGCCGCCCGCCCGTACGACTGCGTCGGCGGCAAGCGCTGCGCTCGCGGCCTGCACGATGTAGCCGCCTGGCGTGGCTGCCGGTCGTGGCGCGGCCTGCTGCGCGCCGGCTATCGCAACGACGGGCGCCGGAGCGCCGCCGCGCACTGAAACCAACAGGGTGACTGAGACTGTTACAGCGCCGGCTGCTGCCAGCCAGCCCGTGGACCGCGCCTTCATCGATCACGCTCCCGCTCGGTCTTGGTGTTGCTTCGAGCTTCCCTTCTGCAACTACGTTTTACCGCGGGCACTTGTCGCAAGACAGTGACGGGTGCCGGTGAAACTGCGACGCGCGTCGCAACATCCGCCGCTGTCATGCGCTTATGTCAGAACGTGGAAATGCGCCACGACCGTTGTGCACATAAGCGGGCGCGGGATCTACATAAGCGCGCGGCCGCTGCGCGCGGCGCCCGGTGCGTCAGTGAAAGTCGCGCGAGCGCGTGAGCAGCTCCCCGAGCAGCGGCGTGCGGTCGATGAGCCGCCGGGCGATGAGGTGCGTGACGCCGTCCTGGCACTGCAGCTCGCCGTGCACTTCGAGCAGCCGTGACTCGATGAGCGCCCGGCGATCGCGCTCGCCGATGCGCTCCCACACGATGACGTTCACCTGGCCACTCTCGTCCTCGAGCGTGAGGAAGGTGACCCCGCTCGCGGCGGCGGGGCGCTGGCGCATGAGCACGATGCCGGCGGTGCGCACCGCTGCGCCGTGGCCGGCACGTCCGAGCTCGCTCGCGGGCGCGAGCGAGGCCGCCGCGAGCCGCGGGCGCAGCAGCGCCAGCGGATGCCTCCCCAGGGTGAGCCCGAGCGAGGCGTAGTCGGCGCAGATCTCCTCGCCTTCCGAGGGTGCGCTGAGCAGCGGCCGGCCCTCGGTCGAGGCGGCTCCCTGCCGCGGAGCGGGAGCGAGCGGCAGCGGCCGCTCCGTGCCCGCCACCTCCCAGAACGCCAGGTGCCGGTTGCCACTTAAGGATGCGAAGGCCCCGGCCGCGGCCAGCGCCTCGAGATCACCGCGATCGAGCCTCGATCGCGCGGCGAGATCTGCGACGCTCGTGAAGGGCTGCGCGCTGCGGGCGGCGATCAGGCGGTCGGCACCGGCGCGCGACAGCGATTTCACCAGCCGCAGGCCCATGCGCAGCGCGGGCGCGCCGTCCGCGCGGCGCTCGAGCGTCGAGTCCCACGAGGAGACACAGGCATCCACTGCGCGCACCTCGACGCCGTGCGCACGCGCATCGCGCACCAGCTGGGCCGGCGCATAGAAGCCCATCGGCTGACTGTTGAGCAGCGCACAGGTGAACGCCGCCGGCTCGTAGCACTTCAGCCACGCCGAGTCGTACACCAGCAGCGCGAAGCTCAGGCTATGACTTTCGGGAAATCCGTAATCGCCGAAACCCTCCATTTGCCGGTAGATGCGGTCCGCATACTCATCCGGGTAGCCCTTGTCGCGCATCCCCGTGAGCAGCCGCTCGCGAAACGGATCGAGGCCGCCGGTTCTCTTCCACGCGCCCATCGCCCGGCGCAGCGCGTCCGCCTCCCCCGGCGTGAAGCCGGCGGCGACGATCGCGATCTGCATCACCTGTTCCTGGAAGATCGGCACGCCGAGCGTGCGATGCAGCACCGCCCGCACTTCCTCGCCCGGGTAATCCACCGGCTCCGCGCCGCAGCGGCGGCGCAGGTAGGGATGCACCATGTCCCCCTGGATGGGACCGGGGCGCACGATCGCCACCTCGATGACCAGGTCGTAGTAGCAGCGCGGCTTGAGGCGCGGCAGCATCGCCATCTGCGCACGCGATTCGATCTGGAACACCCCGATGGTGTCGGCGCGGCAGATCATGTCGTAGACGTGCGGATCCTCGGCCGGCAGCTCGCCGAGCGCGTGGTGCGTGCCGCGGTAGTCGTTGACCAGCGTGAAGGCGCGCTTGAGCGCGCTCAGCATCCCGAGCGCCAGCAGGTCGACTTTCAGCAGCCCCAGGTCGTTGAGATCGTCCTTGTCCCACTGCACCACGGTGCGATCCGCCATCGCGGCGTTTTCGACCGGCACCAGCTCCTCGAGCAGGCCCCGCGCGATCACGAAGCCGCCGACGTGCTGCGACAGATGGCGGGGGAAGCCCGGGAATGCCACCAGCTCGGCGGCGAGCGGCAGCAGGCGCTCGAGCCAGGCGCTCCCGGTATCGAAGCCCGCCGCGCGCAGCCGCTCGCCGATCGCCGTGCTGCCGTCCCACCACTGCATGACCTGCGCGAGACGCGCGCTCTCGGCGGGCGTCAGGCCGAAGGCCTTGCCGAGATCGCGCAGTGCGCTGCGCGGCCGGTACATGATGACCGTCGCGGCGAGTGCCGCACGCTCGCGTCCGTACTTGCCGTAGACGTACTGCAGTACCTCCTCGCGCCGCTCGTGCTCGAAGTCGATGTCGATGTCGGGCGGTTCGTTGCGCTCGCGCGAGATGAAGCGCTCGAACAAGAGCGCCGCCCCCCGCTGCGGATCCACCGAGGTGACTCCCAGGCAGTAGCACACGCGCGAGTTGGCCGCCGAGCCCCGCCCCTGGCACAGGATTCCGCGGGAGCGCGCGTAGGCGACGATGTCGTGAACGGTGAGGAAGTAAGGCTCGTAGCCGAGCTCGGCGATGAGCGCGAGCTCGTGCTCGATGGCGGCGCGCTCGCTCACCGGCACGCCGTCGGGCCAGCGCCGGCGCGCGCCCGCGTAGGTCAGCCGGCGGAGGTAGCCGGCCGGGGTCTCCCCGGGCGGCACCAGCTCGCGCGGGTACTCGTAGCGCAGCTCATCGAGCGAGAAGCGGCACTCGGCGGCGAGCTCCACCGTCGCCGCGAGCAGCTCGGGTGGGTAGAGCCGGGCGAGCCGCGCGCGCTCGCGCAGGTAGCGCTCGCCGTTCGGATACAGCCTCGAGCCCGCCGCGGCGACCGGCACCCCGAGGCGAATCGCAGTGAGCGCATCCTGGAGCCTCTGGCGCGCACGCACGTGCATGTGGACATCGCCGCTCGCGAGCAGCGGGACGCCGAGCTCACCGCCGAGTGAGCGCAGCGCCGCGAGCCGCGCGCCGTCGTCGCCCGCGCGCAGCAGCTCGACCGCGATGCGCAGCCTCCCGGCAAAGCGCTCCGCGAGCCAGCGGGCCTCAGCCGCGTCGGCACGCTCGCCCGGCAGCCACAGGATGAAGCAGCCCTCGGGCGGCACGGCATCGAGATCGGCGCGCGTCAGCGCATAGCGCCCCTTCCCGGCCGCACGCCGGGCGCGTGTGATGAGGCGGCACAGCCGCCCGTAGCCTGCCCGGTCGATGGCGAGCGCGACGCACTTCAGTCCGCACTCGAGGCGCAGCTCCGCGCCGACGATGAGCTTCAGGCGTCGGTTCTTCGCCGCCATGTGCGCCCGCACCGCGCCGGCCACCGAGCACTCGTCGGTGATGGCGAGCGCCGTGTAGCCGAGCGCATCCGCCCGCTCGATGAGCTCGTGAGGATGCGAGGCGCCGCGCAGGAAAGTGAAGTTCGACAGGCAGTGCAGCTCCGCATACGCGGGCAGCTGCGCCCCGCGGCTCTCTCCCCCGCACGGTGTCGGATGAAGCGCCACTCATGCGCGGGCGTGAGCGCCCGCCCCGCAGCCAGTGACGCTCACCCGAACACCCCGTGCAAGTACCACCCATGCGGGGCGGCCCGCTCGCGAAATACCCACAGCCGCACGCCGTGAAGATCGGTGGCGGTGTAATAGTCGCGCGCGATCTCGCCGCCATCCCACCAGCCGCTCTCGATGCGCTCCGGTTCGCCGCTGAGACGCAGCCCCGAGCCACGCCGTCGCGGCAAGCCGTCCCGCACCGAAAGTGACAGCGGCACCGGCAGCAGCCACAGCGGCCGATGCGCAGCCGCACGGCTACCCGTGCGGCCCGTCGCCGCGGATCCGCGGCCCGCGGCGGCCGGCGGATCGGTCGCGCCCCAGGCCTGCTCCGGGCGATGTCCTTCGAGCAGCGCGAGGCCATGGATCGCGTCGGGACCGAGACGCGCGCGCAGGCGCTCGATGAGCCCGCACGCCTCGCTCGTCAGGCCACCGCCGTGCTCGCCGGGCTGCCAGAGGCTCTCCCGGTCCGGCGCATACGGCACCGGCACGCTGCTGCGCAGCTGACAGCCGCGCACCGGCTCCGGCAGCGTGAGCGCGCTCAAGGGCTCCGCGAGCAGTTGCGCCAGGCGTTCGACGTCCGCCGCCGGCGCTGCGAGCCGCAGCACGCACGAGGTCGGCGGTGCGTGCCGGTGCGCCAGCAGACATTCGAGCTCGACGATGCCGCACTGACGCGCCTCGAGGAAGGAGCCGAGCGCGGCGAATGCCGGCGCGAGTGCGGCGAGGATCGCCGCGTGACTCTCCAGCTCGCAGGTGAAGGCGCAGCGGTGTCGGAAGCGCTCCCGCGGACGATGGGCAGCGCGCGGGTCCGGCGCACGGCCGGTGAGCTTGTCGAGCACGGCGAGCTGTGCGACGCCGAAGCGGCGCGCGAAACCGGCGCGCGGCAGGCGCAGCGCCGCGCCGATGGTGCGCACGCCCATGCGCGCGAGCCGCCCGAGTATCTCATCGGGCCAGCGCAGCGTCGCGAGCGGCAGCGGCGCCAGCCGTCCGATGAGCTGTGCGGGCTCGGTGACGGCGAGCGCCCGGCCCGCACGCGCCAGGGTGAGCGCGGCGAGCGACGTCGGAGCGAACGCGAGCACCACCGCCGTCCCGAGGCGCCGGCACTGCTGCGTGACGGCAGCGCGCAGGCCCGTCACGCCCGCGAACAGCTGCAGGCTCCCCTGCACCTCGAGCAGCAGTCCGTCGGGCGGCTCGAGGCTCACGCGCGGCGTGAACGCCTGGGCGCGCAGCGCGAGACGTTGCAGCTTCTCTCCGGGATCGGGCCCGGTGAGGTGCACGGCGGCCCACAACTCCGCGGCCGCCGGCACGGCAGGTGCGGACGGCCCCGGACTCGCGTGCAGGCTCGCGCGCCGTCGCGGCCCGCCCGCCGGCCTCACCCAGGCTGATCGCAGCTGCAAAGCCATGTCCTTCAACTCCCGGAGCGGGCAGATCGGCTCTCGGGCCAGGCGAGCTCGATGGTGCCGCGGGTTGCGCCGCGACCTTTTAAAAGAGTGACGCGTACGCCCGTTGCGAGTGCGGTCAGGCCGAGGCGCAACACCGCAGGAGACGCTTCCCGGGCCGCACTCAGCGGACGGAACAACACTCCGAGCGTCCGCCCGCGCTCGGCGGCGAGCTGCAGACGGCGAATCTCGCGCGGGCGCGGCCGTCGCGCCCAGGCGAGCGCCGCATCGCAGGCGCCGGAGCCGAGGACCTGCTCGAAGGCCCACAGCGCTCGCGCACCGCCGACCACGGCGACCCGGTCGAGCCTGATTCCTCCGGATACGAGTGCCGGCGCGAACGGCATCAGCGGCGGGGTCACCCACACGCACCAGCGCGCCGTCGCGGCACGCGTCAGGGAGGCGAGCGCCGGCAACAGCAGCCGCAGCTCCCCGCTGCCGAAACGCGCGGTGAGAATCTCGATCAGGCCGGTGCGCGGCCAGCCACAGCCCGGCAGCTGCTCATCGAGAGCCGCGAACCCGCTCGGCAGAACCGGCAGCCGCGCGGCGCTGCGACCGCGCCAGATCGCCGGATGCTCGAGCAAACGAGCGAGCTTCGGATCGCCGTCCATAAGCTCATCGAGATCACATCAAGCCGCTCGAGCGACCCCGGCGCACCACGCCCACCACGATGCCCTCGATGAGCAGCAGCTGCTCCTTCAGATCGATCCGGAGCGGTTCGAACTCGCTGTTCTCGGGCAGCAGCCACACGATCGAGCCTTCCTGGCGATAGCGTTTCACGGTCACCTCGTTCTCCAGGCGGGCGACCACGATCTGGCGGCTGCGCACCTCCGAGGTGCGGTGCACCGCCACCAGGTCGCCGTCGAGGATCCCGGCATCCTTCATGCTCATGCCGGTGACCTTCAGCAGGTAATGCGGCCGCGGCTGGAACACTCCCGGGTCGATCTGCAACCGCGACTCGAAGTTTTCCTCGGCGAAGATGGGCTTGCCGGCGGCCACTCGTCCGATGAGCGGCAATCCCATCTGCTCGCGGATGGTGTCCTTCAGCTGGATGCCCCGCGAGGTGCCGGGCACGAGTGCGATGACACCCTTGCGGGCGAGCGCCCGCAGATGCTCCTCGGCGGCATTGGCCGAGCGGAAGCCGAGCTCGTGTGCAATCTCGGCCCGCGTCGGCGGCATGCCGGTCTCGGCAATGAAACGCTGGACGAGTCGCAGGATTTGAGTCTGCCGGGGGGTGAGATCGGACATTTGAGCCTGCCTGTTTTTTTATACAGCTACTGTAATTATATCCAGATCACGCCCTCCGGCAAGGGCAAAAGCCGGATCCCTTTCAAGGCCTTGCCCTCGATGCCCGCCGGCCGCCCGCCGGATCCCGAAGCGCAGCACCCCGGACGGCTGCGCGGGGAGCGCCCCGCCCCGGCTCTCGCGCGCGCTGCTCGCGGCCATGTCCCGCCGCATCCGCCCGCTCGAAGCTGAACCTCACCTGAACCTCCCCGACATCACACCCCGTCACACGACTGCAACTTCAACTCCACCGCGCGCGTCGCCGCGCCGCAGCGGCGCCGCTCGTGCATGTCGCGCACCGCTCGCGGCGCGCAAATCACGCGCAAACCACGCGCAAACTGTGCGATTACAAATTCTTAACGAACACGCGACGCGCACGCCGCGGCGCGCTGCGCGCAACTCGAGCGCCGCACGCGGCCTCGCTCTACAAGCCTGAAATCCCGGTGCAAACACGCACGTTATTGACGGCAGGAACGTCCGCGTGCACCTCCTGATGCAGCGAGCGGCTGTCGCGAACCGAAGACAAGCCGCGTGTTTGCAGTTGCATTCCCGTCGCAAATTTGGTGCAGTGGCGCGCAGCGAATGTCGGCGTAACTTGCGCGCCGGTCTCGCATCGCTTATCAACAACCCAAGGGGACGTGTATGAAGTTCGCGAGCGTGATGACGATAGCGGCGGCCGCAGCCGTGGTAGGACTTGCCGGCTGCACGGACATCAAGCCCCTGCAGGCGGAAGTTGCGGACCTGAAAGCCCAACTGGCCAAGGTTCAGGGCGACGTGTCGTCGGCGAAGAGCGCAGCCGACTCGGCCAACGCTGCCGCTCAGTCGGCCAGCCAGTCGGCCAGTGGCGCGCAGAGCACCGCCAACCAGGCGCTGGCTGCGGCTCACGCCAGTCAGTCGTGCTGTGACGCGACCAACGAGAAGATCGACCGGATGTTCAAGCGTTCGGTGTCCAAGTAAGACCAGTCACATATAGTGAAAGCGCCGCGCTCTTGCGCGGCGTTTTTTTTGGGGCTCACGGCGGCGCCGCCCGCCGCCGCCCGCTAGTAGCGCACGAGCGCCGAGCCCCAGGTGAAGCCACCCCCGAAGGCCTCGAGCAGCAGCAGCTCGCCGCGCTTGATGCGGCCGTCACGCACCGCGACGTCGAGCGCGAGCGGTACCGAGGCCGCGGAGGTGTTGCCGTGCTCCTGGACGGTGACGACCACCCGCTCCATCGGCAGCTCGAGCTTGCGCGCGGTCGCCTGGATGATGCGGATGTTGGCCTGATGGGGCACCAGCCAGTCGATCGCGCTGCGGTCGAGCCCGTTGGCGGTCAGCGCTTCGTCGACTGCCGTTCCGAGCTTGGTGACCGCGATCTTGAACACCTCGTTGCCCGCCATGGTGATCGCGAGCTTCGGCGCGAAACCACGCGAAACGCCGCTGCCGCAATAAAGCAGGTCCTTGTAGTAGCCGTCGGCGTGCAGGTGGGTGGAGAGAATTCCCGGCTCGCTGCTCGGCTCGAGCAGCACCGCGCCGGCGCCGTCGGCGAACAGCACGGCGGTGCCGCGATCGCTCCAGTCGGTGATGCGCGAGAGTGTCTCGGCGCCGATCACCAGCGCGCGCCGCGCTTCGCCGCAGCGCACGTACTTGTCGGCGATCGAGAGCGCGTACATGAAGCTCGCGCAGGCGGTCTCGACGCCGAACGCCGGGGCGCCGCGGCAGCCGAGGCGCTGCTGCAACAGCGCACCGCAGTTGGGAAAGATCAGGTCCGGGGTGGTGGTGCCGAAGGCGATGAAGTCGACCTCCGCCGGTGCGACTCCGGCGGCATCGAGCGCCCGGCGCGCGGCCACCTCCGCCAGATCGACCGTGGTCTCCCCCTCGGCGGCGATATGGCGGCGCTCGATACCGGTGCGGGTGCGGATCCACTCGTCGGTGGTGTCGATGATCTTCTCGAGGTCGAAGTTGCTGACCACCTTCTGCGGCAGGTGCGAGCCGGTGCCGGCGATGCGCGAGTGCGTCACGGCGCCGCCCGATCGGGACGCAGCGCCTGGGCGATGTGCGTGGTGAGTCCGCGGTGCGCCGCGAGTGCCGCGGTGCCGATGGCGCGCGAGAACGCCAGATCGTCGGCCCGGCCGTGGCTCTTCACTACGATGCCGCTGAGCCCGACCATGCAGGCGCCGTTGTAGCGGCGCGGATCGAGTCCCGCGGCCGCACGGCGCAGCACCGGGCGCGCGACCGCGCCGGCCAGACGGCCGAGAAACGACGCCTGGAATTCCTGGCGCAGCCGGTCGGCGATCAGTCCCGCCACCCCCTCCATCGTCTTCAGCGCGACGTTGCCGGTGAAGCCGTCGGTGACTACCACGTCCACGTCGCCGGAGAAGATGTCGTCGCCCTCGACGAAACCGACGTAGTTGAGGCCGCTCGCGCCGAGCAGCGCGTGCGCCGCCTGCACCACCTCGTGGCCCTTGATGTCCTCCTCGCCGATGTTGAGCAGCCCGATGCGCGGCGCGGCGACGCCGTAGACTTCGCGGGCAACGATGGCGCCCATGGCGGCGAACTGCCGCAGCTGCTCGGGCGTCGCCTTGGTGTTGGCGCCGAGGTCGAGCATGTGGGTATGTCCATGGGCGGCGGGAATCGCGGAGATGATCGCCGCGCGCTCCACGCCCGGGAGCGTCTTCAGCACGAAGTGCGCGATCGCGGTCAGCGCGCCGGTGTTGCCCGCGCTCACGCAGGCGCTCGCGCTGCCGTCACGCACCAGATCGACGGCGACGCGCATCGAGGAGTCCTTCTTGTGGCGGATCGCCTCGCGCGGCTTGTCGTCCATCGCGACCACCTGCGAGGCGGGGGCGACCTTCGCGCGCTCGCGCACCGCGGCCGGGAGCGAGCCGAGCGCCGCGGCGATCAGCTGCGGCTCGCCGACCAGCAGCACCCGCAGCTCGCCATCGTCGGCCAGCGCGCGCAGCGCGCCCGCAATGTATTCGCGCGGCTCATGGTCGCCGCTCATGACGTCGATCGCGATCGGCAGCACGCAGACCCTTCGGGTGCGACGCTAGAGACCGCCGCTCATTCCTTGTCGGCGTCCTTTGCCGGCTTTTCCAGGATGCGACGGCCGCGATAGAAGCCGTCGGGAGTCAGGCGGTGGCGCAGGTGCGCCTCGCCCGACTGCGGATCGGTTGACAGCGCCGGCGGGCTCAGCCGGTCGTGCGAGCGGTGCATGCCGCGTGCCGAGGGGGTCTTGCGGCTCTTTTGAACGGCCATGAAATTTCAGCTCCTGAATCGATTCGACTAACGCTTCAACAGTTCGGCCAGCCGCGCAAACGGCTGGTGCGTCTCGCCGCCGCGCTCCGCGGATGCGTCGCGCACGCCCGGCGCGATGCACTCCTCCGTCCCCACGTGCAGCGGCACGATCGGCAGCGTCAGCAGCAGCTCCTCCGTCAGCAGCTGCGTGATGCTGATGTGGCCTCCCGCGGCGAGCACCGGCTCGAGGTCGGCCGGCAGCCGCGCGGCATCGGCGTCGGAGGCGACCAGCGCCACGCGCACCTGGGACGCCACCGGCAGTCGCATCGGGCGCATGCAGCGTTGACACTCGAGTGTCGCCGCGCCCTCCACCGTCAGCTCCACCACCGCCGTGCCCTGCTCGCGGCTGAAGTGCGCCTTGCCGTGCACCTCACCGGCGAGGCTCGCGCGCAGCACGCGCAGGTCCTCCAGTTCGGTGAGCGGGACGGCAAAGTCGACGTCGGCTCCACCGTCGGCCAGCCGGCCAACGTCGAGCGGCCTCGACCAGGGCTGCGACATGGGGCGCGTATAATAGGTAGCGGGTCCTCCCAAGTCAAAGTCGGATTTGGGGCTAAGCCATTGTTTCCCGAAGGCGATTCGTGTCGTCCGCCGCTTCCCTGCCGCCACTGATCCTCGCTTCCACGTCCCCGTACCGACGCGAGCTGCTCGCGCGCCTGGGACTCGACTTCAGCGTCGTCGCGCCCGGCCTGCCCGAAGATCGCCTTGCGGCGGAATCCCCGGCCGACCGGGCGCTGCGCCTCGCGACCGGGAAGGCGCACGCGGTCGCATCGCGGCAGCCGGGCGCCCTCGTCATCGGCGGCGATCAGGTGGCGGCGGCCGGCGATGAGATCCTCGACAAGCCGGGCGATGCCGCGCGCTGTCGCGCTCAGCTCACCGCGCTCAGCGGCCACAGCGCGCGCTTCTACACCGCCTGCGTTCTGATCGGCGGCAATCCCGCGGTGCATCTCGCCCACGTGGACACGACGACGGTGGTGTTCCGCACGCTCGCCCGGGATGAGATCGCGCGCTACGTGGAGCGCGACCGGCCGCTCGACTGCGCCGGCGGCTTCCGGGTCGAGGCGGGCGGCATCGCGCTGCTCGAATGCGTCGAGAGCCAGGATCCGACCGCGCTCATCGGCCTGCCGCTCATCTGGCTGACCGGGGCGCTGCGTCGCGCCGGCTACCGCCTGCCCTAGCCCCGCGGCCGGCGTGCGCGACGAGCCGCTCGAGCACCGCGGCGAGCTCCGGCGGCAGCGGCGCGTTGACGCTGAAGGTCGCGCCCTGCGGCCAGGTGAAGCTCACGCTCGAAGCATGCAGGAACATCCGCTCCAGCCCGAGCGCGCGCAGCTCGGTGTTGAAGGCCGGATCGCCGTACTTGGGGTCGCCCGCCACCGGATGGCCGGCGTGGCGGGCATGCACGCGGATCTGGTGGGTGCGGCCGGTATCGAGCGTGACCTCCATCAGCGTGGCGATGCGGCCGAAGAACTGCACCGGCCGGAAGGTACTGCGGGCCGCCTTGCCGTCGGACGCGGCGCGCACGGTGCGTTCCCCGCCCACCCGCGCATCGGTGCGCAGCGCCACCTCGATGCGCTTGGTGCCGAGCTGCCAGCGTCCCTTGAGCAGCGCGAGATAACGTTTCTCGAGCGCCCCCTCGCGCAGCAGCGCGTGCAGCATCCGCAGCGTCGCCGCGTGGCGGGCCACCAGCAGGCAGCCGCTCGTGTCGCGGTCGAGGCGATGCACGAGCTCGAGCGATTCCGCGGGACGCAGCGCACGCAACGCCTCGATCACCCCGTTGCTCACGCCGCTGCCGCCGTGCACGGCGATCCCGGCCGGCTTGTCGATCACGAGCAGCCGCTCGTCCTCGTGAATGACGGCTGCGGCGATCCGCGCGAGGAGCCCGGCGGCCGGCGTGCCGGGCGGCTGCGGCGGCAGCAGCCGCACCGGCGGGAGCCGAACCTTGTCGTGTGCTTGCAGGCGCGTCTCGGGAGCCGCGCGCCGCCCGTTGACGCGTACCTCCCCCTTGCGGATGACGCGGTAGACCCGGCTGCGCGGCACGTCGCGCAGCTGCTGCTGGACGAACTTGTCGAGCCGCTGGCCGGCCTCCTCCGGGGTCACCTCGAGGTAGCGTACGGAGGTGCGCGTTTCCGGCCCGTTCTCCTCCGGCAAGGGGTCCTCTGCGTAAGGCATTGTTTCTACAACACTCTCTGAAGTATACTCTCGCCGTCGTCCGTGAAACGGACGCACCCAAAGGCTTGCGGCCACGGGTCGCAGCCTCTTTAGTTGGACCTCCTTGAACCGAGGCCATCGCATTGGGCCGACAAGATCGCGCCAGCGGCGTTGAATCTCCACACCGAGGTTCCGCAGTGGGCGTCGTCGGTTGAGTCACCGAAGGTTTCCTGTGCACCCCGCCCCGCTGTGGCGGGCACGAACGTGAACAACGAGAGTCGCTCTCCCTTGTGTCTTATTAGGAATCTTCGCCGTCGCGGACCCCACGGTCCGCGGCCTCCCGTCGCCTGCTTGCCGGCCCCTCAACCCACAGTAGGGGCACATGAAGAGAATGCTAGTGAATGCAACTCAGGAAGAGGAGTTGCGCGTCGCTCTGGTTGATGGGCAGAAGCTCTTCGACCTCAGTATCGAGTTACCTTCCCGCGAGCAGAAAAAGGCCAACATCTACAAGGCGCGTATCTCGCGCGTCGAGCCCTCTCTCGAAGCCTGCTTCGTCGATTACGGCGCCCAGCGCCACGGCTTCCTGCCGCTGAAGGAAGTCTCCCGCGAGTACTTCCGCCAGCAGCCGCAGGGGGGCCGGATGAACATCCGGGAACTCCTCTCCGAGGGCCAGGAGCTCATCGTCCAGGTGGAAAAAGAGGAGCGCGGCACCAAGGGTGCGGCGCTCACGACCTTCATCAGCCTCGCCGGACGCTTCCTGGTGCTGATGCCGAACAACCCGCGCGCCGGCGGCGTCTCGCGCCGCATCGAGGGCGAGGAACGCGACCAGATGCGCGAGGTGATGAGCCAGCTGCAGATCCCGGACGGCATGGGCGCGATCGTGCGCACCGCCGGCGTCGGCCGCGCCGTGGCGGAGCTGCAGTGGGACCTCGACAACCTCAAGGTACAGTGGGAGCAGATCGCCGCCGCCGCCAAGGACCGCGCTGCGCCCTTCCTGGTGTTCCGCGAGAGTGATGCCGTGACGCGCGCCATGCGCGACTACCTCTCCGACGACGTCGGGGAAGTACTGGTCGACAGCCAGGCGGCCTTCGAGAAGGCCCAGGAGTACATGCAGCGCTTCATGCCGGCCGAAGCGCAGCGGCGCCTGAAGCTCTACGCCGACGACATCCCGCTCTTTACCCGCTTCCAGATCGAGAGCCAGATCGAGTCGGCCTACGCGCACAAGGTGCAGCTGCCCTCCGGCGGCAGCATCGTGATCGATTACACCGAGGCGCTGGTGTCGATCGACATCAATTCGGCGCGCGCCACGCGCGGCGGTGACATCGAGACCACCGCGACCAACACCAACCTCGAGGCCGCGGACGAGATCGCACGCCAGCTGCGCATCCGTGACATCGGCGGCCTGATCGTCATCGACTTCATCGACATGGAGTCGAGCAAGAACCAGCGCGATGTCGAGGACCGGCTGCGCGACGCCATGAAGATGGATCGCGCCCGCATCCAGATCGGGCGGCTGTCGCGCTTCGGGCTGCTGGAGATGTCGCGTCAGCGGCTGCGGCCCTCGCTCGACGAATCGAGCCACATCGTCTGCCCGCGCTGCGTCGGCATCGGCAGCATCCGCAGCGTCGAATCGATGACGCTCGCGGTGCTGCGACTGATCGGCGAGGAGCTGCGCAAGGACCGCACCGCGCGCGTGATTGCCCAGGTGCCGGTGGCGGTCGCTACCTACCTCATCAACGAGAAGCGCGACTGGCTGCGCACGCTCGAGGACGAGAGCGAGGTGGATCTGCTCATCGTGCCGAACGAGAACATGCAGACCCCGGAGTACGCGATCAAGCGCGTGCGCGACGACGAGATCGACCAGCCGGAGAATCGCCAGGCGACCTATCTCATGCCGACGGCCGCCGAGGTCGCCGAGCCCGGGGCCGCGCTCGACAAGAAGCCGCCGGCCGAGCCACCGGCGGTGGCGACGCTGCTGCCCGCCACCCCCGCGCCCATCCTGCCCGCGCCCGCCCCGACGCCCGCCGCCGCACCCTCCGAGGCGCACGCCGCCGCGCACGCGGGCCTCTGGTCGCGTCTCAAGCGCCTGCTGATCGGTGAGCCGGCGGAGCTCGGAGAACCACCCGCCACCTCTCACGTCTCCGGCGGCAGCCGCCGCGAGGCGGGCCAGCACCGCGACTCTCGCCGCGACCATCGCCACGGCCGCTACGCGGACGGTGCGCGCCGCGACCGCGGCGAAAGCCGTCGCGGCGACGGGCGCGATCGCGACCAGCGCCGCAGCCGGGACGGTCGCGGTCCCGACCGGGGCCGCGAGCACTCCCGCGGCGGACGCGATCGTTTCGCGGACCGGAGCGGCGATCGCAGTGGCGAACGCGGCGGTGAGCGCGGCGGCGAACGCGGCGGCGAACGCGGCGGCGAACGCGGCGGTGCCGAGCGGCCGGCACCGGGTCGCAGTGACGTCAACCAGCCGAACGGTAACCGTGCATCGACGGGTGCAGCTCCACCCCCGACAGACGTGCGGACCGAGCAAGGCGAGCGTCTCGACCGGCCTGAGCGTGGCGAGCGCGGCCGTGGTCGCCGTGGCCGGCGCCGCGGCCGGCGCGGCGGCGGCGGTGGCGGTGGCGGCATGCGTGAGGGTGTGGGTCAGCCGCCGGCGGGCACTGCGCCGGGCGCCACGGCCGGCGAATCTGCCAACGGCGCCCCCGCAAGCGGCGCACCTATAAGCGGCGCACCTGCCAACGGAGGACGCGAGACTTCCGCGATGCCGGCGTCACCGCCCCCGGCGCCGCCGACCGAGCGACCGCGGGATGTGCCCGAGCCGGTCGAGCGTCAGTATCACGCCGAGCCGCGCGAAAACGTCGCAGCGCACGAACCGGCGCCGATCGCACACTTCGAGCCCACGCCGCGCCCCGAGCCCGGTGCGCCGCCGGCGAAGCCCTACGTGGTGTGGACGTCGGCGCCCGAGAAGGACGGCGGTCGCGGGCCCGAGGAGTAACCGCCGGCGCGGTGCGCGCCGCGCACCGCGCGCTACGCGCTACGCGGCCCGGGATGCGCGACGCAGGTGCGCCAGCAGGCCACGGCTGGCCGCTTCGACGAGATCGAGCACCTCCTCGAAGCCGTTCGGGCCGCCGTAGTAGGGATCCGGTACGTCCCCCGGGGCAGCATCGGGCGCGAATTCGAGGAACAGCCGCAGGCGCTCGTGCGTGTGGGGCGGCGCGCGCCGGCGCAGCACGCGCAGATTCTCGCGGTCCATCGCCAGGATGAGATCGAAGCGCTCGAAGTCGCCGGGCTCGACGATGCGCGCCCGCAGCGTCCCCAGGTCGTAGCCGCGCCGCGCCGCTGCCTGACGCGTACGCGGGTCCGGCGGCTCGCCGACGTGATAGCCCGCGGTGCCCGCTGAATCCACTTCCAGGGCGAGATCCGGCGCCTCACGCTGCGCGAGCGCCCGCAGCACCCCCTCCGCAGTCGGCGATCGGCAGATGTTGCCGAGACAGACGAACAGAATTTTCACATCGGCACTCACGATAACTTCATGATTACGTGCGCCGCAAGCGCCGCGGCATCGGCGAGGCTATCCTGCACTGCGAAATGGCACAGTTTGCGTAACGTCGGGGAGAAGCCGATATGCACCGACTGGCCACCGCGCTGCTGATCGCGCTGGCGGCTGCGGCGCCGGCCGGCGCCGAGCCTGATCTCATTCTGATCAACGCCAAGGTTTTCACATCCGATGCCGGCCGTCCCGCTGCCGAGGCCTTCGCTGTCACAGACGGGCGCTTCAGTGCAGTCGGACGTACGGCGGCAGTGCGTCGGCTCGCCGGGCCCTCGACGCGGATCGTCGACGCGGGCGGGCGGCTCGTGATTCCCGGTTTGATTGACGCGCACGTACATGTCGATCCGCCACCACCGGGACGTCCGATCGTCTCTCCGGGCCCGATCTTGGCGCGCGTAGCCGCAGCCACACAGTCAGGGCCCGGCTGGCTCTCGGGTGACATCAGCGTCGCAGTATTCAACGATCCGAAGGCCGGACGCACCGCGCTCGATGCCGTAGCGCCTGGCAATCCGGTCATTCTGACGGCCACCCCGGGCCACGAGATATTGCTCAACTCCCGAGCTCTCGAGGCGCTGGGCATCGACGACCGGATCGAAGACCCCATTGGCGGCCGTTGGGGACGCGATGTGGCGGGACGCCTGACCGGCCAGGCCTACGAGAGCGCGGCCACGCTTGTGGCCCGTCGTGCAGCGGCAATGGATCCCAACGCCGCGCTCGAGGCGGCAAACATGCGCCGCACGGCCGATACGTACATTCGCTGGGGAGTGACCTCCGTGGATCTGATGGCGCAAGAGGCGACTCTCGAGGGAGTGCGCGCGGCCCTGGAACGGGCCCGCGTTCCGATTCGCTGGACCGTCTATGCCTGGGGACTGCCGCAAACCGCCATTGAGGACGCGTGGCGTGAAGTGGATACCGCCGGTGGTGTATGGCCGGCCCTGACACGATTGGGGGGATCGAAGTGGATATTGGACGGTAGTCCGTTAGATCGGGGTGCCTACCTGCTCGAGGACTATGCCGATCAGCCCGGCTGGCGCGGGCGCTGCGATTTTACGGAGGTGCAACTCGGTGAAATACTGGGCGGAGCGCTTGCCAGTTCGCATCAGGTGGCGTTGCACACGGTCGGTGACGGCACAGCAGAGATGGTGCTACGCGTGATGGAGAAGCTCGCACCAGCGTCACAATGGAGGGAGGTGCGCGTCCGTATGGAGCATGGTGACGGCGTCTATGGTGATCGTATCGCGCGTACTGCGAATCTCGGCATCGTCATTGTTCAGAATCCCGTGCATCTCGGCAGGTTCCTGGTCGACGGCGGACAGACATATCAGGAGGCGCGTTGGGGCGCCCGAGCCGCGCAGTTCCAACAATTGAAAAGCCTGCTTGCCGCCGGAGTTCGTCTCGGCTTCGGATCCGATTCATCGAACGCGGGTCCAGATGCGAACCCGTTCCTGAATATCAGAATTGCCTCCTCTGACCCGCTTCACCCGGACGAAGCGATCACGCGCGAGGAGGCGCTGATCGCCTACACCGCAGGGAGTGCGTATGCGGAGCGCCAGGAGGAGATCAAGGGGAAAATCAAGCCGGGTCTGGTCGCGGACTGGGCGGTGCTGTCTCAGGACATTCTGACCGCCCCTCTCGAGACACTGCCGGCGACCACGAGTCTGCTCACAGTCGTCGGAGGCTCAGTCGTCTACGCGGACGCTCGGCAGAATCTAGTCGCTCGGTAGTTTGCGTAACCAACGCTGGCCATCCCGTCGCGGCAGCCTGCACCCCTTTACGAACGTTGCCCAGACGGACGAACTGGCCGGAGCGTCAGCTCGAGCCCGAACGCCCTCATGACCTTGAGTACCGTGCCCAGGCTCGGATTCCCATCGGCGGAAAGCGCCTTGTACAGCCCTTCCCGCGTGAGTCCCGTCTCTCTCGCCAGCCGTACCATGCCGTACGTCCGCGCGATCGTGCCGAGCGCCGCCGCGAGGCAGGCGGGGTCATCACCACCTTCCTCTGTCACAGCCTGGAGGTACGCGGCCATGTGCGGCTTGGACGCCAGATAGTCCGCGGTGTGGTAGCGAGAGAATTTCTCGGGTGCTCGCTTCATCGGCATCGCTCACGCATGCAGCACGGCTCAGTGTAAACCATGGTTCACAAGATGACTCGGTGTAAACCATGGTTCACAGGGTGACCAACCATGGCTCGCAGCAACGCCCTGAGCTGCGCCGTGCGGCGCAAAACGGAATCTACCTCGCGCTGTAGCCGCGCCCCTGCAGACACGCTCGCATGGCGCGCTGGTAGTCGGTACGCCTGGCGCCGAGCTGCTCCGGCGGAACGCCGCCGCCGGCCTGGGTGGGATCGAAGCCGGTCTGCGACGAGGCCCACTTGTGGCACTCGTACTTGTCGGTCGCCTGCTGCTCGGCGCTCTGGCCGCTCTGCGGATAGATGTAGAGGTCGTCACCCTGCGGCGGGGGCGGCTGCGGCGCCTCGGTGCTCGCCGGCGTCTGGGCATCCGGCGGGTCGACGACCTCGTAGCCGTCCTGCGCCTGGCTCCACACATAGTAGCTGTCGTTGGCGTAGTAGTAAGGGATGCCCCCGAACCACACCGTCGTGTAGAAGGGCGGCAGCACGGGCACGAACACCCCGACCGGCGCCGCGACCACCACGAAATTCGGGCCCTGCGGCGCGTACCAGATCCCGCCCGAGTAGTAGTAGCGTCCGCCGGGACGCTCGTACATGAAGGGCCTGCCCGGCACGCCGGCGACGAACGCGCCGCGGTCGGGGTAGTAGCGATCGTGACGGTAGCGCCCGTCGAGGTGCTCCGGCGCACGCTCACGCCCGTGGGGACGGCCGTGCATGTCCTGCGCCGGGAGGCTCGCCGGGCCGAGCGCCGCGGCCGCGATCAGCACGGCGGAGAGCCTCATCCAGACGGCTGACTTCTTCGAGTTCATCATTTCACGCTATAGCCGCGGCCATCGAGACAGGCGCTGATCGCGCGCCGGTAGTTGAGCGCCTGCTGTTCCTCGGCCGCCGCGGCCCGCCGGTCGGCGACCACCACCTGCCGGGTCTGCTGGGCGTTGGCGGCATCGGCGGTGCTGCCGATCGCGCCGCCGACCACCGCGCCGGCGAGCGCCGCGGGAGCCGCCTGCCAGCGCGGCGCGATCGCCGCGCCGATGATGGCCCCGGCGACGGCGCCGATTGCCGTGTTGGTGCCGGGCGGCGGACCCGCCGAGACGATCTCGACCCGGTCGTGCGGGGGAACGCCCGGCGCGCTCGGATCGAATCCGGTCTGCTGGGTCGCCCACTGGCTGCATTCGTAATGGTCGCGGTCCTGCTGCTGCGCGTCCTGGCCGTGCATTGGATAGGCGTAAACCTGACTCACCGGCGGCGGCGGCGGTTCCGGCGGCGGCTGGTATACCGGCCGCGATGGGGGCCCCGTCACACAGCCGGCGACGGCGGCGACGCAGGCCACGGCGACGGCCGCGAGTGTGGCGCGCTGGTATTTACAGGTGCGGTTCATCATCGGAAATATCCCTGCGTGAAGCGGATCGCTTCTCGGAAAAACGCCGGCCGCGGGCGGCCGGTTGACAGTGCGCCCCGTACGGGCGGGGCTTTCCGGTTGGACGGCGCTGCGCGGGGGGGAGTTCCAACTCCCGGAACGTGAAGAAAACTTAAGCCTCGGCTCCATGCCGCCCCACCCACGGCGCACAGTGTAACGCTCAATGCGCTCCGGCGGCCATCAGGGCCTCGACCCGCGCCAGATCTGCGAGCGTGTTCACGTCGGGACCGGGAGGCTCGCGCGCGTCGGCGACGCGGATCTCGAGGCCGTTCTCCAGTGCGCGCAGCTGCTCGAGCTGCTCGCGCCGCTCGAGCGCGCCCGCCGGCAGGCGCGCGAGGCGACCGAGCGCTGCGACGCGGTAGGCGTAGATGCCGACGTGGCGGCGCGCGCCGCCGAAGTCGCGCTGAGTCGCGAGCCCGGCGCTCGCCCCCTCGCGGTTCCACGGTATCGGCGCGCGGCTGAAGTAGAGTGCCCGCCCACGCCCGTCCGTCACGACCTTCACCGCATTCGGATCGAGCAGCTCGCCGATGGATGCGATCGGGGTGGCGAGCGTCGCGACCTCGGCGCCCGGCGAGTCGAGTAGCGCCGCGACCTGGGCGATGAGCGTGGGCGGGATCAGCGGCTCGTCGCCCTGGACGTTCACGACGACATCGTCGGGAGACCAGCCGCGCGCCCCGGCCACTTCCGCGATGCGGTCGGTGCCCGAGGCGTGCTCGGCGGCGGTCAGGACGGCTTCGGCGCCGAAGGCGTGCGCCGCGGCGGCGATGCGCGCATCGTCGGTCGCGATCAGAGTGTCGGCGGCGCCCGCCGCCCGCGCGCGCTCGTACACCCATTGCACCATCGGCTTGCCGCCGATACGCAGCAGCGCCTTGCCCGGCAGCCGCACCGAGCCGTAGCGCACTGGAATGACGACCCGGAACATGCCGCTCGGCTTTCAGCGCTCGAGCAGCGGATCGTCGGCGCTGAGCTGGCGCGCCTCCTCCTCGAGCATCACCGGCACGCCGTCGCGGATCGGATAGGCGAGCCGGTCCATGCGGCACACCAGCAGCTGCGCCTCGCGCTGGTACTTGAGGGTTCCCTTGCACACCGGGCAGGCCAGTATCTCCAGCAGTCGGGCATCCATCGGCGTACTCAACCTCCGGCGCGGGTGCGCAGTTTGCCGAGAAGGCGCGCCCGCAGCTCGTGCGCGTCGCGCTCGCTGAAGTGCGCGCTCACCGGCACGTACCACAGTCGCGGGTTGGCGAACGGTGTGCATTTTACGGCATCCTTCTCGGTCATGAGCACCGGCAGCTGATCGGTGAATTCGAGCTCGCGCGCCGTGAAGGGATGATGGTCCGGAAACGGATGCTTGATCAGCTCGATGCCGCGCGCTGCGAGCTCATCGAAGAAGCGCTGCGGGTTACCGATGCCGGCCACGGCGTGCACGCGCCGCCCGCGGAATGCGTCCAGCGCGACCGGGGCCCCGTGGTGGCCATCGAGCCTGACCGCGGACTCCGCCACCAGGCTCATCCGCAGCGCCTCCGCACGCACGGGCGCCGCGATCGAGTGATGCGCGGGCTCGCCGTTGATCACCACCACGTCGGCGCGGCTGAGCGCGGTGAGCGGCTCGCGCAGCGGTCCGGCGGGGAGCAGCCGGCCATTGCCGAAGCCGCGCGCACCGTCGATCACCACGATCGCGCAGTCGCGCGCCAGGCGCAGGTGCTGCAAGCCGTCGTCGGCGAGGATCACTTCCGCGCCGCGCGCAATCAGCGTACGTGCGGCCGCGACGCGGTCCGCGGCCACGATGCTCGGGCAGCCGGTGCGCCGCGCCAGCAGCGTGGCCTCGTCGCCCACGTCGCGCCAGTCAGAGTCGACGTGCACGGTGCGCGCGCCGCGGCTGCGCCGTCCGTAGCCGCGCGACACGATGCCCACCTTGAGCCGCTCGGCGGTGAGCTGCTGCGCGACCCACACCGCGAGCGGTGTCTTGCCGGTGCCGCCCACGGTGAGGTTGCCCACCACCACCACCGGCTGGCCAAGCGGCCGCGCCCGCAGCCAGCCGCGGCCGTACAGGCCGCGGCGCACGGCGGTCACCGCCGCGTAGAGGCGCGCCAGCGGCTCGAGCAGCGCAGCCGCCGCGCTGTCGCCGTACCACAGTCGCTCGAGCTGCGCTCGCATCGGCGCGCCGTCAGTCGGAGAACTGCAGGCGATGGAGCTGCGCGTACAGTCCGCCGTGCGCCAGCAGCTCGCGGTGCGTGCCCTGCTCGACGATCGCCCCTGCGTCCAGCACGATGATGCGGTCGGCCTGCTCGACGGTCGACAGGCGGTGCGCGATGACGAAGGTGGTGCGATCGCGCAGCAGCTCGCCGAGCGCCGCCTGGATGTGCCGTTCCGACTCGGTGTCGAGCGCCGAGGTCGCCTCGTCCAGGATCAGGATGGGAGCGTCCTTGAGCAGCGCACGCGCGATGGCGATGCGCTGGCGCTGGCCGCCCGAGAGCAGCACGCCGGCCTCCCCGACCAGCGTGTCGAGGCCGGCGGGCTGGCCGCGGACGAACTCCGCCAGATGCGCCGCCTGCGCGGCGCGCTCGATTGTCTCGGGCGGCACCGCCCGGCCGAAGGCGATGTTGTTGCGGATGCTGTCGTCGAACAGCACCACGTCCTGGCTCACCACGGCAATCTGCCCGCGCAGGCTCGCGAGCTCGTAGTCGCGCACGTCGACGCCGTCGATGCGCACGCTGCCCGCGACCGCGTCGTAGAAGCGCGGCAGCAGATTCACCAGAGTCGATTTGCCGCTGCCCGAGCGGCCGACGATGGCGAGCGTCTCGCCGGGACGCACCGCCAGCGACACCTCGCGCAGCGCCGCGACCCGCCGGCCGCCCTCGCCCGCGGGCGCGGTGCCGTAGGAGAACGACACCCGCTCGAACTCCACCGCGCCACGCACCCGCGCCGCGCGCAGCGTGCCGCCCTGCGGCTCGGCCGGCTCGTCGAGCAGCTCGAACAGGCTCTGGCCGCCGGCGATCCCCTGCTGCAGCGGCCCCGCGACCCCCACCAGGTCGCGCAGCGGCTGCGCGATGCTGATGAGAGCGGCGAAGAAGCCGAGCAGCGACCCGACCGAGGTGCGGCCGTGGACCGTATCGGCGATCGCCAGGGAGAGCACGATCGCCATCCCGATGGCGGTCAGCAGCTGCACGGTCGGGTTCGACAGCCCCTTGGTGAGGATCAGCTTCATGTTGGAGCGCAGGTTGTGATCGTTGACCGCGTCGAACTGACCGGCGAGGTGCGACTGCGCGTTGTAGACCTTGATGAGGCGCGGCGCCTCGAAGCTCTCCTTGGCGACACGCGTGACATCGCCCATCGAATCCTGGATCCGGCGGCTGTAGCGGCGGAACTTGCGGTTGATGACCGACACCAGCCACGCCACCAGCGGCCCCATGGTGAGCGCGAGCAGCCCGAGGCGCACGTTGAACCACAGCACCAGCGCGATGGAGGCGATGATGGTGAGCGTGGTGCGCACCAGCACCACCACCGAGTCGGTGGTCGCCTGGCCGATCTGCTCGGTGTTATAGGTGAGCCGCGACAGCAGCATCGCGGAGGAGCTGCGATCGAAGTAGCCGATCGGCAGCTCGAGGATGCGCCGGAACACCTCGCTGCGCAGCCGCGCCACCACCCGCCGTCCCACGTAGCCCATGAAGTAGGTCTGGGTGAAGTCGCCGAGGCCGCGCAGCAGGAACAGCACGATGACCGCCAGCGGCACCCACAGGATCGTGTGCGGGTCGCGCTGCTGCAGCGTGTGGTCGCCGAAGAGCTTCGCGAGCAGCGCGAAGCTGGTCTGAGTCGCCGCGTAGAGGATCGCCCCCAGCAGACCGAGGCTGAACTGCAGGCGGTGCGGCCGCACATAGCCGAGCAGCCGCCGGTAGGCGGCGAGGCCGTCGCCGCCCGGCAGCGGTGAGCGTGTGCCGTGCCGGTCGAGCCGGGAGCGCGCGTCGTTCAAGGCTTGCCTGCCGGCTGTTCCTTGACGGTGGCGAGGTTCACCTCGGCGAATCCGAGGCGTCCGAGCACGTCCATGGCGGTGATGACGGACTGATGGGTGGCGCGGGCATCGGCGCGCAGCGTGACCGGCATGTCGCGCCGCTCACCCGCCTCCTTGAGCAGCGCTGCGCGCAGCGTCTCCGGACTCGAGTTGATGAGCTCGTGCTGGTTCACGTAGTAGCTGCCCTGCTCGGTGACGCTCACCACCAGCGGCTCGCTGCCCACCTTCTCGACGGGCACGGCGCTGGCGCGCGGCAGGTGCACGCGCAGCCGTCCCTCGTCGCTGAAGCGGCTGGAAAGGATGAAAAACACCACCAGCAGCAGCACCACATCGATGAGCGAGACTACGTTGATCTCCGGCTCCTCGTGGCGGCGCGGCTTGAGATTCATGCCGGTCCCGGGCCCCGCGGTCCTCTCAGGCGGCCGCGGCCGGCGAGGCGCGCTCGCGCAGCCGCGCCTGCTCGAGCGCATCCGCCATGCGGATCGCGTGCTTTTCCATCTCGACCACGATGCCGTCGACCCGGCCGCGCAGGTAGCGATAGAAGATGAGCGCGGGAATCGCCACGGTGAGACCGGCCACGGTGCAGATCAGCGCCTCGGCGATGCCGCCCGAGAGCGCGCGCGGGTCGCCCATGCCGCCCTGCTCGATCACGTTGAAGGAGCGGATGATGCCGGTCACGGTGCCGAGGAGTCCGAGCAGCGGCGACACGCCCGCGATGGTGCCGAGCGTGTTGAGAAAGCGCTCCAGCTCGTGCACCACGTGCCGCCCGGTGTCCTCGAGGCGTTCCATGAGGATCTCGCGCGGCCGGTGGCGGTTGGCGAGCCCGGTGGCGAGCAGCCGGCCGAGCGGGGAGTTCTGCTCGAGCGCCGCGATCACCTTGTCGTTGACCTGGTTCGACTCGATCAGCTGCCAGACCCGCTTCGGCAGCTCGCGCGGCAGCACCCGCCGGTCCTGCAGCGTCCACAGCCGCTCGAGCACGATGGCCGCGGCGGTGATCGAGCACAGGATGATCGGCCACATCAGCGGGCCGCCCGCCCGCACTATTTCCCACATTCCAAGCGACCCCAAGGACCGGCACGGCCGGCTGACCAGCACTCATCATACCGAAATCCCGCGTCACATCCCCGTGGCGGGCCCTTCTGGTACAGTCGGGATCCCGATGCCGCGTCGGTGGCTGAAAAAAATCATTCCGGCTCCCCATACCCTGCGGGAGCGCTGGTTCCTGCGGGTGTTCGGCCAGCGGATCGCTGATCCGCAGCTGTGGACGCTGCACCGGCGCGCCGTCACCTACGCGTTCGGCGCGGGGCTCGCCATCTGCTTCGTGCCGCTGCCGATACACCTGCTGCTCGCCGGGACCGTGGCGCTCGTCTTCCGGCTGAACATCCCGGTGATGTACGGCACCACCTTCCTCGTGAATCCCTTCACCGCGGTGCCGGTGTATTACCTGGCCTACCGGGTCGGCGTCGCGCTGCTGCACGTGCCGCGTCACCACTTTCACTTCGTCGCCAGCTGGGAGTGGCTGCGCCACGGACTGAGCCCCGTGTGGGAGCCGTTCATCGTCGGCTGCATCGTGTGCGCCACGTTCAGCGGCCTGATCGGCTGGCTGTCGCTCGAGGTGGTGTGGCGCTGGAACGTGGCGAGCCGCTACCGCGCCCGGCACGCCGCCTCGGCGGCGCCGGCCGCCTGACGGCGCCGGCCGCCTGACGGCGCCGCGCGCCGCCCCGCACCGCACCGCCCCCCTCAGGCGCGCGGCTCCAGCACGCCGTTCTCGAGCTCCAACACGCGCTCCATGCGATGCGCGAGCCGCAGATCGTGGGTCACGACCACCAGGCTCGTTCCGCGTTCGCGGTTGAGCTCGAGCATGAGCGCGAACACCGCCTCGGCGTTGGCGCCGTCGAGATTGCCGGTGGGCTCGTCGGCGAGCACGATGCTCGGTGCGGTGACCAGCGCGCGCGCCACCGCCGCGCGCTGGCGCTCCCCGCCCGAGAGCTGGTGCGGCCGGTGCTCGAGCCGCTCGCCGAGGCCCACGCGCTCGAGCAGGCTGCGCGCCGCGGCGCGCGCCGCGGCCACCGGCGTGCGCCGCACCAGCAGCGGCATCGCCACGTTCTCGAGCGCGCTGAACTCCGGCAGCAGGTGGTGGAACTGGTAGACGAAGCCGAGCGTGCGGTTGCGTAGCCTGCCGCGCTCACTCTCCGTGAGCGCATGGATGTCCCGGCCCGCGACCAGCACCTCGCCGCTCGAGGGCCGGTCGAGGCCGCCGAGGATCTGCAGCAGCGTGGTCTTGCCCGAGCCCGAGGCGCCGACGATCGCGACGCGCTCGCCCGCCGCGACGCTCAAACGCACTCCCTGCAGTACCCGCAGCAGCACCGGCCCCTGGCGGAAGCTCTTGTGGACGTCGCGGGCTTCGAGCACCGGCTCACTCATGCCGCAATGCCTCCGCCGGCGCGGTGCGTGCGGCGCGCCACGCCGGGTACACGGTCGCGAGCGCGCACAGCGCGAAGGCCACGCCGCACACCCGCACCACGTCCAGCCCCTCGACGTAGGCGGGCAGCTCGCTCATGTAGTAGACACGCGCATCGAGAAACTGCGTGCCGAGCAGGTGCTCGAGGCCGCCGACCAGGCTCTCGAGGTTGTGCGCCACGAGCGTGCCGAGCGCCGCGCCGAGCAGCGTCCCGGCGAGCCCGATCAGCACGCCCTGCACCGCGAAGCTGTGCAGCACGTTGCGGGGCGCCGCGCCGAGCGTGCGCAGGATGGCGATGTCGGTCTGCTTCTCCTTCACGATCATCACCAGCGTGGCGACGATGTTGAAGGCGGCGACCGCGACCAGCATCAGCAGGATCACGAACATCATCGACTTGGTGATCTCGATGGAGCGGAAGAAGTTGGCGTGATTCTGCGTCCAGTCGCTGACGTAGAAGCCCTCGCCGCCGAGCGCCAGCGCCACGCGCCGCGAGGTCGCGGCGGCCTTGAGCGGATCGGTGAGCGCGAGTCGCAGCCCGGTGACGGCGTCGCCGAGGCCGAAGAGCCGCGCCGCATCGCCGAGGTGCGTGAGCGCGAGCCCGCGATCGAACTCGTACATGCCCGAGTGGAACAGGCCCACGACGCGGAAGCGGCGCATGCGCGGCATCACCCCGGTGGGGGTCGCGATGCCCTGCGGGGCGATCACCACCACCGAGCCGCCGGGCTGCACGTTGAGCGCGCGCGCCAGCGCCGAGCCGAGGATGATGCCGAAGGCGCCCGGCTCGAGGTCAGCGATGCTGCCGGCGGTCACCCGTTGGGCGAGCCCGGTCGCGGTACGCTCCTCCTCCGGCAGCACTCCCCGCACCGTGGCGCCGGTCATGGTGCGCCCGTTGGCGAGCATCGCCTGACTCTCGACGTACGGCACCGCCGCCTCGACTCCGCGCTGGGCCCGGGCCCGCTCGAGGAGCTCGCGCCAGTCGCTGAGCGAGCCGTTGAGGCCCGACAGGGTGGCGTGGGCGGTGACCGCGAGAATGCGGTTGCGCAGCTCGCGCTCGAAGCCGTTCATGACCGACAGCACCACGATCAGCGTCGCCACCCCGAGGGTGAGCCCGCACACCGACATCAGCGCCACGAAGGACACGAAGCCGCGCCGGTGGGTCGAGCGCAGGTAGCGCGTGCCGATCAGCCATTCGTACGGGACCATGGCCGCTTACTCGTAACGCAGCGCTTCGGCGGGCGCGGTGCCCGCCGCCCGGATCGCCGGGTACACGGTGGCGAGCGCGGTGAGCGCGAGCGCCGCGAGCGCGATCGCCACCACGTTGCCGGGATGCACCTCGGAGGGAATGGTGGTGATGTAGTACACGTTGGCATCCAGGATCTGGAAGCCGAAGTTGCGCTCGAGGAACGGCACGATGCTGCCGACATTGAGCGCCAGCGCCAGCCCGAGCGCCACCCCGAGCGCCACTCCGAGCCAGCCGATGACCAGTCCCTGGGTGACGAAGATCCCCATCACGCGCCGGGGCGAGGCGCCGAAGGTGCGCACGATCGCGATGTCGGTGCGCTTGTCGGTGACCACCATCACCAGCATGGCGACGATGTTGAAGGCGGCGACCGCGACGATCAGCAGCAGGATGAGCGACATCATGGTCTTCTCGATGCGGATCGCGCGGAAGTAATCGGCGTTGTCCTGGGTCCAGTCGCGCACCTCGTAGAGGCTGGCGGGGAGCGCCGCACGCAGCCGCGCCGCCACCGCCGGCGCAGTGAGCGGGTCGCGCACGCGGATGCGCAGTCCCTCGTCGGCGACGCCCTGCGGAACGAGCGCGCGCACGTCGTCGAGGTGCGCGAAGATGAGCGTGGCGTCGTGGTCCTGCAGTCCCACCTCGAACACTCCCGCCACGGTGAACTCGCGCAGCTTCGGCTCGGGAGTGCCGTTGGCGCTCATGGTGGGTACCAGCAGCGTGAGCGCGTCCCCCGGCTGCAGCCCGAGGCGCTCGGCGATCACCGCGCCCACGATGATGCGTTGCGAGCGCGGCGTGAGCGCCCCGAGCCGCCCCTGGGTGATCGCCTGGCCGATTTCGCTCACCGTGGCAGCGGACTGCGGCTCGATGCCGCGCAGCAGGACCGGCAGCATCTCCGGCTCGCGTACCGCGAGCGCCTGCAGCTCCACGTAGGGCGCGACGTCCGCCACGCCGGGGACGGCGCGCGCGCGGCTCGCGGCCTCCTGCCACTCACTCGCGGTCGGCTGCGGCGGCGGCCCGCTCGCGGCGGCGGCCGGCACCACCCGCACATCGGCGCTCAGCGACAGCAGCCGCTCGCGCAACTCGCTCTCGAAACCGTTCATCACCGAGAGGATCACGATCAGCGCCGCGACCCCGACGCACACCCCCGCGAGCGACGCCCAGGTGATGAACGACACGAAGAACTTGTGGGAGCGCGCCCGCACGTAGCGCAGGCCCACGTAGACCGACAGCGGATGAAACATCGTGGCGATTTAACCACAGATGGACCGTATTTCGGACGTGCGTCACAGATTGCCGCGCCCGGCGCGGCGGCGCGGCTTTGACAGATTTCGCCCGGTGTTATAGTCCCCGGCGATCAGGAGGAGCTTCGCATGCAGACACGAATTCTCGCGGCGCTGCTGTGCGCCTGCGCAGTCGCCGGCACGGCGGCGGCCGAGACCATCGTCGTCGACGACCAGGTGAAGGTGCGTCAGTCGCAGACCCCCCTGCCGAAACGCGGACTCACCATGGCCGAAGTTGAAAAGCAGTTCGGCGCGCCGGTCACGCGCCATGCGGCAGTCGGCGGCGCCTCGCCGCATCAGCCGCCGATCACCCGCTGGGACTACGGCGGCTTCTCGGTGTTCTTCGAGCGCGACCGCGTGATCGACGCGGTAGCCACGGGCGCTTAAAGCGCCCCGCTCACCCGGCCTCGCCGGCGCGGCTGCTCATTCGGCGACACGGACGCCTGCCGAGGCGCCGCGCGGCTGGCACGCCGGCACGCGCCGTGTGGTAGTCTCGATGTATCAAACACCATAACGACGGGGATAACGTGTCGGTGGACGAGCCGCTGAGGGCCCGGATCGAGGCCTTGGTGCGTGCCGGAAAAGCGCGCAGCAAGACGGCCGCGGC
The DNA here is from genome assembly GCA_035631755.1 of Steroidobacteraceae bacterium. GTDB lineage: Bacteria > Pseudomonadota > Gammaproteobacteria > Steroidobacterales > Steroidobacteraceae > 13-2-20CM-66-19. The sequence goes on from DASQIC010000006.1 coordinate 40,250, forward strand.
GCAGCTCGAAGCCGAGATCCGCCGACGCGAAGAGGTGCTGCGGCAGACGTTCCGGCGCTACGTGTCGCCGCGCGTCGCCGACAAGATCCTCGAAGACTCGCAGCTGCGCGACACGCTGCTCGCCACCACCGAGCTGCGCACCCACGCGGTGGTGCTGTTCGCCGACCTGCGCGGCTTCACCAGCATCTCCGAGCAGCTCGCTCCGCACCACGTGGTACCGCTGCTCAACGAGTACTTCTCGCTGCTCACCGAGATCACCTTCCGTCACGAGGGCACCGTGTTTCACATGGCGGGCGACTGCCTGATGCTCGGCTTCGGCGTACCGCTCGCCCAGCCCGACAGCCCGCAGCGCGCCGTGCGCGCCGCGCGCGAGATGCTCGAAAGCTTCGGCGGCCTGGCGGGCTCGTGGCGCGAGCGCTTTCACGTCGAGGCCGGGCTCGGCATCGGCATCAACGAGGGCGACGTGGTGGCCGGCAACATCGGCTCCTCGTCCTACATGAGCTATACCATCATCGGCGACACGGTGAACATCGCCGCGCGGCTCTGTCAGCGCGCCCGTGCCGGCGAGATTCTGTTCTCGAGCACCTTCAAGGACTCCCTCGATGCGAGCGGCTTCGACGTCGGGGCGACCCCGCTGCCGGCGCTGCAGCTGCGCGGCCGCTCGCATCCGATCCGGATCTTCTGCGTGCCGCTCGCTAATCGCCTGCACGTGAGCGCGGAGCCGGCCGGCGCCTGAATCGCAAGCCGCGAGCGGCGGCGCGCCGTGCGGTAAGCTGGCGTTTTTTTGCGCCCTGACCGCCCGCGATGTCCCGCCTGCTCAACCCCCCGGTCCCGACCGCAGCCCTGCCGCAGCTGCGCTGGCACCAGCTGTACGGCAGCGCCGCGGCGCTCGCGCTCGCCGAGGCCGCGCGCGCCGACCCGCGCCTCTACGTGGTCATCGTCGAGGGGGCGCGCGAGCTCGAGCAGCTCGCCGCCGAGCTCGGCTTCTTTGCCGGCGGGGAGCTCACGCTGCTGCGCCTGCCCGACTGGGAGGTGCTGCCCTACGACCTGTTCTCGCCGCTCCCCGATATCACCTCCGAGCGGCTGCGGACGCTCTACGAGCTGCCGCGAGTGCGCGCCGGCTGCCTGATCGTGACGGCCGACACGCTCTCGCAGCGCCTGCCGCCGCGCGGTTACGTGCAGGGCCGCGCCTTCGAACTCGCGCCCGGGCAGCCGCTCGCCATCGAGCCGTTCCGCCAGCGTCTGGTGGAAGCCGGCTACGCGAGCGTGAGTCAGGTGGTGAGCCCGGGGGAGTTCGCGGTGCGCGGCTCGCTCATCGACGTGTTTCCGATGGGAAGCGAGGCGCCGCTGCGCATCGACCTCTTCGACGACGAGATCGAAGCCATCCGCGGCTTCGATCCGGAGACGCAGCGCTCGCTCGAGACGCTCGCCGGCGTGCGGCTGCTGCCGGCGCGGGAAGTGCCGCTCGATGCGCAGGCGGTACGCGATTTCCGCCGCCGCTTTCGCACGCGCTTCGAGGGCGATCCCAACAAGACGGCGATCTATCGCGGCGTGAGCGAAGGGCTGGCGCCGGCGGGGGTGGAGTTCTATCAGCCGCTGTTCTTCGATGGTCTGGCGACGCTGCCCGAGTACCTGCCTGCCGATGCCGTGGTGGTGCAGGATGCGGCGCTGCCGGGCACGCTGGCGCGGTCCTGGCAGGACATCGCAGCGCGCTACGAGGAGCGCCGTCACGACCGCGAGCGCCCGGTGCTCGCTCCCGCGGAGCTCTTCATCGAGCCGGCGGAGCTCGCGGGGGCGCTGGCGCGCTTTGCCACGATCACGATCGACCCCTTCAAGTCCGACGCCACGCTCGCCCCTGCGCAGCCCGGGGTGCGCAACTTCCCGACGGCTGCACCGCGGGAGCTGCGCATCGACGTGCGCGCCGAGCAGCCGTTCGCGCCGCTCGACTCGTACCTGCGGGAATTTCCCGGGCGCGTGCTGCTCGCGGCCGACTCGCCCGGACGGCGCGAGGTGCTGCGCGAGATGCTGCACGGACACCGGCACGAGGTGGCGGCGGTGGCGGGCTGGGAGGCGTTCGCCGCGGGAACCGACCGGGTCGCGCTCGCCGTCGCCGCGGACCTGCGTGGACTCACGCTCCTCGAACCGCCCGTCGCGGTGATCGCCGAGGCGCAGCTCTTCGGCGCACGCGCCCGCCAGGAGCGGCGGCGCAAGCGCGCCTCCGACCCGCAGGCGATCCTGCGCGATCTGCAGGATCTCGCGCCCGGTGCGCCGGTGGTGCACGAGGAATACGGCGTGGGCCGCTATGCCGGCCTCATGGCGATGGAGATCGGCGGCCAGCCGGGGGAGTTCCTGGTGCTCGAATACCAGGACGGCGATCGTGTGTACGTGCCGGTGCACGCGCTGCACCTGGTGAGCCGCTACACCGGCGCCGCCCCGGAGAGCGCGCCGCTGCACAAGCTCGGCACCGACCAGTGGGCGCGGGCGCGGCGCCGCGCCGCGGAGCAGATCCGCGACGTGGCCGCGGAGCTGCTCGACCTGTACGCCCGGCGCAAGGCGCAGCACGGCCTCGCGCTCGCGGCGAATGAGCTCGAGACCCAGGCCTTCGCCAGCGCCTTCCCCTTCGAGGAGACCGCCGACCAGGCCGAAGCGATCCGCCAGGTGCTCGAGGATCTCGGCAGCGAGCGGCCCATGGATCGCATCGTGTGCGGGGATGTCGGCTTCGGCAAGACCGAGGTGGCGATGCGCGCCGCGTTCGTCGCGGTCGAGGCCGGCAAGCAGGTCGCGGTGCTCGCTCCGACTACGCTGCTGGTGCAGCAGCACCTCGGCAATTTCCGCGATCGCTTCGCCGACTGGCCGGTGCGCATCGAGCCGCTATCGCGCTTCGGGAACTCCCGCGAGACGCGCGCGACGCTCGCCGGCATCGAGCAGGGAAAGATCGACATCGTGATCGCCACGCACCGCCTGCTGCACGCGCACGCGCGTTTCCGCGAGCTGGGACTGCTGATCGTCGACGAGGAGCAGCGCTTCGGCGTGCGCGACAAGCAGCGCCTGCAGGCGCTGCGTGCCAACGTGCACATGCTGACGCTCACCGCGACCCCCATCCCGCGCACCCTCAACATGGCGCTCGGGGGACTGCGCGATCTGTCGCTCATCACCACCGCCCCGGCGGCGCGCCTCGCGATCAAGACCTTCCTCATCGAATGGCACGCGCCCACGCTGCGCGAGGCGGCGCTGCGCGAGCTGCGCCGCGGCGGCCAGATCTACTTCGTGCACAACGAGGTGCGCAGCATCGGCAAGATCGCCGCCGAGGTGCAGGCGCTCATTCCCGAGGCCACGGTGCGCATCGGTCACGGGCAGATGCGCGAGCGCGAACTCGAGCAGCTGATGGTGGACTTCTACCACCGGCGCTTCAGCCTGCTCGTCTGCACCACCATCATCGAGAGCGGCATCGACGTGCCGACCGCCAACACCATCATGATCAACCGCGCCGACCGCATGGGGCTCGCGCAGCTGCACCAGCTGCGCGGCCGCGTCGGCCGCTCGCATCACCGCGCCTATGCCTACCTGATCGCGCCGCCGCGCGCGGCGCTCGCCCCCGATGCCGCCAAGCGCCTGGAAGCGATCGAGTCCATGGAGGAGCTCGGCGCCGGCTTCGTGCTCGCCACCCACGACCTCGAGATCCGCGGCGCCGGGGAGCTGCTCGGCGAGCAGCAGAGCGGCCACATGACCGAGATCGGGCTGTCGCTGTATCTCGAGATGCTCGAGCGCGCGGTGGCGGCGCTCAAGTCCGGGCGCGAGCCGGCGCTCGATCAGCCGCTGGCGGCGGCCACCGAGGTGGAGCTGCGCCTGCCGGCCTTCCTGCCGGAGGCCTACGTCGCCGACGTGCACGTGCGGCTATCGCTCTACAAGCGCATCGCCGCCGCCGACAGCGACGCGGCGCTCGATGAGCTCGCGGCCGAGATTCACGATCGCTTCGGACCGCCGCCGCCGGCGGCGCAGAGTCTGATCCGCATCGCGCGCCTCAAGCTGCGCGCGCGCGCCCTCGGCGTGCGCCGCCTCGACCTCGGCCCCCAGGGCGGCTCGCTCACCTTCGAGGCCGAGAGCCGCGTCGACCCCGCGCAGCTCGTGCGCCTGATCCAGCAGGGCGCTCGCGAGTACCGTCTCGACGGACCGCTGAAGCTGCGCATCGCGCGGCAGCTCCCCGCCGAGAGCGCACGCTTCGAGTTCGCCGCGGAGCTGCTCGGACGCCTCGGCGCTCCCGGGCGCCTGCATTAGAATGCCGCTCATGCACGCCCGCAACGCCCGCTCGCGCTCGCGCCTGCTGCTGCCCGCCCTCGCCGCCACGCTCGGGGTCGCCTTCGCGGCCGCCGCCGACGAGAGCGCCGGGCCGGTGTACAAGGTCGAGATCATCGTATTTCGCGCCACCACCGCGCTGGGAAGCGCCGAGAACTGGAGCGCGGAGGCGGGCGCGCGCATCGTGGCCGGGGATGAATCCGAGAGCGGCTCCTCGCAGGTCGGCCACCTGGTCGGCCTGCTCCCGGCCTCGAGCTACCAGCTCGACGAGCTCGAGAGCCGGCTGCGCTCGGGCGGCAGCTACGTGCCGGTCGCGCACGTCGCCTGGACGCAGACCGCGAGCGCCTGGGGTACGCGTGCCGGCTTTGCGCTCGCACGGCTCGGCGTCGAGGTGCCGGGCTTGAGCGGCAACGTCTTCCTCGAGCGCGGCCAGTTCCTGCATCTCGGCATGGCGCTCAGCTGGACCATGGAGACCCCGCCCGCAGGGCTCGGTGCCGCGCCCGGGACTGCCTTCACGCTCGACCAGACGCGGCGCGTGCGCTTCTTCGAGCGCAACTATTACGATCACCCCGCCTTCGGCGTGATTGCGCTCGTCAGTCCCGCCCAGGGCCCGCGGGCGCCGGGACGCTGACGCCGAGGAGCTGCTCGCCCGCGAACTCGAAGGTGGCCGTGCCGCGCTCATCGCGCGCGCAGCGCACGCGCTCGCGCGCAGCGGCGATGAACCAGGTGTGCTGCGAGCGCGGCCGGCGCCGCTCGAAGGCGTGCGGATCGAGCACCGCGGCGCACGCGGCGTGCGCCGGATCGCGCACCGATTCGTAACGGATGAGCTCGACGTTCGCCGCGCGTGCCTGCGCGGCGAAGGCCTGGGTGCGCTCGTAGCTCACGGGCGAGGTCCAGCTGGCGCGCTCGGCGGCGAGCGGCGCGGCGGTGAGATCGCAGGCCGCCGCGGTGCGCACCGCGGCGCGGAAGGCGCTGTGCGGCACGGGCTTCAGGTCGGGCGTGCCGGGCGAGTCGAGCAGGAAACGCAGCCGCCAGTAGCTCTTCTCGGCGAGCGCGGTGCGCAGCACCTCGGCCCCGTACCACACCCCCGGGTCGAGCGCGGCGCGGAAGCGCGAGCCGACGCGCGGCCGGTAGCGGAACGGCGTCGCCAGCAGGTAATGCAGCCGGCGCACCTCGGGCGGCAGCGGCGGCTTGCTCTCCTCGAGGACGAGCTCGAGGGTGAGCTGCTCGTCGAGCGAGTCGACGAGTCGCATCGTGGAGGCGGTGTGCTGGGCCTCGACCACCCGCCACAGCTCGCCGGCGTAGCGCCGCGCCTCAGATGCGGGCGCGGGCGGCGTCCAGGTAGTCAACCGTGCGCACCAGTCCCGCGGGGTCGCGGATCAGCTCGAGGGGCACGCCGCCGAGCGCGAGGTTGCGCGAGCGCAGCCAGGCGCGCGCGGCCACGTCGTCGGAGCCGACGATCGCATCGAGCGAGCGGAACATCCGCACGAAGAGCGCGGCGAGCTGCCACGGCTTGGAGTCGGGCTCGAGCTGGCGGCGTCCGTGGGCGATGCGCGATAGCGTCGCCTCGCTCACGCCGATCACCTGCGCGAGATCTGACTGCGCTACGGCGAGCAGGCGCGCCGCGCGCACCGCGGCGCGCGACAGCGTCGCCCCCGGTTCGGTGGCCGGGCGGGGGTGGGTGGTGTCCCGGAGGCCCATTTCGAGAGAAAGATTACGCTACTGATCTTTCTATTGCAAACGAGCCTCCGGGATCACTGGAAGTCGCTCGCCTCGGCCGTGGCGATGCCGTCCTTGCCGTTGCGCTTGGCCCGCTTCAGGGCGGCGTGGCAGGCCTTGAGGAGGCCCGTGAGCGGCAGCTGCCGGGGCGGCACCAGGGTCGCGATGCCGGCGCTCAAGGTGACGTAGCGCCCCGCGCCCGCGGTCGGGTGGTGCATCAGCAGGTCGCGCACGCGCTGCGAGACGATGCGCGCGTACTGCGAAGCGCGCTCGGCCGCCTCGCCCTGGGTGAGCACCGCGAAGGTGCCGCCCTCCCACCGTCCGACCAGGTCTCCGCCGCGCCGGTAGGAGGCGCCGATCACCCGCGCCACCCGCCGGATGCAGGCATCGCCCGCGGCGCGATCGAACTTCTCGTTGTAGGCGCCGAGGTCGTCGATGTCGAAGAGCGTGAGGCCGATCTCGTGCGAGTCGCGCTGCGCGAGCTGCCAGTCCCGCTGCAGCAGCTCCTCGAAGTAGGCGCGCGAGTGCAGACCGGTCAGCCGGTCCTCCCGCAGCCACGACGGCAGCCCCGCGGGCGGGCGCTCGATCTTGAGCCGCTCGCTCGCATCGCGGTGATAACCGATGAAATGCGTGAGCTCCCCGGCGCTGCTGCGCACCGGCTGGATCACGGTCTCGTTCCAGAACAGCGACCCGTCGGGGCGGTAGTTGCGCACCAGCACGCGCGCCGGCTCGCCCCTGCTGATCGCCTCGCGCATGCGCCCGCGCGCCTCCTGGTCGCGGTCGGCTCCCTGGAGGATGCGCAGGTTGTTGCCGAGCAGCGCCGCAGCCGGATAGCCGCACATCGCCGCGAACGCGGCGTTCGCGAATAGCACCGGGCAGTCGGCGGCCGCGGCATCGCAGATCACGATGCCCTCGGGGGCGGATTCCACGACGTTCCGCCAGGCCTCGGCCGACCAGTTGATCATGACTTCGAGCCCGCCTCGAGCGTGAGCGGCGGAGCCGCATCGATCGCCGCCAGCGCCGCACGCGCGCGCTGCCACTCATCCGATGCGAGCAGCTCCTCGCGCGCCGGGGCCGCCCGCCCGTGCAGGCGCACCAGCCTCAGGCGCGAGGCAGGCGCAGGGTCGGCCTCGAGGTGCTCGACCAGCTCGATGACACTCGCGCGGTCGTTGCAGACCGGAAGCATGTCGCATCCCGCCGACAGGGCCTGGCGGGCGCGGGTCAGGATGTCCCCGTACGCCGCCGCAGCCCCTCCCATGGACAGATCGTCGGCAAACACTACCCCCTGAAATCCGAGCTCACCGCGCAGCACGTCGCGAATCCAGCGCCCCGAGAGGCTCGCCGGGGCCGGATCCACGGCCGGAAACAGCACATGGGCGGCCATGACGGCCGGCAGCCCGTTGGCGATCAGCCGCCGGTAGGGGGCGAGCTCCCCGGTGAGGTCGGCGAGCGCGCGGCGGTCGATGGGCAGCGTCAGGTGCGAGTCCGCCACCACCGCGCCGTGGCCGGGGAAGTGCTTGGCGGTGGCCGCCATGCCGGCATCGCGCATGCCGTGCATGTAGGCGGCGGCGAGCTGGCCGACCGCCTGCGGGTCGGCATGGAAGGCGCGATCGCCGATCACCTCGCTCACCCCGAGATCGAGGTCGACGCAGGGAGCGAAGGAGATGTCGATGCCCAGGGCGCGCAGCTCCGCGGCCATCAGCCAGCCGGCCTGGCGCGCGAGCGTGAGCCCGGCGCGCGCGTCGACGTCGAAGGCGTGACCGATGCGCCGCGCCGCCGGCAGCGCCGTGAAGCCGGCACGAAAGCGCTGCACGCGCCCGCCCTCGTGGTCCACGGCGACGATGAGCGGCGGGGTGCGCGATGCGTGAATGTCGGCGACCAGCGCGGCGAGCTGCCCGGGATCGGTGTAGTTGCGCGTGAACAGCAGCACGCCCCCGATGAGCGGGTGGCGCAGCAGCTCGCGCTCGGGCGCGGTGAGCGCGCCGCCGGCGAGATCGATCATGAGCGGCCCGAGGCTCATGCGGCTTCAGGCATTGCCCGGGGCGGTGAGCAGCGCGAGCGACTCGACGTGCGCCGTGTGGGGAAACATGTCGACCACGCCGGCGGCTGCCAGCGTGAAGCCGTGTTCGTGCACCAGCACCTCGAGGTCCCGGGCGAGGCTCCCTGGATGGCAGGAAATATACAACAGCCGCTGCGGCGCGAGAGCGGCGAGGGAGGCGAGCAGCGCGCGCGCGCCGGTGCGCGGCGGATCGAGCAGTACGTGGCTGTAGGGGCCGCGCAGCCACTCGCGGCGCCCGTCCGGCGTCACCGCGAGGTCGGCGCGGTGGAAGTCGGCGTTGGCGATGGCGTTGCGCCGGGCGTTGTCGCGGGCGCGGTCGACGAGCGCCTGCTCGCCCTCGACGCCGACCACCCGGGCCGCGCGGCGCGCGAGCGCCAGCGTGAAGTTGCCGATGCCGCAGTACAGGTCGAGCACCGTGGAGATCGCGGTCGGGGCGAGCAGCTCGGCCGCGCGCTCGACCAGCGCCTCGTTCACCGGGCCGTTGACCTGGATGAAGTCGGTGGGCGAGAAGGCGAGCTCGATGCCGCTCGCGCGCAGGCGGTAGTGGAGCGGCTCGGCCTCGCCGTCCGCGCCGGCGAGCGCGCGCACCGAGGGCAGTCCGCCCGGCTGCAGGTAGAGGCGTACCGCGTGCGTCGCCGCGAACTCCGCCAGCGCAGCGAGATCCTGCGGCGACGGCGCGGCGAGCACCCGCAGCGTGAGCGCGGTGGCGTTGTCGGCGACCGCGACCTCGACCTGCGGCAGCTGCTCGCGGATCGAGAGCCGGGTGAGCAGCGCGGCGAGCGGCGCAATCAGCTCCCCGGCGGGGGCGGCGAGCACCGCGCAGCCGCCGAGCTCGGCGACGTAGGGTGCGGCGCGCTCGCGAAAACCCACCAGCACGCGGCCCTTCTTGTGCACGAAGCGCGCGCCGAGACGCGCGCGGCGGCGGTAACCCCACGCGGGTCCCGCGAGCGGCGCCAGCCACTCGCGCGGGCTCACCCGCGCGACCCGCGCGAGCGTGTCGCGCAGCTCCGTCTCCTTCGCCTGCAGCTGTGCGGAGGCGGCCAGGTGCTGCAGGGCGCAGCCGCCACAGACCCCGAAGTGCGGGCAGCGCGGCTCGACCCGCGCCGGCGAGGCCTCGAGCACCTCGAGCAGCTCGCCCTCGTCGTGCTGGCGGTGACGGCGCGTGCGGCGCAGGCGGATGCGCTCCCCGGGGAGTGCCCCGGCGACGAACACCGTCTTGCCGGCGCGCACCACGCCTTCGCCCTCGTGGGTGAGCGCGCTCACGGTCGCAATCTCCTCGCCCAACGGCGCGGCGGCACTCATGCGGCCCGCTCCCACGCGGCGAGGAACTGCGCGAGATGTGGCTCGGTCGAGGCGCGCAGCAGCGCGCGCACCCGCTCGAGCTCCTCGCGGTGGCGCTCGGGCGTCAGCGCCCCGCGCAGCTGCTGGAAGCGCAGATAGATCAGATAGGTGTTGAGTACGTCGGTCTCGCAGTAGCGGCGGATGCCGGCGAGGTCGCCCCGCTGCCAGGCGTCCCACACCTCATCGCCCGTGAGTCCGAGCTTGCCGGGCAGGCCGAGCAGGCAGGCCATGCGCTCGAGCGAGACGCGGTTGCGGCCGCTGAAGCCGGCGAGCACGTCCATGAGATCGGTGTGCCGCGAGTGAAAGCGGTTGAGGTAGTTGTTGTGGCGGAACGCCGGATCGCTGTCACCGGTCTCCCAGAAGCGCGGCGCCCGCAGCCCCGCGGCGAGCGCCCGGTAGGTGAGCACCGGCAGATCGAATCCCGAGCCGTTCCACGATACGAGGTCCGGGGTGTACTTGCCGATGCCGTCGAAGAAGCGCTGCACCAGCTCCGCCTCCGGCGTGTCGAGCTCGCCGAGGCTCCACAGCGTGAGGGCGTCCCCCTCGCGCAGCGCGCACGAGATGGCGACCACCCGCTGCTGCTCGAGCGGCAGGAATTCCCCGCCGGTATCCTGGCGGCGGCGCGCGAACATCGCCTTGGCGACCTGCTCGTCGGGAAGCGACTCGAGCCCGTAGAGGCGCCTGCCCAGAGCCACGTCCGGCACGGTCTCGACGTCGAACACCAGGGTGTTCATCGCTCACGCCCGCATCAGCACGGCCACCGCCACCACCAGCCCCGCCTCGTCGGTGAGCGTCACGTGCGCTTCCCCCACCCCGAGCGCACGGCGCACCTGCTCGCCGCGGGCGGAGAACACCACCTCGGGCTTGCCGAAGGCGTTCTGCACCACGCCGACGTCGCGGATCCACACCCCGTGCGCGAAGCCGGTGCCCATCGCCTTGACGATTGCTTCCTTGGCGGCGAAGCGCATGGCGAGAAAGCGCTCGCGGCGCGCGGTGCGCCCGAGCTGGGCGGCCTCCGCGGGCATCAGCAGGTGCTCGACGAAGCGGGTGCCGAAGCGCTCGAGCGTCGCGGCGATGCGGCGCGTCTCGAGCACGTCGACGCCGATGCCGAAGATCATGCGCGCGCCGCCTGCATCAGCGCGCGCATGTCGCGCACCGCGGCGGGCAGCCCGGTAAAGAGCGCGCGCGAGATGATCGCGTGTCCGATGTTGAGCTCGACGATCTCGCCGAGCGCGGCGACCGGCTGCACGTTGCGGTAGTCGAGGCCGTGACCGGCGTGCACCTCGAGGCCGAGACCGGCGGCGAAGCGCGCCGCGGAGCGCAGCCGCTCGAGCTCGGTCGCCCGCAGCGCACCGCTCGCCGTGGCGTACGTCCCGGTGTGCAGCTCCACCACCGGGGCGCCGCAGCGCGCCGCGGCTTCGATCTGCGCGCTCTCCGGATCGATGAAAAGCGCCACGCGCACGCCACGCGCGGCGAGCCCGGCGACCGCCTCGCTGAGGCGCGGCAGCTGCGCGGCCGCATCCAGCCCTCCCTCGGTGGTGAGCTCGGCGCGCCGCTCGGGCACCAGGCAGCAGTCCGCCGGGCGCAGCTCCGCGGCTATGCCGAGCATCTCCGGGGTGAGCGCCATCTCGAGATTCATGCGCGTCTTGAGCAGCATGCGCAGCGTGCGCACGTCGTGGTCCTGGATGTGGCGGCGGTCCTCGCGCAGGTGCAGCGTGATGTTGTCGGCGCCGGCGAGCTCGGCGGCGAGCGCCGCGTGCACCGGATCGGGCTCGCGGCCGCGCCGCGCCTGGCGCAGCGTCGCCACGTGATCGATGTTGACTCCCAGTGCGATTGCGCCGTTCATCGCTGCGCCGTCCTCATGTCCGCATCGACTTCGCCACCGCCCGCGTCGCGAGCGGCCGCCCCTCGAGGCACGCGGCGAGCGCCGCCTGCAGCAGCGAGCGCGCGTCCGCGAGCTCCCGCGCCCCCGCGAGGCGCTCGTTGGCGAGCGCGAGAAGCGAGCTTCCGGCGAGTGCCCCGGATGTTCCGGGGGCGGTCGCCACCAGGCCCTCGGCCGGCCGGAAATGATAGTACCCGTCCGGCGCGAGCGGCACGCCGGTATGCGCCTCCGCCGTGAGATCCACGCCGTAGCCGAGCAGCTCGAGCAGGCGCTTCTCGAACACCCGCAGCGCCGGCTCGAGCGGGTCGCCATGGCGCAGCCGGCCGAGCGTGGCGTGGTAGTGATCGAACAGCAGCGGCAGCGGATCGTGACGGGTGGTGAGCTTCAGGAGCAGCTCGTTGACGTAGAACGCCGCGAGCAGCGCGGCCGGCGGGAGCCGCGCGGCGCGATCGGCGCGCTCGGCATGCGTGAGGCTCGCCGCCTCGCCACCCCCGCTCCACGAGAGCAGCAGCAGCTGGAACGGCTGCAGTACCGGCGCGAGCCGCGCCGCGGGCCCGCGCACCGCGCGCGCAAACAGCGTGAGGCGGCCGTGCTCGCGGCTGAGCACCTCGAGGATGCGGCTGGTATCGCGCCACGGGCGGTGGTGCAGCACGTAGCCGGGGGTGAGCTCGATGCGGCGCGGAGCTGCGCTCATTCGACGCCCAGCTGCCGCAGCGCGCGCGCGCTGTCGGCCCAGTTCTCGCGCACCTTCACCCACAGCTCCAGATGCACGCGGCGGCCGAGCAGCGCGTTGAGCGCGAGCCGCGCGGCGCGCCCCACCCGCTTCAGCCGCTCGCCGCGCGCACCGATCACGATTGGTTTCTGTCCCTCGCGGTCGACCCAGATGGCCGCGTCGACGCCGAGCCGGCCCTCCTCCTCCGTCAGCCGCTCGACCTCGACGGCGACCCCGTAGGGTACCTCCTGGTTGAGCTCCAGCGTCAGTTTCTCGCGGATCATTTCCGCCACGCGGAACGCGAGGCCGCGGTCGGTGACCGTGCCCGCCGGATAGAGCGCCGGCGACTGCGGCAGCTCGGCGGCGATCGCCGCGCGCAGCGCGGCGAGGTTGTCGGCCTTGAGGGCCGACACCGGCACGATGGCGCGGAACTCGTGCCGCGCCGCGCATTCCGCCAGGAAGGGCAGCAGCCGTGCGCGCGCTCGCACGCGGTCGATCTTGTTGACCGCGAGGATCGCCGGCCGGCCCGAGCGCACGATGCGCGCGAGCACCAGATCGTCTTCGCTTTCCCAGCGCAGCGCCTCGACCACCAGCACCACGAGGTCGGCGTCCTCGAGGGCGGCGGCAGCGGTGCGGTTCATCGCCTTGTTGAGCGCGCGCCGCGCCGCGCGGTGCAGGCCCGGGGTATCGACGAAGGCGATCTGCGCCGCCGGCAGGTTGCACACCCCGAGGATGCGGTGGCGCGTGGTCTGCGGCCGCGGCGTGACGATGCTGAGGCGCGCGCCGACCAGCGCATTCAGCAGCGTCGACTTGCCGACGTTGGGGCGCCCGACGAGCGCCGCAGAGCCGCTGCGAAACGGCGTGGGCTCGGTGGCGCTCACGCGGATGGCTCCGCCGCGGCAACCGCCGCGATCTCACTCAGCATGCGCTCGGCCGCCTCCTGCTCGGCGCGCCGGCGGCTCGAGCCGCCGCCGTGCACGCGCCGCCCGAGGTCCGCGACCTCGCAGCTGACGCTGAAGGTCTGTGCATGGGCTTCGCCCTCGATGCGCTCCACGCGGTAACGCGGCAGCCCGAGACTGCGCGCCTGCAGGTACTCCTGCAGGCGCGTCTTGGCGTCCTTGAGCGTCGCGGGATCGGGGAGCGCCGCGATCCGCGGTGCGAGCAGCCGCTCGATCACCGGCTCGAGGGCCGCCAGGCCGCCGTCGAGGTAGAGCGCACCGCAGAGCGCCTCGAAGGCATCGGCGAGAATCGACTGGCGACGGAAGCCCCCGCTCTTGAGCTCCCCGGCGCCGAGCTGCAGCACCTCCCCTACGCCGAGCGCGCCGGCCACCTCGGCGAGCGGCTCGCGGCTCACCAGCCGGGCACGCAGCCGGCTCAAGTCGCCCTCGTCGGCGCTGGGAAAGGCCCGGTACAGCCGCTCCGCCACCACCAGGTTGAGCACCGCATCGCCGAGGAACTCGAGCCGCTCGTTGTTGGGGCCCGCGGCGCTGCGATGGGTGAGCGCCGCGCGGAACAGTGCGGCGTCGCGCGGCGGGTGGCCGAGCACCTGCTGCAGCCAGCGCTCCGGCCAGTCGGCAGCGCTCATGTGCGGCGCGCGGGCTCCTACGGCCCGCCCGTCCGGGTATGCACCGTCTTGTCGAAGACCACGTGCAGGGAGATGTTGGCGAACAGCGGCGCCTCCGCCTCGTAGTTCGCCTCGACCGCCCAGCTCTGGCCTTCGCGGGTGATCTTCATGTCCTTGGCCGTGGGAAAGTCGACCATGTCGATCTCGAAATGCCGGTCGATGGTGTTGCGAATGGCCTGCGGGGTGGTGTCGGAGGCGTTGCCCGCCACCTCGTCGAGCGCCCGCACCACCTTCATGTAGTTCAGGTACAGCGGCGCCAGGCGGATGCCGGCGTAGCCCACGATCGCAAACGGTGTCAGCAGGATGATCCAGCCGATCAAGGTGACACCCTTCTGTCTGCTGCGCATCGAAGCAACTCCCGTCAGTGGATCGCGGTGCCGATCCGGCTCCAGATCGGGCCCCCGGAGCGGTGCACATCCCAATTGAACCAGATCCGGGTCGCCCTGCCGACCAGGTTCTCCTCGGGCACGTAGCCCCACGAGCGCCCGTCGTCGCTGTTGTCGCGGTTGTCGCCCATCATCAGATAATGCCCCGGCGGCACGATGCCATCAAACGGCGGGGTGCGCAGGAATCCGGGGGCGTCCTGGTCGCCGCACACGTAGCCGCGCACGCCGCCACGGTCGCAGTGCGGCAGCACCGGCGCCCGGTCGAGCGCCACCGGACAGAAGATCGCCTCGTGCCGGTGCGTGCCGAGCTGCTCCGCGGCGAGCGACAGATTGACGTAACAGCCGTCGTTGTACTTGCCGTCGAGGGTGAATTGCACCGGCTTGCCGTTGATGACGATGCGGTTGTCGCGTACCTCCACGTGATCCCCGGGCAGCCCCACCAGGCGCTTGATGAAGTTGGTGGACGGGTCGAGCGGGTAGCGGAACACCACCACATCGCCGCGCTGCGGCTCGCCGACCGAGAGGATCTTGCGATTGAGCACCGGCAGGCGCAGTCCGTAGGCGTACTTGTTGACGATGATGAAGTCCCCGTCGAGCAGCGTCGGCATCATGGAATCCGACGGGATGCGGAACGGCTCGAATACGAACGAGCGCAGCGCCAGCACCACCAGCGCCACCGGGAAGAAGCTGCGCGCGTAGTCGACGGTGCCGGGCTCGGCCACCGTCGCCGGATCCCTGCCGGCGGCCTGCGCGCCGGCGCGCCGCTGCGGAGCCAGTACCAGCGCGTCGAAGCCCCACACCGCCCCGGTGATCACCGTGATCGCGAGCAGCACGCCGCTGAAATCGAGCCGCTCGGCGAGCAGCAGCCGCAGCACCGCCGCCCCGATCAGCACCGGCAGCACCGCGTACAGCGTGCGCATCAGCGGCGCATCGCGCGTCACCCCGGTGAGCGTGCGGCGCGGCCGCAGCACCCAGTCGTCGGCGATGCACACCAGGCCCACCGGCAGAGCCAGCCACGACAGCACCACGATCAGCGGCATCAGCATCGGGATCATGGCCGGCCCTCAGTGCTTGCGGCCGACCTGCAGGACCGCGAGGAACGCCTCCTGCGGGATCTCCACGTGTCCGAGCTGTTTCATGCGCTTCTTGCCTTCCTTCTGTTTCTCGAGCAGCTTGCGTTTGCGGGTGACGTCGCCGCCGTAGCACTTGGCGAGCACGTTCTTGCGCAGCGCCTTGACGGTGGCGCGCGCGATCACCGCGCTGCCGATGGCCGCCTGCACCGCCACCTCGAACATCTGCCGCGGGATGAGCTCCTGCATCTTGTCCACCAGCTCGCGGCCGCGCTGGTAGGCGCTCTCGCGGTGCACGATGATCGACAGCGCGTCGACCTTGTCGCCGTTGATGAGGATGTCGAGCTTGACCAGCGGCGCCGCCTGGAAGTGGCTGAACTCGTAGTCGAACGAGGCGTAGCCGCGGCTCGCCGACTTCAGGCGGTCGAAGAAATCCAGCACCACCTCGGCGAGCGGCAGCTGGTACTGCAGCGACACCTGCGTGCCGAGGTACAGCATCTTCACCTGGGTACCGCGCTTGTCGTTGCAGAGCTTCAGGACCGCGCCCACGTGGTCGGGCGGCACCAGGATGTTGGCGACGATGATCGGCTCGCGCAGCTCCTCGATGTCCGCGACCGGCGGCAGCTTGGCGGGATTGTCGACGTATTCGACGGCGCCCTCGCTGCGCAGCACTTCGTAAACCACCGTGGGCGCGCTGGTAACCAGCGTCAGCTCGTATTCGCGCTCGAGCCGCTCCTGGACGATGTCCATGTGCAGCAGTCCCAGGAACCCGCAGCGGAACCCGAATCCGAGCGCGCCGGAGACTTCCGGCTCGTAGTGCAGCGCCGAGTCGTTGAGGCGCAGCTTCGCGAGCGCGTCGCGGAACTTCTCGTAATCCTCGGAGTTCACCGGAAAGAGTCCGGCGAACACCCGCGGCTTGATCTGCTTGAATCCGGGCAGCGGGGCGCTCGCCGGACGATTCTCCAGCGTGATGGTGTCGCCGACCGGCGCGCCGTCGATCTCCTTGATGCCGGCGACGACGAAGCCGACATCCCCGGTGCCGAGCTCGCGCTCCACCACCGCCTTGGGCGTGAAGCGTCCGAGGCGGTCGACGGTGTGACTGCGCCCGGTGGACACCACCCGGATCTTGTCGCCGCTGCGGAGACTCCCGTTCACCACCCGCACCAGCGACACCACGCCGACGTAATTGTCGAACCACGAGTCGATGATCAGCGCCTGCAGCGGCGCGGCGCCGTCGCCGCGCGGCGCCGGGATGCGCCGGATGATCACCTCGAGGAGCTCGGCGACGCCCTCGCCGGTCTTGGCGCTCACCCGCGCCGCGTCCAGCGCCTCGATGCCGATGATCTCCTCGATCTCGCGCTCGACGCGCGTCACGTCGGCCGACGGCAGGTCGATCTTGTTGATGACCGGCACCACCTCCAGGCCCTGCTCGATCGCGGTATTGCAGTTGGCGACGCTCTGCGCCTCGACGCCCTGGGAGGCGTCCACGACCAGCAGCGCCCCGTCGCACGCGGCCAGTGAGCGCGATACCTCGTAGGAGAAATCCACGTGCCCCGGCGTGTCGATCATGTTGAGCTGGTAGCGCTCGCCGTTGCGGGCCTGGTAGTACAGCGTGACGCTCTGCGCCTTGATGGTGATCCCGCGCTCGCGCTCGAGATCCATGGAGTCGAGCACCTGCGCCTGCATCTCGCGCTCCGCGAGCCCGCCGCACAGCTGGATGAACCGATCGGCGAGCGTCGATTTGCCGTGATCTACGTGCGCGATGATGGAGAAGTTACGTATGTGCCGCATGAACTGGAATGACCGCTGCGTGCCGCGGATCGCTCGTCAGCTAAGCGGCGGGCGGATTATAGGGAAGTTTGGGCCGTCAGGCGCGCTGAGGGGCCGGGACCGGCCGCAGCAGTCGGGTGAGCTCGGTTGGATCCAGGCGGTGGCGGCACACGACCGTGCCGTCGAGCAGCAGCACCGGAACGTCCAGGCCGTGGCGGCGGCGCAGCAGCGGATCGGAGTCGACGTCGACGACCTCGAGCGGTGGCAGGGCGAGCGTTCGCCCGAGGCGCGCGAGCTCGCGCAGCATCTGCTCGCACAGCTCGCAGTCGCGTCGCCGCACGAGTGTCAGCGACGGGCTGGCGGCCGCACTCAAGGGTGCCGCGACCCGAGTGTGGCCGGCGCCTCCGCCTTCACCTGCGAGGCGATGAAACGCACCGTGGCGGGCGGGACCTCGCCGACCGCCGTGACCTTGTGACCGTCGATCACGGTCGAGAACGCCGACGAGGAGCCGACGCGCGCGGACTGCACCACCGGCGTCTGATCGGCGCCGCCCGGGTCGCCGCGGGATTCGACGAACACCGACACCGAGGCGAGGCCGTCGCTGAACACCAGGTGATCGACCGGGCCGCTCGCCCCGGGGAGCATCTGCGCCTCGCGCGTCATCATGCGGAATCCCGGCGGCAGCTTGAGCGCATTCCACACCTGCGGGCTCGGCGCCGCGGGCAGCGCCGCGTCGCTGCGCAGCCACTCGAAGCCCGCGGTGGACACCTCGGGGCGGAACGCGGAGTCGGGAATGCGCGCCGGGAGCCGCAGGCTCGCGAACACGATCTGCTCGATGACCTCGCCGTGCGCATCGCACAGCTGGGTCTTGAGCGGCATGGCGGTGGCATCGTCGATCCACAGCCGGTAGCCGTAGCGGAACTCGTCGCGCGGCGACACGGTGATCACGTGCGTGTCGTGCCGGTTGAGGCGGGTGCGCGCGGTCTCGCTGATGTCGTAGAGGCTCGCGCTCTGGTCGTCGAACCCCGGCAAGCCCACCAGCGGCTCCCGCGGCGCGCGCTGCTCGACCACCACCAGGCGCTTGTCGGGCAGGTAACAGGTCAGGCTCGACCCGCTGCGGATGAACTCGCGCCCCGAGCCGTCGAGCGACACCAGCCGCTCGGCCACGCGCCCGTCGCGTACGCGGTGGATGATGCGCAGCATCTCCACCGTGCCGGCGTGCCAGTGCGAGAAGGTGCCGTCGTAGTTGCGCGTGGTGAGCGCGTGGTTCATGCGCTCGAGCCAGCCGGCGGGATCATCGGCGGCGAGCGCGCTGGCGGCCGCCCCGGCGGCCGCCCAGGCGAGCAGCAGGGCCGGGAGGCGCTCGCTAGTGCGCCTTGCCCGGGGCATCGCGCTGCGGCTCGTCGCCGGGCTCCGCGGCGGCGGCCACGACGCCGACGCCGGCGGCCTCTCCGGTCATGAACGCCGCCAGCAGATTGCGCCGCGCGACCGGCGAGGAGAACATGCTGTGCGCCACGACATAATTCGCCAGCTCCGGGGTCGGCACCAGCGCCACCGGGCCGTGCGGCGCCGGCGGCACCACGTAGCTGTCGGCGGCACTCGGAAGGATGGCGGGGGCGAGCGCCACGGACGGCGCGGCCACGTGGCTCGCCGGCGCGCCCAGCGCATTCGCGGCAAGCGGCGCCTCGGGGGCAAGGCCCTGCGCGCGCAGCCACAGGATCGATACCGTCGCCACCGAGGCGGCCACGGCCGCCCCGGCGAGCGGACGCCACCAGCGCCTCGCGTGTCGGGCGCTCGCCGCCTGCGCGCCGAGCTCCGGCTCCGAGCGGACCCGGGCGCTCACCCGACCGGCGACGCGCGCGTTCAGGCGCACCCCGCGCTCGGCACGGATCGCCGCCCCGATCACCGCATAGCGCCCCCAGCGCGACTTGAGCTCGCCGTCGCGCGACAGGCGCCGGGCGAGCAGCTCGCACTCCTCGGACGGCAGCTCGTCGTCGAACATGGCGGACAACTGGCTATCGAGCTCCTCGTTCATCCCAACTCCTCGGCACGGCCCAGACCGCCCTCGAACACTTCGCGCAGCCGCCGGTCGATCGCCTCGCGTGCCCGGAAGATGCGCGAGCGCACCGTACCCACCGGGCAGGCCATCGCCGCCGCGATCTCCTCGTAGGAAAGGCCCTCGAGCTCGCGCAGCACGATCGCCGTGCGCAGGTCCTCGGGCAGCGCATCGATGGCGGCGTTCACGGTCGAGCGGATCTCGTCCGTCAGCACCAGGCCCTCGGGGGTCTCGGAATCCTTCATGCGGCCCTGGATGTCGTAGGACTCGTCGCTGCTGCGGTCGAGGTCATATTCAATGGGGCTGCGGTCGCGGGAAACCACGGCGTTCTTCGCAGTGTTGATCGCTATGCGGTACAGCCAGGTATAGAAGGCGCTGTCGCCGCGAAACTGCGGCAACGCGCGATAGGCCTTGATGAAAGCCTCCTGGGCAATGTCCTCGGCCTCGGCCGGATTGCGCACGTACCGCATGACCAGCTTGACGAGCTTGTGCTGGTATTTGAGAACCAGCGCATCAAATGCCCCCTTGTCTCCGCGCTGTACGCGGCGCACCAGGCTCAGGTCGCTTGCGTCGGCGCTCATGAGCGCTCTCTGGCCCCCCGCGGGGGCCGGCGCGCCCTGGCCTCGATAGACTGTGACTTCCGATAAAAGTTCAGCATGTGTTCAGCGGTCCGGGAGGTCGCTCCCCTCAGAATAGCGCCGCCCCGCCCCCCCGGCGACATAAGGCCCGGATGCGCCCCGCCAGGGGCCTCAATTCGGGCTCCCTGGGGGCTTCCCCGCCCAGCAGGTAGCCCGCCAGCACCGGATCGGGCAGGTCGAGGAGGCGCTCGAACAGCCGCCGCTCCTCGGGCAAAGCCCGGGGCAGCGCCTCGCGCGCGAAGCGCCCGAGCATGGCGTCGAGCTCCTTCAGGCCGCGCCGGCAGCGCCACGCGAGGCGGCGCAGCTCGGCATCGCCCGCACTCGCGCCGCCCGCACTCGCGCCGCCCGCCGCTCCGGCCGCGTGGTCCGGAGGGCTCAGCTCTGGCGTGCGATGAGCAGCTTCTTGATCTCGGCGATCGCCTTGCCGGGATTGAGGTCCTTGGGGCATACGTCGGTGCAGTTCATGATCGTGTGGCAGCGATACAGACGGAACGGATCCTCGAGCTCGTCGAGCCGCTCGCCCGTCGCCTCGTCGCGGCTGTCGATGATCCAGCGGTAGGCGGCGAGCAGCGCCGCGGGGCCGAGGTAGCGGTCGCTGTTCCACCAGTAGCTCGGGCAGCCGGTCGAGCAGCAGGCACACAGGATGCAGCCGGCGGGCCGTTCGATGCGCTCCTGTTCCTCCTTGCTCTGCAGCCGCTCGTGATCCGGCGGCGCCGGCGTGCGCGCGCGCAGCCACGGCTTCACCGCCGCGTAGCCCGCATAGAACTGCGTCAGGTCCGCCACCAGGTCCTTCACCACCGGCAGATGCGGCAGCGGATAGATGCGCACCTCGGCGGCGAGATCCTGCATCGAGGTCGTGCACGCCAGGCAGTTCACGCCGTTGATGTTCATGGCGCACGAGCCGCAGATGCCCTCGCGGCAGGAGCGGCGGAAGGTGAGCGAGGAATCGATCGCCGCCTTTATCTGGATCAGCGCATCGAGCACCATCGGGCCGCAGGTCCTCACCTCGAGCTCGAAGGTGTCGAGGCGCGGATTTGCGCCGCTATCGGGATCGAAACGGTAGATGCGGAAGCGGCGCACCGCCCCCGCACCGCTGCGCGCCCGGTGGGTGACACCGGGCCCGATGCGCGAGTTGGCGGGCAGACGGAACTGGGCCATGGGCGTCCCTCAGTAAGTGCGCGTCCGGGGCGGGATCGATTCGACCTCCCCGGTGAGCGTGTTCAGGTGCACCGGACGGTAGTCGAAGCGCGTGCGCCGCGGGCCCTCGACCCACACCAGCGTGTGCTTGAGCCAGTTGCGGTCGTCGCGCTGCGGGAAGTCCTCGCGCGCGTGCGCGCCGCGGCTCTCAGTACGGTGCGCCGCCGAGTGGATCGTGGCGCTCGCCTGCTCCAGCAGGTTCTCGAGCTCGAGCGTCTCGATGAGATCGGTGTTCCAGATGAGCGAGCGGTCCGTGATGCGCACGTCGGCGAAGGACTCGAAGGTCTGCCCGATGCGCTCGATCCCCTGCGCGAGCGTCGCGCCGGTACGAAATACCGCCGCATCGAGCTGCATGGTCTTCTGCATCTCCACGCGGATCGCGGCGGTGCCGCGCGCCCCGTTCGCGTTGCGCAGCCGATCGAGCCGCGCCACCGCCTGCTCGCCGGCATCGGGGGGCAGCGGCGCATGCGGGCTTCCCGGCACGATGGTCGCGGCGCAGCGCCGGGCGGCAGCGCGCCCGAACACCACCAGGTCGAGCAGCGAGTTGCTCCCCAGACGGTTGGCACCGTGCACCGAGACGCAGGCGGCCTCCCCCACCGCCATCAGCCCCGGCACCACGCGGTCGGGGTCGCCCGCCTTTGGGCACACGACCTCGCCGTGATAGTTGCAGGGGATGCCGCCCATGTTGTAGTGCACCGTGGGCTGCACCGGGATCGGCTCGCGCGCCACGTCGACGCCGGCGAAGATGCGCGCCGTCTCGGCGATGCCCGGCAGGCGCTCGTGGATGACCTCGGGCCCGAGGTGCTCGAGATGCAGCGCGAGGTGATCGTGCTCGGCGCCGACGCCGCGGCCTTCGCGGATCTCGACCGTCATGGCGCGGCTCACCACGTCGCGCGAGGCGAGATCCTTGGCGTTGGGAGCGTAGCGCTCCATGAAGCGCTCGCCGGCGGAGTTGGTGAGGTAGCCGCCCTCGCCGCGCGCGCCTTCGGTGATCAGGCAGCCGGCGCCGTAGATCCCGGTGGGATGGAACTGCACGAACTCCATGTCCTGCAGCGGCAGCCCGGCGCGCAGCACCATCGCATTGCCGTCCCCCGTGCACGAGTGCGCCGAGGTGCACGAGAAGTAGGTGCGCCCGTAGCCGCCGGTGGCGAGGATGGTGGTGTGGGCGCGGAAACGGTGCAGCGTGCCCTCGGCGAGATCGAGCGCCACCACGCCCCGGCACACCCCGTCCTGCATGATCAGGTCGATGGCGAAGTACTCGATGAAGAAGGTGGCCGCGTGGCGCAGCGACTGCTGATAGAGGGTGTGCAGCAGCGCGTGCCCGGTGCGATCGGCGGCGGCGCAGGTGCGCTGCGCGATGCCCTTGCCGAAGTGGGTCGTCATGCCGCCGAAGGGTCGCTGATAGATGCGTCCCGACTCGGTGCGCGAGAACGGCACCCCGTAGTGCTCGAGCTCGATGACCGCCGCCGGCGCCTCCTTGCACATCAGCTCGATGGCGTCCTGGTCGCCGAGCCAGTCCGAGCCCTTGACCGTGTCGTACATGTGCCAGCGCCAGTCGTCCTCGCCCATGTTGCCGAGCGCCGCCGAGATGCCGCCCTGGGCCGCGACGGTGTGACTGCGCGTGGGGAAGAGCTTGGTGATGCAGGCGGTCGACAGGCCGCTCTCGGCGAGACCGAGCGTCGCGCGCAGCCCCGCGCCGCCGGCCCCCACCACCACCACGTCGAAACTGTGATCGATCAGCGGGTAGGCGCTCACGCCGCGCCCCCGAGGGCGACCTTGAGGACCGCGAACACGCCGGCCACGGCGAGCAGCACGTGCACGAAGGTCACGACCACGAGCGCGAGCGTCCGGGGCCCGGGCGGCACGTAGTCCTCCACCACCACCTGCACGCCGAGCTGCGAATGCCAGCTGGCGGTGAGCAGCAGCAGGATGAGGAGCAGCGCGGTGGAGCTCTGGCGCATCCAGGTGACGACGGTCGCGTGATCGAGACCCGGGAGCGATAGCAGCGACACGACGAACCAGGCCGTGAGCGGCACGAGCGCGATCGCGGTGAGCCGCTGCACCCACCAGTGATGCACACCGCTCCCGGCGGCACCCCCGCCGAGCACCTGACGCAGCGGGCTGCGCAGGCTCACGGCGCCCGCCCGGCGGCCGTCCAGGCCCAGTAGCCGATCACGACCATCAGCACGATACTCGCCGCCGCGACCAGCCAGGCGCTGCTGCGCGCCTGCGCGCGCTCGAGCCCGTGTCCGGTGTCCCACACCAGGTGGCGCAGGCCCGCAACCAGGTGATAGCAGAACGCCATGAGAAAGCCGGCGCCGGCGAGCCTCACCGCCGGCAGCGCGAGCAGCCGCTCGGCGCGCGCCTGCGTGGTGGCGCCGCCCGCGACCGCCATCAGCCAGTACACCAGCGACAGCAGCGCGACGCTGAGTACGAGTCCGGTGAAGCGATTGAGGACGGACGTGAGCATGGTGTACCTCGACATGCGGTACACCGACAGGTGCGGTGAGAGGGGTCGCGTCGGCATAGACTAGAAATCGATGCAGCGGCCGTTCTTCTCCCAGTCACCGAAGCGCGTCGGCTCGGGACCGGGGGCGCCGCCGAGCTCGCGTGGGCGCGCCGGGGTTGGCTCTGGGGTCGGCTCTAGGGTCGGCTCTAGGGTCGGCGCCGAGACCTCGGCGGGGGGGCCGGACACTTCCTGCCCCTTGCGATGCGGCGTCGACATACCTATTTAGTCTGCCAGAATTCGACCCACCGGGCCACGCAACGCCTGCAGAAACAACGGTCAAGGTCATGCGCACGCAACTCAGATGCATCGCGCTCGAGGCGCTCGGCGTGCTACGGGCGCAGGGGCCGGACCTCGTGCCGTTCCTCCAGGGGCAGCTCTCGAGAGACGTGGCGCGACTCACCGAAGCGCACTCGCTCCTCGCGGGCTATCACAACCCGCAGGGCCGCGTGATCGCGCTGCTGCGTCTGGTGCGGTGCGCGCCGGACGAGATACTCGCGGTTCTGCCGCGCGAACTGGTCGCGCCGGTCGCTCACCGCCTCGCGCGCTACGTGCTGCGCTCGCGCGTCAAGCTCGCCGATGCGACGCCGGACTTCAGGGTGAGCGGACTCGTGGCCGCCGGCCCGCAGCCGTCGCTGCCATCGACCCTCGAGGGCGCCGCACGCCTCGCCGACTCGATCGCGGTGTGCGTTGCGCTGAAGCCTGCGCGCTGGCTGCTGCTCACTCCCACCGCGAGCCCGCTGCCGATCGAGTGCGCCGCCGCCGCTCCCGAGGAGTGGCAGCGCCTCGCGGTGTCGGCCGGAGAGCCCCAGGTGTACGCGGCGACCTCCGAGGAGTTCGTCGCCCAGATGCTGAACCTCGATCTGATCGGCGCGATCGACTTCGACAAGGGCTGCTACACCGGTCAGGAAGTCATCGCCCGGGCGCACTACCGCGGACGGGTGAAGCGGCGGCTGCAGCGCTTCGTCACGGACGCCGCGCTGCCGCTCGCGCCCGGAGACGCGCTCGTGGTGAGTGGCGGGCGCGCCGTGCGGGTCGTCGCCTCGGCCATGCGCGAGGACGGGCGGCGTGAATTCCTGGCGGTGGCGCCGCTCGCGGCAGAGTCGCCCGGCGAGTCGCCCGAGGAGGCGCCGGGCAAGTCGCCGGGTGACGCTGGCGCGCCGCCGACTACCGCGGATCCGCTACCCCTTCCCTACTCCCTGCCTTCGGAGCACGCATGAACGCCAAGCGATCCCCGGTCCGGGAAGGCGGCTGCCTCTGCGGAGCGGTTCGTTACGCGGTCGACGGCCCGATGCGGGCGGTGGTCCTGTGCCACTGCACCCAGTGCCGCCGCAACACCGGTCACTTCATGGCGGCGACTGCGGCGCGGCACCGCGACTTCCGCCTGCTGGCACAGGAGCAGTTGCGCTGGTACGACTCCTCGGCCGCGGCGCGGCGCGGCTTCTGCGGGCGCTGCGGCTCGGTCCTGTTCTGGCAGGGAGCGGGGCGCGAGTACATCAGCATCGCTGCCGGCAGCCTCGACGGGACCACCGGACTCGAGAGCGCCTGCCACATCTTCGTGGCCGACAAGGGGGACTACTACTCGATCGACGACGGCCTGCCGCAGCACCCGGGCGAGGGGCCCAGAGTGGCTTTTCCGGAGGGCTGAGCCGCGGGAGCCCACAGGTCGCCGGAGGAACTATCCGCGCTATCAGCCCCCCCCCGGGTGTCGCCTTTCGCGGCCGCTGCGTGCCGTCAACCGTCAGGCCTCCGGGCGCATGTGGGGAAAGAGGATCACGTCGCGGATCGAGGGTGAGTCGGTGAAGAACATCACCAGCCGGTCGATGCCGACGCCGAGCCCGGCCGCGGGCGGCATGCCGTACTCGAGCGAGCGCACGTAGTCGGCGTCGTAGAACATCGCCTCCTCGTCGCCGCGCTCCTTGGCGGCGGCCTGCGCCCGGAAGCGCGCCGCCTGCTCCTCCGGGTCGTTGAGCTCGGAGAAGCCGTTGGCGATCTCGCGCCCTGCCATGAAGAACTCGAAGCGGTCGGCGACGAACGGATCGGCGTCGTTCGGCCGTGACAGGGGCGAGACCTCGGCCGGATAGGCGTACACAAAAGTCGGCTCGAGCAGCGCGGCTTCCGCGGTCTTCTCGAACAGCTCGAGCTGCAGCTTCCCCGGACCGTCGTGTGCGCCGACCTTCAGGTCGAGCCGTTCGCAGCGCTTGCGCAGGTAGGTGAGATCGCGAAGCGACAGCGGATCGATGCCGGGATTGTTGTCGATGATCGCCTGCTCGACGGTGAGGCGGCGGAAGGGCTTGGCGAGGTCGTAGTGGCGACCCTGGTAAGTGAGCTGCTGCGTGCCGTGCAGGGTGTCGGCGAGCCCGCGCGTCGCCTTCTCGATCCAATCCATGAGGTCGCCGTAGTCGGCGTACGCCAGGTACAGCTCCAGCATGGTGAATTCCGGGTTGTGCTGGGTCGAGAGCCCCTCGTTGCGGAAGTTGCGGTTGATCTCGTAGACGCGCTCCAGTCCCCCGACGATGAGGCGCTTCAGGTACAGCTCGGGCGCGATGCGCAGGTACATGTCGAGGTCGAGCGCGTTGTGGTGGGTGCGGAACGGGCGCGCCGCGGCGCCGCCCGGGATCGGCTGCATCATCGGCGTCTCGACCTCGAGAAAATCGAGCGCGTCGAGAAAGTCGCGCAGGTAGCGGATGATGCGCGTGCGCGTACGGAACACCTGGCGGCTCGCTTCGCTCATGATGAGGTCGACATAGCGCTGCCGGTAGCGCGTCTCGGTGTCGGCGAGTCCGTGCCACTTGTCCGGCAGCGGGCGCAGCGACTTCACCAGCAGCCGCAGCGCGTCCGCCCGCACCGACAGCTCACCGGTGCGGGTGCGGAACAGCACCCCGCCAGCGCCGATGATGTCGCCGATGTCGAAGCCCTTGAAGGCCTCGTACAGCGGCCCGAGCGTCTGCTGCTGCAGGTAGAGCTGCAGCTGCCCGGTGCGGTCGGCGATCTTGCCGAAGCTCGCCTTGCCCATGAGGCGCTTGAACATCAGCCGGCCGCCGACGTGGACGCGCGTCGGGTGGGCGTCGAGCCACTCGCCGTCGCGGGCGCCGAAGGAATCCTGCAGCTCGCCGGCGAGCGCGTCGCGCCGGAAATCATTCGGGTAGGCCCCGCCGGTGCCGGCCGCCCGCCGCAGCTCGGCGAGCTTCGCGCGCCGCTCGGCGATCAGCTTGTTCTCGTCGCCGCCGTTGCCGCCGTTGCCGCCGTTGCCGCCGCCATCGCCCGCGCCGCTGCCCGGGCCGGGACTATCGTTGCCGTTGTGCTTCATGTCGTTACAGGCCCGCCTTGAGGGAAGCCTCCATGAACTGATCGAGGTCGCCGTCGAGCACCGCGGCGGTGTTGCCCACCTCCACTCCGGTGCGCAGGTCCTTGATGCGCGATTGATCGAGCACGTAAGAGCGGATCTGGTTGCCCCAGCTCACGTCGGACTTGGAGTCCTCGAGCACGCGCGCTGCGGCGTTGCGCTTGTTGACCTCGAGCTCGTAGAGCTTCGCCTTGAGCATCTTCATGGCGGTGGAGCGGTTCTTGTGCTGGCTGCGCTCGTTCTGACAGGCGACCACGATGCCGCTGGGGAGGTGGGTGATGCGCACCGCGGATTCGGTCTTGTTGACGTGCTGCCCACCGGCGCCCGAGGAGCGGTACACGTCGACCTTGAGGTCGGCCGGATTCACCTCGATCTGGATGTCGTCCTCGACCTCCGGGGACACGAACACCGAGGCGAACGAGGTGTGGCGGCGGTTGCCGGAGTCGAACGGCGACTTGCGCACCAGCCGGTGCACGCCGATCTCGGTGCGCAGCCAGCCGTAGGCATATTCGCCCTGCACTTCCACGCTCGCGCTCTTGATACCGGCGACCTCCCCCGGGCTCGAGTCGATCACCTCGCAGCGAAAGCCGCGCGCCGCGCCCCAGCGCAGGTACATGCGCAGCAGCATCTGCGCCCAGTCCTGCGCCTCGGTACCGCCGGCTCCCGCCTGGATGTCGAGGAACGCATTGTGCGAGTCCATCTCGCCGCGGAACATGCGCTTGAGCTCGAGGTGGCGCACCGCCGTCTCGAGGCGCACGGCGTCGCGCTCGATGTCGCGCGCCGCCGCCTCGTCGCCCTCGGCCTCGGCGAGCTCGAGCAGCTCGCTCGCCTCGCCCACCCCCTTGGTGGTGCGGTCGATCTCGCCGACGTCGCTCGTCAGCCGCGCGCGCTCGCGCCCGAGCTCCTGGGCGCGCGCCTGGTTCGACCACACCGCGGGGTCCTCGAGCTCGCGGGCGACCTCCTCGAGGCGCTCCTGCTTGCGGTCGTACTCAAAGAAACCCCCGTAGCGAGCCGATACGCTCGCCGAGATCCTTGAGCTGCTTCTTCAGCTGATTGACTTCCATACGGGTCCTGCGGGTGGCGGCCGCAGATGCTAACACCGCCGCCGGCCCTTCAGCGAGCCGCCGGCAGCAGGTGATCGACGAGCAGCTGCAGCCGCCGCTCGCCCTGGTACTCGTTGACGTCGAGCCGGTACACGAGCTGCATGAGCCCCGCCGGCGGCTCGCGCGGCGTGCCCTCGTCAAAGAAGTTGAACGCGATGGCGTCGAAGCTGCGCCCGCTGCCCTGCGGCTCGGCCCACATCTTCAGGTGCCGCTCGCCGACCACGCGCGCGCCGCTCACGCTGAACAGCCCGTCGAAGCTCGGCTCGGGAAATGCCTGGCCCCAGGGCCCACCCGCACGCAGCGCCTGCGCAGTGTCGAGGGCGATCTCCCCTGCCGCGAGCTCGCCGTCGGTCTCCACCGTGTCGCTCGCGGCCGCAGCGCCGGCGCTGCGCGCGACCTCCTCGTCGAATGCCCGCGCGAAGCGATCGAGCTGCGCCGACTCGAGCGTCAGGCCGGCGGCCATGGCGTGTCCGCCGAAGCGGCTGATGAGGTCGGGATGGCGGACGGCGATCGAATCGAGGACGTCGCGGATGTGAATTCCCGCCACCGAGCGCGCCGAGCCGCGCAGCGTGGCCGCGTCGCTGCGCGCGAAGGCGATCACCGGGCGGCGCACCCGGTCCTTCACCCGTCCGGCGACCAGCCCCACGACTCCCTGGTGCCAGCTCTCGTCGAACAGGCACACGCCGCTGCGCTCGAGCGCAGCGGGGCCGGGCTCGCTGAGGCGGCGGACCGCGGCGAGCGCCTCCTGCTGCATGCGCGCCTCGATCGAGCGGCGCTCCTGGTTGAGCTCATCGAGCCGGGCGGCGAGGCGCGCGGCGGTGGCCGGATCGTCCGTGAGCAGGCACTGGATGCCGATCGTCATGTCGTCGATGCGCCCGGCGGCATTCAGGCGCGGCGCGACCGCGAAGGCGAGATCCGCTGCGGTGAGCTCGCGGGCACTGCGCCCGGCGAGCGCGAGCAGCGCGTCAATGCCGGCCACGCAGCGCCCGGCGCGGATGCGCCTGAGGCCCTGGGCGACCAGCACACGGTTGTTGGCGTCGAGCGGCACCAGGTCCGCCACGGTGCCGAGCGCCACCAGATCGAGCAGCCGGGCGACCGAGAAACCCGCAGCGGGCCCGCCCGCGGCCGGTGCGCGCTCGTGCGCCAGGCGGTGCTGCAGCGCCGCCATGACGTAGAAGGCGACGCCGACTCCGGCGAGCGCGTGGCTGGCGAAGCGGCTGCCGGCGAGGCTCGGGTTGACGATCACGTTGGCATCCGGGAGCTGCGCCCCCGCGAGATGGTGGTCGGTGACGAGCACGTCGATGCCGTGCGCGCGGGCTGCGGCAATGCCGGCGTTGCTCGAGATGCCGTTGTCGACCGTCACGATCAGGGTCGGGGAGCGCGTAGCCGCCAGCGCCACGATCTCCGGCGTGAGTCCATAGCCGAACTCGAAGCGATTGGGCACGAGGAAATCCACCCCCGCGAAACCGAACGCGCGCAGCGAGCGCACGACGAGCGCGCTGCTGGTGGCGCCGTCGGCGTCGAAGTCCCCGATCACCAGCACCCGGCCCCCGGGGCGATGGCGCAGCAGCAGCTCGACGGCGGCTTCGACCCCCTCCAGGGTGCCGACCGGCAACAGCCGCTCGAGCGAGGTATCGAGCTCGCCGGCGGTGCGCACACCGCGCGCCGCGTAGGCGCGCGCCAGCACCGGGTGCAGCTCGGGATCGAGCCGTACGCCCGCAGGCAGCTCGCGCCGCACCACCCGCAGCCTCACAGGAATCCCCCGAGGCCCGCGCGGCGGCGGCGCCAGCGCTTCCAGGCGCTGTGCCGCGCGATCGTGAGCGCCGCATCGTTGGCGACGAGCGTCACGCGCTCGAGCGA
>DASQIC010000007.1:0-17797 GCA_035631755.1 Steroidobacteraceae bacterium
TGGAGCGGGAAACGAGACTCGAACTCGCGACCCCGACCTTGGCAAGGTCGTGCTCTACCAACTGAGCTATTCCCGCGTCCTCTGGGAGTGCGCGAATTCTATGTACACCCCTTTTGAAGTCAAGGCGAGTGCGGCGATCGCGTCGCGCGCCGAAGCACATGTAACTCGTTATTTATTATCGTCTTACGAGATCTTCTTACTTTTTTAGATCAGGCCACGCCGCGCGCAGATATACGAGCATCGACACGAGCGTCGCCGCCGCGGCCACTTCGGTGAGCGCGACGCCCGGGTTATAGGTCGGCAGCCCGAACAGCGGCACCCGATACAGCATCAGCGCCAGCCCGACGATCTGCAGAATCGTCTTGTACTTGCCGAGCTGGGACACGGCCACTTTGCGCCGCGCGCCGATTTCCGCCATCCACTCGCGCAGCGCCGAGATCGTGATCTCGCGGCCGATGATGATGGCCGCGGTGAGGACGATGAGCGCACGGGCGTCCTTGCTGACCAGCAGCACCAGTGCCACCGCGACGATGAGCTTGTCGGCGACCGGGTCGAGGAAGGCACCGAGACGCGAGATCTGCCCGAGACGGCGCGCGAAGTAGCCATCGAGCGAGTCGGTGATGCCGGCAGCGGCGAACAGCAGCCCGGCCGCCGGGTCGGCCCACGGATAGGGCATGTAGAAGAGCAGCACGATCAGCGGGATGGCGGCGATGCGCAGCCACGTCAGCGTGTTGGGCACGTTCCAGGACATCGACGCCTTCTACCTATGATCCCGGGTGCAGGTGATCATAGAGGCTTCGCGCCAGCGTCGCTCCGATTCCCGCCACCTGGGTGAGGTCGGCCACCCCGGCGCGCATCACCCCCTGCAGCCCGCCGAAGTGCTTGAGCAGCGCGCGGCGCTTGGCGGGACCGAGGCCCGGGATCGTCTCGAGCACCGATTCGTGATAGCGCCGGGCGCGCCGGCGCCGGTGACCGGTGATCGCGAAGCGGTGAGCCTCGTCGCGGATCCGCCGGATGAGGCGCGCCGCCGGAGTGTGTGCCTCGGGGGAAATCGCCACCGCCGCACCGTGCACGAACAGACGCTCCTGTCCCGCGCGGCGATCCGGACCCTTGGCCACTCCCACCACGGTGAGATCCGGGAAGCCGAGCTCGGCGAGCGCCGCGTGCACCTCGGCCACCTGGCCGGCGCCGCCGTCGATGAGCAGCAGCTCAGGGGGCGCGACCTCGCCGTCGCGCACGTGGCGGTAGCGCCGCGTGAGCGCCTGACGGAGCGCCGCGTAGTCGTCCCCGGGGGTGATGCCGCTCACGTTGAAGCGCCGGTAGTCCTTCTTGAGCGGGCCCTCCGGTCCGAACACCACGCAGGAAGCGACCGTGCCCTCGCCTCCCGTGTGGCTGATGTCGAAGCACTCGATCCTCGAGGGCGGCTCGGGCAGGTCGAGCTCGCGCGCGAGATCGCCGAGCATCTCCTCCATGCCGGCACGCTGCGCGAAGCGCATGCGCAGCGCCTGCGCGGCGTTGTCCTGGGTGAGCTCCACCCAGCGCGCCCCGAGGCCACGCGCCGGGCGGCGCACCTCAACCGTGTGCTGCGCGCGCTCGGTGAGCGCCGCGCCGAGCGCGCGCGCGTCCGCGAGCCTCGTCCCGACCAGCACCTCCGGGGGCGGATCGGTATCGGCGTAGTACTGCATGATGAAGGAGCCGAGCGCCTCGTCGCGCTCGGCGAGCGCCGCACGCGGGAAGTAGCTGGTGGTGCCGAGATTGCGACCGCCGCGCACCAGCATGAGGCTCACCGCATACTCGCCTGCCTCGCCCGCGATTGCCAGCACGTCCACGTCCCGCTCGCCGCCCGCGGTCACCACCTGCTGCGCCTGGATGCGCTGCAAAGCCGCCCGCTGGTCGCGCAGCTGCGCGGCGCGCTCGAACTCGAGCCGCCCCACCGCCTCCTCCATGCGCGCCTCGAGCTCGCGGCTCACTTCCTCGCTGCGGCCTTCGAGCACCTTCACCGCGGCTTCGATGTCCTGTGCATAGGCCGCACGCGTGATGAGTCCCACGCACGGCGCCGAGCAGCGCCCGATCTGGTGCTGCAGGCACGGGCGGCTGCGGTTGGCGAAGAAGCTGTCGCGGCAGTTGCGGATGCGGAACAGCTTCTGCAGCTGATTCAGCGTATCGCGCACCGCGCCGGCGTTGGGAAACGGGCCGAAGTAGCGCCCGGGAGCGCTGCGCGGTCCGCGGTAGAACAGCAGCCGCGGAAACTCGTGCCCGGTATACAGTTGGATATAGGGGAAGCTCTTGTCGTCGCGCAGCACCACGTTGAAGCGCGGCTTGTGGGCCTTGATGAGGTTGTACTCGAGCAGCAGCGCTTCGGTCTCGGAGTTGGTGACCGTGACCTCGATCGCGGTGATCTGCTCGACCAGCGACTGCACCTTGGGAGTGACGTTGGCGCCGGAGAAATAGCTGCCGACACGGTCGCGCAGACTCCGCGCCTTGCCCACGTAGAGCAGCTCGTGATCGGCCCCGAACATGCGGTAGACGCCGGGGCGCCTGGGCAGCGCGGCGATGTAGCTCTTGTGATCGAACACGGCGCGACGGATCCTAACCGCTCCTGAGCTCTGCCAGCTCGCAGGCCCGCTGCACCACCGCCTGGAACATCGCCGCGGTGAGCCGCCCGGTCGAGGTGTTGTAGCGGCTGCAATGATACGAGTCGAGAATCCAGCGCGTCTCATCGAGCCGGTGCTCGCGTGCGTGGCCGAAGGGATGGCGCGAACGCGGCAGCCCGAGCGCGAGCAGCAGCGCCTCATGCGCCACGCGCCCGAGCGCGAGGTATACTCGCGCCGAGGCGAGCTGGCGCAGCTCCTGCGCGAGGTAGCCGTTGCAGTGGCGCACCTCGGCCGGCAGCGGCTTGTTTTGCGGCGGCACGCACTTCACCGAGTTGACGATGCGGGCGGTGATCAGCCTGAGCGCATCCTCCGCCGAGGTCGAGTGCGGGCGGCTCGCGAGCCCGAACGCGTGCAGCGTCCCATACAGCAGCACCCCGGCGTGATCGCCGGTGAACGGCCGCCCGGTGCGGTTCGCGCCGTGCAGTCCCGGGGCAAGCCCGACGATCACGATGCGCGGCCGCGCCGCTCCGAACGACGGCACCGGCCGCGCCCAGTAGTCCGGATGGCGGATACGGACGTCGGCGAGGAAGGCCGCGAGGCGCGGGCAGCGCGTGCAGTCCGGATCGTAGGCGGCGCTCGCTGACTCGCCCTTCAGTGGCACCTCAGCCGTGCGCTTCGGCGCGGCGGCTCTGGCTGCGCTCGGCGATCAGCATCGCGAGCTCGAGCGCCTGCTCGTGATTCAGGCGCGGATCGACGCTCGAGCGGTAGGCGCGCTGCAGGTCGCGCTCGGTGAGCCCGCGTGCGCCGCCGGTGCACTCGGTGACGTCCTCACCGGTGAGCTCGACGTGCACGCCGCCGAGATGCGAGCCGAGCTCCGCGTGGATGCGGAACGAGAGCTCGACCTCCCTGAGGATGTTCTCGAAGCGGCGCGTCTTGATGCCGCCGGTGGTGGTCTCGGTGTTGCCGTGCATGGGATCGCACACCCACAGCACCGTCTGCCCGGTGCGGCGTACCGCCTCGATGGCCTTCGGTAACGCGCCCTCGACATCGCGGGCGCCGAAGCGATGGATGAACGTGAGCCGGCCGGGCTGGTTCTGCGGGTTGAGCGTCGTCACCAGGCCCTGCAGCCAGGCGGCATCCATGGCCGGGCCCACCTTGACGCCGATCGGATTGACGATGCCGCGGAAGTACTCGACGTGGGCACCGTCGAGCGCGGCGGTGCGCATGCCGATCCAGGGCATGTGGGTCGAGAGGTTGTACCAGCGGTTCTGCCGCGGGATGAAGCGCGTCTGCGCCTGCTCGTAGTGCAGGTGCAGGCCCTCGTGGCTCGCGTAGAAGTCCACCAGCGTCGCCTCGTGAACCCGCCGGCCGCTGATGCCCTCGAAGAAATCGAGCGCATCGCCGATCGATCTCACGATGCGCTGGTAGGCGTCCTTGAGGGGCGCGTGGTGCACGAAGCCGAGATCCCAGTACTCCGGGTGATGCAGGTCGGCGAAGCCGCCCGCCACCAGCGAGCGCACGAAGTTGAGCGTGAGCGCGGCGCGCTCGTAGCCGCGCAGCAGCAGCGCGGGGTCCGGCTCGCGTGCCGCGGCGGTGAACTCCGGCCGGTTCACCAGGTCGCCGCGGTAGCTCGGCAGCGTCACCCCGTCGCGCGTCTCGGTGTCGGCCGAGCGCGGCTTGGCGTACTGGCCGGCCATGCGCCCGACCCGCACGATCGGCTTCTTCAGTCCGTGCAGCAGCACCAGACTCATCTGCAGCAGGATCTTGAGCTTGCGCGCGATGATGTCCGACTCGCACTCGGTGAACACCTCGGCGCAGTCGCCCCCCTGCAGCAGGAAGGCCTCGCCGCGCTGCGCCGCGGCCAGCCGTTCCCGCAGCGCCTCGATCTCCCAGGACACGACGATCGGCGGCAGCCGCGCGAGCTCCGCCACGGTGCGCTCGAGAGCCTGGCGGTCGCTGTAGACCGGCTGCTGCCGGGCGTCGCGGGTCTGCCAGCTGGCGCTGTGCCAGAAGGTGGTTTCGGGTGAGCGCATCGGGACTGATCCTAGCATGGCATCCGCGGCCTCCCGGCCGGCGCCCCGCAGGCCGCCGGCCCCAACTGGCGCGCCGGGCGCGGCGAGGGCAGAATGCGCCCCTTTTCGAGGGGACCCTATGCACCGCGTACTCGTTCTCGGCGCCGGCAAGATCGGCGCGCTGATATCCGGATTGCTAGCGGAATCCGGGGGTTACCGCGTGCAGCTCGCCGACGTCGATGGCGCCGCCGCCGAGGCGGTCGCGGCCGCGCACGGCAGCGCTGCGGTCACCGCCTTCAGTCTGGACGCCCGGCAGGCGCCGGCCCTCGCGCGCCACCTCGCCGAGCACCCGGTGGAGGCGATCGTCTCGAGCCTGCCTTACTACTGCAACGTCGCGGTGGCCGAGGCCGCGCGTCGGGCTCGGGTGCACTACTTCGACCTGACCGAGGATGTCGAGGTCACGCGCGCGGTCCGCGGCATCGCCGCCGGTGCCGCCGAGGCCTTCGTGCCCCAGTGCGGGCTCGCTCCCGGCTTCATCAGCATCGCGGCCGCCGAGCTCATCACGCACTTCGACGAGCTGCGCGCGGTGAAGCTGCGCGTCGGCGCCCTGCCCCAGCACCCGAACAACGTGCTCAAGTACTCCCTCACCTGGTCCACCGAGGGTCTCATCAACGAGTACGGCAATCCCTGCCAGGCCCTCAGCGAGGGGCGCCTGGTCGAGGTGGCGCCGCTCGAAGGGCTCGAGGAAATCGAGATCGACGGCATGCGCTACGAGGCCTTCAACACCTCGGGCGGCCTCGGCTCGCTGGCCGAGACGCACGGGGCGCACTGCGAGTCGATGAACTACAAGACCATCCGCTACCCCGGACACTGCGAGCAGATGCGCCTGCTGATGAACGATCTCAAGCTGAATCACGACCGCGGTACGCTGAAGCGCATACTCGAGAACGCCGTGCCGCAGACGCTGCAGGACGTGGTGATCGTGTACGCCGCCGTCACCGGCAAGCAGGACGGCGAGCTGCGTGAGGAGAATTACGTCAACAAGATCTATCCGCAGGTGATCGCCGGGCGGCTGTGGTCGGCCATCCAGGTGTCGACGGCTGCGGGGATCACCGCGGTGGTCGACCTGGTGCTCGCCGGTCCCGGCAAGTACCGCGGCTTCGTCGCGCAGGAGCAGTTCCGCCTCACCGACATCCTCGCCAACCGCTTCGGCCGCTACTACGCCCCGGGCGGCACCAAGCACGTCTCGAGCGAGGCGGTGGTCTCCGGCAAGGCCGGGCATCAGCGGCGGCAGAAGGTGGCGGCGCGGTGAGCGGCGTGGACGTCAACGCGCTGCTCGCACGGCTCGATCTCGCCGCGGTCAACCCGGGGGCGTGGTCCGGGTCCGCCGGCTGGTCGGCGAGCACCGACGCTGCGCTTCTCAACGTGAAGAATCCCGCGAGCGGCGCGCTCATCGCGCAGGTGCGCCCCGCCACGGCAGCCGACTACGAGAGTGTCATCGAGAGCGCGCACGCCGCCGCGCTCGCCTGGCGCGAGGTGCCGGCGCCCAAGCGCGGCGAAGCGGTGCGGCAGCTCGCCGAGGAGCTGCGGCGGCACAAGAGCGACCTCGGCACGCTGGTGTCGCTCGAGAACGGCAAGATCCTCGCCGAGGGCCTCGGCGAGGTGCAGGAGATGATCGACATCGCCGACTTCGCCGTCGGCCAGTCGCGCATGCTCTACGGGCTCAGCATGCACTCGGAGCGCCCGCGGCATCGCATGTCCGAGCAGTGGCATCCGCTCGGCGTGGTCGGGATCATCTCCGCGTTCAATTTTCCCGTGGCCGTGTGGGCGTGGAACGCGCTGCTCGGGGCGGTATGCGGCAACGCCTGCGTGTGGAAGCCCTCGCCCAAGACCCCCCTCAGCGCGCTCGCGGTGCAGCAGCTGTGCATCCGGGTGATGCGCGCCGGCAATCTGCCGCCGATCTTTCAGCTGTTCATCGACGCGGGCTCGGCTCTGGCCACGCGCTTCGTCGACGACCGCCGCGTGGCGCTCGTCTCCTTCACCGGCTCGACCGCGGTCGGGCGCAAGGTCGGGGAGCGGGTCGCCGCGCGGCTCGGCCGCAGCCTCCTCGAGCTCGGCGGCAACAACGCCGTGATCGTGGACGAGACCGCCAATCTCGACCTCGCGGTTCCGGCGATCGTGTTCGGCGCGGTCGGCACCGCCGGCCAGCGCTGCACCAGCACCCGCCGGGTGCTGGTCCACCAGGCGGTCGCCACCGAGCTCGAGCGGCGCCTGATCCACGCCTACCGCCAGGTGCGCATCGGCGATCCGCTCGAGCCGGGCACGCTCATGGGTCCGCTGATCGATGCGCACGCGGTGGAGCGCTACCAGGCAGCCCTCGCCGCGGCGCAGGCCGCGGGCGGTGAGCTGCTCTACGGCGGCAACGCGGTGAAGCGCCCCGGCAACTTCGTCGAGCCGGCGATCGTGCGGGCCCGCAACGACTGGCCGATCGTGCAGACCGAGACCTTCGCGCCGATCCTCTACCTGATTCCGGTCGAGTCGCTCGCCGCCGCGATCGCCGCGCAGAACGAGGCGGCCCATGGTCTCTCGTCGGCGCTGTTCACCGACCGCTTGCAGAACGCCGAGGCGTTCCTCTCGGCCTCGGGAAGCGACTGCGGCATCGCCAACGTCAACCTCGGCACCTCGGGGGCGGAGATCGGCGGCGCCTTCGGCGGCGAGAAGGACACCGGCGGCGGGCGCGAGAGCGGGTCGGACGCCTGGAAGGCCTACATGCGCCGCCAGACCAACACGGTCAACTGGAGCCGCGAGCTGCCGCTGGCGCAGGGCATCGAGTTCAAGATCGACCCGTGACTTCAGCGCCCGGGCAGGCGCAGCGAGAAGCGCGCGCCGCCGAGCGCCGACTGGTCGACGTCGAGACGCCCGCCGTAGAGGTCCACCGTGTCGCACACCATGGCGAGCCCGAGCCCGTGGCCCGGCACCTTCTCGTCGGCGCGCACGCCCCGCTGCAGCACGCGCGGGCGGTCCTCGGGCGCGATGCCGGGACCGTCGTCCTCCACGGTGATGAACAGCCGCTCGCGCGGGCCGGCATTCTCATCGCTCGATGCGGTGAGACGCGCCCGGCTGCGGCACCACTTGCAGGCATTGTCGAGCAGGTTCCCGAGCAACTCCGTCAGGTCGCCGCGGTCGCCGACGAACTGGCTGCCCGGCGCCACCGCGAGCTCGATCGCGAAGTCCTTGTGCGCATACACCCGCAGCAGCGCACCGCGCAGCTCCGCCGCCACCTGCGCGACCTCCACCGGCGCCTGGCCGAGCAGCGCCCCGCCGCTCGCGGCGGCCCGTTTCAGCTGGTGCTCGATGATCCCGCTCATCCGGTCGATCTCCTCGCCCACCGTGCCGGAGTGCGGCTCGGGGGGCAGGCTCGCGCGCATCACGGCGAGCGGGGTCTTGAGGCTGTGGGCGAGGTTGCCGAGCGTGTCGCGGTAGCGCGCGATGCGCTTGCGCTCGCCGGCGAGCAGCGCATTCAGGTTGGCGGCCACCCCGGCGAGCTCGCGCGGATAGCCCCCGCCGAGATTGTCGCTGCGTCCCTCCTCCACCTCGTGGATCTCGCGCTCCATGCGCCGCACCGGCGCCAGCACCCAGCGCAGCAGCGCCGCGAGCGTCACCAGCAGCACCGCCATGAGTCCGATGAACCAGCCGATGAGCTCCTGCCGATAGCGCAGCAGCTGTGCCTCGTAGGGCGTCAGGCTGACGGCCACACTGAAGGTGAATCCGTGCGGATCGCTCGGATCGTTCTCGAACTGGATCGCGCGGCTCTCGATCGCCACGCGGTCGCGGGCGAAGATCCCGTACGAGAGGGGTACGCGCGCGCCGCGCTGGAGCAGCGGGCCGAAGTCGCTGCCTCCCGGGGTGGAGGGCGAGCGCCACAGGTGGCGCAGCGAGCGGATCTGCGCGTACAGCCCGGAGCGCGGGGTCTCGAGACGCGCATCGAGGGTGTGCGGGGCCGGCGCGTAGCCGCCGGCCGGCTGCGGCTCGGCGGCCGCGATCAGCGCCACCATCTGCGAGTCGAGCAGCTCCTGCAGCGAGCGTTCCGAGAGCGCCCGGAAGCCGGTGTCGAGCACCCACATCATCACTCCGAAGAACAGCGCCAGCGGCACCGACACCGAGACGAGCAGCCGCCGGCTGAGCGAGTGCACTAAGACCCCGGATCGCGCGGCAACGCGAACCGGTAACCGCGCCCGCGCAGGGTCTCGATCGGGTGCAGCTGCTCCTGCGGGTCGAGCTTGCGCCGCAGCCTCCCGATCAGCACCTCGATCACGTTGCTGTCGCGCTCGAAGTCCTGATCGTAGAGCCGCTCGGTGAGCTCGGTCTTCGAGATCACGTCCCCGGCGCGCAGCATAAGATGCTCGAGGATGCGGTACTCGAAGGTGGTGAGCTCGATGGTGGCGCCACTCACCTGCACCGCCTGGGCGCGGGTGTCGAGCACCACCGCGCCGCAGCGCAGCAGCGGGCTCGCCCAGCCCCCCGCACGGCGCAGCAGCGCCTGCAGCCGCGCCAGCACCTCCTCGAAGTGAAAGGGCTTCGCGACGTAGTCGTCGGCCCCGGCCTGCAGTCCCTCGACCTTGTCGCGCCAGTTGTCGCGCGCGGTGAGGATCAGTATCGGATAACTCTTGCGCGCCGCACGCAGGCGGCGGATCACCTCGAGCCCGGTCAGGCCCGGGAGCCCCAGGTCGATGACCGCGACGTCGAGCGGATACTCGAGGCCCGCGTACAGGCCCTCGTTCCCGTCCGCTGCCGCATCCACCGTGAAGCCGGCCTCGGCGAGCCGCCCCTTGAGCGTCTCGCGCAGCGCCGCATCGTCCTCCACCACCAGTACGCGCATGTGCGATCCGCCGCCCGTGCCGGCTACAGTACCGCGCCGCTCGCCGCGTCGACGCGCACGGTCCACACGCGCCCCGCCTCATCGAGCAGCCGCAGCACGTACACGGTATGGCCGCCGTCGCGCTCGGTCTCGGCCTTGACCACGCGTGCGTGGAAACGCTGCTCGGCCATCTGCACGGCCTGATCGATTGAAAGCGCCGTGGCGGTCAGCATCACCGGGCCGGCCGGCCGCACGCCGCCGGGCCGAGCCGCCCCCGTACCGTCGCGTGTCCGGGCTGCGACGGCGCCGATTGCCAGCAACAGCGCCCCCACCAACATGACTCGCTGCATGCTCATGTTCGCGTCGGCAAGCGTAGCGCATTCGCCCGCGCGCG
The DNA here is from genome assembly GCA_035631755.1 of Steroidobacteraceae bacterium. Classification (GTDB taxonomy): domain Bacteria; phylum Pseudomonadota; class Gammaproteobacteria; order Steroidobacterales; family Steroidobacteraceae; genus 13-2-20CM-66-19. The sequence continues at coordinate 9,859 of DASQIC010000007.1, forward strand.
TCGCACCCCGAGGACCCGGGCCGCCGGCTTCAGCCGCCGTTCAGCTTCGCCTCCTCCCACAGCGCGTCCCACTGCGCCCCCGAGAGCTGCTCGAGCACGAGTCCGCGCTCCGCGGCGAGGCGCTCCATGTCGCGGAAGCGGCGCTCGAACCTGGCGTTGGCCGCGCGCAGCGCCGCTTCCGCATCGATGCCGAGATGGCGGCTCCAGTTGGCGATCGCGAGCAGCAGGTCGCCGAGCTCCGCGGTGCTGGCCGGATCGGCGATGCCGCCGGCGGCGGCGCACGCGGCCAGCGCGGCGTCGAGCTCGCGCAGCTCCTCGCTGACCTTGGCGCGCGCTCCGGCTGCATCCGGCCAGTCGAAGCCGACGCGGCCCGCCCGCCGCCCGAGCTTCGCGGCCCGCGTGAGCGCCGGCAGCGCCTGCGCCACCCCCGCGAGCGCCCCGGGTTCGCGCCGCTCGTGCGCCTTGTGCGCCTCCCACTCGCGCGGCAGCTGGGCCGCGTCGCTCGCCGCGCCGGCGAACACGTGCGGGTGGCGCCGCACCAGCTTGGCATGGATGGCTTCGGCCACCGCGGCGAAGTCGAACCAGCCGCGCTCCTCGGCCATGCGGGCGTGAAACACCACCTGGAACAGCAGATCGCCGAGCTCATCGCGCAGCTGCGCCGGATCGCCGCGCGCGATTGCGTCGGCGACCTCGTAGGCCTCCTCGATGGTGTAGGGCGCGATGGTGGCGAAGGTCTGCTCCCGGTCCCAGGGGCAGCCGCTGCGCGGATCGCGCAGGCGCGCCATCAGCTCGAGCAGCGCCGCGAGCGCGCGTTGCGGATCACTCATACGGCAGCGGTCCGACGCACACGCGATAGAGTGTGAGCAGCATCCCGGCGGTCGCGCCCCAGATGGTGCGTCCGCGGTAGGGGATGTCGCAGAACTCGACCTCCTCGCCGCTGCGCATCAGGCGGCGGCGCTGCCGGCGGAAGTTGGCGGGATCGAAGAGGTAGTCGAGCGGAGCTTCGAACGTGTCCTGCACCTCCTTGCGGTCCGGCAGCAGCGTGAAGCCCGGCTGTACGAAGGCGACCACCGGGGTGATGCGGAACCCCGAGATCACCACGTGATCGGCGAGATACCCGACGATCGACACGAACCGCTCCTCGAGGCCGATCTCCTCGCGCGCCTCGCGCAGCGCCGCCGCGCCCGGCGTGGCGTCCGCCGTCTCGATCCGCCCGCCGGGAAAGCTCACCTGCCCCGCGTGGGTGCGCAGCCCCGCCGAGCGCTCGGTGAGCAGCACCGTCGGCCGCGTCCGCTCGACCACCGGGATGAGCACTGCCGCGGCGATCGGCTGCGCCGGCAGCGAGCGGCGATAGGTGGGTGTGTCGGCAGGGGCGAGCCCGGGCACGATCCAGTCGCGCTCCTCGTGACGCGGCTCGGTGCCGGCGAGTCTCGCACGGATCAGCGTCGCCCAGTCGCGACCCGTCGCGGCACTGTCACCCGCCTCAGCCACCGCCGCCGGTGCCGCCCTTGATGCCGCCGCGCGTGAGCTCCGCCGGGTCGAGGAGCTTCGCGAGCTCGCCCGGCGAGAGCCGCGACATCTCGGCGGCGACCTCGCGGATCGGGCGGCCCTGGGCGTAGGCCTGTTTGGCGATCGCCGCGCCCTGCTCGTAGCCGATCACGGGATTGAGCGCCGTGACGAGGATCGGGTTGCGCTCGAGCGCCTCGGCGATCCGCGCGAGGTTCACGGTGAAACCGGCGATGGTGCGGTCGGCGAGCAGCCGCGCGGCGTTGCCGAGGAGCGTGATGCTCTCGAGCAGATTGTGGGCGATCACCGGCAACATGACGTTGAGCTGGAAGTTGCCCGACTGCCCGGCGATCGTGATGGTGGTGTCGTTACCGATCACCTGCGCGGCCACCATGGTGGTCGCCTCGGGAATCACCGGGTTCACCTTCCCCGGCATGATGCTGCTGCCCGGCTGCAGCGGCGGCAGCGCGATCTCCGCCAGCCCGGCGAGCGGGCCGCTGTTCATCCAGCGCAGGTCGTTGGCGATCTTCATGAGACTCACCGCGATCACCTTGAGCTGCCCGGAGAGCTCCACCGCGGTGTCCTGGGCCGACAGCGCCTCGAAATAATTGGCCGCCGGGACGAACGCGACGCCGGTGAGCGCGGCGAGCTCCTCGCAGAAGTGCCGGCCGAACTGCGGGTGCGCGTTGACGCCGGTGCCGACCGCGGTGCCCCCCTGGGCGAGCGCGAGCAGCCGCGGCTCGACCGCGGCGAGCCGTGCGAGGCCGTGCGCGACCTGCGTGCGCCAGCCCGAGAGCTCCTGGCCGAGCGTGACCGGCATGGCGTCCATGAGGTGAGTGCGGCCGGTCTTGACCGTTGCGGCGAGCTCGCGCTCGCGCCCGGCGAGCACGTCGCGCAGGTGCTCGAGCGCGGGCACCAGGCCGCGACGTACGGCGAGCGCGGCGCTCACGTGGATCGCGGTCGGAATGACGTCGTTGCTGCTCTGCCCCATGTTGACATGATCGTTGGGGTGCACCTTGCCCTGCAGCCGGCGCGCCGCCAGGGTCGCGATCACCTCGTTGGCGTTCATGTTGCTGCTGGTGCCGGAGCCGGTCTGGAACACGTCGATGGGGAACTGCGCGTCGTGCCGCCCGGCGGCGACCTCGGCCGCGGCGGCATCCACCGCCTGCGCGACGTTGCGCTCGAGGAGTCCGAGCCCGCTGTTGGCCCGTGCCGCCGCCTGCTTGATCAGGCCGAGCGCCGCGATGAACTCGCGCGGCATGGTGAGACCGCTGACCGGAAAGTTATCGACCGCGCGCTGGGTCTGGGCACCCCACAACGCCTCGGCAGGCACCTTGAGCTCGCCCATGCTGTCGTGCTCCATACGGAAGGAGTTGGTCATGAATGCGCTCCGCTCGCGCCGCGCATCCCCTGCGGCGCCTGCTCGACCGCCCGGCGGGACGCGCCGTTGCGTTATGATGCAAATCCTAGCACTTCGAGGCCCCCGGTAAGCCATGCCCGCGAGCCCCAGCGACGCTCTCTCCGCCGTCGAGGCGCTGTCGCCCGTCGACGGGCGCTACCGCGGCGCGACGGCCCCGCTGCGCGCACTGCTCGCCGAAGCGGCGCTGATCCGCGAGCGCGTGCGCATCGAGGCGCAGTGGCTGCTCGCGCTCGCATCCGCCGCGCCGCAGCTCGCGGGCGCGCCGCTCAGTGCCGCGGTGCGCGCCCGTGCCCGGCAGCTCGCCGGCAGCCCGGACGAGGCCGCCGCCGGCGCGGTCAAGACGCTCGAGGCGCGCATCAACCACGACGTCAAGGCGGTGGAGTACTACGTGCGCGAGCAGCTCGCGGCCGCGGGCGCCGGTGCCGCCACACTCGAGCTGGTGCACTTCGGCTGCACCTCGGAAGATCTCAACAACCTCGCCTACGCACGGCTGCTGCAGGCGGCGCGCGCGCTGCTGCTCGAGACGCTCGAGGCGCGCACCGTCGAGCTGGTCGAGCTCGCGCACCGCTACGCCGACACCGCCATGCTCTCGCGCACGCACGGCCAGGCCGCGAGTCCCACCACGCTCGGCAAGGAATTCGCCAACTTCGCCGCCCGGTTGCGGCGCGCGCAGGGCCGCTGGCGCGCGGTCAGCATCCTCGGCAAGTGGAACGGCGCGGTCGGCAATTTCAATGCCCACTCGAGCGCGCTGCCCGCGCTCGACTGGCCGGTGCTGGCGCGCGCCTTCGTCGAATCGCTCGGCCTCGAATACAACCCCTACACCACGCAGATCGAGCCGCACGACTGGATCGCGGAGTACTGTGACGCCGTCGCTGCGGCCAACGTGGTGCTGCTCGGCCTGGCGCGCGACTGCTGGGGCTACGTCTCCCTCGGCTACCTGCGCCAGCGCACCGTCGCCGGCGAGGTCGGCTCCTCGACCATGCCCCACAAGGTGAATCCGATCGATTTCGAGAATGCCGAAGGCAACCTCGGGGTCGCCAACGCGCTGCTGCGCCATCTCGCCGAGAAGCTGCCGGTGTCGCGCTGGCAGCGCGATCTCACCGACTCCACCGTGCAGCGCAATCTCGGCGTCGCGCTCGGCCACTCGCTGATCGCCTGGAGCGCGCTCGGGCGCGGGCTCGCGCGGATCGAGGCCGACTCCGAGCGCATCGCCGCGGACCTCGCCGGCGCCTGGGAAGTGCTCGCCGAAGCGGTGCAGACGGCGCTGCGGGCGGCGGGGATCCCCGACGGCTACGAGCGGCTCAAGGAGTTCAGCCGCGGCCGCGAGATCGACGCGCCGGCGCTGCGCGCCTTCATCGACGGTCTGCCGCTCGCCCCGGCGGAGCGCGCGCGGCTGCAGGCCCTCGCACCCCGCGATTACACCGGGCTCGCGGCACCCCTGGCGCGCGGGATCTGAGCGTGCGCGCCCCCCTTTTGTCGGCGCGGGCCGACAGCCGTGCGGCTCAAATTGCGAACTGAAGCTCGCTTTTGACTTACTCTACATGGGGTTCCGCGCCAAACCGTGACCGGTTCCGCACTGAAAATCGCCCTTCGCTCCCTAAGATCGCACCTAGCCTGCGCGGGGTCAGGCAGTCAGGTGGGCGGCCATTCGTGTCGATTTCCGGGGAACTTGACCTTAACAGCGGCTGGGCACAGCTCGCCAATGCGCGTTACGCGTCCGAAGCCCCGGGCGCGCCGGGCGCGCCCAAGCCCGCGCGCGACAGCGCCGAGACCCTGACCGTGACCACCTCGCTCGCGGAAGTGCGCGCCGCCGTCAACCAGATAGCCGCCACCGCCCAGCGATTCATCTCTATCTATACGCCGGACCTCGAGCCCGATCTCTACGATCAGACGGCGTTCCTCGACGTCATCAAGCACTTCGTCCTCACGCGCAGCTTCGCCAAGGTGCGCGTGCTGCTCTCGGAGCCCACCCGCGTCATGCGCGACAGCAACCGCTTCGTCGCCATGGGCCGGCGGCTCTCGAGCTGCATCGACATACGTTACGTATCCGCCCAGTCGCCGCAGCGTGCCTCCGCCTACCTGATCGCCGACGATCGCGCGATCGTCTACCGGCTGCGTGCCGACAGCTGGGACGGGGTCGCCGACATCAACAACCCGGTGGCCGCGCGCCAGTTCCTGCAGGAGTTCGATCAGGTGTGGAACGCGAGCTCCGCCGAGCACGGGCTGCGTGCCGCACGCCGGGGCTGAGCCCGGCTCCTCACCTTCCATGCCTGAGTCGCCGGAGGTTACCGTCGCCGCGGTCACCGAGAACGGCGGCCGTTTCCTCGTGGTCGAAGAGCGTGTGCGGCGCACCCTGGTGCTGAATCAGCCGGCCGGGCACGTCGAGCGCGGCGAGACGCTGCTCGCGGCGGTGGTGCGCGAGGTGCGCGAGGAGACCGCCTGGCAATTCACGCCCGACGGGGTCCTCGGCGCATACCTGTGGCGCAACCCCGCCACCGGCCGCTCGATCCTGCGCTTTGCATTCACCGGCGTGGTCGCCGGGCACGATGCGCACCAGCGCCTCGATCGCGGCATCGTCGGCACGCACTGGCTGTTGCCGAGTGAGCTCGAACAAAGCCGCACCCGGATGCGCAGCCCGCTGGTCCTGCGCTGCGTACACGACTATATCGCCGGCCGGCGGCTCGATCTCGAGCCGGTCGCGCATCTCGACCTCCACAGCGCTCCCAGCGTCGCCGCCATCACCGTCTGAGCGATCCGGGCGCAGGTCCGCCGTGCCCGCCGTGCTCGCCGGGCGCGGCCGCGGCGCTGCGCTAGAATGTGGCTCGTGATCGCAGCTCTTGCCCCGACGAGCCCCCGCGGCCGCGTCGTCGTCGCCCTGTCCGGGGGCGTCGATTCCGCGGTTGCCGCGCTATTGCTCAAGGAAGCCGGCCTCGAGGTGCACGGCCTGCACATGAGCAACTGGGAGGAAGAGGCTGACGATATCTGGTGCACGGCCGCGCGGGATTTCCAGGATGCGCGTGCGGTCGCATCCGAGCTCGCCATTCCGCTGCACCGGGTGAGCTTCGCCGCCGAGTACCGCGCACGCGTGTTCGCGCATTTCCTCAGCGAGCACCGTGCCGGCCGCACCCCCAACCCCGACGTGCTGTGCAACCGCGAGATCAAGTTCGGCACGGCGCTCGGCTATGCCCGGCGGCTCGGGGCCACGCGTTTCGCGACCGGCCATTACGCGCGCCTGGTGCCGGGCGCACACGGCATCGAGCTGCACCGGGCGCGCGATGCGGCCAAGGACCAGAGCTATTTCCTGCACGCGGTGCCGGCGGCGCAGCTGGCGCAGACGCTCATGCCGCTCGGGGAGCTCACCAAGGCCGCGGTGCGCGAGCGCGCGCGCCGCGCGGGCCTGCCGGTGTTCGACAAGCCCGACAGCACCGGGATCTGCTTCATCGGCGAGCGCCCGTTCCGGGAATTCCTCGGCCGCTACCTGCCGCGCAGCCCGGGGCCGATCGAGTCGCCCGAAGGCGAGCGGCTCGGCACCCACGCGGGACTTGCCTTCTACACCCTCGGTCAGCGCGCGGGCCTCGGGCTCGGGGGTCGCCACGGGCGGCCGCAGCAGCCGTGGTACGTGGCCGCCAAGGATTCCTCGCGCAATGTGCTGCTGGTGGTGCAGGGGCGCGACCATCCCCTGCTCGCGAGCAGCCTGCTCACGACCGGGCCGTGGCACTGGCTCGCCCCGCCCCCCGCGGGCGCGGTGCGCTGCGCCGTGAAGGTGCGCTACCGCCAGAGCGCGCAGGCGGCGCTGCTCGAGCCGCAGCACGACGGCCGCGCGCGGGTGTACTTCGACGCGCCGCAGCGCGCGGTGACGCCCGGGCAGTACGCGGTCGCCTACGACGGCGAGCGCTGCCTCGGCGGAGCCGTCATCGAGGAGACAGCGGGCCTGGTCGCGCGTTCGGCGGCGGCCGCCTGAGGGAGCACGCATGACCAACAGCTTTCGGGCCCGCTCGATGCTCAACGCGGGCGATCGTTCCTACGAGATCTGGAGCCTCGCCGCGCTGCCGCAGGACAAGGTGTCGCGGCTGCCTTACTCGCTGAAGATCCTGCTGGAGAACCTGCTGCGCTGCGAGGACGGCGTCAGCGTGACGCGCGCCGACATCGAGGCGCTGCTCGAGTGGCAGCCCTCCGCGACCCCGGCCCACGAGATCGCCTTCACCCCCTCGCGGGTCATCCTGCAGGACTTCACCGGGGTGCCGTGCATCGTCGACCTCGCCGCCATGCGCGATGCCATCGTCGGGCTCGGGGGCGACCCGGAGCGCGTCAATCCGCTGAATCCCGCCGAGCTGGTCATCGACCACTCCGTGCAGGTCGATGAGTACGGCACGCCCGGCGCGTTCGCCGCCAACACCGCTATCGAATTCCGCCGCAACCGCGAGCGCTACGCGTTCCTGCGCTGGGGCCAGACCGCGTTCCGCAACTTCGCGGTCGTGCCGCCGAGCACCGGTATCGTGCACCAGGTGAATCTCGAGTACCTCGCGCGGGTGGTGTTCGACGCCGAGCGCTCCGGCGTGCGCCGCGCCTACCCCGACACGCTGGTGGGAACCGACTCCCACACCACCATGATCAACGGGCTGGGCGTGCTCGGCTGGGGGGTGGGCGGCATCGAGGCCGAAGCGGCCATGCTGGGCCAGCCGGTGACCATGCTGATTCCGCAGGTGATCGGCTTTCGCCTCGAGGGACGGCTGCCCCCGGGGGCGACCGCGACTGATCTCGTGCTCACGGTCACCGAGATGCTGCGCAAGAAGGGCGTGGTCGACAAGTTCGTGGAGTTCTTCGGCGACGGGCTCGGCAACCTGCCGCTCGCCGACCGCGCCACGATCGCCAACATGGCCCCCGAGTACGGCAGCACCTGCGGCATCTTCCCCATCGACGCGGAGACCATCCGCTACCTCGAGCTCTCCGGCCGCGCGCGCGAGCGCGTCGATCTGGTGAGCAACTATGCCCGGGCGCAGGGCCTGTGGCGCA
>DASQIC010000008.1:0-21255 GCA_035631755.1 Steroidobacteraceae bacterium
GGAAGCGCAGCTGATTCAACCTCGTGCCGGTGCGCGCCACGACACTAAAGCTGCGTGGTGCAACTTCCAGGTAAAGCTGGCCCTCGTAGCCTTCCTCGACCTGGTCGAACAGCGTGGCCTCATCGGCGATGAGGCGGGTCAGGATGTCCAGGCGGCCGGTCGAGCTCTTCGGATTGGCGAAGGCGGCGACTTCGCTCTTCAGGCGGATCGACTCGAGCAGCGGCACGACGTACAGCCGTCCCTTCTCCAGAACCGCGCCCTTTGTGAGGTCCATGCCGAAACTTCGAAAGTCGGCGTCGAGCGCTGCCATCTTGTCGAGGACCTTCGTGCCCTCTCCCGGCAGGAAGCTCGCATCGACCGGATACGCATAATCGCCGAGCCGCAGGTCGATACTGGCCGGCTGCACCTGGTCCGGCAAAATGTCGGACAGAATTCCCACCGGCGCGATTTCCGCGTTCGCCACCATCGCGCTGATCTTCTGGCACGGCAGGATCCCGGTGTACACCGCAGAGCGCGGCGGCGCCTCGACCAGACCCGGGACGTCCATGCGGCCCGCCTGCATCAGCTTTCTTCGACGACGATCTTCGGAAACACACTGCTGCGATCGCGCGCGCGCAGCGCGAGCGCACCGGCTGTGCGGCGCGCCATCTCGAAGTAGCAGCGCGCGCGCGCCGAGTCGGGTGCCGCGATCACGCTCGGGCGCCCGCCGTCGGCCTCCTCGCGGATGTGCGTATCGAGCGGCAGCTCGCCCAGGAGCTTCACGCCGTACTCCTGCGCCATGCGCGCGCCTCCCCCGGCGCCGAAAATGTGCTCGGTGTATCCGCAGTTGCTGCAGATGTGGACGCTCATGTTCTCGACCACGCCGAGCACCGGCACGGCGACCTTCTCGAACATCTTCAGGCCCTTGCGGGCATCGGCCAGCGCGATGTCCTGGGGGGTGGTTACGATCACGGCGCCGGCGACCGGCACGCGCTGCGCGAGGGTGAGCTGGATGTCGCCGGTGCCGGGGGGCATGTCGACGACCAGGTAATCGAGCGCGCCCCATTCGGTCTCGGTGAGGAGCTGGGTGAGCGCCTGGGTCACCATCGGGCCGCGCCAGATCATCGGCTGCTCGGCATCGATCAGGAATCCGATCGACATGGCGCTCACGCCGTGGCTCTCGAGGGGCACCAGGCGCTTGCCTTCGAGCGCCGTCGGCCGCTCGCCCGCGATCCCGAGCATGAGCGGCTGGCTCGGGCCGTAGATGTCGGCGTCCAGCACTCCGACACGCGCGCCCTGGGCCGCCCAGGCGAGCGCCAGGTTCACCGCCACCGTGGACTTGCCGACGCCGCCCTTCCCCGAAGCGACCGCCACGATGTTCTTGATGCCGCCGAGGGGCTTCAAGGTACGCTGCACGGCGTGGGCGGCAATATCCGCCTCGAGCTCGAGAGCGAGGGAGGTGCGGATTCCGGCCGCGGCCAGCGCCTCATTCAGGGCGGCGCCGAGCTCGTCCCGGTAGCCGCCCACGGGGTAGCCGAGGACAATGCGTGCGTTATGACCGCTCGAGGTGGCGCGCAGCTCCCGCACCGCCTGCGCCGATCCCAGCGTATCGCCCAGATACGGGTCGACGTAGGCGTCGAGCACGGCGCGCACGGCATCAGCAGGGGCTTCGGGGCTCATCGTGAGAAAACGGCAGGATCGGGCCGCGGATTGTAGAGGCTCGGCGGGCGGCGTGCATGCGGACCCGCCTGGCGGGCCGGCTCGGGCGCTGTGGCATAATTGGTACGAGCCACCGCTCAAACGCCCTTTGACTATACCCGCGCTCCACCAACGGACCGACCCGCGCCCGCCCTGCCGCCGGGGCTGCTGCTGCGGAGGCGCGCCGGAAACGGGGGCGGAGGTGCAGCGGCGGTGACGGCCGAATGAGCTTCTTCACCAACCTGCGCGCCGATCGCCTGGTCACCGAGATCCGCTCCTCGAACGACCCGCACGACGCCGCCACGCAAAAGGCCATCGCCCGGCTGAAGGAAGTCGGACCGGGGGCGATCGAGTCGGTGTTCGCGGCGCTGCCCGATGCGGACAAGGGTTCCACCATGGCCTTCGTCGAGGTGCTGTCCGGACTGGTCAGCCAGAAGACCTTCCCGCAGTTCGTGCGCGGGCTGGTCGAGGGCAGCCCGCGCGTGATCTCGGGAATTTCCTGGGCGCTCACCAGCAGCCACAACTATCCGGCGCACCTGCTGCTCGAGGCGCTCAGCACCCCGGGGATCTCCAAGCCCGCGGTGCTCGAGGTGATCGCGGCGCAGAAATCGCGCTTCACCGTGCGCGAGCTGCTGACCGCGGCCTACAACCAGGAGCCGAACGAGAAGGCGGCGCTGTTTCGCATCATCGGCGAGATCGCCGACCGCTCCTCGATTCCCGAGCTTCTCGGCCGCGTCCAGGGCAAGGACGCGATCGCGCGCGTGCACATCATCAACACGCTGGCGCGCTTCAACACCCCCGAGGTGCAGACGGCTCTCCAGGCGCTGCTCAAGGACCCCAACAAGCTGATCCGCGGCGCGACACTCTCGGCGCTGCAGCGCATGGACGGCCCGATCGACGTCGAGCGCGTGTGCGCGCTGCTGCGCGACCCGGAAATCGACGTGCTGAACCGCGCCATCGACGTGGTGATCAAGGCGAACCATCCGGACACCATCCGCTACCTGATCGAAGTGCTCAAGGACGAGAACGAGAACGCGCGGCGGGCGGCCGTCGAGGTGCTGAACGAGATCGGCGACGCCAAGTCCGTCAAGTATCTGCTGGCGGCGCTGAAGGACAGCGACTGGTGGGTGCGCAGCCGCGCCGCCGACGCCCTCGGCAAGATCGGCGGTCCGAAGGTGATCGACGCCGTGCTGCAGCTGGTGCGCGACAAGGACGAGGACATCCGCCGCGCGGCGATCGAGATCCTCAATCAGACCAAGGACGAGCGCGCGGTCGACTCGCTCATCCAGGCGACCCGCGACAACGACTGGTGGGTGAGCGAGCGCGCCGTGGATGCGCTCGCGGAGATCGGCAGCAAGCGCGCGGTGCCGCGCCTGATGGAGATGCTGCAGACCGGGGGCCACGAAAAGGCCAAGCCGATCGTGGTGCGCGCGCTCGGCAAGCTCGGCGATGCCAAGCTGGTCGACACACTGCTGCCACTGGTGGCGCGGCCCGAACGCGAGATCCGCATCGAGGCGATGCAGGCGCTGTCGCGGGTCGCTGACGAAAACCGCGCCGAGCAGGTGCGCGCCGAGCTGCAGGCCCAGGCCGCCTCGCCCGATCAGACCATCTCGCGGATGGCGTCCGCGGCGGTCACCGAGCTCAACAACCGCATCGCCGGCATCAAGACGCTCGGTCCGCACACGCTGCCGCCGACGATGCCGGCCCCCGCGACCGGAGCGCGCCCGCCGCAGCCGGCCGCCGGCGAGGCGGCGCGCACGCTGCTCATCTCCGACCAGGCGGCGCTCGCCCAGGCGGCCAAGCAGGCCGAGGCGGCCGCCCGCCTCGATATCCAGACGCTCAAGCCCGGCGACATCATCGAGGGGCGCTACAAGTACATCGACCGCATCGGACGCGGAGCCTTCGGCACCGTGCTGCTGATGGAGGACACGGTGGTCGACGAGCGGCTGATCCTCAAGTTCCTGAACCCGAACGTCTCGCAGGACGAGGAGGTGATGAAGCGCTTCGTCCACGAGCTGCGCTATTCGCGCAAGATCACCCATCCGAACGTCATCCGCATCTACGACTTCCTCTACATCCAGGGAAACTACGCGATTTCGATGGAGTATTTCCCCTCGCACACCCTCGGCGCCGAGGTGGTGAACGAGAAGCCGATGGACGTCAAGCGCGCGGTGCAGTTCGGCATCGACATCTGCACCGGCATGACCGTCGCCCACCAGGTGGGCATCGTGCACCGCGACCTCAAGCCCGCCAACCTGCTCATCAACCAGGAGGGGCTCCTCAAGATCGTGGACTTCGGCGTGGCGGCCGCGCAGCGCGAAGGCGATACCCAGCTCACCAAGACCGGCTACGTGATCGGCTCGCCGAAGTACATGGCGCCCGAGCAGATCCTCGGCAAGAAGGTCGACGAGCGCGCCGACATCTACGCCCTCGGCGTCATCCTCTACGAGATCATGACCGGCGTGCCGCCCTACTCCCGCGGCGACCACATGTCGGTCATGTACCAGCACGTGCAGGGAAAGGCGCGCGCCGCCAAGGACGTCAATCCGTCCCTGCCGCCCGGGCTCTCGGACCTGATCATGAAGGCGATGGCGGTCGACAAGGCCAAGCGCTTCCAGTCCATGGAAGAGCTGCGCGGCGCGCTCGAGCGCTTCCGGAACTAGCGCACGCTCCCCGCGCGCGTCCCGGGGGCCGGCGGCGCCCACGCCGCGGGGTGCCTTGCGAAAGTTCGTGCGTTACGTCAAATTTCCGGCGACAAGCTGTTGATCCTGCAGCCCTCGCTGGGCTAAACACCTCGGGCCTGAACCTATCGGGAGTGACGCTTGGCGCGCATCGATGCCTTCCTCAAGCTCGGCACCCAGCAGGGGTGCTCGGACGTGCACCTAGCGGTCGGGGTGCCGCCAATGCTGCGCATGTACGGCGACCTGCTGCCGATCAAGTTCCGCGATCTGCGGGCCGCGGAGCTCGAGGGCTATATCGCGGAGATCCTCACCCACTCGCAGAACGAGCATTTCGCCCAGGGCAACGACCTCGACTTCAGCTACGTCTCGTCCGAGGGGGGCCGGTTCCGCGTCAACGTTTATCGCAAGGATAGCGGGGTCGGCGCGACCTTCCGTGCCATCCCCTCGGACGTACCCACGCTCGAGAAGCTGGCGCTGCCGCCGGTGGTCACCAGGCTGTGCGACTTCCACCAGGGCATGGTGCTGGTCACCGGCTCGACCGGCACCGGCAAGTCGACCACGCTCGCGGCCATGATCAACCACCTCAACGAGACACGCAAACTCAACATCATCAGTCTCGAAGATCCGATCGAGTTCGTGCACCCGAGCAAGATGAGTCAGGTGATCCAGCGCGAGCTCGGCACCCATATCCCGAGCTTCGCCGAAGGGGTGCGCGCGGCGATGCGCGAGGATCCGGACGTGATCCTGGTCGGCGAGCTGCGCGACGCCGAGACCATTTCCATGGCGATGACTGCCGCCGAGACCGGTCACCTGGTACTCGGCACGCTGCACACCACCGGGGCCGTCAAGACCGTCGACCGCGTCATCGATGCGCTCCCCGTCCAGGAGCGCGAGCAGACCAAGAGCTTCCTGGCGCAGAGCCTGCTCGCGGTCGTCACCCAGGTATTGGTGAAAACCGCCGACGGCCACGGCCGCAAGGCGGTGTGCGAGATCCTGATGATGACCAAGGCGATCGCCAAGCTCATCCAGACCGATCAGACCCACCAGATCCCGACCCAGCTGCAGATGGGGCGCGACCTCGGCATGCAGCTGCTCGATCAGGCGCTGCTCGCGGCGATCAACGCGCGCAGCGTCGATCCCGACGACGCTTATGCCTACGCCAGCGACAAGCGCGCCTTCCAGAAGTTCGTCACCGACACCAGCATGCTGCCCAAGGTCGACATCAGCCCGCCGCCCGCGCCCGCCGATCCGGCGTCGTCGGAATCGGCCGCCTGAAGGAGCGCGCGCGGCGCACATGGCCCAGGTCGACTCACTGCTGATCGAGCTGCTGCAAAGGCGGGGCTCCGACCTGCACCTGATCGCAGGCGACCCGCCGCGTATCCGCATCTACGGCGACCTCGGGCCGCTGCGGCCCGAGCGCCTGGCGGCGGACTTCGTCAAGCAGGCACTCTACGAGATCATGCCGAAGACCGCGGTCGAGCGCTTCGAGAGCAAGGACGGCGCCGACTTCGCCTACACGCTGGCCGATCACGGGCGCTTCCGCGTCAACATCATGCGGCAGCTGAACGGCATGGGCGCCGTGTTTCGCGCGATTCCCTCCAAGGCACTCACGCTCGATGAGCTGAAGATGCCGGAGGCGGTGCGGCAGATGTGCCGCGCCAACAGCGGCCTGATACTGGTAACCGGAAAGACCGGCTCGGGCAAGTCGACCACGCTCGCGGCGATGGTCGATGACATCAACCGGCGCGTGAAGGGCCACATCCTCACGGTCGAGGACCCGATCGAGTTCGTGCACGAGCGCAAGAGCTGCCTCATCAGCCAGCGCGAGATCGGCGTGCACGCCCCGAGCTTCGCGGCAGCGGTGCACTCGGCCCTGCGCGAGGACCCCGACGTGGTGCTGGTGGGCGAGTTGCGTGACCTCGAGACCATGAGCATCGCGGTCACGGCCGCGGAGATGGGCATCCTGGTCATGGGAACGCTGCACACCAACGGCGCGGCGCCCACGGTGGATCGCATGATCAACGTGTTCCCGTCCGACAAGCAGTCGCACGTGCGCACCATGCTGTCGACCTCGCTGCGCGGCGTGATCTCGCAGCAGCTGCTGCAGCGGGCCGACAAGCAGGGACGGGTCGCCGCGCTCGAGATCCTGGTGAACACGCCCGCCGCCTCCAACCTCATCCGCCAGGGCAAGCTCGACCAGCTCGAGAACACCATGCAGGCGGGCGGCCAGTTCGGCATGCGCACCATGGACTCGGCGATCCAACAGCTGCTCGATCATCGCCAGATCACCGGCCGCGAGGCCTACAAGAAGGCGATCAACAAGGCGAGATTCGACGAGGTGAAGGACGCCGGCTGAGGCAGCCGCGGGCGGGGCCGGGGGCGAGCCTGTACACTAGGGCGCGATGACCCGGCGGATCTTCGTCACCACGGCATTACCCTACGCCAACGGCCCGTTCCACATCGGGCACATCATGGAGTACATCCAGGCGGACATCTGGGTGCGCTTCCAGCGGATGCAGGGGCACCAGCTGCACTTCGTCGGTGCCGACGACGCGCACGGCGCACCGATCATGCTCAAGGCCGAGGCCGAAGGCGTCACGCCGCAACAGCTGGTGGCGCGCATCGCCGCCGGGCGGGCGCGCTACCTCGAGGGCTTTCACCTCAGCTTCGATCACTGGCACTCGACCGAGTCGCTCGAGAACACCCGCCTCTCGCAGGACGTGTACGCGCGGCTGAAGGCCGCGGGACTCATATATAAGAAGCAGGTCGAGCAGTTCTACGATCCGCTGAAGGGCCTGTTCCTCGCCGACCGCTACATCAAGGGTGAATGCCCGAACTGTCATTCCAAAGACCAGTACGGCGACGCCTGCGAGGTGTGCAGCACGGTGTACGCACCCACCGAGCTCATCGAGCCGTATTCGGCGCTGTCGGGCGCCAGACCGGTGCTGAAGAGCTCCGAGCACCTGTTCTTCCGGCTCTCGGACCCGCGCTGCGTGGCGTTCCTCACGAGCTGGCTGGATGCACCCGGGCGGCTGCAGCCGCAGGTTGCCAACAAGGCGCGTGAATGGCTCAGCGGCGCCGGCGGCCAGGCCCTCGCCGACTGGGACATCTCGCGCGATGCGCCCTACTTCGGCATCCCGATTCCGGACGAGCCGGGCAAGTACTTCTACGTGTGGCTGGACGCGCCGATCGGCTATCTGGCGGCGCTCGAGAGCTACTTCGCCGCGGGCAAGGCGCGCGCGCACGGCGAGCCACGCAGCTTCGCGGAATTCCTCGCCGACCCCGCGACCGAGCAGATCCACTTCATCGGCAAGGACATCATCTACTTCCATACGCTGTTCTGGCCGGCGATGCTCAAGTTCGCCGGACCGCCGTACAAGGTGCCGGACCACGTGTACGTGCACGGCTTCATCACCGTCTCCGGCGAGAAGATGTCCAAGTCGCGCGGCACCGGCATCAGTCCGCTGCGCTACCTCGAGAGCGGCATGAACCCGGAGTGGCTGCGCTACTACATCGCCGCCAAGCTCAACGCCAGCGTCGAGGACCTCGACTTCAATCCCGACGACTTCCTGTCGCGAGTCAACAGCGACCTGGTCGGCAAGTACGTCAACATCGCGAGTCGCGCCGCCAACTTCATCACCCGCCAGTTCGGTGGCACGCTCGGCTACCGTGGCGATACCGGGCCGCTGATCGCGGCGGCCGAGGCGCACGCCGCCCTGGTCAGGGAGAGCTACGAGAACCGCGAGTTCGGCAAGGCGATGCGCGACATCATGGCGGTTGCCGACCGCACAAATCAGGAGTTCGATGCGCACCAGCCGTGGGTACTCGCGCGCGACGCGAACCGCTCGGCCGAGCTCCAGGACGTGTGCTCGCGGGCGCTGCACGGCTTCAAGCTCCTGTCGGTGCTGCTCGCGCCGGTGCTGCCGGAGCTTGCCGGGCGCGTAGCGCGCGAGCTGTTCGGACTGGGACGCGAGTTCCGCTGGAGCGATGCGGCGCCGCTGCCCACGCGCATCGGTCCCTACCGTCACCTCATGACGCGCGTCGAGGCAAAGCAGCTCGACGCGCTGCTCGAGAGCGAGCCGGCGGCGGCGGTCGGCGCCACCGCTGCTGCGCAGCATCCGGACTCCATCTCGATCGACGAGTTCAAGCGCATCGATCTGCGGGTGGCCCGCATCGTGCGCGCCGAGGCGGTGCCCGGCGCCGACAAGCTCCTGCGACTGACGCTCGACCTCGGGTCGCAGCAGCGCACCGTGTTTGCGGGCATCAAGTCCGCCTACGACCCGGCGGCCCTCGAGGGACGGCTCACCGTGGTGGTCGCTAACCTCGCCCCGCGCAAGATGAAGTTCGGCGTGTCGGAAGGCATGGTGTTGGCGGCGAGCGGCCCGGGACCGGGGCTTTACCTGCTCGCGCCGGACAGCGGCGCCGCGCCGGGCATGAAGGTGAGTTGAAGCTCCGGGCAGCCGCGCTGCCGTAAGCATGGTGAGCGCTGAGAACATCGACTCCCTGCTGCCGCAGACGCAGTGCACCCGCTGCGGCTATAGCGGCTGCCGGCCCTACGCCGAGGCGATCGCTGCGGGCGCCGCCGAGATCAATCAATGCCCACCGGGCGGCGCTGCCACGATCGGCGCGCTCGCCTCGCTCCTCGGGCGCTCGCCGCTCCCCCTCAACCCGGCGAACGGCATCGAAGGACCGGCACTGGTGGCGCAGATCGACGAGGAAGCCTGCATCGGCTGCGCGCGCTGCCTGCCGCCCTGTCCGGTGGATGCGATCGTCGGCGCGGGCAAGCAGATGCACACCGTGGTGCTGGCGCTGTGTACCGGCTGCGAGCTGTGCGTCGCGCCCTGCCCCGTCGACTGCATCGCGATGGTGCCGCGGGCGAGCCTGCCGGAAGCGCCGCCAGCCCCCGCGCCGCCCGAGAATCGCGCGCGCTTCGAGGCGCGCACGGCGCGCGACGCCCGGCGCGAGCGTGAGCGCGCGGCACTGCTCGCGGCGGCCAAGCAGGCGGCACGGTGAAATCACGCCTGCATGCCGGCACGCGGGCCGCGCTCTACCGCCGGCTGCGGGCTGCGAATCCCGCGCCGACCACCGAGCTCGAGCACGGCTCGCCGTTCGAACTGCTGGTGGCGGTGATGCTCTCGGCGCACACGACCGACAAGAGCGTCAATGCCGCAACCCGCACACTGTTTCCCGTGGCCAACACGCCGGCCGCGATCGCGGCGCTCGGGGTCGAGGGCGTGAAGCCGTTCATCAGGCCGGTCGGGCTCTATAACACCAAGGCGAAGAACCTGGTGGGACTCGCCCAGGCGCTGATCGAGCGCCACGGCGGCGAGGTGCCCGGCGACCGCGCCGCGCTCGAGGCCTTGCCGGGTGTCGGGCGCAAGACCGCCAACATCATTCTCAACATGGTGTTCGGCCAGGCGGAGATCGCGGTCGACACCCACATCTTCCGGGTCGCCAACCGCACCGGCCTCGCACCCGGCAAGACCCCGCGCGAGGTCGAGGAGGCGCTGCGCGCCGGCACGCCGCCCGAGTTCCGCAAGGACGCGCATCACTGGCTGATCCTGCACGGCCGCTACGTCTGCACGGCGCGCGCGCCGAAGTGCCCGCGGTGCATCCTGCGCGACCTGTGCCGCTGGCCTCACAAGACGCCGGCGGCGCGCCGGGCGCGGCGCTGAACGCCCCGCCGCTCATTTCCTCTTCGGCACGTACAGATCCGTCAGCGTCCCCTCGAAGGCCTCGGCGGCCCCGGCAACCGTCTCGCTGAGGGTCGGATGCGGATGGATGGTGAGGCCGATATCGGCGGCATCCGCGCCGGCCTCGATCGCGAGCGTGATCTCGCTGATCAGCTCGCCGGCGTTGGTTCCGACGATGCCCCCGCCGAGCACCCGGTGCGACTCGGGATCGAACAGGATCTTCGTGAAGCCCTCGTCCCGGCCGAGCGACAGCGAGCGGCCGCTCGCCACCCAGGGGAAGCTGCCTTTCTCGTAGGGCGTGCCGCGCGCGCGTGCCTCGCTCTCGGTGAGCCCCACCCAGGCGATCTCCGGATCGGTGTACGCGACCGAGGGAATCGCACGCGCATCGAACGCGCGCTTGTGTCCGGCGGCGACCTCCGCGGCCACCTTGCCCTCGTGCATGGCCTTGTGGGCCAGCAGCGGCGGTGAGGCGATGTCGCCGATCGCGAAGATGTGTGCGACGTTGGTGCGCATCTGCCGGTCGACGGGGATGAAGCCGCGCTCGCTCACCTTGACGCCGGCGAGATCGGCGCCGATCGCCAGGCCGTTCGGCACACGGCCCACGGCCACCAGCACCCGGTCGAAGCTCTGCGGCGGCGGTGCCTTGTCGCCGGCGAAGCTCACCCGCAGCCCCGCCGGCAGCGCCTCGATGCGCTCGACCCGGGTGCCGAGCAGGATCTGCGGGTAGCGCGCGCGGATGCGCCGCTCGAGCGGGCGCACCAGGTCGGGGTCGCAGCCGGGCATGAGCTGCGCGGTGAGCTCGACTACGCTGACGCGCGTGCCGAGCGCATCGAACACGCAGGCCATCTCGAGCCCGATGATGCCCCCGCCGACGACCAGCAGGCCGCCGGAGAACTCCGGCAGCTCGAGTGCATCGCTCGAATCGAGAATGCGCGGGTCTGCGGGCAACCCCGGCAGCCGGATCGGCTCGGATCCCGCGGCAATGATGCACTGCTCGAAGCGGATGCGCTGCGAGCCGCTCGCGCCCATGACTTCGAGAACGTTGGGGCTGACGAAACGACCGCTCCCCAGCAGCACCTCGACCTTGCGCTGCCGGGCGAGCACCCGCAGACCGCCGGTGAGCTTGCGGATCACGCTCATCTTCCAGACACGCAGGCGCGCGAGGTCGATCTCCGGCGGCTTGAAGCTCACACCGCGCTCGCTCATCTCGTGGGCTTCTTCGATCACCCTGGCGGCGTGCAGCAGCGCCTTGGACGGGATGCAGCCGACGTTGAGGCACACACCGCCGAGTTCCGCGGCGCGCTCGACCAGCGTCACCTTGAGTCCGAGGTCTGCGGCGCGGAACGCCGCGGTGTAACCGCCGGGTCCCGCGCCGAGTACCAGCAGGTCCGTCGAGCGGCTGTACTCCGCCGCCGCGCGCCCGGCGGCGCCGCCGCGCGGCTGCGGCATGCGCACCGTGTCCCCGGGACCCTCCGCGCGTGCGGTGCGCGCCGCCGGCGGCGGCTGGAAACCCGCGTCGCGGGCCGCGGGCGGCGCGGGAGCGCGCGCGGGGTCGGCGCTCGCCGTCGGGGCGCCGGTCTCGAGGCGCGCGATCAGCGCGCCCTTGGAGACCTTGTCGCCGCGCTTCAGCAGCACCTCGGCGACGGTGCCGGCGGCGGTCGAGGGCACGTCCATCGAGGCCTTGTCGGTCTCGAGGGTGACGAGCGGGGTATCGACTTCGACGGCGTCGCCGGGCTTCACCAGCACATCGACGACCGCCACATCACTGAAATTGCCGAGGTCCGGAACGGTGAGCTCGAGGCGACTCACAATACGGCCTCGAGCAGGCCGCGCGGGTCGGCGAGGGTACGGGCGAGGAAGGTGGTGAAGCGCGCCGCCATGGCGCCGTCGATCACGCGATGATCGTAGGACAGCGACAGCGGCAGCATGAGTCGCGGCACGAAGCTGCCGTCGCGGTATACGGGCCTGAAGCTCGCGCGCGACACCCCGAGGATCGCCACCTCGGGCGCGTTGATGATCGGCGTGAAGGCGGTGCCGCCGATGCCGCCGAGGCTCGAGATCGTGAAGCAGCCGCCCTGCATGTCGGCGGGCGCGAGCTTGCCGGCGCGCGCCTTCTCGGCGAGCGCCGCGAGCTGGCGCGCGAGCTCATAGACGTCCTTGCGCTGGGCGTCACGCACCACCGGCACCACCAGCCCGTTGGGGGTATCGGCCGCGAAGCCCATGTGGATGAAGCGCCGCACGACGAGACTCGCGCCGTCGACGCCCAGCGCCGCGTTGAAGCGCGGAAACTCCTGCAGCGCCCGCACGCAGGCCCGCACGATGAAAGCGAGCGGCGTCAGCTTCACGCCGGCGGCCTGCGCCCGGTCCTTGAGCGAGGCACGCAGCTCCTCGAGCTCGGTGATATCGGCCTCGTCGAACTGCGTGACGTGCGGCACGTTGACCCAGCTCGCCTGCAGGCGCGGACCCGCGATGCGCTGGATGCGCGACAGCGGCTCGGTCTCGGTCGGCCCGAACTGGGAGTAATCGACCGGCGCCACCGCGGGCAGCGCCGCCCGCGCCGCCGCCGGCGCGGCCGCCGGTGCCGCGAGCGCGCCCTTTACGAAGGCCTTGACGTCCTCGTGCGTGATGCGGCCCTTGAAACCGTGCCCGGTGATGCGGGCGAGATCGACCCCGAGCTCGCGCGCGAACCTGCGCACCGAGGGTCCGGCGTGAGCGCGCGAGAATCCGGGCTCGTCGATCGGCGCGAGATCGCTGCGCACCGCCGGCGCAACCGCCACGGCGCCGGCAACCCCGGCGGGGGCCGCCGCGGCCATGCTGGGCGCCACCGGGGCGGCGCGCACGGCGCTCGGGGGTGCGGCGGCGACGGGAGCGGCAGCGGGACGTGGCGGCGCGGGCGGGGGTGCCGCGACCGTCCCGAGCGAGCGGACGGTGGCGATGAGATCGCCGGCCGAGACGGTGCCGCCCTTGGCGACGTGCACTTTCTCGATGACGCCCGCCGCGGTCGACGGAACGTCCATGGTGGCCTTCTCCGACTCGAGCGTGACGAGCGGCGCATCGAGCTCGACGCTCTCGCCGGGCTTCACCAGCACGTCGATGATGGCGACCTCCTTGAAGTTGCCCATGTCGGGCACGCGCACCTCGACGAAGCGCCCTGCCGCATTCATGCCGGCACGATCCTCAGTTCTTCCAGGGCACGGGCTTGGCGGGATCGATCCCGAGCGCCTTGATGGCGGCGGCGACCGTGGCGCCGTCTACCCGGCGTTCGTCGGCGAGCATCTTGAGGACCGCAATCGCAATGTAGTTGCGGTCGACCTCGAAGTAGCGGCGCAGCGCCACGCGTGAATCCGAGCGCCCGAAGCCGTCGGTGCCGAGCGTCAGGTAGCCCCCGCCGACCCACTGGCGGATCTGGTCGGGGACGGCGCGCACATAATCGGTGGCGGCAACCACCGGTCCCTCGCGGTCCTTGAGCAGCTGGCGCACGTACGGTACGCGCGCCGTCTCGCCCGGGTGCAGCAGGTTCCAGCGCTCGCACTCGAGCGCCTCGCGGCGCAGCTCGCTGAAGCTGGTGACCGACAGCACGTCGGCAGGTATGCCGTAGTCGTCCTCGAGCAGCTTGGCGGCGGCCAGGCACTCGCGCAGGATGGTTCCCGAGCCGAGCAGCGTGGCGCGTACCTTGCCGCGGCCGCCGATCTGCAGCAGATAGGCGCCGCTCAGGATTCCGGCCTCGACCCCGGGCGGCATCGCCGGCTGCGGGTAGTTCTCGTTCATCACCGTGATGTAGTAGAAGACGCTCTGCTGCTCGGCGAACATGCGCCGCAGTCCGTCGTGGATGATGACCGCGAGCTCGTAGGCGTAGGCCGGGTCGTAGGCGATGCAGTTGGGTATCGTGGTCGCAACCAGCTGGCTGTGGCCGTCCTGGTGCTGCAGCCCCTCGCCCGCGAGCGTGGTGCGCCCCGAGGTGGCGCCCAGCAGGAAGCCGCGCGCCTGCATGTCGCCCGCCGCCCAGGCAAAGTCGCCGGCGCGCTGGAAACCGAACATCGAGTAGAAGATGTAGAACGGCACCATGTTGATGCCGTGGTTGCTGTAGGCGGTGCCCGCGGCCATCCACGAGCACAGCGAGCCCGCCTCGTTGATGCCCTCTTCCAGCATCTGGCCCTTCTTGTCCTCGCGGTAGGACATCAGCGTCTCGGCGTCCTGCGGCGTGTAGAGCTGCCCCACCGAGGAGTAGATGCCGATCTGGCGGAACAGGCCTTCCATGCCGAAGGTGCGCGCCTCGTCCGGAACGATCGGCACGACGTTACGGCCGATGTTCTTGTCCTTGAGCAGCACGGTGAGGATGCGCACGAACGCCATGGTGGTCGAGATCTCGCGCTCGCCGGTTCCCTCGAGCAGCGCCGCGAACGCCTCGAGCGGCGGTATGGTGAGCGGCGGCGCGGTGCCGCGCCGCTGCGGCAGGTAGCCACCGAGCACCGCGCGCCGCTCGAGCAGGTAGCGCGCCTCCTCGGACGTCTCGTCGGGCTTGCGGAACGGCAGCTGCGCGAGCTCCTCGTCGGCGACCGGGATGTTGAAGCGGTCGCGGAAGGCGCGCACGTCCTCCTCGGAGAGCTTCTTCGCCTGGTGCGCGATCATCTGTCCCTCGCCGCCCTTGCCGAGCCCGAATCCCTTGACGGTCTTGGCGAGGATCACGGTCGGCTGCCCCTGGTGGCTCACCGCGGCGTCGTAGGCGGCGTACACCTTCACCGGGTCGTGTCCGCCGCGATTCAGCCGCCAGATCTCCTCGTCGGACATGTTGGCGACCATCGCCTTGAGCTCGGGGTACTTGCCGAAGAAATGCTCGCGCGTGAACGCCCCGCCCTTGGCCTTGAAGTTCTGGTACTCGCCGTCGACGCACTCCTCCATCACGCGGCGCAGCAGCCCCTTGTGGTCGCGCGCCAGCAGCGGGTCCCAGCGCGAGCCCCACAGCACCTTGATCACGTTCCAGCCGGCCCCGAGGAAGGCCGCCTCGAGCTCCTGGATGATCTTGCCGTTGCCGCGCACCGGACCGTCGAGGCGCTGCAGGTTGCAGTTGATGACGAAGATCAGGTTGTCGAGACCCTCGCGCACCGGCATGGTGAGCGCGCCCATCGACTCCGGCTCGTCCATCTCGCCGTCGCCGAGGAAGGCCCACACCTTCTGGTCCGAGGGTTTGACGAGCCCGCGATGCTCGAGGTAGCGGGTGAAGCGCGCCTGGAAGATGGCCATCATGGGACCTAAGCCCATCGACACGGTGGGGAACTGCCAGAACTCCGGCATCAGCCACGGGTGCGGATAGGAAGAGAGGCCCTGCCCGCGCCCCCCGGCCTCCTGGCGGAAGCGGCGCAGCTGCTCCTCGGCGAGCCTTCCTTCGAGAAAGGCGCGCGCGTAGATGCCGGGCGATGAATGTCCCTGGAAGAACACCAGATCACCGGGATGCTGCTCGGACGGGGCGCGCCAGAAGTGATTGAACCCGACCTCGTAGAGCGTCGCCGAGGAGGCGTAGCTCGCGAGGTGCCCGCCGTACTCGGAGGAGAGGCGGTTGGCGAGCAGCACCATGACGAGCGCGTTCCAGCGGATGTAGGCCTCGATGCGACGCTCGAGCGCACGGTTGCCGGGATAGTCGGGCTCGCGCCCGCTCGGGATGCTGTTGACGTAGGCGGTGTTGGGCTTGAACGGCAGGTAGGTGCCGCTGCGGCGCGTGTAGTCGATCAGCCGCTCGAGCAGATAATGCGCGCGCTCCGGGCCGTGGGTTTTCAGCACCGAATCGATCGATTCGAGCCACTCCCGGGTTTCGACGGGATCGAGGTCTTCGAGCTTAGGCGGTTCGGTCATGAGTTCTGCCCGCCGCGACGGCGCGGCCGCGCGTCTCACCGCGCGCGGGGGCTGCCGCGGCGCGATAGAATAAGTAATGATGGCGAGCAGCGCCAGGTAAAGCAAGTGAGCTCAAGGGCTTCCGACGCGCTCGTGATGCGCCGTCCCGACGACTGGCATCTGCACCTGCGCGATGCGGCGGCACTGCGCGCGGTGCTGCCGTTCACGGCCGAGCGTTTCGCACGCGCCATCGTCATGCCGAACCTCGCGCCGCCGGTGACCAGCACCGCGCAGGCGCTCGCCTACCGCGAGCGCATCCTGGCCGCGCTGCCCGCCGGACTCGAGTTTCAGCCGCTGATGACGCTCTACCTGACCGACGACACGCCGGTCACCGAGGTGGACCGCGCGCGCGCGAGCGGTGCGGTGCACGGCTTCAAGCTCTATCCCGCCGGCGCCACCACGCACTCCATGGCCGGGGTCACCGAGCTCGAGCGCATCACGCCGGTGCTGGCGCGCATGGCCGAGGCCGGCGTGGTGCTCGAAGTGCATGGCGAAGTCGCCGACCCGCAAGTCGACGTCTTCGACCGCGAGGCGCGCTTCATCGAGCGCGTTCTCGCGCCGCTCAGCGAGCGCTTCCCGCGCCTGCGCATCGTGTTCGAGCACGTCACCACGCGCGCGGCCGTCGACTTCGTGCTCACCGCGCGGCCGGGAGTCGCCGCCACCGTGACGCCGCAGCACCTGCTCATGAATCGCAACGCGCTGCTGGCCGGCGGGCTGCGCCCGCACCACTACTGCGCCCCGGTGCTCAAGCGTGAGGACGACCGCGCCGCGCTGCTCGCGGCCGTCACGGGGGGCAGCACGCGATTCTTCCTCGGCACCGACAGCGCACCGCACCCGCGACGCGAGAAGGAGTCGGCCTGCGGCTGCGCCGGGGTGTTCTCCGCGCACGCCGGGCTCGAGCTGTATGCGGAAGCGTTCGAAGCGGCCGGCGCGCTCGAGCGGCTCGAGGGCTTCGCCTCGCTCCACGGCGCCGACTTCTACGGCCTGCCGCGCAATGCCGCCACCGTCACCCTGGTGAAGCAACCGTGGCAGGTACCCGCGCGCTACCCGTTCGGCGCCGACGAGCTGGTGCCGCTGCGCGCAGGCGAGACGATCGGCTGGCGCCTGGCGACGCACGCTGCGGCGCGCAGCCCATGAAAGCCGCCGAGCCGACCGCACCTGCCCCGCCGCTCGCGGCCACGCTGCTCATGGCGCGCCGCTTCCGCGGCTACCTG
The DNA here is from genome assembly GCA_035631755.1 of Steroidobacteraceae bacterium. Lineage (GTDB taxonomy): Bacteria > Pseudomonadota > Gammaproteobacteria > Steroidobacterales > Steroidobacteraceae > 13-2-20CM-66-19. The sequence goes on from DASQIC010000008.1 coordinate 17,152, forward strand.
CCGGTCGTGGTCGATGTCGAGACCGGGGGCTTTCAGGCCGCGACCGATGCACTGCTGGAAGTCGCCGTGGTGCTGATCGACATCGAGCCCGACGGCCGGCTGCGCCGCGGCGCGACCCACGGCTACCACGTGCAGCCCTTCGAAGGCGCACGGCTCGATCCGGCGGCGCTGTCGGTCACCGGCATCGATCCGCACCACCCGCTGCGCCCGGCGCTTCCCGAGCGCGACGCGCTGCAACGCCTGTTCCGCGAGGTGCGCCACGCGCTGCGCGCCTGGGGCTGCCGCCGCGCGATACTGGTCGGCCACAACGCCGCTTTCGATCTCGCCTTCCTCAACGCCGCGGTGGCGCGCGCCGACGTGAAGCGCAACCCCTTCCACCCGTTCTCCTGTTTCGATACCGCGACGCTGGCCGGGGCGGCACTCGGCCAGACGGTGCTCGCCAAGGCGCTCACCGTCGCGGGACTCGAGTGGGATGCGAGCAGCGCACACAGCGCGCGTTACGACGCGGAGCGCAGCGCGGAGCTGTTCTGCCTGGTGTGCAACCGGCTGCAGGGAAGCTACGCGGAAGCGAACCAGCGCGCGCAGCAGCTCGGCTGGCTCAACGCGCCGCCCGAAGACGGCGACGAGCCGCCGCCGCTCGCCGACGTGATCAGCTGACCACGCCCGCCTCGGCGAGCAGCTTCTTCAGCTCCCCGGTCTGGTACATCTCGAGCGCGATGTCGCAGCCGCCGACCAGCTCGCCCTTGACGTACAGCTGCGGATAGGTCGGCCAGTTGGAGAAGCGCTTCAGGGCCTCGCGCATCTCCGGCTCCTCGAAGATGTTGACGTAGTGGAACTGCGCCCCCAGCGCGCGCAGCGCACCCACCGTCTGCGCGGAAAACCCGCACTGCGGGAAGTCCGGCGTCCCCTTCATGAACAGCACCACCGGACTCGAGCTGAGCTCGGCCTTGATCCTCTCTAAGACGTCCATCCGCCTACCTCTTCAATTTGCGCCGCCGCGCGAGCTCGGCGATCAGCCGCCACTGCTCGGGCGCGCTCATCGATGACCACCGTCCGATCTCCTCTCCCGTTCGCAGGCACCCGACGCAGTATCCCTGCTCGTCGAGCGCGCAAGTCTTGACGCACGGTGAGGGTGGACGGTCCGGGGTCGCCGAAGGCCCGGGCGCGTCGCTCACGCACGCTTGGCCCATGCGTTGAATTATGGGGGTGCCTCGCCTATTCTTCAAACCCTCGCAGGATCGGCCAGGTCAATTGAAACAATAACTTGGAGACCTAAGCAATGAATCCCCTGAACAATCACCGCCACTCCCTGATCCTCGGCATCATCCTCGCGCTGATACTGACGGTGCTGATCGGCGGTACCCACTTCAACGACCCCGGGCTGGCACGCTGGTTCCACATCGTCGCGGGCGTGTTCTGGATCGGGCTGCTGTACTACTTCAACGTCGCGCAGACCCCGGCGATGGCGGATGCCGCCGCGGACAAGGGCGGACCGGGGGGCGCGGGCATCAGCAAGTACGTGGCGCCGCGGGCGCTGTTCTGGTTCCGCTGGAGCGCGCTCGCCACCTGGCTCGGCGGCGCCTGGCTGCTCGGGTCGAGCTTCCTCAGCGCCTTCACCTTCGGCGGGATCGCGGATCCGGCCGGCCACCCGCCCTACTACCTGCACACCATCGGCACCGGCGCCTGGCTCGGCACGATCATGCTCTTCAACGTGTGGGTACTGATCTGGCCCAACCAGAAGAAGATCCTCGGCATGGTGGCCGCGAGCGATGAGGAGAAGGCGCGGGCGCGTAAAACCGCCGGCATGGCCTCGCGGGTCAACTTCGTGCTGTCGATCCCGATGATCATGTGCATGGCCGGGGCCACCCACGGCCTGCCGCTCCTCGGTCAATAGGAGCCCATGCCCGAGCTCCCGCGCGATCTCCCCGAGCAGGTCGACGCGGCGCTGCGCGAGGACCTCGGCAGCGGCGATGTCACCGCGGCGCTGGTGCCGGCGGGCCAGCGCGTGCGCGGCAGCGTCATCACCCGCGAGGACGCGATCCTCTGCGGCCGGCCGTGGGCGGATGCCACCTTCCGCCGGCTCGACCCGCACATGCAGCTCGACTGGCGCGCGCGCGACGGCGAGCCGGTGAGCGCACAGCAGGTGCTGCTCGAGATCGCGGGCAGCGCGCGCGCGGTGCTCAGCGGCGAGCGCACGGCGCTCAACTTTCTGCAACTGCTGTCCGGCACGGCGACCGCCACCCACCGTTTCGTGCAGGCGGTCGAGGGCACCGGCTGCATCGTCCTCGACACGCGCAAGACCGTTCCCGGACTGCGCAGCGCGCAGAAGTACGCGGTCCGGTGCGGCGGCGCGCACAACCATCGCATGGGCCTGTACGACCGCGTGCTGATCAAGGAGAACCACATCGCGGCGGCGGGCTCGATCGAAGGAGCGATCCGTGCGGCGCGCAGCCACGCGCCGGGACTCGCCGTGGAGGTGGAGGTGGAATCGCTCGCCGAGCTCGAGCGGGCACTCACCGCCGCCCCGGACGTGGTGATGCTCGATGACTTCACGCACGCCGACATGCGCAGCGCCGTGGCGCTCAACCGCGCCCGCGGCAGCCCGGTGAAGCTCGAGGCCTCGGGGAGCGTCTCGCTCGAGACGGTGCGCGCGATTGCCGCGAGCGGCGTCGACTACGTGTCGGTCGGCGCCATCACCAAGCACGTGCGCGCGGTGGACCTGTCGCTGCGGCTCGAGTTCGCCAGCGCCCCGCCTCAGAGCGCCCGGCGGTGAGGGGGAGCGGTCAGGCGACCGCGGATTTCAGCACGCGCTGCGGCTGGGCGACCCCGTAGCCCTGCGCGTAGTCGACTCCGAGGCTGGTCAGCATCTGGATGATCTCGGCGTTCTCGGCGAACTCGGCGATGGTCTGCTTGCCGGTCAGGTGTCCGATCTCGTTGATCGAGCGCACCATCTCGCGATCGATCGGGTCGCGCAGGATCTCGCGCACGAAGCTGCCGTCGATCTTGAGGTAGTCGACCGGGAAGTGCTTGAGGTAGCCGAACGAGGAGAGCCCCGTGCCGAAATCGTCGAGCGCGAACTTGCAGCCCTGCTGCTTGAGCGCCTGGATGAAGCGGTTCGCCTGCGAGAAGCTCGCCACCGCCGCGGTCTCGGTGATCTCGAAGCAGATCTTGGAGGCATCGAGCCCGCTGTGGCGCAGCTGCTCGATCACGAAGGGCAGGAACTTGTCGTCGCCCAGGCTCTGGCCCGAGAGGTTGATCGAGCACTGCAGCAGGTTCTGCCGCTCGTCCGCCTCGGACACCAGCCAGCGGAAGGCGTTCTCGATCACCCAGCGGTCGATCGCCGGGGTGATGCCGTAACGCTCGGCAGCGGCGATGAAGTCGTTCGGCGCGACGATGCGCCCGGCCTCGTCCTTGAGGCGCAGCAGCAGCTCGTAATGCGCGCCGGTCTCGACCCGCTGCAGCGGCTGGATCGCCATGCGATACAGCTCGAAGCGCCCTTCCTCGAGCGCCGCGTTGATGCGCGCCGCCCACTGCATCTCGCGTCGGCGCCGCATGAGCTCGATGTCGTTCTCGGCGAAGCTGTGAACGCGATTGCGCCCGCCCTCCTTGGCCGCGGTGCAGGCGCTGCCGGCCGCGGAGAGGACCGAGGCGACGTCCTCGTTCTCGGCGGTGATCGGCACCACGCCGATGCTGGCGCCGAGGCGAAACACCCGGTCTTCCCAGGTGAAGCGGAAGTTGCGCACCGCTTCGCGCAGCGTCTCGGCGGTGCGCATCGCCTCATCGAGCGAGCAGCTCTCGAGAAGGATGCCGAATTCGTCGCCGCCGAGGCGCGACAGCGTATCGCGCCAGCGCACCTTGGACTTGAGCAGCGCACCCACCTGGCCGAGCAGCGCATCGCCGGCGCTGTGCCCGCAGGTATCGTTCACGATCTTGAACTGGTCGATGTCGAGGTGGCAGAGCGCGTAGGAGGCCTCGCGCGCCTTGGCGCTCTTCAGCGCCCGCTCCAGGCGGCTCTCGAACTCGCGCCGGTTCACCAGTCCGGTGAGCAGGTCGTGACTGGCGTGATAGGAGAGGCGCCGGTTGAGCTCGCGCGACTCGCTCACG
>DASQIC010000009.1:0-95837 GCA_035631755.1 Steroidobacteraceae bacterium
GTCACGGTGCCCGGGCGCCCGGCCTGCGCGACGATGTGCGCCTCGCGCTCGTGCTGCTTGGCGTTCAGCACCTGGTGCGGGACGCTCTCCGTCTGCAGCAGCCCCGAGAGGAACTCAGAGGTCTCTATCGAGGTCGTGCCGACCAGCACCGGCTGCTCGCGCGTCACGCACTCGCGGATGTCCTCGATGATCGCCTTGAATTTGTCGCTCTGCGTGAGGTAGACGAAGTCCGGGTTGTCCTTGCGGATCATCGGGCGGTGCGTCGGGATCACCACCACCTCGAGCCCGTAGATCTGCATGAACTCGGGCGCCTCGGTGTCGGCGGTGCCGGTCATGCCGGAGAGCTTCTTGTAGAGCCGGAAATAGTTCTGAAAGGTGATCGAGGCGACCGTCTGGTTCTCCTCCCGCACCCGCACCCCCTCCTTGGCCTCGATCGCCTGGTGCAGTCCGTCCGACCAGCGCCGGCCCGGCATGGTGCGGCCGGTGAACTCATCGACGATGATCACTTCGCCGGCGCGCACGATGTACTCGACGTCGCGCTTGTAGAGCGCGTGCGCGCGCAGCGCCGCGTTCAGGTGATGCATCAGGCGGATGTTGGCAGGGTCGTAGAGGCTTTCGCCTTCCTTCAGCAGTCCCGCCTGCAGCATCAGCTGCTCGACGTGCTCGTGTCCCGCCTCGGTGATGTGCACCTGCTTGGTCTTCTCCTCCACCGAGAAGTCCCCGGGGCCCTCCTCCTCCTTCTGGCGGCTGAGGCGCGGCACCAGCGCGTTGATGCGCAGGTACAGCTCGGTGCTCTCCTCGGCGGGCCCGGAGATGATGAGCGGGGTGCGCGCCTCGTCGATGAGAATCGAGTCGACCTCGTCGACGATGGCGAAGCTGAGTGAGCGCTGCACGCGCTCCTCGAGGCGATAGGCGAGATTGTCGCGCAGGTAGTCGAAGCCGAATTCGTTGTTGGTGCCGTAGGTGATGTCGCAGGCGTAGGCGGCGCGCTTCTCGCTCGGGCTCTGGGCATTCTTGATCACGCCCACGGTGAGCCCGAGAAAGCGGTACACCGGGCCCATCCAGTCGGCGTCGCGCTGCGCCAGATATTCGTTCACGGTGACGATGTGCACGCCCTCGCCCGTGAGCGCGTTCAGGTAGGCGGGCAGCGTCGCCACCAGCGTCTTGCCTTCGCCGGTGCGCATCTCGGCGATCATGCCCCGATGCAGCGTGATGCCGCCGATCAGCTGCACGTCGAAGTGGCGCATCTTGAGCGTGCGCCGCGCCGCCTCGCGCACCACCGCGAAGGTCTCGGGAATGAGCTCATCGAGCGGCGTGCCCTGCTTCAGGCGGCCGCGGAACTCATCGGTCTTCGCCCGCAGCGCCTCATCGCTCAGCGCCTGGATCTGCGGCTCGAGCTGACTCGCGGCGCGCACATGGCGGCCCTGACCCCGCACGATGCGCTCGTTGCGGCTGCCGAATACGCGGGTGAGAAGTTGATGCAAGCGGCGACTCGTTGAGGGGAAAACGGGTGTCTCGACAAGCACTTACCGTGCTCGCAGGTCTTCGAAAGCGGCGTATTGTACGCAATTGACTCCGCCGAGCCCAATTGGTTCTGGGATGCGGTAACTCACCGCGGGATGCGGTGACTCAGCGTGGGAGGAAGCGGACTCAGCGTCCGATGAAGGAGAGCGGATCGACCTGGCGGCCGTTGCGCAGCACTTCGAAGTGCACGTGCGGACCGGTCGAGCGGCCGGTGGAGCCCATCAGCGCGAGCGACTCGCCGCGCTTGACCGTCTGCCCCACATTCACCAGCGTGCGCTCGTTGTGGGCGTAGCGGGTGACGTAGCCGTCGCCGTGATTGACCTCGACCAGCTTGCCGAAGCCCGAGCGCGCACCCGCCCAGGTGACGATGCCCGCAGCCACCGCGACCACCCTGGAGCCCGCGGGGGCAGCGAAGTCCACGCCCTTGTGAAACGCCTCGCGGCCGTCGAAGGGATCGGAGCGCTCGCCGAAATAGGAGGAGATGAAGCCGTTGCTGACGGGGCGCCCCTCGGGGTGGATCTCCGCCTTGAGCGCGCGCGCGAGAATCACGTTCTCGAGCGCCGCGAGCTGGCTCTCGCGCTGGTCTACCCGCTGCTCGAGCTGCGCGAGCATGGTGGAGAGGTCCGGGATCTGCGCACTCACGCCCTCGCCCTCGCCCTCGGGGCCGCCGCTCGGCGGGTCGCGGTCGAAGTTGAACTCGCGGCTGTCGATATCCGCCATCTCGGTGAGGCGCTTGCCGAGCGCATCGAGCCGGATGACGTGCGCGTTCACCGCGCCGAGGCGCATCGCCATGGCATCGACGCGCAGCTGCAATTGCTGCTTGAGTCCCTCGATCTGCTGTTTCTGCTCGGCGAGCAGTGCTCCGAGGCGCGTGGTATCGGTGAGGAGGAACCGCTGGTGGCTGCCGCGACCGAACTGCAGACCGAGGACGAAGACGCTGCCGAGCAGCACCAGCGTCAGGGCGGCCACGACACCGAGCGTCAGCGGATGCCTCAAATTCAGCCGCCGCGCCCGCCCTTCACGCCCGGAGAGAAAAATTACATTCATGCCCTGCGTTCCGGCCGCCGGGATCCCCTGTTAGCGAGCCAGCCGCAACGGCACACGGCCGGGCCCGGGCGTCGATCGCCCTGTTCTGCTTCAAAAAGCCTGTACGATGCTGGCAACCCCGCTGTCATGGCTCCTCGCTTTAGACCGGTGGCTTTGCGTCCCCGCCTTTCGGCGGGTTTGCCCAATCAGCTACAAGCAATATGCCGAAGAAGGTGGGCCGAAACAAGCGCGGCAAGCGCCCGATGAGAGCCTCAGCACTTTCCCGGACCCCCGCGGGCCATTCTGTTAAGGCGCTGCTCGCGAGCGGCCGGCCAAGCTTGAAGCGCGTCACAGACCAGGCCGCAGCTCAGCTCTCGCGCTCGCGCTTCTGGAGCTCGTGGCTCGCGGAGCGTCTCCCAACGGCGACACTGGCGCGCATCTCCGGCATCGCCGAGCGCGAGGGGAGGCTGGTGATCTTTGCCGAGACGGCCGCCTGGTCGGCGCGGCTGCGCTACGCGATTCTCGAGCTCGAGCGCGAGATCCGCGCCGCCGACCCGGCGCTCATCGACGTCGAGGTGCGGGTGCTGCCGCGCTCGTGAGCGCGGCTCGCGCGCGCTCACTCGGCGACACGAGCCAGGCGCGCGGCGCGCCGCCCCTCAGCCGCGGCGCGCCTGCAGTGTCGGCGTCTCGGTGTAGGAGATCGGCGCGTCGGCGTAGCGCTCGAACACCACCTCTTCCCAGGTCGTGGCGTCGGCGAGCAGGGTACGCAGCAATTTGTTGTTCAGCGCGTGGCCGGACTTGTGGCCGCTGAACTCGCCTATCAGGCTGTGGCCGAGGAGGTAGAGATCGCCGATGGCGTCGAGGATCTTGTGCTTGACGAACTCGTCCTCGTAACGCAGCCCATCCTCGTTCAACACGCGGAAGTCATCGAGCACGATGGCGTTGTCGAGACTGCCGCCGAGCGCGAGGTTGCGCGAGCGCAGCGTCTCGAGGTCGCGCATGAAGCCGAAGGTGCGCGCGCGGCTCACTTCCTTCAGGAACGACGTGGTGGAGAAATCCATCGAGGCGCGCTGCGAGCGACGCTTGAAGATCGGGTGGTTGAATTCGATCTCGAAGTTGACCTTGAAGCCGGCGAAGGGATCGAACTGCGCCCACTTGTCGCCGTCCTCGACACGCAGTCGCTTCTTCACGCGGATGAAGCGCTTCGGTGCGCGCTGCTCCTCGATCCCCGCGGACTGCAGCAGAAACACGAACGGCCCCGCGCTGCCGTCCATGATGGGCACCTCCGCGGCCGACACCTCCACCAGCGCGTTGTCGATCCCGAGCCCGGCGAAGGCCGACAGCAGGTGCTCCACGGTCGAGACGCGCGACTCGCCCCGCCCGAGCGTCGTGCCGAGCATGGTGTCGCCGACGTTCTCGGCGTGCGCACGGATGTCGACCGCGTTCTGCAGATCGGTGCGCCGGAACACGATTCCGCTGTCGGCAGCGCCCGGCCGCAAGGTCATCAGCACCTTCTTGCCGGTGTGCAATCCGACGCCGGTGGCGCGAATCGAGTTCTTGAGGGTCCGTTGGCCGATCATGCGTGTCGTGTGCTGTGACGTCCGCAGCCTAGCGCGTATGACGGGCGCGCCATACGCGCCTTTGGAGAGAGGCCGCCGTAGGCCCTGCGGACCTCTCCCCGGGGCGGCTGTGCGTAGGGCGCCTTACCGTATCACATCAATCGGCCTGCCGCCGCAGGAATGCCGGGATGTCCAGCAACTCCTCGCCGCCCGCTTCCGCACGCAGCCCGTCCCCAACGGCCCGTTGCCGCTGGATGGTGGGCTTGTCGAACGGCGCGTAGTCGCTGCTCGAGAGCGCTGTGCGCCGCACCACGCGCATCCCAACCTCGGCGCGCGGGTCGCGCTCGCGCACCGGCGCGCTCTCGCGCTCGCGCGGCGGGGTGAGCGGCGCACGCGCGGCGGTCGCGGGCCGGCCGAGGCCGGTGGCCACCACGGTGACGCGCACCTGGTTGTCGAGCTCCGGATCGATGACCGTGCCGACCACCACCGTGGCGTCGTCGGAAGCGAACTGCTTGACGATCTGGCCGACCTCCTGGAACTCGCCGATCGACAGGTCCATCCCCGCGGTCACGTTGACCAGGATGCCGTGCGCGCCGGCGAGGTTGATGTCCTCGAGCAACGGCGAGGACACGGCCGCCTCGGCGGCGGCACGCGCGCGGCCTTCGCCGCTCGCCGCGCCCGAGCCCATCATGGCCATGCCGGTCTCGGCCATCACGGTGCGCACGTCCGCGAAGTCGACGTTGATGAGGCCGGGGCGCGTGATGAGCTCGGCGATCCCCTGCACCGCTCCCTGCAGCACCTGGTTGGCGGCCTTGAACGCATCGAGCAGCGTCGTCTGCGGCCCGAGCACCGTGAGCAGCTTCTGGTTAGGAATTGTAATCAGCGAGTCGCAGAACTTGCCGAGCTCGGCGATACCGTGGTCGGCGACCCAGGCGCGCTTGTTGCCTTCCATCTCGAACGGCCTGGTCACCACGGCAACGGTGAGGATGCCGAGCTCCTTGGCCACCTGCGCCACCACCGGAGCCGCTCCCGTGCCGGTGCCGCCGCCCATGCCGGCGGTGATGAACAACATGTCGCAGCCTTCGACCAGCTCGACGATGCGGTCGCGGTCCTCCATGGCCGCCTGGCGGCCGACTTCCGGGTCGGCGCCGGCGCCGAGTCCCTTGGTGATGTTGCAGCCGATCTGCAGTGCCGTCTTCACCTTGGCGTGCTTGAGCGCCTGGCTGTCGGTGTTGACGCACATGAACTCCACGCCGTCGATGCCGGCCGAGACCATGTGCGCGACCGCGTTGCCGCCCCCGCCTCCCACGCCGATCACCTTGATGACGGCGCTCTGGCTGTACGCGTCCATCAGTTCAAACATGTTGTCGCTCCTTACACAAATACAAACGGTTGGTTGAGTCGCTCTTCTTGCTCTGTCAGCTTCAAAAGTTCCCCTGGAACCAGGAGCGCATGCGGTCGAGCACCGACTTTGCGTTCCCCAGGGAGCGCCCGCGACGCACGGGCAAAGCGTTGTCACGCGCGTAGAGCAGCAGCCCCACGCCCGTGGAAAAAATCGGATTGCGCACCACGTCCGTGAGTCCGCGCACGGCCTGCGGGATCCCGAGCCGCACCGGCACGTGGAACACCTCCTCGGCCAGCTCGATGGCGCCTTCCATCTTGGCGCTGCCGCCGGTGAGCACGATGCCGGCGGCGATCACTTCCTCGAAGCCGCTGCGCCGCAGCTCCTCGCGCACCAGGCCGAACAGCTCCTCGTAGCGCGGCTCGACGATCTCGGCGAGCGTCTGGCGCGCCAGGCGGCGCGCCGGGCGATCGCCGACGCTCGGCACCTCGATGCTCTCGTCGGGGTTGGCGAGCTGCGACAGCGCGCAGGCGTAGCGGATCTTGATTTCCTCGGCGTACTGGGTGGGGGTGCGCATCGACACGGCGATGTCGTTGGTCACCTGATCCCCGGCGATCGGGATCACCGCCGTGTGGCGGATGGCGCCGTTGGCGAACACCGCGAGGTCGGTGGTGCCGCCGCCGATGTCGACCAGGCACACGCCGAGCTCCTTCTCATCCTCGGTGAGCACCGCGAAGCTCGAGGCGAGCTGCTCGAGCACCACGTCGTCGACCTCGAGCCCGCAGCGCTGGATGCACTTCTCGATGTTCTGCGCCGCGGAGTCGGCACCGGTGACGATGTGCACCTTCGCTTCGAGGCGCACCCCGGACATGCCGATCGGATCGCGGATGCCTTCCTGGCGGTCGACGATGAACTCCTGCGGCAGCACGTGCAGGATCTTCTGGTCGGCGGGGATCGCCACCGCCTTGGCGGCATCGATCACGTGCTCGACGTCGCCGTGGCTCACCTCCTTGTCGCGCACGCCCACCACGCCGTGGGAGTTCAGGCTCCGTACGTGGCTGCCGGCGATGCCGGCGAACACCGAGTGGATCTCGCAGCCGGCCATGAGCTCCGCTTCCTCCACCGCGCGCTGGATCGACTGCACCGTGGACTCGATGTTGACCACCACGCCCTTCTTCAGGCCCCGCGAGGGGTGCGAGCCGAGGCCGAGCAGCTCGATCGAGCCGTCGAGCCCCACTTCGCCGACCAGCGCCACGACCTTGGAGGTGCCGATGTCGAGCCCGACGATCAGATTGCGTTCCGCGCGCTTAAGCATCGTGACCACCTTCGCTGCGGCCGGCGCGCGCCGCGCTGCCGCGCCAGCCGATCGCAAAGCCGTTCGTGTAGCGCATGTCCACGTAGGCGATGTCGTCGCCGCGCTGCGTGACCAGGCGCAGCGCCGTGCTCATGAATTTCTCGAAGCGCTCGTCCACCTGGCGCCGGCCCAACCGCACCGTGACGCCGTTGGCGAGATCGAATTCCCAGGCGCCGCGCGCATCGAGCCGCATGGCGGTGAGACGCACGCCCGCCTGCATGAGGCGCCCCTCGGCGGCGAGGTAGCGCTGCGCCACCACCGACTCCTTGCCCTCGGGACCGGCGAGCCGGGCGAGCTCCGGCGGGATGTGGCGCTCGTCGGCGGCGAACAGCTCGCCGCGCGTGTTGAGTAGTCCCCGCTCGCCCCAGCGCGCGGCGGCACTCTGCTCGACCACCAGCACCGTCAGTCCCCGCGGCCAGGCGCGTTGCACGCTCACCGCGTCCACCCACGGCAGGGTGTGAATGGCACGGCGCACCACCGCGAGGTCCACCGACAGCAGCCCGCTGCCGTGCAGGCACGCCTTCACCACGCGCTCGACGTCGACCGGCGCCACGCGCTGGAAGCGTCCCTGCACCGCCACGGTCTCGATCGGCTGATCGAACGCCCAGGCCGCGGCGAGCGCTCCGCCGGCGAGGAGTCCGAGCGCGCCGAGGGTCGCGCCCACGGCGCGCCAGTTGATCGCCGGCCAGCGGCGGCGGCGCTCGGAGGGTTTGCGGCGGTTGCGCGGACGTCCCAGCATGGCGTCAACTCCCCTGCGCCCCGCCGCTGGCGGCGGCGACGCGGCGCGTGAAGCTCGTCTCGAGCACGCGCCACACCAGCTCGTCGAAGTCGATGCCGACGGCGCGCGCCGCCATCGGCACCAGGCTGTGACTCGTCATGCCGGGAATGGTGTTGATCTCGAGCAGCAGCGGCCGCCCGGCGGCATCCATCATGAAATCCGCCCGTCCCCAGCCCGAGGCGCCGGCGGCCTCGAAGGCCGCCAGCGCGAGATTGGCGAGATGCGCTTCGGCGGCGGGGGGGAGCCCGGAGGGGCAGAAGTAGCGCGTGTCGTCGCGAAAGTACTTCGCCTCGTAGTCGTAGAAGGTGCGCGGAGTCTCGATGCGGATCGAGGGCAAGGCCTCGCCCTGCAGGATCGCCACCGTGTATTCCTTGCCCGGCAGCCACGGCTCGGCGAACACCAGCGCCTCGAGACGTGCCGCGGCGGCATAGGCGGCCGGCAGGTCCACGGCGCGCTCGACCTTGCTCATGCCGACGCTCGACCCCTGGGTTGCGGGCTTCACGATCAGCGGGAGCTTGAGGCGCTCGAGCGCGAGGTCGAAGTCCTGAGGTCCCGAGAGCACCACGAAGTCGCAGGTCGGTACGCCGACCGCAAGACCTAAGCGCTTGGTGCGCAGCTTGTCCATGCCGATCGCCGAGCCCATCACGCCGCTGCCGGTGTAGGGCACGCCGAGATATTCGAGCGCGCCCTGCAGCGTTCCGTCCTCGCCCCCGGGGCCGTGCAGCGCAATCCAGACACGCTGGAAGCCCCCGGAGGTGAGATCGCCAAGGGCCTGGTCGCGCGGATCGAAGGGATGCGCGTCGACGCCGCGGCGCCTGAGCGCTTCCAGCACCGCATTCCCCGAGAGCAGCGAGATCTCGCGCTCGCTCGAGTCGCCGCCGTAGAGCACCGCCACGCGGCCGAAGTCGCGCGCCTCGCTCACGCGTCGCAGCCGCTGCGGCTCATGGAGCAGGCGCATCAGGGCACTCCCACGATGCGCACTTCGGGACGCAGCCGCACGCCGTGCACGCGCTCGACTTCGGCGCGCACGTGCTCGATGAGGCGCTCGAGATCGGCGGCGCTCGCGCCGCCGTGATTGATGATGAAGTTGGCGTGCTTCTCCGACACCGAGGCATCGCCCATGCGATGGCCCTTCAATCCCGCCGCCTCGATGAGGCGCGCGGCGTGATCGCCCGGCGGGTTGGTGAACACCGAGCCGCAGCTCCACTCGCCGATCGGCTGCGTGGCCTTGCGCCGCGCGAGCAGCGTCTCGACTTCGCCGGCGTGCGCGGCGGGACGCCGCTCGAAGCCGAGCTCCGCGGCGATGAACCACTCCTCGGGCGCGGGCGCGCTCACCTCGCGGTAGCCGACGCGGTATTCCGCCGGCGCACGCGCGTGCGTGCGCCCCTTGCGGTCGATGGTCTCGACGCTGCGCACGTGCCGCCAGGTCTCGCCGCCGAAAGCCCCGGCATTCATCGCCAGCGCACCGCCGAGCGTGCCGGGAATGCCGGCGAAGAACTCCGCGGGCCCCATTCCCCACTTGATGCACTGCCGCGCGATGCGCGCGCAGGCCACACCGGCCTCGGCGCGCACCACGCCTTCACTCAGGCGCACGAGCCCGTTGAGCCCGCCGGCCGTGCTGATGACGACCCCCTGCAGGCCGCCGTCGCGCACCAGCAGGTTGCTGCCGAGGCCGATCCAGTGAATGGGGACGCCGGCGGGGACCGCGCGCAGGAAGGCGGCGAGATCGGCGACGTCGTGCGGATTGAAGAACACCTCCGCGGGCCCGCCGACATGCCAGGACGTATGGCGGCTCAAGGGCTCGTTGCGGCGCACCCGCGCGCTGAATTCGGGGGCCACGCTGACGCTCATGAGGCCTTCCCCGGCGGCAGCAGCTTGGTGAGCGCCTGCGGGAGAGCGTGCGCGACGCCGCTGATGCTGCCCGCCCCCATGGCGACCACCACATCGCCGCCCTGGATCACGTCCTTGAGCGCCGGCGCGAGCTGCTCGACCTTCTCGATGAACAGCGGCTCGAGCTGACCGCGGCTGCGCACCGCGCGGCAGATGGCGCGGCCGTCGGCGCCGGCAATGGGCGGCTCGCCCGCGGCGTACACCTCGGTCACGCACAACACATCGGCCCCCGAGAGCGCCCGGCCGAAATCGTCGATGAGGTCGCGGGTGCGCGTGTAGCGATGCGGCTGGAACACGAGCAGCACGCGCCGCCCGGGGTAGCCCTGGCGCACCGCCTCGAGGGTGGCGGCGATCTCGGCGGGGTGGTGACCGTAATCGTCGATGACGCTGATGCGCCCCACGCGGGTGACGGCGTCGCCGATGTGCTGCAGCCGCCGCTCGACGCCCTGGAAGCTGCCGAGCGCACGCTGGATCGCCGGGTCGTCGATGCCGAGCTCGGTGGCGACCGCAATGGCGGCGAGCGCGTTGCGCACGTTGTGGAGCCCGGGAAGGTTGAGCGTCACCGCGAGCGGCGCGGCGGCGGCGCGCGTCACCTCGAAGTCCGTCTGCAGCCCCTTGGGAAGGATGCGCACCGCGCGCAGGTCGGCGCCGGCCTCGAGCCCGTAGGAGCGGATGGGGCGGCCGACTTCCCGCATGATGCTGCGCACGTGCTCGTCGTCGGCACACAGCACCGCGAGCCCGTAGAACGGCAGGTTGTGCAGGAAGTCGATGAAGCTCTGCTTGAGCAGGCCGAAATCGCCGCCGTGGGTGCTCAGGTGATCGTTGTCGATGTTGGTGACGATCGCCATGAGCGGCTGCAGGTGGGTGAAGGAGGCATCGCTCTCATCGGCTTCCGCGACCAGGTAACGCCCCGCCCCGAGGCGGGCGTTGCTGGCGGCGCTCTTCAGGCGCCCGCCGATCACGTAGGTCGGATCCTCACCGCTTTCGGAAAGGATGCTGGCGAGCAGGCTCGTGGTCGTGGTCTTGCCGTGGGTGCCGGCGACCGCGATCGAGTAGCGGAAGCGCATCAGCTCGCCGAGCATCTCCGCGCGCGCCACCACCGGGATACGCCGCTCGAGCGCGGCGGCGATTTCCGGGTTGTCGCGCGGCACGGCGCCGGAGACGACCACGACGTCGGCGCCGGCGATGTTGGCGGCCGCATGCCCGATGGTGATGCGCGCACCGAGACCGGTGAGCCACTCGGTCACGGCGCTCTCGCGCAGGTCCGAGCCCTGCACTTTGTAGCCGAGATTCAGCAGCACCGCGGCGATGCCGCTCATGCCGCTGCCGCCGACCCCGACGAAGTGAATGGTGTTGATGCGCCGCATGCGGTCGCGCCGCTCGGGCTGCGCGCGCCGCTCCTCCCGCGGCTGCCCGGCAAGCGTGCGCGGCTCACCGCTCATGCGGCCCTCCGTGCGAGCTCGAGGCACGAGGCGGCGAGCTCGTCCGCGGCGCGCGGGCGGGCGAGCAGGCGCGCCCGCTCCGCCATCGCGAGGAGCTTGCCGCGCCCGGCGCACAGGCGCTGCAGCTCGACGGCGAGCCGCTCCTCGGTGAGCTCGCGGTCGGCGATCAGCACCGCCGCGCCTTCGCGCACCAGATACTGCGCGTTGTAGGCCTGGTGATCGTCGACCGCGCCGGGGTACGGCACCAGGATCGCGCCCACCCCGACGGCTGCCAGCTCCGATACCGTGAGGGCGCCCGCGCGGCAGATGACCAGGTCGGCCCAGCCGTAGGCCTCACTCATGTCCTCGATGAACGGGCGCACGTCGGCGCGCACCCCGGCCTGCGCGTAGCTCGCACGGCCGGCGTCGATCCAGCGCTCCCCGGCCTGATGGCGCACGTCGAAGGCGAGCCAGCCGGAGAGGCGCTTGAGCGCAAACGGCACCACCGCGTTCAACCGCGCGGCGCCCTGGCTGCCGCCGATGACGAGGATGCGCACCGGGCCGGTGCGTCCGGCGAAACGCACCGCGGGCGGCGGCAGGGCGCTGATGTCGGCGCGCACCGGGTTGCCGATGACGCGCGCATGCACGTCGCGGCCGAAGCTGCCGGGAAAGGCCTCGAGCACCTGGCGCGCCAGGTGCGCCAGCCAGCGGTTGGTGAGGCCGGCGATGGCGTTCTGCTCGTGAATCACGAGCGGATGGCGCGTGAGCCAGGCGGCGACGCCTCCCGGCCCGGTCACGAAGCCGCCGAGGCCCACGACGACCGACGGCCGATGGCGGCGCATGACGGCGAGCGCCTGCAACAGCGCCACCGTGAGCCGCACTGGCGCGCTGAGCCAGGTGAGCAGGCTCTTGCCGCGCAGCCCGCCGATCGAGAGCTGCTCGATCGGAATGCCTTCCGCAGGGATGACGCGCGACTCGAGCCCGTGTGCGGTGCCGAGCCACACCACCTCCAGCGACTGAGCGCGCAGCAGGCGCGCCAGCGCCAGCGCCGGGAACACGTGGCCGCCGGTGCCGCCCGCCATGATGAGAATGGGCCGGCTCATGCGCCGCCCCGCACGGTGGCCGAGCCGCGCTGCCCGCGCACGGCCTCGTGATACACCCGCAGCAGCAGCCCCACCCAGGCGAGCGCCACGATCAGGCTCGAGCGCCCGTAGCTCATGAACGGCAGCGTCAGGCCCTTGGTGGGCAGGACCCCCATGTTGACGCCGATGTTGATGAGGGCCTGGATGCCGACCCAGAGACCAAAGCCCCCGGCGAGGTAGGCGGGGAATTTCAGCCCGGCCTCGGAGGCGAGCCGCGCGATGTGGAAGCTGCGCCACACGAGCGCGAGGAACAGGCCGAGCGTCACCACGACGCCGAGGAGCCCGAGCTCCTCCGCCAGCACCGCGAACAGGAAGTCGGTGTGCGCCTCCGGCAGGTAGAACAGCTTCTGCACCGAATCGCCGGGGCCTACGCCGAGCCACTGGCCGCGGCCGATGGCGATCAGCGACTGCGTGAGCTGGAAGCCGCTGTTGTAGGGATCCGCCCACGGATCGAGGAAGGCGGTGAGGCGGCGCAGGCGGTAGCTGGAGCTCACCGCGAGCACGCCGAAGCCCGCGCACGCGATCGCGGTGAGCGCGATCACGTAGCGCAGCCGCGCCCCGGCGAGGAACAACAGTCCAAACCCGGTCGCGAACAGCACCGTGGCGGCGCCGAAGTCGGGCTCGGCGAGCAGCAGCGCGCCGGCGGCCACCAGCAGTCCCACGGGCTTCGCCAGACCCGCGAGCGATGAGCGCAGCTCGCTCTCGCGGCGCACGGCGTAACTGGCGAGGTAGATGAGCACCAGCATGCGCGAGAGCTCCGAGACCTGGAAGTTGACGCCGGCGAGGCGCAGCCAGCGGCGGCTGCCGTTGACGACGTGCCCGAGGCCCGGGATCAGCACCACGACCAGCAGCACGATCGCCAACGCGAGCAGCGCCACCGAGATGCGCTCGAGGAGCTCGGTGCGGATCGAGAACACGAGCAGCGCGCAGGCCGCGCCGATCAGCGTCAGCAGCAGCTGGCGCTCGAGGTAGTAGAACGGCTGCCCGGTCTCCTGGCTGGCGATCGACACCGAGGCGGAAGTGACCATGACCAGCCCGAGCAGCAGGGTGGCGAGAGTAAGCGCGAGGGTCACCCAGTCGAGATGCACGCTCGTGCCGCGGGCGCTGCCGCGCGCCATGCCGAGGAGCGAGGAATGCGCGGCGACGTTCATGCGGCCAGCTCCCGCACCGCCTGTGCGAACACCGCGCCGCGATGGGCGTAGTCGCGAAACATGTCGAGACTCGCGCACGCAGGCGACAGCAGCACGGTGTCGCCCGCGCGTGCCGCGCGTGCCGCCGCCTGCACCGCCTGCGGGAGCGTCGCGCAGGTCTCGAGCGTGCAGACGCCGGCGAGCGCGGCGGCGATGCGCGGGGCGTCGCGACCGATGAGCACCGCGTGGCGCACCTTGCCGCGGAACGCGGCCGCGAGCGGCGTGAAGTCCTGGTTCTTGCCTTCGCCGCCGGCGATCATCACCAGCGGCCCGGGCATGCCGGCCACCGCGGCGAGCGTCGCGCCGACGTTGGTGCCCTTGGAGTCGTCGATGTAGCTCACACCGCGCACGTCGGCGACCCATTGCGAGCGGTGGGGCAGGCCCTCGAAGGCGGCGAGCTCGGCGAGCATCACGGGCAGCGGCAGCGCGAGCGCCTCGCCGAGCGCGAGCGCCGCGAGCGCGTTGGCGGCGTTGTGCAGCCCCTTGATCTTGAGCGCCGCCACCGGCATCAGCGGCGTCGCGGCACGCGTCAGCCACCACTCGCGCTCGTGCACGGCGAGCGCGTAGTCGGCGCCGATGCTGGCGCGCAGCGAGAAGCTCAGGGTACGCGCCGCCGCCCGCGGCATGGCGGCCACCAGCGGATCGTCGAGATTGATGATGGCCGTGTCACAGCGGGCGTAGATGCGTGCCTTGGCCGCGGCGTAGGCGTCGAGCGAGCGGTAGCGGTCGAGATGGTCGGGGCTGACGTTGAGCACGCTGGCGGCGCGGCAGTGAAGGCTCACGGTGGTCTCGAGCTGGTAGCTCGAGAGCTCGAGCACGTACAGCTCGGTGCCCGGCGCGAGCAGCTCGAGCGCCGGCTCGCCGAGATTCCCGCCGACCCGCACCGCGACGCCGGCGCGCTGCGCCATGCGCGCCAGCAGCGTCGTGACCGTGCTCTTGCCGTTGGTGCCGGTGATGCCGACCACCGGGGCCGCCGCGGCGCGGGCGAACAGCTCGATGTCGCCGACGATCTCGAGTCCCCGGCGGCGCGCCGCGGCGAAGAACGGCGCATCGAGCGGCAGCCCCGGCGAGGCGACCACGCACACCGCATCGGCGAGCAGCGCCGCATCGAGCCCGCCGAGCCGCACCGGGATGCTGGCATCGAGCGCGGCCAGTGCCGGCAGCTGCGGGGGCGAGGTGCGCGTATCGGTGACGGCGAGCCGCCAGCCGTGCGCGTGCAGATAGCGCGCGCACGAGAGCCCCGTGACCCCGAGTCCGGCGATCACGGCGTACGGCGCAGTTGCGGTTGCGGTGCTCATCGCAGTTTCAACGTCGCGAGTCCCGCGAGCACCAGCAGCAGCGAGATGATCCAGAAGCGTACGATGACCTTCGGCTCCGCCCAGCCCTTGAGCTCGAAGTGGTGATGGATCGGCGCCATCCTGAAGATGCGCCGGCCGGTGAGCTTGAACGAGGCGACCTGCAGGATCACGGATGCCGTCTCGAGCACGAACACACCGCCCATCACCAGCACCACCAGCTCCTGGCGCACGATCACCGCCAGCACGCCGATCGCGGCGCCGATCGCCAGCGCGCCGACGTCGCCCATGAACACCTGCGCGGGGTAGGAGTTGAACCACAGGAAGCCGAGCCCCGCGCCGGCGAGCGCGGCGCAGAAGATCAGCAGCTCGCCGGCGCCGCGGATGTCGGGAATCTGCAGGTAATGCGCGAACACCGCGTTGCCGCTCGCGTAGGCGAACACACCGAGCGCCGAGGCCACCAGCGCCGCCGGCATGATGGCGAGCCCGTCGAGCCCGGCGGTGAGATTCACCGCGTTGCTCATGCCGACGATCATGAGGTAAGCGATCAGGATGAAGCCGAAGGCGGTGAGCGGGGCGTGGAAAGTCTTGACGAACGGCAGGTACAGCGTGGTCTCGGCCGGATCGGTGGCCGTGTAGTAGAGCGTCGCCGCCGTGGCGAGCCCGGCCACCGACTGCCAGAAATACTTCCAGCGCGGCAGCAGCCCCTTCGGGTTCTTCACCATGAGCTTGAGGTAATCGTCGTAGAAGCCGATGAGCCCGAACGCGAAGGTGACGCCGAGCACCGTCCACACCAGGCGGTTGCCGAGCTCCGCCCACAGCAGCGTGCTGACGAGCGTCGCGATGAGGATCAGCGTGCCGCCCATGGTGGGCGTGCCGGCCTTCAAGAGGTGAGTGGGCGGGCCGTCGTCGCGCACCACCTGGCCGATTTGACCGCGTACCAGGCGTGCGATCAGCGCCGGCCCGATGAGCAGCGACAGGCCGAGCGCCGAGGCCGTCGCCAGAATGGCGCGGAAGGTGAGATACGCAAAGACATGCGCACCCGGGATCCGGCCGGCGAACTGTTGTGTGATCCAGTAGAGCACTCAATGCCCGCCTGTGCCGGCGCCGGCGCCGCCGAGAGCCGCCACCACGCGCTCCAGCCGGTTGAAGCGCGAGCCCTTGATGAGAATGCGCACCTCGGGGCCGGCGGCGGCGAGCGCCTCGCGCAGCGCCGCAATGAGCGCCGGCACGTCCGCATACCAGTGCGCGCCTGCGCCGAAGCTCTCGACCGCGCGCGCCATCAGCGTCCCGGTCGCGTACAGCCGCTCGACGCCCTGCTCGCGCGCGAGCTCGCCGATGCCGGCGTGCGCCTGCGGCGCGTACTCGCCGAGCTCCGCCATGTCGCCGAGCACCAGCCAGCGCCTCCCGCCGAGCGCGCTCAGCACCTCGATGGCGGCGCGCACCGAGCTCGGGTTGGCGTTGTAGGAGTCATCGATCAGCCAGGCGCCGCCCGCGGCCTGTTGGAACTGGAGCCGCCCCGGCACGGCGCGCACGCGCGCGAGCCCCGCGGCGATCTGCGCGAGCGTCGCGCCGGCGCTGGCCGCGGCGGCCGCCGCCGCGAGCGCGTTGGCGATGTTGTGCGCGCCGCCGACGCGCAGCTCGATCGCCGTCCGCCCCTGCGGGGCGCTGAGGCGAAAGCGGGTGCGGAAGCCCTCGGCCCCGACCTCGCTGCGCACCTCGCTGGCGCTGAAGTCCGCGGGCGCGCGCACGCCGAAGGTGACCACGCGCGCCCGCGTCAGCCCGCGCCACAGCGCGGCGAACTCATCGTCCGCGTTGATGACCGCGGTGGCGGCCGTACCGAGCCCGGCGACCATCTCCCCTTCCGCGCGCGCCACGCCCTCGAGGCCGCCGAAGCCCTCGAGATGCTCGGCGCCGGCGTTGGTGATCATGCCGACCGAGGGTCGGGCGAGCGCGGCGAGCGCGGCGACCTCGCCGGGGCGATTGGCGCCCATCTCCACCACCGCATAGCGATGCGTCGGCTCGAGGCGCAGCAGCGTGAGCGGCACGCCGATGTGATTGTTGAGATTGCCGCGGGTCGCGAGGCAGCTGCCGGCCTCGGCGAGGATCGCCGCGGTCATTTCCTTGGCGGTCGTCTTGCCGTTGCTGCCCGCCACTCCCACCAGCGGTCCGCTGAAGGCGGCGCGCCAGGCACGCGCGGCCTGCGTGAGTGCCGCCTGCGTGTCGGTCACCACGATCTGCGCCAGCGCCACCGGCTGCACGGCATCGACCACGGCGCCGGCGGCGCCCGCGGTGAGCGCGGCGGCCACGAAGTCGTGGCCGTTGAAGCGCGGACCGCGCAGGGCGACGAACAGCTGTCCGGGCGCGAGCGTGCGCGAGTCGCTCACCACGTCGGTATAGGGGGCATCCGCGCCGGAGAGCCTGCCGCCGCAGGCGCGCGCAAATTCCACCAGCGTGCGCTTCATGCGAGGAGCCTCGCGAGCTCCGCGCCGACGACCGTCTGGTCGCGGAAGGCGCGCCGCTCGCTGCCGACGATCTGGTAATCCTCGTGCCCCTTGCCGGCGATCAGCACGACGTCGTCGGGGGCCGAGCGCTCGAGCGTCATGCGGATGGCGAGCGCGCGGTCGTGCTCGATGGTGAGCGGCGCGCCCTGCGCCACGCCCGCGACGATGTCGGCCACGATGCGCCGCGGATCCTCGCTCCGCGGGTTGTCGTCGGTGAGCACGATGTCATCGGCCAGCTCGGCGGCGATGCGGCCCATGAGCGGGCGCTTGCCCGCGTCGCGGTCGCCGCCGCAGCCGAACACCACGCGCAGCTGCCCGCGGCAGTGCAGGCGCGCGGCGCGCAGCGCCTTGGCGAGCGCATCGGGGGTGTGCGCATAGTCGACGATGGCGAGGGGGCTGCGTCCGCGTCCGCCGAACATCTCCATGCGACCGCTCGCGGCGTGCACCCGCGCGAGGGCGTGCGCCGCCTCGCGCAGCGGGACGTTCCACGCCAGCAGCACCGCGAGCACGGTGAGCACGTTGTCGACGTTGAACTCGCCGATCAGACGCACGGCGAGCTCGACGCTGCCGAAGCTCGAGTCCACCTCGATGGTGAGGCCGCCGGAGTCGCCGCGCACGCGCGTCGCGCGCACGAACTGCGCGCCGGGCGGCGCCGGACGCGACTCGCGCGTGGTGACGATCAGCCGCGCGGCGGGCGCTGGCGCCGGCGGCGAGCGCTCGGCAGCTTGCGCGAGCGCCGCGCCGAGGGGATCGTCGACGTTGATGATGCGCTCGGCGAGCCCGGGGAAGCTGAACAGGCGCGCCTTGGCCGCACCGTAGGCCTCCATGGTGCCGTGATAGTCGAGGTGATCGCGGGTCAGGTTGGTGAAGGCCGCGGTGCGGAAGCGCACGCCGTTGACCCGCTGCTGATCGAGTGCGTGGCTCGACACCTCCATGCTCACGCATTCAGCCCCCTGGGCCCGAAGCTGCGCGAGCTGGCGGTGCACGGTCACGGCATCGGCGGTGGTGTGCGGCGTGGGCGTGATCTGCGGCGGCACGCCGATGCCGAGCGTACCGATGTAGCCGGCGGGCCTGCGGCAGCGCTGCAGCGCCTGGGCGAGGAGCCAGGCGCAGGTGGTCTTGCCGTTGGTGCCGGTGATGCCGGCCACGGTGAGATGCTGCGAGGGCGCCCCGAAGAAGCGATCGGCGATCAGGCCGGCGCGTCCGCGCAGGTCGGGGAGTGCCGCGACGAAGATGTCGGCGCCGAGCTGCGCCGCCTCGAGCGGCGCGCCGTCCGGCTCGTAGAGCACCGCGCGCGCGCCGCGTGCCACCGCCTCGCGCGCAAACTTCAGGCCGTGCTCACTGCGGCCGCGAGCGGCGAGGAACAGCGCGCCCGGGGTCGCCGCGCGGCTGTCGAGCGTCACATCGCTCACCCGCAGCTGCGGCGGCGCGCCGATCCATCCCGCCACGAGCGCGGCGAGCTCGCGCGGCTCGGCTGCCGCTGCGCTGCCCGTCGAGGCGCTCATGGCAGTGCCGCCGTGCGCACGCCGCCGACGCCCATGCTCGCCGGCAGCTCCTCGGGCGCCTTCACCGGCTGGTCGGGCGCCACCGCCAGCAGCCGCAGCGCGCCGCCCACCACTTTCGAGAACACGGGCGCCGCCACCTGTCCGCCCATGTGCAGCCCCGCCCCCGGCTCATCGATCACCACCACCGCGGCGAGGCGCGGAGCGGTTGCCGGTGCCACGCCGCCGAATACCGCCATGTAGCGATCGGTCGAGTAGCCGCCGGCGGTCGCCTTCCACGCCGTGCCGGTCTTGCCCGAGACACGATAGCCCGGGATCGCGGCGAGCTTGCCCGTGCCCTCGGCCGCGACCACCGACTCGAGCATGCCGACCAGCTCGCGGCAGACGTCGCTCGCGAGCGAGCGCTCCCCCACCGGGGGCGCCTCGAGGCGCAGAAACGAGACCGGCCGCGCGAGGCCGAAGCCACCGACGGTCGCGTAGGCGTGCGCGAGCTGCAGCGGTGTCACCGACAGCCCGTAGCCGTGCGACATGGTGACGATGCCGATGGGGCGCCACTGCGCGTACGGCGGCAGCAGCCCCGCCGACTCGCCCGGGTAGCCGCTGGTGGTGAGCTGGCCGAAGCCGAGCGCGGTGAGCGTGCCCCAGATCTGTCGCGGCGGGAGCGTGAGCGCGATGTGCGCCATGCCGACGTTCGAGCTCTTGGCGAGCACGGTCGCGATGTCGATCGCGCCGAGGTTGTGCTCGTCCTCGAAGATCTTGACGCCCACTTTGAAGAACCCGGGCGAGGTGTCGATGAGGCTGTGGTCGTCGTACTTGCCCGAGGCGAGGCCCGCGGCCACGAAGAACGGCTTGACGGAGGAGCCGGGCTCGAAGATGTCCGTGGCGGCGCGATTGCGGTACGTGGCCGCCTCGATCTGGTCGCGGTCGTTCGGGTTGTAGGCGGGCTGATTCACCATGGCGAGCACTTCGCCGGTGGCGACATCCAGCACCACCACCGACCCGGCGCGGGCGCGCTGGTCGCGGATCGCGGCTTTGAGCTCGCGGTAGGCAAGATACTGGATGCGCAGGTCGATCGACACCACCAGGTCCCGTCCCGGGCGCGCGGGCCGGATGCTTTCGACGTTCTGCACGATGCGCCCGTAGCGATCCTGGATGACGCGCTTGGCGCCGTTCTCGCCCGCGAGCCAGTGATCGAACGCCAGCTCGAGACCCTCCTGCCCGGCATCGTCGACGTTCGTGAAGCCGAGCAGGTGCCCGGTGACCTCGGCCGCCGGGTAATAGCGGCGGTACTCGCGCGAGCTGTACACCCCGGGGATGCCTAAGGCCTTGACCTGGGCGGCCTCGGCGGGCTGGCGATGGCGCGCGAGGTAGAGGAACTCGCGGTCGAGGTTGCTCGTGACGCGGCGCGTGAGCTCCTGACGGTCGAGCTGCAGCGCCGCGGCGAGGCGCGGAATCTGGTCGGTCGCGAGCGCGAGCTCGCGCGGATTGACCCACAGTGAATCCACCGGCGTACTGACGGCGAGCGGCTCGCCGTAGCGGTCGGTGATGGTGCCGCGGTGCGCCGCGATCTGCAGCACGCGCGAGAAGCGCGCATCGCCCTCGCGGGCGAGGAAGCCGTGATCGACGAGCTGCAGGTCGATGGCGCGCCACATGAGGCCGAGGGCGCTGACGAACAGCGCTCCGATCAGCAGATACGCGCGCCAGCGGAAGGAATCGTGCGCGCCATTGCGTGGGCCGCGCGCTTTCATGGGCCGATGATCTCGATCTCCTTCGGCGGCGGCATCGCCATGTGGAGCTTCGCGCTGGCGACGCGCTCGACGAAGGCGTGGCTGGACCAGGCGCTCTGCTCGAGCTGCAGCTGGCCCCATTCGATCTCCAGGTTGTCGCGGCGCGCATTGAGCGCCTCGAGCTCGACGAACAGCTCCCGGGCGCGGTGCTTGCACCAGATCGCCCCCGCTGCCGAGCCGAGCGCGGCGACCCACAGCAGGCCGACGCCGGTGAGCAGCGCGCCGCGGCTCATGGCAGGCGCTCCGCCACGCGCAGCAGCGCACTGCGGGCCCTGGGGTTGCGCGCGAGCTCGGCTTCCCCGGGGCGGAGCTTGCGCCCGATGAGCTTCAGGCGCGGACCCGACCCCGCCGGCGCGAGCGGCAGCGCCCGCAGCACCGGATCACCCTGCGACTCGCGCTGCATGAAGCGCTTCACGGCGCGATCCTCGAGGGAGTGGAAGGTGATGACCGCGAGGCGCCCGCCGGGCGAGAGCACCGCGAGCGCGGCCGCGAGTCCGCGCTCGAGCTGCCCGAGCTCGTCGTTGATGAACATGCGCAGTGCCTGAAAGGTGCGCGTCGCCGGATGCTTGCCGGGCTCGCGGCTGCGCACTGCGGCGGCGACCAGCGCCGCGAGCTCGCCGGTGCTCTGCACGGCGTCCCGGCGCCGTGCGGCGACGATGGCCTGCGCCACGCGGCGCGCGAAGCGCTCCTCTCCGAAGGTGGCGATCACCTGGCGTATCTCGTCGACGCCCGCGCGAGCGAGCCAGGCCGATACGGGCTCGCCGCGCGTCGGGTCCATGCGCATGTCGAGCGGGCCGTCGGCTCGGAAGCTGAAGCCACGCCGGGGATCGTCGAGCTGCGGTGAGGAGACGCCGAGGTCGAAGAGCACACCGCGGCAGGGATGCTCCTGCGCGTGTGCGGGCACGAGCGTGGCGAGATCGGCAAACGACGCATGCACGAGCGTAAGCCGCACTTCGTCGGCAAAACGGCGCTGGCCGGCCTCGATGGCCTGCGGATCCCGATCGAACGCGAGCACGCGGCCTTCTCGACCCAGGGCCTGGAGTATGAGTGCCGTATGACCACCACGCCCAAACGTCGCGTCGACATAGTACCCGCCCGCTTCCAGGGCCAGTCCCTCGAGCGCCTCAGCAGCGAGCACCGGTGTGTGCTCATCCACTTGCGAAGCGGTGTTCTCCGCCCCCATGAGTGCTCTCGCCACGGGCTTGAGGCCCAGCCACGCTCGTCCGCTTACACCCCTACAGCGACAGGGACTCGAGCTCGGAGGGCAGATCGGTGGCGACTTCCTCGTTCTTGAGCCACTGGTCGCGCCGCTCGTTCCAGCGCGCCTCATCCCAGAGTTCAAAGCGATTGCCCTGACCAATCAGCATTCCGTGCCGCCCGAGGCTGGCGAACTCCCGCAGCTCAGGCGGCAGCAGCACCCTGCCGTGCCCGTCGAGAGGTAGATCGGTCGCATGCCCCACCATCAGCCGCTGCAGCCGGCGCGCGGTCGCGTTCAGGCTCGGCAGGCTCATCAGCTTGCGTTCGATCTGCTCCCATTCGGGCAGGGGATAGATGAGGAGGCACTGGTCCTTGTCGATGGTGACGACCAATTTCCCCTGGGCGAGTTCGTTGATCTGCTCCCGGTAGCGGGTGGGCATGACCATCCGGCCCTTGTCATCCAGGGTGATTTTTGTTGCACCGCGAAACACGACCCGTGAGGCGAGGACTCGCCCATTTCCCCCCACTTTCTCCCACCAGGCGCCACTATAGGAATCGGGGAGGAACTATGTCAATTGGAATAATGAGAAATTCGTCGCAGTCACAAGAACTTATGTAGGGAATCACAGTGTCGCTGCCTGCATGCACCCGATATCCGCCCCACCTGCACCATGCAATGCACCATGCATTCGTTCTTAGAATCAGCGGCTTGCCGGCGCGTCGCACTCAGGAGGCGACGAAGGCGTGCCGGATCCACTCGATCGCGGGCGCTGCACCTGCGGGGTCGCTCACCACGATGACGTCGAAGCGCACCGGCAGCCGTGCGAGGTCGCGCCGCTGCTGCAGCAGTTGACTCGCGGCGCGCACGATGCGCTGCTGCTTGCGCCGATCGACGCTCGCGGCCGCGCCACCATAGGCAGTACCGGCGCGGCTGCGCACCTCGGCGACGATCAACACGCCCGCCTGGCGCGCGACGATGTCGAGCTCGCCCAAGCGGCGGCGAAAGTTATATTGCAGGATCTCGCATCCGGCCGCGCGCAGATATTCGGCGGCCAGCTCCTCGGCGCGCCGTCCGCTGCGCTGTCGCGCGGTCAGCATGCAGCGGCCGCTCCGCCGTTTACCGCGGCGGCGCCGGCAACAGCCGCAGCTCGCCGTTGTGCAGCTGCGCCCAGCCGAGCTCGCGTCGCACGCGCCGCTCCGCATCGAGGCTCAGCCGCCCGGTGAGCCCGTCGACGCTGATGTTGCCGCCCGCTCCCGTGCGGCGCAGCGCCTGCGCGAGACGGAAGGCGTCGAAGCCGAAGGCGAACAGCCGCCCGCGGTACGGACCGCCGCTCGGCCACGCCTCGCGCGTCGCGGCGCGCACCGCCTCCGCCAGATCGCCGCCGAGCATCCACGGCATGTCGGGAAACATCAGCCCCTCGAGATCCTCGTTGGCGCGCACATCGGGCTCGAACGCGTCCGAGGTCGCGTAGGTGGGGATATCGCCGGCGTAGTGAAAGCGCAGCTGCGGGCGCAGCTGCCGCTCGACGCTCGCCGGCGCCGGCGCGAAGATGAACTCGATGTCGTTGCGCCGGCGCGGATCGAACTGCAGCCGCGTGCCGACGATCGACTCGAGCCGTCGGTGGCGCGCGCTGCTGTCGCTGAGGCGCAGCACCTCGGTGATCGTGGCGCTGTAGTCGGTACGCCCCGACTCGACGACGCCGGTCGCGAACACGTCGCCGCCGCCGCTCGTCAGCTCCTGCGTGAAAGCGCCGAGCACTCGCGCTCCCCAGTCGCCCGCGGGAGTGAGCGCCACGCCGCGACGGTGATGATCCTCGAGCACGCGGCGCGCCGCGAGGCGCGCTTCGTCCTCGGGCGACAGCGCGTACTGGTAGAACTGCGCCGGCGCCGGCCGTTCCGGCGGCAGAAAGTTGAGCGCCAGCAGCGGCGCGTGTGGCGCGACCGAATCCGCCGCGGCGGCGACTTCCTCGCGCGTCAACGGGCCGACGATGAAGTCGGCGCCCGCGCTCGCCGCCTGCACGAGCGCCTGCGCGACGCTCTCGGTTCCCGTGTCGTAGACGCGCACCCGCGAGCGCTCCCCGGCCGGAGCCTGGTAATAGGCGGTCATGAAGCCGTCGCGCACGCTGATCGCGGCGCCGGCCGCACGACCCGTGACCGGCAGCAGCAGCGCGATGTGCGGCCCCGGCTCGAGCCCCGGCGGAAGCTGCCGCCCGGCGGCGAGCGCCGCCGCGCGCGTCTGCAGATCGTGGTAGCGCGCCGCCTGGCCCGCATTGCGCGGCGGCGCCAGCGCGCCGAGCTGCCGCGAGGCTTCCTGACCCTGGCCGCGCTCGAGCGCGAGCTCGACGCCGAGCAAGGCGCGCTCGATGTCCTGCTCCGTCGGCAACGGCGACTCGGTCCTTGCCAGCACACGCGCGGCGTCGTCGGGGCGCTGTGCCGCAAGGTAGGCGCGCGCCGCGCGCAGCAGCAGATCGTTGCGCTGCACGCCGACGTTCTGGGCCGCCAGCTCCTCGTAAACGCGCGCCGCGCCTGCGCGATCGCCCGAGCGCTCGAGCGTCTCGGCGCGCTCCACCGACGGCGGCAACCCGGCGCGCTGGGTGAGGCTCGGACAGCCGCCGAGCGCTGCGGCGGCGAGCAGCAGCAGTGCAGCGCGGGCGAGCGGGTGCGGCAGCATCGGTTGAAGAGCCTTTCGGTCGCGGGCAGGATGCCTGACGGTGGGGCCGCTGACCCAAGCGGCGTGAAGGGATTATAGAGTGACCAGCGCGCCCGGGCGGCTGCAAGTCGTCGCCACGCCGATCGGCAATCTCGCGGACTTGAGCGCGCGTGCCCGCGAGACGCTCGCGCAAGCCGACCTGATCGCCGCCGAAGACACGCGCCACACCGGCGCGCTGCTCAAGGCGCTCGGTATCGCGAGGCCTCTGCTGTCGCTGCACGAGCATAACGAGTCGCAGCGTGCCGCCATGCTCCTCGCCCGACTCGCCGCCGGCGAGACCGTGGCGCTGGTGAGCGATGCGGGTACGCCGCTGCTTTCCGACCCCGGTTTCGAGCTGGTGCGGCGCGCGCTGCAGGCGGGCTTCGAGGTGCGGGCGATTCCCGGACCGTCGGCGATCACCACCGCGCTCTCGCTCGCGGGGCTGCCCACCGACCGCTTCTGCTTCGAGGGCTTCCTGCCCTCACGCGGGCACGAGCGGCGCGCCGCGCTCGCCGCGCTCGCGCACGAGCCGCGCACGCTGGTGTTCTTCGAGGCGCCGCACCGCATCGTCGCGACGCTCACCGATATGGCGGCGCAGCTCGGTGCCACGCGCGCGGCGGTCGTGGCGCGCGAGCTGACCAAGGCGCACGAGACGGTCTATCGCGGCACGCTCGAGGAGCTCGCCGCGCGCGCGCTGGCGGAAGCGAACTTCGCACGCGGCGAGATCACGCTCGTGGTGCAGGGCGCCGCTGCCCAAGCCGCCGGCGTCGATGAGCGGCTGCTGCGGCGCGCGGTCGAGCTGCTGGCGAAAGAGCTGCCGCCGGGCAGGGTTGCGGCCATCGCGGCGGCGCTCACCGGCGCGACGCGCGCCGCGGCGTACGCGCTGGCGACACGCGGGGCTGGCGCATCCGCTGCCGTGCAACCGCCGGATGAGAACGAAGCACCTTAGAGGCCGCGCGGCGGCTGTCGGCGCTCGGCGGGGCCGCGCGAAACCTCAAGCCAGTCACCCGCCGGCGCGCGCGCCGGGGCATTTGACTTCCCCGCCCGCCTCCGTATCGTGGCCGCGAGAGTCGGCCGGGCAATCGCTGCTGCAGCTTTCAGCTGCGGTGGAGGAAAGTCCGGGCTCCGGCGAATCGGGTGCCAGGTAACGCCTGGGGGGCGCGAGCCCACGGAAAGTGCAACAGAAAGCAAACCGCCCAAGTCCCGCAAGGGGCCGGCAAGGGTGAAACGGTGCGGTAAGAGCGCACCGCGTCGGTGGCAACACGCGACGGCACGGCAAACCCCACCTGGAGCAAGGCCAAATAGGGAAGCCGCCCGCCGCCCCGAAACGGGCGCAGGCAGCGCAGATCCGCGCGCGCTTCCGGGTAGGCCGCTAGAGGTCCACGGCGACGTGGATCCCAGAGGAATGATTGCCCTCGACAGAACCCGGCTTACAGGCCGACTCTTTTTTTATACGCTGCGCGCAGGATCTACATGCAGCGTAGGAAGCCGGATGCGCTGGCGCGCGGGGGGCTCAGGCGGCCGAGGGGTCTTACTGCCTGCGCCCGATAGTTAAGCAAGTGCTTAACCATCGGGCGAGCGAGGTATCCGCGCGTCGCCACACGCCGCCGCGCACCACGCCGCCGCGCACCACACGCCGCCGCGCACCACACGCCGCCGCGCTCCTCGAGCTATTTGACGACCTTCAGCTGCGGGCGGCGTTGGCCGCCCTCTTCCACGGGTGTCGGGCGTGTGGGCGGTCCCGGACCGAGATCCTGCTCGGAAAAGACCATGCCCTCACCGGTCTCGCGGGCGTAGATGCCGAGCACGGCGGTCACGGGGAAGTGCACATGGTGCACGACGCCCGCGAAGCGCGCGTCGAACTGCACCTCGTCATTGCCTAGGCGCAATCGTTGCGTGGCACCCTCGCTCAGGTTGAGAACGATCTTCCCGTCCTTGACGTAGGCACGGGGTACCTCGGCGCCGTCATGACCGGCGTCGACGATCACGTGCGGTGTAAGACCGCACTCGCTGATCCACTGGTGCATGGCGCGCAGCAGGTACGGCCGCTTGGGCAAGGAGCGGGTCATGCGCTCATCTCAGCCGCATATCGCGTTCCTTATCGGACAGCGCCTCGCGGAAAGCCGGCCGCGCGAACACCATCTGCGCGTATTTCTCGATCGGCTGACCCTGCGGCGCGAGGTCGATCTCGTAGTGCGGCAGGCGCCATAGGATCGGCGCGATGGTCGCATCGACCAGCGAGAACTCGTCCGACAGGAAGAAGGGTTTGACCTTGAACAGCTCGGTGCTCTGCAGAATCGTATCGCGCAGGATCTTCTTTATCTTCACCGTCTGCTTCTTGTCCGGCTCCTGGTCGATCTGGCGCGCGAGGCTGTACCAGTCGCGCTCGATGCGGTAGAGGGCCAGGCGGAACTGCGCGCGCGTGAGCGGATCGACGGGCATGAGCGGCGGGTGCGGAAAACGCTCGTCCAGGTACTCCATGATCACCCGCGAGTCGTACAGCACCAGGTCGCGATCGACCAGCGTTGGCACGCTGTGATAGGGGTTCAGGTCGAGCAGGTCCTCGGGGAAGCGGCCCGCCTCGACGCTCACGATGTCGATGCTGATGCCCTTCTCGGCCAACACGATCCGCGTACGGTGACTCCACGGGTCATCGGGTGCGGAGAACAACGTCATGATGGATCGTCTGCTCGACACGTTCCCGCTCCGGCGATCCAGGCCGGCGATCAGTGGACGTCCTTCCAGTATTCGCGCTTCACCAGCCAGGTGAGCCAGGTGAACACCAGCAGGAACAGCACCACCCACACGCCGAACTGGCGGCGCTCGAGCTGCGTGGGCTCACTCACGTAGTCGAGGAAGTTGACCGTGTCGCGCACGAACCCCTCGAATTCCGCCTCGCTCATGCGCCCCGGCGCGATCGGCTCGAAGTGATCGAACACCTCCTCGTGCAGCACCGTGCCGCCCGGGCCGGGCCGCTCGACTGTCCTGAACACCGCCTTCTTGAGTCCCTCGACCTCCGACAGGATGTCGGGCATCGCCGTCGTCGGCAGGGCCAGATTGTTGGCGCCGGTCTGCGTCGTCGGATCGAGGTAGAAGGTCATGAGGAACTGGTACAGGTAGTCCTTGCCGCGGGCGCTGCGCATCAGCGACAGGTCGGGCGGCACCTTGCCGAACCAGCTCTCCGCATCGGCCGCCGGCATGGCGGTGAGGATGTAGTCGGCGGCCTTGGCCCCGGGCGGCAGCAGCTCGCTGGAGAGCAGCGGCAGCGGGATCTTCAGGTCGGCGGCAAGCCGCGACCAGCGCTCGTACTTCAGCGAATGGCACCCCAGACAATAGCTGGCGAAATTGCGCGCGCCACGCTGCACCGAGGCGAGGTCCGAGACCGTGGTGCCGGCGTGCCAGCTCTCCCAGTCGGCGCCGAAGCGCCCCGCGGCCTCCTCCGCCGCGCGGCCGGCGAGCGGCGCGGCGCACAGTGCCGTCGCGAGCAGCGCCGTCGCGAGCAGCGTGCGCCCGTGCGCCGCGGGACGCCGCGTCTCAGTGCGCATGGTAGACCACTCTTTCAGGCACCGGCTTCACGCGATCGATGCGCGTGTAGAACGGCATCAGCCAGAAGTAGGCGAAGTACAGCACCGCGAAGATGCGCGCCAGCATCACGTACAGCCCCTGGGCGGGCTGCATCCCGAGGTAGCCGAGCGCGACGAACGAGATCGCGAACACCGCGAGCGCGCTGCGCGATATCCAGCCGCGGTAGCGCATCGACTTCACCGGCGAGCGATCCAGCCACGGCATGAAGAAGAAGGACATCACCCCGATCAGCAGCAGCAGCGCCCCGAGGCGCTGGTCGGGCACCGCGCGCAGGATCGCGTAATAGGGGGTGAAGTACCACACCGGAGTGATGTCCGCGGGCGTCGAGATTGGATTCGCGGGCTCGAAGTTCGGCATCTCGAGGAACACTCCGCCGACGGTCGGCATGAAGAACACCACGAAGGCGAGCAGCACCAGCATCACGCTCACCCCGACCATGTCCTTCACGCTGTAGTACGGATGGAAGGGAATCCCGTCGAGCGGCCTGCCGTCGGCGCCGAGTTTCTCCTTGATCTCGATGCCGTCCGGGTTGTTGGAGCCCGTGCGGTGCAGCGCCACCAGGTGCAGCGCCACCAGCAGCAGCAGCACGAGCGGCAGCGCCGCGACGTGCAGCGAGAAGAAGCGGTTGAGGGTCGCATCGGCGATGCCGTAGTCGCCACGGATCCACAGCACCAGCGCGGGGCCGATCACGGGAACCGTGCCGAACAGGTTGACGATCACCTGCGCGCCCCAGAACGACATGTTGCCCCACGGCAGCACGTAGCCCATGAAGGCCTCGGCCATGAGCGCGAAGTACACCAGCATGCCGATCAGCCACAGCAGCTCGCGCGGCGCGCGGTACGAGCCGTACAGGAACGCGCGGAACATGTGCAGGTAGACGACGATGAAGAAGAAGGAAGCCCCGGTGGAGTGCAGGTAGCGGATCAGCCAGCCCCAGTCCACCTCGCGCATGATGTACTGCACCGAGTCGAAGGCCGTGGCCTCGCCCGGCTTGTAGTACATGGTGAGGAAGATGCCGGTCAGCAACTGCAGCACCAGCACCACCAGCGCCAGCGATCCGAAGAAGTACCAGACGTTGAAGTTCTTGGGCGCGTAATACTCGGTCAGCTCGTGACGCCAGAACTCCTCGATGGGCATGCGCGCGTTGAGCCACGCCCACAGTCCCTTCATCGCCCCCCCGGTGCTCTTCGGCAGCGGGGCGGGCGCCCCGCTCGCGGTCTTCACGGTCACGAGGCGGCTCCTTTTTCATCGGCACCGATCACGAGCAGGTGCTCCTTCGGATACCAGTACGGCGGCACGATCAGGTTGGTCGAGGCCGGCGAGCCGTCAAACACCCGGCCCGCGAGATCGAAGCGCGAACCGTGACAGGGACACCAGAAGCCGCCCGGCCAGGACGGATAGAGCTCGCCCGCGTCGAAGCGCTGCTTCGGCAGGCACCCGAGGTGCGTACAGACGGCGACCAGCACCAGGAACTCGGGCGTGCGCGCGCGCAGCCCATTGTCGGCGTAAGGCGGCTGGATGGAGTCCTTCGAGCCGGGGTCCTTGAGCTCCGCGTCGTGACCGGAGATGCGCTTCACCATGTCGGGCGTGCGCCGTACCACGAAGATCGGCTGGCGCCGCCACACCGGCAGCGCGGCCTGCCCCGGCTCGAGCTTGCTCAGGTCGAACTCGACCGGCGCGCCTTCGGCGCGGGCACGCTCGGAGGGGCTCCACGACTCGATGAAGGGTATGGTGGCGAACACCGCGCCGACCGCCCCGGTGGCGATCGTGGCCGTGGTGAGGAACTTGCGCCGGCTCAGATCGACTTCAGTGCCGGCGACGACTGCGTGATCCGCCATCTCACCCTCTCCCGCGTTGCCTGACCGCCCGCCGCAGCATCGTTCGCGCACCGCTGCCGCGCGGACTTGAGGCCTCAAGCAGTTTCGTACCTTGCGGGGGGCGGCGCATTATACACAAACGACCACCCCCTTCCGGGCGCGCGACGGCCGGCGCGCACGCGAGGCATTCCCGGAGTGCACTGATGCTCGAACGCCTGGGTCGCGGACTCACCTTCGTGGCCGGATCGGTCGTCGGGGGACTCGCCCTCGCCTTCCTGATCGTCGCGGCGCGCCCGGATCTGATCCGCCGCGCCCCGGCGCCCGTCGCGGCGCCCGCCGCGGCGCCAGCCCTGGTGCCCGTCACGGCGCCGGCGCCGGAAGCGCCTCGCCCCGATGCGGCATCTGCCCGGGTGACGTATGCGGCTGCGGTGCAGCGCGCCGCACCCGCCGTGGTCAATGTCTACACCAAGCGCCTCGTTACCGAGCGGCTCGCGCCCTCGCTGGGGGAGCTTTTCGGGGAGCTGTTGCCGCGCTACCGGCAGCGCATCGAGCGCACGCTCGGCTCCGGCGTCATCGTGGATGAGGCCGGACACATCGTCACCAACCACCACGTGATTGCCGGTGCCGACACGATCCTCGTGCAGCTCGCCGACGGGCGCGTCGCGCCCGCTCGCCTCGTCGGCAGCGACCCGGACACCGATCTCGCGGTGCTGAAGATCGACCTGAAGTCACTGCCGGTGGCGCCGCTCGGGCGCTCCGACCAGCTGCGGGTGGGCGACGTCGTACTCGCGATCGGCAACCCGCTCGGCCTGTCGCAGACGGTGACGCACGGGATCGTGAGCGCCGTGAGCCGCGCGCAGCTCGGCATTGCGCCGCTCGAGGACTTCATCCAGACCGATGCGCCGATCAACCGCGGCAACTCCGGCGGCGCGCTGGTCGACACCGGCGGCGACGTGGTGGGCATCAATACCGCAATGGTGGCCAAGAGCCTGGGCGTCGAGGGCATCGGCTTCGCGATTCCCGTCAACATGGTGCGCGGGGTGCTCGCCGACATCATCGCGCACGGGCGCGTGATCCGCGGGTGGCTCGGCATCGTACCCGAGGACCTCTCCGAGGAGCAGGCAGCTCAGTTCGGGCTCGCGCGGGGCGGCGTCGTGGTTGCGAACTTCTACCCGGGCAGTCCCGCACAGGAAGCGGGCTTGCAGCCGGGCGACGTGCTGCTGGCCGTCGACGGCGTCCCCCCGCGCAGCGCGCTCGACCTGCTCGGCCGCATCGCGCTCCACAAGCCGGGCTCCACCCTGACACTGCGCGATCTGCGCGGACAGCGTGTCATCGAAGTCAAGGCGCGGGTCGGCGAGCGCCCCCGCAGCGGCTGAGCGCCGGCCATGACCACGCTCACGACGCGTGTCTTTCCCGCGCGCAGCGCGCTCGAGTCGGCCCTTGCGGAGCGTCTGGCGCGCGCGGTGGCGGAGCGGCCCGGCCCCGGCGGCGCCGTGCCCGCGATCATGCTCTCGGGCGGCACGACACCGCTCCCGGCTTACCAGGCGCTCGGCACGCGGGGGCGGCTCGAGCGCAGCGCACGGCTGCAGATCCTGTTCTCCGATGACCGCTACGTGCCGCGCGACTCGCCGGCGAGCAACTACCACAGCGCCCAGCCGCTGCTCGCGGCGCTGGCGCTGCCGGAGACGGCCGTGCTGCGGGTGCGCACCGAGCTCGCCCTCGAGGAAGCGGCACTCGACTACGAGCGACAGCTGAGCGCACTCCTCGCCTCGGGTGCACGCATCGCGCCCGGATTGCTCGGACTCGGCGCCGACGGCCATACCGCTTCGCTCTTTGGCGCGGCCGATCTCGAGCGCGCACGGGGGCGGCTCGCGATCGCCGTACACCGGCCCGACGGCCTCGCCGCGGTGAGCGTGACACCGGCCTTCCTCGCCCGGGTCGCCGAGCCGGTGTTCGTGGTTGCGGGGCCCGAAAAACGCTCGGCCGTGCGGGCGCTCCGCGCCGCGGATCCCGCGCTGATAGCCTGGCGCGCGGTCGCCGGGTGCGAGGGGGTCGAGCTGTGGATAGACCCCGCGGCCTCAGAAGTTGCGGATGCTCGAACGTAAGCGCTTCCAGACTCGCGTGGGCCGCGCGCTTGTGTCGCTGGTCGCAATGGGCGCTGCCCGGGCGCTGTTCGCACAAACGCCGGCCCCGGATGCGAGCTCAACGCCTCCTGCGGTCCCGATTATCGTTACAGGATCGCGCCTGCCCATGCGCGAAGCCCCAGGCGGCGCGCCGGTCACGTCGATCTCGGCAACCGATATCCAGGCGACCGGGCTGGCGCACGTCGAAGACGTCTTCAACAACCTGCCCATCATGTTCGCGGGTCAGAATTCGACCCTCGCCGCCGGCGCCGACGGCACGGCGACGGTCGACCTGCGCGGCCTGGGTGCGCAGCGCGCCCTGGTTCTGGTCGACGGGCGGCGCCTCGGTCCAGGGGGGGGCAACGGCACGAACATTTCCGACATCAATCAGATTCCCGCAGCCCTCATCCAGCGCATCGACGTACTCACCGGCGGGGCCTCGGCGATCTACGGCGCGGATGCGGTCGCTGGCGTGATGAACTTCATCCTCAACACGCGTTTTCAGGGTGTGAAGGTTGACGCGAGCTACAACCTGTACCAGCACCACAACGGCGACGTCGGCATCCAGCAGCTCGTGAGCGGCGCCGGGCAGGCGCTGCCGCCCGACAGCGTCGCCGGCGGCTCTGGCAAGGACTTGTCTTTCGTTCTTGGCTCCAACTTCGCTGCTGATCGCGGCAACCTCACGGTGTACGCAACCCATGACGAAGTCGCCGGGATCGCGCAGGGGCGCTACGACTACGGAGCCTGCAGCCTGCGGGCTACCGGCGCGGGATCATATGCGTGCGGCGGCTCCGGGGTCTCGGCGGGCGGAGAGTTTCTCGCCTTCGGCAATTCCGGAACCACGCTGTTCGACAGCACCGTCGATCCGGGCAGCGGGCGCTTCCGGCCGTTTGCCGCTTCCGACCTCTACAATTACAGTCCGCTGAACTATTTCCTGTCGCCGAACGAGCACTACACCGGCGGGGCGTTTCTCAGCTACGACCTGAGCTCGCGCGCCAGCGCGTACGCACAGCTCATGTTCACCCGCAACAGGTCGCAGGCCCAGTCCGCGCCGAGCGGCTCCTTCTTCACCAGCGTGTTCGTGCCCTGCAACGATCCGCTGCTGACCGCCGACGAGCAGGCGCAGATCTGCTCGCCCGCCAATCTCGCCGCCCAGGGCGAGACCGGCGCCGCCAACCCCGGCATCACCACCTACGTCGGACGACGCAATGTCGAAGGCGGGCCGCGCACTACGACCTTCGACAGCAGCTCGTTGCGCACCCTCCTCGGCCTCAAAGGCGCGATCGGCGCGTGGAGCTACGACGTCTATGCCCTGCGCGGTACCGTGCACGACTCGAGCGACAGTCTGAATTACTTCTCCGCGGCGCAGGTCGCGAACGCCCTCGAAGTGGTGCCCGGATCGACCGGTCCGGCGTGTGCAACCGGACCCCCGTGCGTGCCCTGGAACATCTGGACGCCGGGCGGCGTGACCCGGGCAGCGCTCGATTACCTGTCGATACCACTGCACACGCAGGGCGGTGTGACCGAGCAGGTCGTCTCCGGCTCACTGACGGGAGATCTCGGCAAGCACGGCATCAGGCTGCCGGCGACGGATGCCGGCCTGCAGCTCAACCTCGGCGCCGAGTGGCGCTCGGAGCGCTCGGACTTCCGACCGGATCTCGACAGCGAGCTCGGCAACGGGGAGGGATCGAGCGGTCCGGTCGCTCCGCTCTCGGGTCAATTTCACGTGAGTGAACTGTTTGCGGAAGCGCGCCTGCCGCTTCGCGATCGCAGCCGGGGTGCCGAGTCCCTCGCGCTCGAGAGCGCCTATCGCTACTCGCACTACTCGGAGGGCTTCGATACCAACACCTACAAGCTCGAGCTGCAATGGGCGCCGGTGCGGGAGCTCCGCACCCACGCCAGCTATCAGCGCGCAATCCGCGCGCCGAACATCAGCGAGCTCTACACCCCGCAGGCGGTGACGCTCGATGGAGTGACCGATCCGTGCGCCGGCGCCACGCCCGTGTACTCGGCAGCGCAATGCGCGTCCACGGGCGTGACCGCCGCCCAATATGGCCACATCGGCGCCAACCCGGCGGGCCAGTACTACGGGTTGGTCGGTGGCAATCCGCGGCTGCAGCCTGAGCTCTCCGATACCTACACCGGCGGGCTGGTGCTCGAGCCGCGGATGGTTCCGGAGCTGAGCGTGGCGCTCGATTATTTCGACATCAGGATCAACAACGTGATCGGCCCGCTGGGCGCGGATGCCGTCCTCAGCAACTGCGCCACCAGCGGCAGCCCCGTGTACTGCTCGCAGATCCATCGCGGACCGGGTGGCTCGCTGTGGTTGAGCCAGTCGGGCTACGTCTCGGACGTCAATGTCAACTTCGGCTCACTGTCGAGCGGTGGCATCGACCTCACGGCAACTTACCGCGTGCCACTGCGGCGGCTCGGGTTCCTGTCGCTCGCTCTGCAGGGTACGAGAGTCGAGAATCTGATGATCAGGCCGCAGCCCGGTGCGCCGGGGTACGACTGCACCGGCTACTTCGGCGACAAATGCGGCGCCCCGAATCCGCTCTGGCGGCACGCCCTGGAGGCGACCTGGGCGGCGCCTTGGCGGAGCCTCGAGATCGCCCTGCGGTGGCGTTACATCGGCCCGGTGGCCTCGGAGGAGACCAGCGGCAATCCGCAGCTCGCGGGCGCCGTACCGGGCGGCGCGCGGGTACCAGGCTACAACTACCTCGACCTTACGACCTCGCTGGCACTGTCCCGGCACGTGGTGCTGCAGCTCGGCATCAACAACCTGCTGGACAAGGATCCACCGCTGTTCATCGGGGCGGACTGCCCGCAGATTTCATCCGCTCCCTCGCTGTCCTCGTGCAGCGGCAACACCTTTGGCGCACCCTACGATGTGCTCGGCCGATACATCTTCGGCCACCTCTCAGCGCAGTTCTGACTGCCCGTGCCTCTCAGCCCAGATGAAACATGCTGTCCACGTACAGCTCGGAGCGCTCGAAGTCGATCGTGAACGCGTTGAGCGTCCCGAGCACGTCCATGCCGATGATCATCGCCGGATGCGACTCCATGCCCCATACCTGAAAGATGTGGAAGTTGCCGTACACCAGACTGAGGTTGGCAATCTTGACGCTGCCGAAGTCGACGGTCGGGGCAGTCTGCAGCTGTCCGGATGCGACGTCCCGCGTCGCCCCGTAAACATCGGTCACTCTGGTGACTGCCCCCTTGCGCCGCTCCCAGGCTAATGCGTCTCGCAGCGCGTTGTTACCGATGCTGCGCTCGGAGCCGGTGTCGATGACGGCGTCAACCCGGACGCCCGCGACGCGGGCCTGTACCACCAGCAACCCGTCGTCGAGCATGCGCGCCGGAATCCGATCATAGCCGGGTAGCACCACGCTGCCGGTCGAGTCGCTGATCGTCACGCGGTTGTGCCGGAAGTCGACCGAGAGGCGCTTCCCCCTGAGACCGGCGACCCCGAGGATACCGTCGGATCCGGCCATGAGCGGCGCCCACACGACGGGGAAGCGCGTGTCCCTGATCAGCAGGCGTCCTGCCTGGAGCTTGCGGATCAGGACGGATGGAACGTCGGCGGTTCCCGTAATGCCGTGCACCTGCACCGGAGGACCGGCCGCGGGGGCGAGACCCAGCGTCTGCGCAAGGCTCGGCGAGACCGTCGAGCCGGTTGCGCCAGTATCAATGATGAAGCGGAAGGGACCTTCGCCGTTCACCATCACCGGCGCGACGATTCGCCCGATGTGGTCGAGCCGGGTCGGTGAGGCATACAGCAGGTCATCGGCAGGAACAGCGTGGCTCGGCGCCGGTTCCACCCGCGATCCGGTGGCCGCATCCTGGGGCTCTGCGGCGCCAATCGTTACCATGCCGGCCAGCAGTAGGCTCGACACGCGCAGCATCCACGAAGCCCCGCTCATCGCTCCTCTATGGACCTGCTGTGACCGGACACCGGTTCGGGAACTCGCATCTGTCGCAAGCCTCGCACGACGCCGACAGACCTAAGATAGACCCCCGGCCCCCTGCCGGCACGGCTCTGCTACTCACTCCCGCGCCCTGAGTTTGTCTGAGCGGGGCGCAAGATGCCTCAGCCGAATGTTGCTATTTAGCAACAACCTGCTCAAACGCGGGTACGAGTGTGGCGCTGTGCGGGGCCGACCCTGCGCTGAGGGGTCTCAGACGGCCTACACACTGTTGCGTTTTTGCCCAAAACTATTTCCAGCCGGTAGCGCCGCTGCTAACATGCCGCCCGCACCATGCGGCCTGGACCGTCAGGCGTGGGGACCCGATGGTCGCTGTCGGGCGTCGCAAACTACTAGAAACAGCTCCCGATCCGCAGGAGGGAAGTCTCGATG
The DNA here is from genome assembly GCA_035631755.1 of Steroidobacteraceae bacterium. Taxonomy (GTDB): domain Bacteria; phylum Pseudomonadota; class Gammaproteobacteria; order Steroidobacterales; family Steroidobacteraceae; genus 13-2-20CM-66-19. The sequence continues at coordinate 36,084 of DASQIC010000009.1, forward strand.
TCGCACTCAAATCAGATCGGCAGCGCCGTGCGCCGCGCACTCATGCTGGGCGCAATGGCGGGCGCCAGCCTTCCAGCCACTGCGCAGACGGTGCCCGCGGCGGCGGCGGCCGCTACCGAAGTCCCGGTGCAGACCGTCGTGGTCACCGGATCGCGCATCCCGCAACCGCAGCTCGAGTCGGTCAGTCCGGTCACCAGCATCAGCAACGAGGCGCTGCAACAGACGGGTGCCACCCGTGTCGAGGACATGCTGAACACGCTGCCACAGGTGGCGGGTGCGTACGGAGCGGGAGTTTCCAACGGCGCCACCGGCGAGGCCACGGTTTCGCTGCGCAACCTCGGCGCCAATCGGACGTTGGTGCTCGTTAATGGCCGGCGCCTGATGCCCGGCGACCCGACGCAAAACGGCAACGCGGCGCCCGACCTCAATCAGATTCCCCCCGAGCTGATCGAGCGTGTCGACATTCTGACGGGCGGCGCCTCGGCCGTGTACGGAGCGGACGCCGTCGCCGGTGTGGTCAACTTCGTCATGAACGACCACTTCCAGGGCGTACGCCTCACTGGCGATTACAGCTTCTACAACCACGACAACCGGGACAAGGCCGCACAGGCTGCCAACACGCTGTTCGGCTTCACCGCCCCGACGGGCAACGTCACCGACGGCTACACACGCAATTTCGGTCTGATTGCTGGTGCGAACTTCGCCGACGGCAAGGGCAACGCCACGACCTATTTCACCTACCGGCGAGTCGCAGCAGTGCTGCAGGGAAAGCGCGACTACAGCAACTGCTCGCTCACGAGCACCACCACGGGAGGCGTCAGCGCGCTGGGATGCGGCGGCTCGTCGACCGCGTACCCGGCCCGCTTCACTTACACCAATCCCGTGACCAGGGTCAGGACCGATTCCCACCTCGACCCGACCACCGGCGACCTGGCCGCCGGACACCTGCTCTACAACTTCGCGCCGCTCAACTACTACCAGCGGCCCGACGAGAACTACACCGCCGGCGCGTTCCTGCATTACGACCTGAACGAGCATGCGCGTGTGTACACCGAGTTCATGTTCATGGACGACCGCTCGATTGCCCAGATCGCGCCGAGCGGCGCGTTTTACGGATCGGGAACCGCGGTGTCGGCCGCAGGTGTGCCGGACGGCACCTGGGCGATCAACTGCAACAACCCGTACCTCACTCCGGGCGAGCTCGGCCTGTGGTGCGGCGGAAACACGGCCGCGCCCGATGCGCACGTGCTGATCGGCCGGCGCGACGTCGAAGGCGGCCCGCGCTACGACGACCTGGGCCATACCTCCTACCGCGCGGTCGCCGGGATCAAGGGCGCGATCAACGATTCCTGGTCGTACGACGCCTATGCGCTGTGGGGTACGACGCGACTCTCGGAGGAGTACTTCAACGACGTCTCGCGAAGCCGGATGGGGTTCGCGCTCGATGCCGTCCAGCAGCCCAACGGGCAGATCGTCTGCCGCGCCAACTCGGCCGGCTCGGTCGGAGCCCCGGGTTGCGTACCGTGGAATATCTTCTCCCTGGTCGGCGGACAGGACGGGGTGACGCAGCAGGCTATCAACTACATCTCCATTCCCGGACTCAGTAAGGGCGCAACCACGGAACGGGTCGCGGATGCGGCGCTCACCGGTGACTTGAGCAAGCAAGTCAAGCTTCCCACGGCGACCGAAGGCCTGAGCGTGAGCATCGGCGCCGAATATCGCCAGGAGCTCAGCGAGCTGCAGCCGGACATTGAGTTCCAGACCAACGACCTCGCCGGGCAGGGTGCCCCCACTCTGCCGACGGTCGGCGCCTTCCACGTCTCGGAGATCTTCGGCGAAGCGCGCTTACCGCTCGCGGAAGACCGCTTCCTCGCCAAGTCGCTGACCCTCGAGGCCGGCTACCGCTATTCCGATTACAACCTCGCGTTCGGCTCGACCAACACCTACAAGCTGGGCCTGCAGTGGGCGCCCGTGACCGACATGCGCTTCCGCGCCATGTACCAGCGAGCGGTGCGCGCGCCGAACATCCAGGAGCTGTTCCTGCAGCCGCGTGTGCAGCTCGACGGCACGACCGACCCGTGTGCGGGTGCCGCTCCCGCGGCTACGCTCGCGCAGTGCGAGCTCTCGGGGGTCACGCCGGCCGAATACGGCAACATCGCGAAGAACCCGGCGGCGCAGTACAACGGACTCGTTGGTGGCAATACCAGTCTGGCGCCGGAGAAGGCCGACACCTATACGCTCGGGGCAGTATTCACGCCGACCTTCCTGCCGGACTTCAACCTGACGGTCGATTACTACAACATCACGATCAAGAACCTGATCTCCTCCTACGGCGCCAACCTGATCCTCGAGACTTGCGTCTCGTCCGGCAACCCGTTCTATTGCAACAAGGTGCACCGCACCCAGGGCACGGGAACGGCCGCGGACGGGTCGCTGTGGATCTCGCCGACCGGGTACATCGACGATGGCACCTTCAACCTCGGCGCGCAGTGGGCCAACGGTATCGACGTGACGTCGGCGTATCGGCTTGACCTCAGGAAAGCCGGTCGGCTGAACCTCGATTTCGTCGGCACCTACGTGCTGAAGTTCGCGACCAACCCGGTAGCCGGACTCGGTGACTACGACTGCGCAGGCTTCTACGGACCGACGTGCGGCGTGCCTTCGCCCCGATGGAAGCACAAGCTGCGGGCGACCTGGAACACGCCGCTCGCGGGACTCGATATTTTCGCCGCATGGCGCCGTGAGAACGGCGTGGCGCTCGAGCTCACCAACCCCAGTCCGCTGCTCGCCGGCCCGCTTGGACTGCCGGTCAACCCAGGCGTGCGCCTGCGCGGGATGGACTACATCGACTTCGGTGGAAACTACTCCTTTGCGTCGCACCTCACGGCACGCATCGGCGTCAACAATCTGTTCGACAAGGAGCCGCCGCTGGTCGGGTTCGCCTACCTGGGAACCGTGTTCGGCAACGGCAACACCTACCCGCAGGTCTACGATGCGCTGGGTCGTTACGTATACATGAACCTGACCGCGGACTTCTGACGTCCAGGGTCCTTAAGGCACCCTGCCAAAGGCGGGCCTCCGGGCCCGCCTTTTTATTACTGCGTCATCGGGCTCGCGACGCGGCATGGCCTTTCGGCCCGTTTGGCGGCATAGTCGTCCGGTACTGAACCCGTCGCACGTCCCGATGAGCGCCAGCGCAGCGGAAGACACCCGCATCAGCTCGTTGATCACGGCCGCCGACCAGGCGGCCGAGGCCGGCCGGCACGCTGAGGCCGCGCGGTTGCTCGAGTCGGCGCGCGCCGCCGCCCCGGGAAACCCCCGCGTATTGAACGCGTTGGGCATGCACGCCCTCAAGACCGGCGAGTTCGCCGCGGCGCGGCAGCACCTCGAGGAGGCGGTGCGGCTCGATGCGCGGGCGCCACTGCTGTGGCTTCATCTGGCGATGGCACGGCGCGCGCAGGGCGACGCGCACGCCGAGGCCGCCGCCCTGGAAAAGGCGCTGGAGCTCGATCCTTACTTCTCTCTCGCGCTGCTCCAGAAGGCGACGCTGCTGGAGAGGCGCGCCAAGCCGCGCGAGGCGGCGAGAGTCTACCGTGCGTTCCTGCAGTGCGTCCCGCCGGTGATGCAGCAGACGCCGGCGCTGCGCCAGGGGGTCGAGCGCGCACGTGCCGCGGTGGCGTCCAACGCGGCCGCGCTGGAGCAGTTCCTGCAGGCCCGGCTGGCGGCAACCCGCGCCGCCCACCGCCCGTCACCCCACGACCGCTTCGATCATTGCCTCGACATTCTCATGGAGAAGAGGCGCGTCTATACGCCGCAGCCGACCCTGATGTATTTCCCCCGTCTGCCGGCGCTGGAGTTCTACGAGCGCGCCGATTTCCCCTGGCTCGAGGCGTTCGAGGCGGCGACCGACCAGATCCGGGCCGAGCTGCTGCAATGTCTCGCCGACGACGCGGACCAGGTCGTTCCCTATGTCGACTATCCGGCGGGCGCACCGCTCAACCAATGGCGCGAGCTCAATCGCTCGCGTCGCTGGGGAGCGTACTACCTGATCAAAGGGGGCGTCGGGGTCGAGGCACATCTGCGGCGCTGCCCGAAGACCGCTGCGCTGCTCGCGACGGCGCCTCTCGCCCGGGTGCCGGGCGAGGCGCCGAACGCGTTCTTCTCGATTCTCGAGCCGCGCACCCGCATTCCGCCGCACACCGGTGTGAGCAACACGCGCCTGGTCGTGCACGTGCCGCTCGTGATACCGGCGGGGTGCGGCTTCCGGGTTGGCTCGGAGACGCGCGAATGGCGCCCGGGCGAGGCGTGGGTGTTCGACGACACGATCGAGCACGAGGCCTGGAACGGGAGCGAGGAGCCGCGTGCGATCCTCATCCTCGATACGTGGAATCCGCTGTTGACGGACGCCGAGCGCGACCTGGTGAGCGTGGCGACGGCAGCACTCAACGAGTACTACCGTGAATAGGAGCTGCCATCGAGTCTTGCTGGCTTGTCTCGCGCTGGCCTGCGGCTCAGCCGCCCGGGCGCAGTCGCTGGAGGACGCAGTGATGGCGTGCGCCGCCGAGACGAACGCCCAGCACCGCCTCAACTGCTACGACCGCTCGGTGGCGGCCCGGGTCAGAGCGCAGCGCGCGAGCGCCGCTGCGACGGCACCAGCGACCCCGGCGGCACCTGCCACCCCGACCACGCCGGTCACGCCCGCCGCAGCTGCCACAGCGGCGACACCAGCAAAGGCCGCGAGCGATTTCGGAGTCCGCAACGGGCCACTCGCCGTGCGCCAGGCGGCAGGCGAGCCCGAGGAGATCACCGCGGCGGTGAGCGGGATCGAGCACCGTGCGAGCGGGCAGCTCGTGATCGTGCTCGACAACGGCCAGACCTGGATGCAGAACGAGCCCAGCGGGTATCTGCGGCTCGCCGTCGGTGACATGGTCAGAATCCGTTCGGCGGCGCTCGGCTCGTACATGCTCTACGCGTCTGCCACGCGCTTCACTCACGTGACGCGGATCCGTTAGCTTGAACATCGCCAATGACACCGACAGGCTGGCCGAGCTCGCCGCCCGGGACCTGCAGGAGCATCGCATCGCCGCCGCCGAAGCGAAGTGCCTGCGTGCGCTCAGCGCCGACCGGCAGCATCGCGGCGCACTCAACGTGCTCGGCATGGTGCTGCATGCCCAGGGACGGCACGAGGACGCGGTGCGGGTGTTTCATGCCCTCACCCAGTTCGAGCCGAACGATGCCGGCCACTGGGCCAATCTCGGTACCGCGCTGCGTCCCACGCGTCGCTATGACGCCGCGCTGCAGGCGTTCGACCGCGCCGTGGAGCTGGGCGGCGTCACGGCGGACCTGCTCTACAGCGTCGGCACCTTGCATGTGGACCGCAGCGACTACACGTCCGCCTGCGAGATGTTCCGCCGCGCCGTCGCCCTCGCCCCGGCGGACGCCGGCCTGCGCCTCGCGCACGCCCAGTGCTGCTTCGACGCCATGCGACCCGAGGAGGCTCTCGAGACACTCGCGGGGTGGCAACATTTCACCGGGCTGACGCCCGAGGTGGTCGCGGGTATCGCGCATCTGCTGGTCACGATGGGCGGCACGCGGCACGCCGAACCGGCGCTGCGGCGCGCACTGGACGATGCGCAGCGCGGGGGGCCGATTTCGCTACGTCTGGTGCGCGTACTCGAACGCACCAACCGCCTCGCCGAAGCCCGCGAGACTCTGGAGCGCGTCAAGGCGAGGCCGGAGACCGACCGTAACGACGCCGATCTGCTGCTCACGGAGGCGACGCTCGCGCAGCGCGTAGACAAGCACGCGGACGCGTGCCGACTGTTCGCGGCGATACTCCAGCACCACGACGACTTTCTGCGCCGCTTTCACGTGCTGTTCCCGCTCGCCAAATCGCTCGATGCCCTCGCGCGATACGCCGAGGCTTACGCCACGCTCGAGGAAGCGCACCGCTCGCAGGTCGCATTCATCACCACTGCGCTCGGCAGGCAGGAGACCGAGGAGTCGCCGGCGATCGAGCTGGCGCGCTTGGGGTGCGATCCCCCGGATGTCGCCACCTGGCAGAATTCGGGCGCGCCCGGCGTTGGCGACAGTCCCATCTTCATCGTCGCGTTTCCGCGCTCGGGCACCACGCTGCTCGAGCAGATTCTCGACGCTCACCCCGCGCTCATGTCGATGGACGAGACGCCGTATCTGAAGCGGGCGCTCGAGGATGCGCGCGGCTTCGGCATCCGCTATCCGGCCGAGCTCGGCAGGCTGAGTGACCAGCAACTGCAACGGATTCGGGAGCATTACTGGCGGGAGGTTCGCACGCGCATCGAGCTGCGACCGGGGCAGCGGCTGGTGGACAAGAACCCGCTCAACATGATGCGCCTGCCCCTGATCCGCAGACTCTTCCCGCACGCGCGGGTCGTGCTCGCGGTGCGGCATCCGTGCGATACCCTGCTCAGCTGCTTCCAACAGCAGTTCCGTGCCCCGGACCTGGCGCTCATCTGCCGCAACCTGCCGACGCTGGCGCACAACTTCCGCACCGCATTCGATTTCTGGTACTCGCAGCTGCCGCTGCTCGGCGCCGCAGGCACCCTCGAGCTGCGCTACGAGACGCTGGTCGCCGATTTCAGCGCCGAAGTGCACCGGCTCGCCGATTTCCTGCTGCTGCCCTGGCATGACTCTTTGCTTGCGCCGGGCGAGCACGCGCGCGCCAAGGGTTACATCAGTACGCCGAGCTACTCACAGGTCGTGGAGCCGATAAACAGCAGATCGATCGACCGGTGGAAGCACTACCAGGCGCATTTCACGCAAGCGCTGCCGACCCTGATGCCATATGTGGAGCGCTGGGGGTACACGGTGTGAGCGCCGGGATGAGCACGATGGTCAGGCCGCCGGCCCGGTCGGCACCGCATCGAAGGCGATCGTCGTACGCATCTGCCCGCCGTGGATCGCGTTCGTGCCGTGCCACATATAGGACGGAAACAACACCAGCATTCCGACTCGCGGCCGGATGTGGTACGCGGGCTCTGCATGCGGTGTCGCAAAGCGCGGTGCCCCGAAGTTGAGCCAGCCGGACTTGAGCGCTTCGTCGTTGACCTCATCCGGCAAGCCGACGTAGTACGCGGAGCTGATCCACCCCTGGTTGTGATAGTGATTGACGTGAAAACCGCCGCGGTGCAGCTGCACCGACCAGGCGGCCTTGATGACAGCCGTGCCGCGATTGCGGGCCAGGAGCGGATGCTCGCCGCCGTAACCGAGCTCTTCCTGGTATTGCCGCATCGGCTCGGCAAACGCCGCCACGATCGCCTGGATGGCGGGGTCGGGGTCCGCGATCAGATTGCGTGTCGTCTGGCTGCCATGTAGCAGACTTTGGTCGAGCGGATGCGATTGGAATGCATGCCGTGCGCACAGCGCCTCCATGAGGGCCCCGTTCAGCTGCTCCATGGACGACCAGCCCCGCGGCGGCTCGATCTGGTAACAACGCACAAACCGCGGGTAGTCGAAGAGCTCCTGATATCGCGACTCGCCCAGGAGGCGCGCCGCGGTTGCCTCGTAGGCCAGCCAGTTTTGCCCCAGGGGTTCGCGTGCGCGCTGCTTGCGCACGAACGGCATCGCGTCGTCCGGCCGCCCGCGCGACAGGAGGATCGAGACCAGATTCTCGATCACGCCCGAATCACCGGGTAACGCACTGGCCGCCTCCAGAGCGTGCGTTTCGGCCTCGGCCAGGCGCTCGGTTTCGCGCAGCACCTGCGACAGCAGCAACAGCAGTTCCGGTGCCGGACCGAGTCGGCGCAGCGCCTCGGCCAGCCGCCGCTCGGCCTGCTCGTGCTGCCCGGCCCGAGCCAGCAACCGCGTGAGCAGCACGTGCAGGTGCACGTCGTCGGGATGCGCGGCGACCGCCGCCACCAGGCTGCGGGCAAAATCTTCGTCCCCCTGCATGTAGCGCAACCGCGCCAGGTTCAGCTGTGCGTTGCCATCCCGTGGGCGCAGCGCGACGGCTTCGGCGAATGCCTGCTCGGATTCCCCGACGCGATGCAGGAGCGCAAGCACCTTGCCGCGCGTGAAAGCAACCTCGAAGCCCCGTATCCCCAGATCCTGCCCGCGCTCAAGAGCGGCGAGCGCCTCCTCGGCCCGGTCCAGCCGCTCGAGTACTGAGCTGAGGTTGTGGTACGCAAGCCCATAAGCGGGAGCGATTCGCACCGCCTGCCGATACGCCGCCTCGGAATCCGCCAGGCGCTGCTGTCGATCGAGAATCAGACCGAGCAGGCACCACGCCTCGGCGTCAGGCTCGTTGGCGCTGATGAGCCTGCGGCACTCGGATTCGGCGTCCGCGTGCCTCCCGAGGTCGCTCAGCGTCAGCGCGAGACTGTGGCGCGCAGAGCGCTCGCCGGGCGCGAGCGCGAGCAGGCTGCGGTACTCGGTTTCGGCCTCGGTCAGGCGCCCGCTGCGCCGCAGATGATTGGCGAGATTGACCCGCAGTGCGGGATTTCGCGGTTCCAGCTCGATGCTTCGCCGCAACAGGCGCTCGCCGCCCGGTGCATCACCGCCGCGGGCGCGGATCAGCCCGAGCAGGTGGGTCGCAGAGGGGTTGGCCGGGTGGCTCGCCAGCAGCGTACGACACAGGCCCTCTGCCTGGGACAGCCTACCCTCGTTCAGGAGCGCAGAAGCCCGCGCCAGCTGCGCAGAGAGTTCCTCGTTCCTGTGCACGTGGGTACTGTATCGCGCTATCGAAGCGCAGACCACCCGCTGCGGCGGGTCCGTCCGGGCTCGTTCCCACTCACTTGCACGGGCTGTGCGGGGGGAATAGTCTTTCGGTCGAGGTTAATGCCATGATCAAATCACTCGTTATTGGCGCCTCCTTCAGCCTCTGTTTGTGCGCGTGCGCCAGTGCGCCGGCGACGCGTGCGACCTCCGCTCAAGCTGCCGTCGCACCCGCCATGATCGGATGCGTTCCCGACACCGCGACCCGCCTGCCACCGCTCAAGAGCGGATGTGCCTCGTTCGGACGCTCGTACACGGGCACCGATATTCAGCGCACTGGACAGGTCTACACGGATCAGGCGCTCGGCCTGCTCGACCCGGCGATCACGGGCGGCCGGCACTGAGGTAGGCCGAACGCGGGCAGGCGCAGCCGGTGCCCTTGCTGCGAGGGCCGAAGGCTACTTTCCACACGAGCGCTGCCAGTCCTGGGGCCTCGCCCCGGGGTTGTGCCAGCCGCAGGGCCCCTCGAGGAGCTGCTCGGCCTGCGGCGGACCCCAGCTGCCGGGCGTGTACTCATAGGGGGAACCGCCCGCCTTGAGCAGCGGATCGACGACGGCCCAGGCAGCCTCCACCTCGTCCTCGCGCGCAAAGTGGGTGGTGTCGCCGATCAGGGCGGCGCTGATCAGCAGCTCGTACGGACCCATGTCATCGCACTGCTGCTGCGCCACGAAGAGCTCCAGGTCCTGCCCGCTCATGACCGGGCCCGGCCGCTTGGTGTGTGCGCCGAGCGCAATCGCCACGTCGGGGCCGACGCGGAAGCGCACGTGGTTGGGCTGCTCGGGACCCAGGTCGCCGAAGATCTGCGCCGGCGGAGCGCGCAGCTCCACCACCACTTCGGTCGCGGTCACCGGCAGGCACTTCCCGGCGCGCAGATAGAACGGCACCCCGCTCCAGCGCCAGGAGTCGATGTAGAGCGCGAGCGCCGCGTAGGTCTCGACGCGCGAGTCGGCGGCGACGCCGGGCTCCCTGCGGTAGCCGGCGAACTGCCCGCGCACCAGTTGCGCGGGCCGCGCCGGCCGGATCGCGCGCAGCACCTTGACCTTCTCGTCGCGCAGCGACTCACCCTCGGTATTGACCGGCGGCTCCATGGTGAGGAGCGTCACGATCTGCATGAGATGGTTCTGCACCACGTCGCGGATCGCTCCGGCCTCCTCGTAGAAGCGCCCGCGGCCCGCCAGCCCGATGGACTCGGCCATGGTGATCTGGACGCGCTCGACGTAGTTGCGGTTCCAGATCGGCTCGAGAAAGGAGTTGGCGAAGCGGAAGTACAGGATGTTCTGCACTGCTTCCTTGCCGAGGTAGTGGTCGATGCGAAAGATGCTGGACTCGGGAAAATGCGCGTGCAGCGTCTGGTTGAGGGCGCGCGCCGAGGCGAGATCGCGCCCGAAGGGCTTCTCGACTACGATGCGCGCGTCCTGCGCGCCGCGCGCAGCGCTCAGATGCTCGGCGACCACCGCGAACATGCTGGGAGGAATCGCCAGGTAGTGCAGCGGCCGGCGCACCTCGGCGAGCGTGCGGCGCAGCGCCTCGAATGTCGCGCGGTCGTTGTAATCGCCGTCCACGTAGCGCAGCAGCTCGAGGAGGCGTGCCACCACCGCCTCGTCTGCGTCCGGCACGAAATCCCTGACGCTCTGGCGGACCCGTGCAGCGTACTGCTCGAGCTTCCAGCCCGCGCGCGCCACCCCGATCACCGGCACGCCGAGTACGCTGCGTCGCACCAGCTGGTAGAGCGCCGGGTGGATCTTGCGATAGCACAGGTCCCCGGTGGCTCCAAAGAGCACCAGCGCATCGCAGTCACGTCGTTCCATGCTGACAGCTCCTCGTTGCAGGTCCCGGCGGCGCGAACCGCGCGCGCCTCACGGGGACTTTTCGAGGTGGCCGCCGAAGCCGAGGCGCATCGCCGACAGCAGCTTGTCGGCGAATTCCCCGCGCCCGCGCGAGTCGAAGCGCGAGTAGAGCGCCGCCGAGAGCACGTACGCCGGCACGCCCACCTCGATCGCGGCCTGCACCGTCCAGCGCCCCTCGCCCGAGTCCGATACGCGTCCGGCGAACTGCGCGAGCCCCGCGTCCCTGGCCAGCGCGGCCGCCGTGAGATCCAGCAGCCGCGAGGAGATGATGCTGCCGTGGCGCCAGACTTCGGCGATCGCCGCGATGTCGAGCTGATACTGGAACAGGCGCGGGTCGGCGAGCGGCGCCGTCTCGGCATCCGCGGCAAGGCCGCCGCGGCCCGCATCGGCGTGCGCCAGCAGGTTCAGTCCCTCGGCATAGGCGGCCATCAGGCCGTACTCGATGCCGTTGTGCACCATCTTCACGAAGTGTCCTGCGCCGCTCGCGCCGCAGTGCAGGTAGCCGAGCGAGGCGGCGGCGAGGCTGGCCGCACCGCCGCGATCCGCCGGCAGTCGCCCGCCGGGTGCGAGCGTCGCGAACACCGGCTCGAGCCGCGCCACGGGCTCGGGCTCGCCGCCAATCATCAGGCAGTAACCCTGCTCGAAGCCGAGCACCCCGCCGCTCGTGCCGACGTCGAGGTAGTGAAGCCCCGCCGCGCCGAGCTCGCCGGCGCGGCGGATGTCGTCCTGGTAGTGGGAATTGCCGCCGTCGATCAGCACGTCGCCCGGCGCGAGCAGCGCGCGCAGCTCCCCGATCACCTGATCGACCAGCGCGGCCGGCACCATGATCCACACGGCGCGCGGAGCCTCGAGCGCCTCCACCAGCTCGGCCAGCGAGCGTACGCCCCGTGCGCCGAAACCGGCGGCGCTCGCCACGGCGTCAGCCGAGCGGTCGTAGGCGACGCAGCGGTGACCGCCCTTGATCAGGCGCCGCACCATGTTCGCGCCCATGCGCCCGAGTCCGATCATCCCGATCTGCATACCTCTCCTCCTAATTCGGCACCCGCCGGATCTGCGCCCCGAGCTGCGCCAGCTTCTCCTCGATCGCCTCGTAACCGCGGTCGATGTGATAGATGCGCGCGACATCGGTGCGCCCCTCCGCCACCAGACCGGCGAGCACCAGGCTGGCCGAGGCCCTGAGGTCGGTCGCCATGACCGGCGCGGCGGTGAGACGCGGCACCCCGTGGATGATCGCGGTGTTGCCCTCGAGGCGGATCTCCGCGCCCATGCGCCGCATCTCCAGCATGTGCATGAAACGGTTCTCGAAGATCGTCTCGGTGATGGTGCCGACGCCGTCCGCGACCGTGTTGAGGGCGGCGAACTGCGCCTGCATGTCGGTCGGAAAGGCCGGGTACGGCGCGGTGCGTACGTCCACTGCGCGCAGCTTCCTGCCGCGCATGTCGACTTCCACCCAGGTGTCGCCCGCGGCGATCCTGGCCCCGGCCTCCTCGAGCTTGCCGAGCACCGCGTCGAGGTGCGCGGGCCGGGTGTTCTTGATGCGCACGTGGCCGCGCGTGATGGCGCCTGCCACCAGGTAGGTGCCACTCTCGATGCGGTCCGGCAACACCTCGTAGGTGGTGCCGCGCAGCCGCTCGACCCCCTGCACCACGATCTTGTCGGTGCCCGCACCCTGGATCCTGGCGCCCATGGCGATGAGGAAGTTCGCCAGATCGACCACCTCGGGCTCGCGCGCCGCGTTCTCGATGACGGTCTCGCCCTCGGCGAGCGTCGCCGCCATCATGAGATTCTCCGTGCCGGTGACGGTCACGGTGTCGAGCACGAGTCGCGTGCCTTTGAGCCGTGCGGCGCGGGCGCGGATGTAACCGCCCTCGATGGTGATGTCGGCGCCGAGCGCCTGCAGGCCTGCGACGTGGATGTTCACCGGCCGGGCGCCGATCGCACAGCCACCCGGGAGCGACACGTCGGCGCGTCCGAAGCGCGCCACCAGCGGCCCGAGCACCAGGATCGAGGCGCGCATGGTCTTCACCAGGTCGTAGGGCGCGAAGCACTCGCGCACCGTGGAAGCATCCACTTCGATGCGCATGCGCTCGTCAACGGTGACGGTTGCGCCCATCTGCCCGAGGAGCTCGACGGTCGTCGTCACGTCCTTGAGGTGCGGGACGTTGGCGACTACTACCGGGTCCTCGGCGAGCAGCGCGCCGGCGAGAATCGGCAGAGTCGCGTTCTTGGCGCCGGAGATGCGCACCTCGCCCTCGAGGGGCACGCCGCCCTGGATCTGCAGTTTGTCCATTCTCTATTGGCCGAAAGTCGCCTGCGGCGCTTTCGGCAACCAACCTCCCGACAATCGCGCACACGCGGGCAAAAAGCGTGGCTTTTGCCCGCGAACAGCATGCCGGTTGACGAATTTCACTTGTCAGGCCCGCCGCACTTCGTCCGGGGTGAGTGCCTCGATCGACAGCGCGTGAATCTCACTCATGCGCTCGCCGAGCGCGCGGTAGACGAGCTGGTGGCGCGCCAGGCGCCCCTGGCCCGCGAACTCGCGCGCCACCACCCGCGCCGCGAAATGCGTGTTGTCCTCGGACGCGACGCTCACCTGCGCTCCGGGGAGGCTCGCGCGGATCAGCCGCGCCACTTCTTCGGGGTTCATGGGCGGGATATTACATGGGCGCACCGCGCGCGCGCCTATAATGACCCGCATGGAAGCGCATCCCGCCGCGCAAACTGCCCCCGGGCCGGCCCCCGACGAGGCGTCCCTGCTCGCCTCCGCGCGGCGCGCGCTCGGCATCGAGGAACGCGCACTCGGGGCGCTGCTCTCCCGGATCGGCCCGCCGTTCGCCGCGGCCTGTCGCATCTGCCTGCGCTGTCATGGGCGCGTGGTCGTGACCGGCATGGGAAAGTCCGGGCACGTCGCCGGCAAGATCGCCGCGACGCTGGCGAGCACCGGTACGCCGGCCTTCTTCCTGCATCCCGCCGAGGCGGGGCACGGGGATCTCGGCATGATCACCCGCGCGGATGCGGTGCTGGCGCTGTCGAACTCGGGTGAGACTCCCGAGGTCGTGCTGCTGCTGCCGCACCTCAGGCGTCTCGCCGTACCGCTCATCGTCATGACCGGCAAACCCGATTCGACGCTCGGGCGGGCGGCGGCCGTGACGCTCGACGTCGGCGTCGAGGAGGAGGCCTGTCCGCTCAACCTCACGCCGACCGCGAGCACCACCGCAAGCCTCGCGATGGGAGACGCGCTCGCGGTGGCGGTGCTCGAGGCGCGCGGATTCACGGCCCAGGACTTCGCCCGCTCGCACCCGGGCGGCAGCCTCGGGCGGCGGTTGCTGCTGCACGTCGAGGACCTGATGCGCACCGGCAGCGCGCTGCCGCGGGTGCCTCCCGAGGCGGCCCTGAGCGCCGGGCTCCTCGAGATGTCGGCCAAGGGTCTCGGCATGACGGTGGTGGTCGACGCCGAGGAGCGCATCCTCGGCGTGTTCACCGACGGCGACCTGCGTCGCTCGCTCGAGGCGCAGATCGACGTGCACGCGACCCTGATGCGGGACGTGATGACGCGGCGGGCCAAGACCATCGGCCCGCACGAGCTGGCGGCCGAGGCGGTGCACCTGATGGAGTTGCATCGCATCACGGCGCTGCCGGTCGCCGATGCCGGCGGACGCCTGGTGGGCGCCCTCAACGTGCACGACCTGTTCCGCGCCGGCGTGATGTGAGGTGGGGCGCACGGTGCGCGCGGCACGGGCGATACGCCTGCTGGTGCTCGACGTCGACGGCGTGTTGACGGACGGCCGGCTCTACTACGGCCCGCACGGCGAGGCGCTCAAGGTGTTCGACGTGCGCGACGGCCTGGGACTGAGGCAGCTCGCGGGCGCCGGCGTCGAGCTCGCGGTGATCTCGGGACGGCGCTCGATCATGGTGAGTCGGCGCTGCCGCGAGCTCGGAGTACGCCACGTACATCAGGGCGCGCCCGACAAGCTCGCGATCTTCGAGCGGCTGCGGGGACGCCTCGGGCTCGCCGCCGGTGCCTGCGCCTGCGTGGGCGATGACCTGCCGGATCTGCCGCTGATGCGGGCGGTCGGTCTCGCCTTCGCGGTGGCGGACGCGCACCCGCGGGTGCGGCGCGCCGCCGACCTGGTCACGCGCCGCGCCGGCGGCCACGGCGCGGTGCGCGAGGTCTGCGAGCTGCTGCTCGCGAAGGGCGCCCCGGCGATGCGGAGGCGATGATGATCTACCGGCTGGTGGCGCTGCTCGCCGCGCTGACGCTGATCGTAGGCGTCGTGCTGCTGTCGGCTCCGCAGCGCGGGCCGGTGTCACAGGCCGCGGTCGGTGCGCTCGCGCAGGAGCCGGGTTATGCGGCGCGCGATGCCCGGCTGGTGCAGACCGGTGCCGACGGGCGCCCGCTCTACACTCTCGATGCCGCGCAGATCACGCAGCAGCCCGACCGGGACAGCGTGCAGCTCGAGCGGGTGCGCCTCGGCTTCCGCGATGCGAGTGGCGACGAGTGGACCGCAGACGCCGACCACGGCGAGCTCGGCGAGGACAGCGGCATCATGGAGCTGGACGGCAGCGTGCACGTCGCGGGCGTGCTGCCCGGCGCGCAGCAGCCGGCCCAGATCTCCACCGAGCACCTCTCGTTCGACACCCGCGCGCAGGTCGCGTCCACCCGCGACCCGGTGACGCTCGTCATGTCGGGCCGGAACTTGAGCGCTCAGGGGCTGGTGGCGAACTTGAAGGACGGTCGCGTGCAGCTAGAATCGGCCGTGCATGGCTCGTTCCTGCCCTAAGCTCGTGCCGCTGCTGCTCGGCGCCGTGCTGCCGGCCCTTGCGACCGGCGCGCCGGAGCCCTTCGCCGAGCAGCCGATCTCGGTCGACGCCGCTTCCTCGGAGGTGGATTACAGGACCAATACCGTGGTCTTCCGCAACGTCGTCATCTCCCAGGGCGACACGCGGGTGCAGGCGGACCATGCGCAGGCCACGGGACTCAACTTCGCCAACAGCCGCTGGAATCTCGACGGGCACGTGCACATCGACGCCGAGCGGCACGGACGCCTCAGTTCCGACCAGGCGACCGTCGAGTTCCGCGACAATCACATTGCGCGCGCGACCGTCACCGGCAAGCCGGCCGAGTTCGAGCAGCAGCGCGCGGGCTCGGATCAGATCGCGCGCGGACACGCCGACCAGATCGAATACGACGTGAGCGACGGTACCGTACGGCTCGCGGACGACGCCTGGGTCACCGACGGGCAGAACGAGATCTCCGGCCCCGTGCTCGTATACAACATCCGCGAGCAGCGGGTGCAGGCGGCCGCCGCACCGGGCAGCGACCAGCGCGTGCACATCAGCATCGCGCCGCGCGCGCTGGACACGGGCAGGCTCGACGCGCAGAAGAAACCGACGCCGGCGCCGGCGGCCCCGACGCCGCCGGTTCCGACGCCACCGGCACCGAAGCCGCTCGGCCCTGGCCCCGGCCCCGGCCCAGGCCCCGGCGCATCGCCATGACCGCTCTCAGTGCGACGGGTCTCGCCAAGAGCTACAAATCCCGCCCGGTGGTCCGCGATCTGTCGCTCGAGCTCGAGAGCGGAGAGGTGGTGGGGCTGCTCGGGCCGAACGGCGCGGGCAAGACCACCGCCTTCTACATGATCGTCGGGCTGGTGCCGTGCGACGCCGGCCGCATCCACCTCGGCGATCGCGACGTGACGCTGCTGCCGATGCATCGCCGCGCGCAGCTCGGGCTCGGCTACCTGCCCCAGGAGGCATCCGTCTTCCGCAAGCTGTCGGTCGAAGACAATGTGCTCGCGATCCTCGAGACGCGCCCCGACCTCGAGCGCGCCGCGCGCGAGGAGCGTCTCGAGCAGCTGCTCGAGGAGCTGCGCATCGGGCACGTGCGCCGCACCCTCGGCCTGTCGCTCTCCGGCGGCGAGCGGCGCCGGGTGGAGATTGCGCGGGCGCTCGCCGCGGAGCCGCGCTTCATGCTGCTCGATGAGCCCTTCGCCGGCGTCGATCCGCTGTCGGTGCTCGATATCCAGCGCATCATCCGCGAGCTCACCCACCGCGGCATCGGCGTGCTGATCACTGACCATAATGTCCGCGAAACGCTCGGCGTCTGCGGCCGCGCGTACATCGTCAACCAGGGCACGGTCATCGCGTCCGGAACTGCAGAAGAAGTCCTTGCCAACCCCCAAGTCCGTGAGGTGTACTTGGGCGAGTCGTTCCGGCTCTGAGGCTCCCGGGGGGGACGCCGAGCCACAAGCGCTTATCTTTCAATCAATTACGAAGTGAAATCCGCAGGGCGCGAAGCGGCCCCTCGACACGCCACCATGCTGAAACCCTCACTGCAGCTGAAGCTGGGTCAACAACTGACGATGACCCCGCAGCTGCAGCAGGCGATCCGGCTGCTGCAGCTCCCGGCTCTCGAGCTGCAGGCGCACATCCGCTCGCTGCTCGAGACTAACGTGATGCTCGAGCCCGTCGAGGAGAGTGAAGGTACCGGCACGTTCGAGGCTCCGGTCAGCGCCGCCGTCACCCCGGGTGCCGAGGGCCCGCGGCCGGATGCGGTCGAGGTGCTCGATGAGCCCTGGGGTCAGCAGAATGTCGGTCCGGCCGACAGTCCCTGGAGCGGCGAGGACGAGGAGCGCCAGCAGGAGTACGCCGATTCGAGCGGCGAGTCGCTGCAGGATCACCTGCTGTGGCAGCTCGAGCTGGCACGGCTCGCGCCGCGCGAGCTCGCCATGGCCCGTGCGCTGGTCGACGCCATCAGCGACGACGGCTATCTCACCGAGTCGCTGGAGGAGATCGCCCAGACGCTCAGGCCCGAGCTCGAGTGCACGCCGGAAGAGGTCCAGGCGGTGCTCGCCCGGGTGCAGGCTCTCGATCCCCCCGGGGTCGGTGCCCGCTCGGTGGCGGAATGCATCGAGCTGCAGCTCCGCCAGCTCGATCCCGCGACTCCCGGCTTCCATACCGCGCTCGAGATCGCGCGCCACCACCTCGAGCGGGTCGCCGGGCGAGAGCTGTCGCTGCTGCGCCGCGAGCTCGGCGTCAGCGAGGAGGAGCTCGCCGCCGCGCTGGCGCTGGTGCGCTCGTGTCACCCGCGACCCGGCGCGACGGTGAGCGCCGACAAGGCCGAGTACGTCGTTCCCGATGTGTTCGTGCGCCGCACGGAGCATGGCTGGGGAGTGGAAATCAACCCCGCGACGCTGCCGCGCGTGCGCCTCAATCACAGCTACGCGAGCCTCATCGGCCGCAACGCGAGCCACGCCAGCATGCGCGCGCAGCTGCAGGAGGCGCGCTGGCTGCTGAAGAGCCTCGAGATCCGGCACGAGACGCTCATCAAGGTGGCGCGCTCGATCGTCGAGCGCCAGACCGCCTTCCTCGAGCACGGCGAAGAGCACATGCGGCCGATGATCCTCAAGGACATCGCCGAAGCGGTGGCGATGCACGAGTCGACCGTCTCGCGGGTGACCTCCGGTAAGTACATGCACACGCCGCGCGGCGTGTTCGAGCTGCGCTACTTCTTCTCCAGCCAGGTGGAGGGCGCCGACGGCTCCGGCACCTCCTCGACGGCCATTCGGGCCAAGATCCGCAAGCTGGTGCGCGACGAGGACCCGGCGAGCCCGCTGAACGACGGCCAGGTCGCCCAGCTGCTCTCGGACGCAGGCATCCCGGTCGCGCGCCGTACGGTCGCCAAGTACCGGGAAGCGATGGGAATTCCGCCTTCGAACGAACGCCGCAGGGCCGGACCCGAGCCACAATGACAGGAGACTGACCATGCAGCTGAGCGTCACCGGACACCACGTCGAGGTCACCCCGTCGTTGCGGGGCTACGTGCAGAAGAAGCTCGAGCGCATCGGCCGGCATTTCGAGCAGGTCATCGACGTGCATTGCGTGCTCACGGTGGAAAAGCTGCGCCAACGGGCGGAAGCGACGCTGCACGTCAGCGGGAACTCGATCCACGCGAATGCGACCGAGGAGGACATGTACGCGGCCATCGACCTGCTCGCCGACAAGCTCGACCGCTGCATCAAGAAGCACAAGGAAAAGCGCGCCGACCACCACGCGGCCGAGGGGCGGCGCACGGTGCGGGCATAATCGACCCGACGCCGGCGCGCGGGACATGCGCATCATCATCCTCAGCGGCCTGTCGGGATCCGGCAAGAGCGTGGCCCTGCACATGCTCGAGGACCTCGGCTTCTACTGCATCGACAACATCCCGGCGGCGCTGCTCAAGCCGTTCATTTCCTACACCGTGCGCAGCCCCGAGCCCACCTACGAGCGCACCGCCATCGGCCTCGACGCCCGCAACACGACCGCGGAAATCGCCAGCGTCCCGCAGCTGATCGACGAGCTCAAGCGCAGCGGCCTGCAGCTGGAAGTCATCTTCCTCATCGCCGCGGAAGACGAGCTGCTGCGGCGCTTCGCCGAGACACGCCGCCGCCACCCCCTGGCGAGCGGCGACGTCGGTCTGCGCGAGGCGATGGCGCTCGAGCGCCAGCTGCTCGAGCCGGTGGTGTCCGCTGCCGATCTGGTCATCGACACCTCGCGCATGGGCGTGCATGCGCTGCGCGAGATCATGCACAAGCGCGTCGAGCAGCGCGGCGTCGGACGCCTGTCGATCACCTTCGAGTCCTTCGGCTTCAAGCAGGGCATCCCGGGCGACGCCGACTTCGTGTTCGATGCGCGCGCCCTGCCCAACCCCTACTGGGAGCCGGGACTGCGCAATCTCACCGGCCGTGATCCCGAAGTGATCCGCTTCCTCGAGACCAACACCGACGTTGCGACGCTGATCGCCGACATCGCGCGCTTCGTGCGCGCGCGCGTGCCGGAATATCAGGCGAGCAACCGCGGTTACCTCACGGTCGCGGTCGGCTGCACCGGCGGGCAGCACCGTTCGGTGTACATCGTCGAGCGCCTCGCCGGGGACTTCGCCGCCGAATTCGCCAACGTCACCGCGCGGCACAGCGGGCTGCCGGGAGCGGGAATGTTCCGCCCCCGCCCGCGGGTGGTGGCCTAGCTAGCGGGCAAAGGCCACGCCTTTTGCCCGCGGGCGTGAACGGCCGCAGGCCGTTTCCGCCAATCAAGAAGTCGATTGGGCCACGCCGGGAGATGTCATCACCGCCGGCAGCCGCACCCCGCTCATGAACGCCATGAGCGCCGCGCGCGCCTCCATGGCATCGCGATAGCCGAGCTCGATGAGCGCGCGCGTGTAGCCGGCCTCGAACATGAGGTAGCTCGCGAGCTGGGACCCGGAGGCGTCGCGGCCGCCGATCACCCGCAGCAGCGCCCGCAGCCCGGGCGGCATCTCCCCCACGTGGCGCGCGGCGATCTCGCGGGGATCGACGCTCGGCGCCAGCATCAGCGTCTCTACGTGGCGCTCCCCGCGCACCGCCTGAGCGCTCTCGACCAGCGTGTTGATACGCTCGAGCTGCTCGAGGTCGCCGTAGATCTGGTCGGTGAACAGGGTGTCGAGCATGTAGCCGAAGATCTCCCCCGGGGTCGGCATGGCAGGCTGCAGGCGGTCCACCACGACGCCCGCGGCGCGCCGCGCGCGCACGCCGACGATCAGCAGCCGGTCGGCACCCAGGTGGATCGCGGGGCTGAGCGGATTCAGCTGCCGCATGGCGCCGTCGCCGAAGTAGTCGTCGTCGATCTTCATCGGCGGAAACAGCAGCGGAATGGCGACGCTCGCCATCAGGTGGTCGAGCGTGAACTCGCAGCGCCGGCCGATGCGCTGCGCCCGCGACCAGTCGTGGATCGAGTCGACGCCGTCGTAGAAGGCGACCGAGTTGCCGCTCACGTAGCTGGTCGCGCACAGCGCGAACGCCCGCAGGTGCCCGCGGGCGATGCTGCGCCGTATGCCGCTGCTGTCCACGTGCAGCCCGAGCAGCTCGCGCAGCGGCGAGTTGTCGAGTATCGCCTTGGGCGGCGCGAGCACCAGGCCCCCGGAGAGCAGTGCGAGCACCCAGTGGGCGCCGGAGCGCAGCATGTGCACGGGATCGACGTGAAACACCTGGCCGGAGCGGAAATTCGCCCACACGCGCTCCAGGCCCGCGACCGCCCGCCGCCAGCGGTGTGCCTCGGCGGCGAGCACGCTGGCCGCGACGGCTCCCGCGGAGGTTCCGACGATCACCTGAAAGGGATTGCGGGCGCGCGGCAACAGCTCCGCGAGGGCGAGCAGCACCCCCACCTGGTAGGCCGAGCGCGAGCCGCCGCCCGTCAGCACCAGGCCGACGGTCGGTCGATGATCGGGTCTCAGCGGAAAATCGCCGACGGAGTCCATAAGTGCCTGCACCCCACCTATTATGGGACCCCCGGCGCCCGATCCCGTGTGACGGAAGTCTGACTCACGGCGTCGCCAGTCTGACCTCCGACAGCTGAACCGGCGGTTACCCGCGGGGAGTCACTTCACTCGGGAGTCAGGGTGAGAGTGTGCTGCGCCGGCCCCGGCAGGAACGGCAGCGGCTCGCCCCGCGCCCAGGCGAGAAACCCGGCGCGGTAGTACGGCGAGAGCGGGTGCCCGCTCTGCCCTCCCGGCATGTGGAAGTAGCCCTCGCTCTCGTGTCCCGGGGAGACCGCGAAGCGCTCCGAGGCGCCGAAAGTGTGATCCTGGACACGCGGCATGTCGTGGTCGCCCGGCAGCTCCACCACCGGCATGTCGAGGAGGCGGCTGAGCCAGGGGAGCGCGCCGGAGAGCGGATGGCGGATGCGCACCGTGTTGCGCTCGCCCCAGGTGCAGCGTGCGAGCTCGCGGCAGCGCGTGCCGAGATCGGCGATGGCGGCGTCGACGCCTGCGAGCAGGAACTGCTGCCAGTCCGGGTAGTCCGCTGCGAGCAGGTGCAGCGGCTGCTCGGTGACGAGCTGCCACAGCGGCTGCTCGAACTGCGGCGGCGGCCCCGCGCGCTCTTCCTCCAGCGGCATGCGCAGCGCGCCGAGCAGCATCGCCCACACGGCGTCGCGGGTGTGATGGTGCCAGGCGCGCAGCAGGCGGTAGCCGACCGAGCCCACGTCGGCGCGGGCGTCCCAGGCCTCGGCCAGTCGCCGGAACTCCTCGCGCTGCGGGTGATCGCGCAGGCTCGGCGGGTCGAGGACGCGGAGCAGCAACTCGCGCCAGCGCGCGAGAAAGAGCGCACGGTCGTCGAGCTGGATGCGCAGCATGTCCGCAGGTCGCACCGGCGCACGCAACCCCAGCAGGTCATCGCGGATCTGGCGGGCGCGCGCTCCCAGGTCGTAGTGGGCGCCGAGCGGCGCGTCGGCTCCGCCGATGAGCGCGCCGGCATGGGTGTCGGTGGTGACGCGTGCGTTGGCGCTCCAGATGCGCCCGAGCGGTGGATCCTCGAGGCGCGGCTGGTCGGCGCTCGTCGTCCAGGCCGCCTTCCCGAGGGCGCGCTCCGGGTCCGTGCTGTCGGGAATGCGACCGAAGATGCTCCAGCCGATGTGCCCGGCCCGGTCCCCGACCACGAAGTTCTGGTGGGGCATGCCCATCTGCGGGGCGAGCCCGAGCGCCGCCGCGACCGAGTCGGCACGCTCGAGCTCGAAGAGGTTGAGGTTGCTCGCCTGCGGCAGTTGCGCCAGCCAGGCGACGAACCAGCAGTCATGGTGCTGCGGCACGGCGCGCAGCAGCACGCCTGCCGGAGCAGACCTGACTTCGAGCACGGTGTCGGGGTCGCCGCGGACGTGGATCGGCTCGCGCACCACCGTGAGGGGAATATCCCCCGCCGGAGTGACCAGCGCCCGGTCGGTGACCGCCGAGCACGCGGCGTGCGTGACGCTCACCCAGTTGCCGTCGCTGTTGGTGAAGCCCCAGGCGATGTGCGTGTTGGATCCCGCGATGAGCAGCGGCGTTCCGGGCAGCGTCACGCCGGCCAGATCGAGCCCGCCCTCCGCGGCGCTCCCCGCGGTACGCAGCCGCGCGCGATACCAGATCGCCGGCACCCGCTGCGAAAGATGCATGTCGTTGGCGATGAGCGCCGAGCCGGTCGCGGTCAAGCGCCCGGCGATCGCCCAGTTGTTGCTGCCGGCGCTCCCCAGGTCCACCGCCGCGCTCCACGCGGGCGCCGCGGGAGAGCCGCTCACGGCGCGGGCGGCACCGCGTACGTCGAGCACCTCGGGCGGCGGCACCGCGCTCGGTGGCGCCGCGGGCTCCTCGCCGTCGGGCGCATCCCAGCTGGTGTGCCCCGGATAGAAGAACTCGAGCGCGCATTTCCAGCCCGCGCACTCCGGACCGCCGAGCCGCGCGTTCACCTCCTGGCGCACGATCTCCTGGTCCCACTGCTCGGCTTGCAGGTCCCACCACATCGCATAGGCGACCAGCAGCGAATCCTCGGCGCGCCACGGAGCCGGCACTGCGCGCAGTACCCAGTACTCCCACGGCCGGCTGCCGAGGCTCGCGATCCCGGCGTTGACTCCACGCGCGTAGGCCTCGAGCAGCGCGCGTTGCCCGCTGCCCGCCTCCGCGAGCACCTGCCGGGCGACGCTGCGGAAGCGGAACAACCGGGTCTTCTCGTCCTCGGCGAGGGCCACCGGACCGAAGAGCTCCGCGAGCTCGCCGGCGGCGAGGCGGCGCGACAGGTCCATCTGGAAATAACGGTCCTGGGCGTGAACAAAGCCGGTGGCGAAGGCGAGATCGAGGCGGTTGCCGGCTTCCAGCGTCGGCACGCCGAGTGCGTCGCGCGCGATGCGCACGGTGCCGGCGAGCCCCGGCGCGCGGATCCTGCCGTCGAGCTGCGGCAGCGAGGCCCGCAGCGCACCCTGGATGAGCACCAGCGCCGCGAGCGCGAGCAGCGCGCCCGCCCCGCCGATCCAGGCGAGTTTGCGCAACGGCGCCGCGGCTGCGGACCGCAGCGTCAGTCGAGGACTACCTTCAGGATCAGCATCGAGTTCGTGCCCCCCTGCACCCCGGACAGCTCCCCCTTGGTGAGGATCACGAGGTCGCGTGTCTTGACGAGGTCGAGCTCGAGCAGGCGCGTAAACAGCGCGCGATAGAGCTCCTCGATCGTGCGGTAGCTGGTCACATCGAAGATCACCGGGTACACGCCCCGGTAGAGCGTCACGCGCCGCCGGGTCGACTCATGACGCGTGAAGGCGTACACGGGAATGTCGGAGCGGATGCGCGACATCCACAGCGGCGTCGCACCCGATTCCGTCAGCGCCACGATCGCGCGCACTTTCATGTGATTGGCCGTGTACATGACGGCCATGGCGATCGCCTCCTCGCTGCCCTTGAACTGCGCTTCGAGTGCGCGCTGGCGCGAGCGTGGGTGGGTGAGCTGGTATTTCTCGGCCCCCTCGATCACCTGCGCCATGGCCTGCACCGCCCTCACCGGATAGCGGCCGGTGGCGCTCTCCGCCGACAGCATCACCGCGTCGGTGCCGTCCATGACCGCGTTGGCGACGTCGCTCACCTCCGCGCGGGTGGGTACCGGGTTGTGGATCATCGACTCCATCATCTGCGTCGCGGTGATCACCACGCGGTTGCGGGCGCGCGTTTCGTGGATGATGGTCTTCTGCAGTCCGGTGAGCTCCGCGTAGCCCATCTCCACGCCGAGATCGCCGCGCGCCACCATGACCACGTCGGAGGCGTCGATGATCCCGGTGAGATTCTCGACCGCCTCGTGGCGCTCGATCTTGGCGACGATGCGCGCCTCGCCGCCCGCGGCGCGCACCAGGGCGCGCGCCTGCTCGATGTCGGCGGCCTCGCGGGCGAACGAAACCGCGAGGTAGTCGACGCCCTCCTCGGCCGCGAACTGGATGTCCTCGTGGTCACGCGCGGAGATCGCCGGCGCCGAGATGCCGCCGCCCTGGCGGTTCAGCCCCTTGCGGTCGCTGAGCTCGCCGCCGACGCGCACGCGGGTCTCGATGGTGGTGGCGGCGACGCGCTCGACGTCGAGCACGATCTGGCCGTCGGCGAGCAGCAGCGTGTCGCCGGCGGCGACGTCGCGCGGCAGCTCCTTGTAGGCCACACCGACCCGGTCGGAGGTCCCGGCCCTGGGATCGAGAGCGGTGTCGAGCGTGAAGACCTGGCCCTCGGTGAGCTGCACGCGCCCGTCGCGAAAACACTCGATGCGGATCTTCGGCCCCGCCAGGTCGAGCAGAACGCCGATACAGCGGTCGGCGCGATGGGCCGCCTCGCGCACTTGCGAGAGGCGCCGCCGGCGCTCGGCGATGCTGCCGTGCGAGGCGTTCATGCGCACCACGTCGAGGCCGGCACGCATCATCTCCGCGAGCACCTCGATGTCGTCGGTGGCCGGGCCTACCGTGGCGACGATCTTGGTGCGCCTCAACACGGTGCGCCCGTGCCCTGCTGGGGAGCGCGCGCGCGGCACTCGAGCACCTCGACCGCCGGCAGGGTCTGGCCCTCCACGAACTCGAGGAAGGCGCCGCCGCCGGTGGAGATGTAGGAGACGCCGTCCTCGACGCCGTATTTCTCGATGGCGGCGAGGGTGTCGCCGCCGCCGGCGATCGAGAACGCCTTGCTGCGCGCGATGGCACCGGCGATGGCGCGGGTGCCCTCGGCGAACTGCTCGAACTCGAACACCCCGACCGGTCCGTTCCAGATGATGGTGCCGGCGGCCTCGAGCAGCGCGCTGTAGCGCTCGGCGCTGTCGGGCCCGATGTCGAGGATCATTTCGTCCGGGCGCACCTCGCCGACCGGCCGCACGTCGGCGTGCGCCGTGGCGGCGAATTCCCGCCCGACTACCACGTCGGTCGGCAGCGGAATCTCCGCCGCGCGCGCGCGCGCCTTGTCCATGAGGCGGCGGGCGACGTCGAGCATCTCCGCCTCGTGCAGCGACTTGCCGACCGCGATGCCGGCGGCGGCCAGAAAGGTGTTGGCGATACCGCCACCGACTATCAGCTGGTCGACTTTCTCCAGCAGCGACTCGAGCACCTTGAGCTTGCTCGACACCTTCGACCCGCCGACCACCGCCAACAGCGGCCGCGCCGGCCGCGACAGCGCGCGCTCCAGCGCCTCGAGCTCACCGACCAGCAGCGGGCCGGCACACGCGATCGCAGCGAAGCGCGCCACTCCATGAGTGCTCGCCTCGGCACGGTGGGCGGTGCCGAAGGCGTCCATCACGAATACCTCGCACAGCGCCGCCATGCGGCGTGCGAGCTGCTCGTCATCCTGCTTCTCGCCCTTGTTGAAGCGCACGTTCTCGCACAGCACTGCGGTGCCGGGGGCGCAGTCGACCCCGTCGAGCCACTGCTTGCGCAGCGGCACCGGCTTGCCGAGCAGCTCCGATAGCCGCGCGGCCACCGGCGCCAGCGTGAGCGCGGGATCCTCCGCGCCTTCCTTGGGCCGGCCGAGATGCGACAGCACGAACACCCTGGCGTGCTGGTCGAGCGCGTAGCGGATGGTGGCGAGCGAGGCCCGGATGCGCGCGTCGCTGGTCACTACCCCGTCGCGTACCGGCACGTTGAGATCCTCGCGGATGAACACCCGCTTGTTGCGCAGGTCGGCATCCGCCATGCGCAGCAGCTTCATGTGACCTTCGACCAGGCGAGCGTGGTGTCGAGCATGCGGTTCGAGAAGCCCCACTCGTTGTCGTACCAGGCGCACACCTTGACCAGCGTGCCGTCGATCACCTTGGTGAGGGTGGCATCGAACACCGAGGAATGCGCGTCGTGATTGAAGTCGATCGACACCAGCGGCGCGTCGTTGTAGGCGAGGATGCCCTTGAGCGGGCCCGCGGCCGCCTCCTTGAGCGCCTGGTTGACTTCCTCGATGGAAGTGCTGCGCCGGGCACTGAAGGTGAGATCCACCAGCGATACGTTGATGGTGGGGACGCGCACCGCAAAGCCGTCGAGCTTTCCCTTGAGCTCCGGCAGCACCAGGCCGACCGCGGCGGCGGCCCCGGTCTTGGTCGGGATCTGCGACATGGTGGCCGAGCGCGCCCGGCGCAGGTCGGGGTGATAGACGTCGATCAGCACCTGATCGTTCGTGTAGGCATGAATGGTGGTCATGATACCCGCCGCGATGCCCACCTTGGTGTGCAGCACCTTGGCCACGGGTGCCAGGCAGTTGGTGGTGCAGGAGGCGTTGGAGATGACGGTGTAACCGCTCTTCAGCACGTGGTGGTTCACGCCGTAGACGATGGTAGCGTCGACGTCCTCGCCTCCGGGGGCCGAGATCACCACCTTCCTGGCGCCCCCCTTGAGGTGCGCGCCGGCCCTGGCCTTGGTGGTGAAGAGCCCCGTGCACTCCATCACGTACTCGACGCCGAGCTCGCCCCACGGCAGCTTCGCCGGGTCGCGTTCGGCGAACACGCGGATGCGGTCGCCGTTCACCACCAGCGAGTCCCCGTCGACGCGCACTTCGCCCGCGAACCGGCCATGCACGGTGTCGTGGCGCGTGAGGTGGGCGTTGGTCTTCGGGTCGCACAGATCGTTGAGCGCCACGATCCTGATCTCGCCGGTGCGCTGTGTCTCGTACAGTGCCCGCAGCACGTTGCGCCCGATGCGGCCGTAGCCGTTGATGCCGACCTTGATCGCCATTTCGCTCACACCTCCAGCAGTGCGCGTATCTGTTGCGCGATATTATCGGCGGTGAAGCCGAAATGAGGAAACACATCCGCCGCCTTGCCGGAAGCGCCGAAGCGGTCGAGACCGAGTACGCGGCCCGCGCTGCCGACGTGCTGCCACCAGCTCTGGCTTGCCGCCGCCTCCACCGCCAGGCGGCGCGTCACCGCGCGCGGCAGCACCGCTTCGCGGTAGGCCTGCGGTTGCGCGGCGAATACGTCGCTCGAGGGCATGGAGACCAGGCGCACGCGCCGGCCGGCGGCGTTGAGCCCCGCCACCGCCTCGGCCGCGATGCCGACTTCGGAGCCGGTGGCGATCACCAGCACCTCGGGCGTAGCGCCGGCATCGATCAGCACGTAGCCACCGCGCGCGATCGCCTCGAGCTGCGCGGCGCTGCGCGGCTGTTGCGGCACCGCCTGGCGCGTCAGCACCAGCGCGCTCGGAGCGTGCCGCTCGATCGCGAGCGTCCAGGCGACCGCCGTCTCGGCGGCATCGCAGGGCCGCCACAGGCTCAGGTTGGGCAGCGCCCGCAGGCTCGCGAGCTGCTCGACCGGCTGATGGGTCGGCCCGTCCTCGCCGAGACCGATGGAGTCGTGCGAGTACACCAGGATCACGCGCTGGCCCATCAGGCAGGCGAGGCGCACCGCGTTGCGTGCGTAGTCGGAGAACACCAGGAAGGTGCCGCCGTAAGGAATGAATCCGCCGTGCAATGCGACGCCGTTGAGGAAGCCGGTCATGCCGAACTCCCGCACCCCGTAGTGCAGGTAGTCGCCCTTGCCGTTGTCCGGTGTGACGGTGCTCGCTCCCTTGAAGAACGTGTTGTTCGACTGGGTGAGGTCAGCCGAGCCGCCGAGGATCTCCGGCAGCTTTGGGGCGAGCAGGTTGAGCGCCGCCTGTGAGGAGGCGCGGGTCGCCTGCGGCGCGCTCTGCCGGGCGAGCGCCGCGCGGATTTGTGTCGCGGTGTCCGGCCAGTCCGCCGGCAACGTGCCGAGCATGCGCCGCTCGAACTCGCGTGCCTCGGCGGGGAAGGCGGCGCGGTAGCGCGCGAGCAGCTCGCGCCATG
This sequence comes from Steroidobacteraceae bacterium, assembly GCA_035631755.1. GTDB lineage: Bacteria > Pseudomonadota > Gammaproteobacteria > Steroidobacterales > Steroidobacteraceae > 13-2-20CM-66-19. Next base: position 64,251 of record DASQIC010000009.1, read on the forward strand.
CGGCCTCGAGCGCCGCGCCGCGCGCGCGCTGGTCCCAGGCGGCCCGGATCTCCTCGGGCACGACGAACGGCGGATACGGCCACCCCAGGGTCACACGCGCTGCGCCCACTTCCTCGGCGCCGAGCGCCTCGCCGTGCGCTTCCTTGGTTCCCTGCTTGTGGGGCGCACCGTAGCCGATGATCGTCTTGCAGCAGATGAGCGAGGGACGCTGCGTTTCCGCCCGTGCCGCGCGAATCGCACTCGCGATCCTCTCGGCGTCGAGGCCGTCGACGCCGGGGACGACGTGCCAGCCGTAGGCCTCGAAGCGTCGCGGAGTGTCGTCGCGGAACCAGCCGGCGACCTTGCCATCGATCGAGATGCCGTTGTCGTCGTAGAAGACGATGAGCTTGCCGAGGCCGAGCGTGCCGGCGAGCGAGCACGCCTCGTGCGACACCCCTTCCATCAGACAGCCGTCGCCGCAGAACGCGTAGGTGTAGTGGTCGACGAGCGCGAAGCCGGGTCGGTTGAACTGCGCAGCCAGCAGCCGCTCGGCGAACGCCATGCCGACCGCGTTGGCGAGTCCCTGCCCGAGGGGCCCGGTGGTCGTCTCGACGCCGCGCGCCGGATCGTGCTCCGGGTGTCCGGGCGTGTGGCTGCCGAGCTGCCGGAAACTCTTCAGGTCCTCGAGAGTGAGCGGATAACCGGTGAGATGCAGCAGCGAGTACAGCAGCATCGAGCCGTGGCCGTTGGAGAGCACGAAGCGGTCCCGGTCGGGCCAGAGCGGATTGCCGGGGTTGTGCTTGAGAAAATCGCCCCACAGCACCTGGGCGATGTCGGCCATGCCCATCGGCATGCCGGGGTGCCCGGAATTGGCCCGCTGCACGGCGTCCATGGAGAGCGCGCGGATGGCGTTGGCGAGTTCGCGGCGGGTCGTCATGCGTACCCCAGGGCGGCGGGGCGCGCATTTTCCACCAGACGCGCCCGATGCTCAAATCGCGGCCGGCGCAGCGACTCGCGCACTGCGCCCGGCTGCAATGGTGGATTCCACCGTCGCGACCCGCCGACACGACTTAAGTTCCCGGTTCCGTGCGCAAGCCGCGGGCGTGTTTCACATTATGCGCGCCGCCGGTACGCGCTGCGCGGCATGCCACGCCGGCGGCAGCGCTCGGACCGCGTTTCGCGGGAGCTGGTTCACTGCTCGCGATTCAGGGGCTCTGCTAGGCTGTTTTTGATGAACGTCGTGCGCCTCACCCACTTCACCGACCCGCATCTGTACGCGGACGCGGCCGAGCAGCTGCGCGGCGTGGCGACGCTGCCGGCGCTCATGACCGCACTCGCACAGGCGCGCATCCACGACTGGCCGCCGGATGCGGTGCTGGTGACCGGCGATCTGGTGCAGGACGATCCGGGCGGCTACCCGCACTTCCGCCGCCTGTTCGCTGCACTCGGGCTCCCGGTGCTGTGCGTGCCCGGCAATCACGACGAGCCCGAGGCGATGCGCCGCGAGCTCGCCGGCGAGCCCTTCGTGCTCGGGGGCTGCGTCGATCTCGGCCGCTGGCGCATCGTGCTGCTCGACAGCTGCATCCCGGGCGCGGCGGGCGGGCGCCTCAGCGAGCAGACTCTGCGGGAGCTCGAGGCGGCGCTCACGGGCGCCGGCAAGCGCCACTGCCTGGTGTGCCTGCACCACCACCCGGTCCCGATGGCGAGCCGCTGGCTCGATCGCGTGGGACTGGAGAACGCCGCGGAATTCTTCGCCATCCTCGACCGGCATGCCGGCGTGCGCGGGGTCGTGTGGGGCCACGTGCATCAGGCCTACGACGGCCTGCGCAAGGGTGTGCGGCTGCTCGCGACACCGTCCACCTGCGCACAGTTCCTGCCCAACTCGGACGACTTCGCGCTCGACCCGCGGCCGCCGGCCTATCGTACACTCGAGCTGCGCGCCGACGGCTCGCTGCTCACCGAGGTCGTGTGGATAGAACAGCATCGCGGTGGCTCTTCGCGCTCGGCCTGCTCGGTAGCCTGACCGCACAGGCGGGGAGCCCCGTGTGGGCGATCCGCGGCGCACACAACACCGTCTACCTCGCCGGCTCCGTGCACCTGCTGCGTGCCGCGGATGCGGCGCTGCCGCCGGGCTTCGAGCGCGCGTACACCGACTCCGCCCGCGTGGTGATGGAGCTCGATCTCGGCAAGCTCGACGAGCTCGCGACCGCCGAGTGGATGCTCGAACACGGGTCGCTCCCCGCCGATGCGAATCTGCGCGGTGTGCTCGGCGACACGCGCTACCAGCGCGTGAGCGCCGCGGCGGCCACGCTCGGCCTGCCCCCGGCGGCGCTCGATCGCGAGGCTCCCTGGGTCGTCGGACTGCAGCTCGCGCAGCTCGAGTACGTGCACCTCGGCTTCGACCCCGGACAGGGTGTCGAGCAACAGCTGTTGCAGCGCGCGCAGGCCGACCACAAGCCGACCGCAGGCCTCGAGAGCGTCTCCGAGGAGCTCGGCGTGTTCGAGGCGATGCCGCCCGCCGAGCAGGCGCACTTTCTCGACATGGTGCTCGACGATCTCGACGACACCGACACGGAGATGCGCACCGTGCTCGGCGCCTGGCGCGGCGGCGATGCCGCGCGGCTCGCCGCGCTGCTCGCGCGCGAGTACCGCTCCTTCCCCGCGCTCTACCGCGCCCTGGTCACCGATCGCAACGGACGCTGGCTGCCGGAGATCGAGCGGCTGCTGCGGGGCACGGATAACTCACTGGTGGTGGTGGGCGCGCTGCACCTGGTCGGCGACGGCGGACTGCTCGAGGCGCTGCGCAGGGACGGTTTCGCTCCCGTCGAGCTCGAGTGAGCTTCAGGCGCGCCCGCGCGCGGCCCGGATGCGCGCCGCGCGGGCTGCGTAGAAGCGCCACAGCGGCAGCGCCAGCATCACGGTCCACGCGAGCGCCAGCCAGCCGACGAAGCCGTCGAACTGACTGAGCAGGAATGAGCCGGCCGCGCCACGTACCGGTCGGGTGAGCTCGTGGACGACCAGCATCACCCACACCCAGCCGGCGTGCAGCCCGATGCAGGCGGCGATGTTGCCGGTGAGCGCGCGGATCATGCCGAGCACCACCCCGACCGCAACGAGCGCGACGAAGGCATCGGCGATCTCACCGGGGTGGGCGAACGAATGCAGCGTACCCGCAAGCAGCGTCACCCCGCTCCAGGCCGACACCTGCGCGGCCTCGATGTGGAAGCGCGCGAAGAAGTGGCTGGCCGAATAAATGAGCGCCGTGAGCAGCACCGCGGCGCGCGCGCCGGACTCGCGCTCGATCGCGCTGTGCATCGCGCCGCGCAGGAAGGTCTCCTCGATGAAGGCCACGGCGAGCGCGCTCGCGGCGCATGCGGCGAGCAGCCGCGCGAATCCTGCGCCGCCGAGACCCGCCGCCGCCGTCCAGTCGAGCAGGCCGAGCGCGCTCATGAGCCCCACCAGCGCCAGCATGGTGAGGGCGCCGAGCGCCAGGCCGAGCAGCAGCTCGCGCACGAAGAGCCGGCGCGGCAGGGCGTAACCGAGACTTGCCCGGTCGGCGAGCTTCAGGTGCCGCGCCACGGCGAGGAAGCCCGCCAGCAGCGCCAGCATGCCGACGCGTTCGCCGATGCGGTGGAACGGAAAATTGAAATGCGGGTGCAACGCCAGCCAGGCGGGGTAGGCGAACACCGCGATGGCGGCCAGGGCGGCGGCGATCAGGCCGAGGAACCAGGCGAAGGCGCGCATGCCGGCGGCAGCCTGGCCTGGCTAGCGCGCGAGCAGCGCGCGCCACTCGCCCGTGACCACCGACAGGCGGAAGCGCGCATCCGGACCGACTCGCGGCCGCCCGCCGGCGCGCCAGCTCTCGATGCGCTCGATGAACCGATCGAAGAGTCCGAGGGCATCGGCGAGCCGTGCCGGCCCGCGGCGCGCCGCCGGCGATAGCCGCCGCAACGCCGTCTCGTACAGCCGTTCCGCGACGGTCACGGGCAGGACCTGGCGTGGATCCTGCAGCACCTCGGCGGCCGCTCCGCAGTCATGGGTGAGCACCGGCGTGCCGACGGCGCGCGATTCGGCGAACACCAGTCCGAAGGTCTCCGGAATGACGAAATTGGCGTTGAAGGTGGCGAGCGCCGTGCGCACCTCGGCGAGCACCCGGGAGTGCGGCAGTGACCCCAGAGATTCGACTCCGGGGAGCCCACGGCAGTCGAGGGTCTTGTAGCCCGGATTGCCGACGCACAGCCGCAGCCCGGTGAGGCGGCGGCGCAGCGCGCGAAACGCATCCAATGTGAAGCGCAGCCCCTTGTTCGGCGACGAGAAGAACACCAGCTTGTCCCTGTCGACCGGCGTGCCGTCGGGCACGATGTGGTCGTCGACCGGGTTGTAGATCCTGCGCACCGCGAGCGAAGCGCATCCCGGGATACGCGCCAGGGTGGCCGCGACGCGCGCGCGCTGGAATTCCGACACGCACACCACCTCGGGACGCAGGCGGCGCAGCTCGCCGGCGGCGGCGGCGAACCAGCGCGCACGCGACGAGCCGGGCTCGATCCGGTCGTGCACCCACAGCGTGACGCGCGCACCGGGATGGAGCCGGGCGGCGGTGCTCAGCGCCCGCGGGTCGCGCAGCACCACGACGTGATTCACCTGCGCGAGTGCTCCGGGAGGAATGTAACGCCCTTCGGTGTGCGCGCGATTGTGCTGCGCCACCCACGCATCGAGCGCTTCGGCGATGCGCACGGTGCTCGCCTCGGTCCCGGCGAGCCCCCCGGCCCGCAGGCTGTCGGCGCTGTAGGGGCGCGGACACAGGGGATCGTAGAAGAGTAGCGGCATCATCGGGCGGCCGGATTGCAGTACTCTACCATCCGCCCCGATGCCGAATACCGCCGCACGGCTGCTGTTCCTTCCGGTGTCTGGCCCCCGGGGCATGGGCGAGTACGCCCGCTGTCTCGCGATCGCCGCGGCTCTGGTGCGGATACGCCCCTCGAGCGAGGTGCATTTCGCGCTGAGCCGCGCCGCCCCCTACGCGGCGAGCACGCCGTTCGCGACGACGCTGCTGCCCGCCTCCCCGACCTTCCATCCGCGCGAGGTGCGCGCCCTGATCCGCGAGTTCCGCCCTGGCGTGGTGCTGTTCGACAACGCCGGCCGCACGCGGCAGCTGCGCGCGGCGCGCGAGGCGGGGGCGCGCATCGTATTCGTGAGCTCGCGGCGGCGCCAGCGGGCCAAGGGCTTCCGGCTGAGCTGGATGGGCCTGATCGACGAGCACTGGATCGCCTACCCGCAATTCATCGCCGGGGCGCTCGGGCCGCTCGAGCGGCTGAAGCTGCGCGCTCTCGGGCGGCCGCGCATCCGTTTCGTGGACGCACTGCTGCCTCCACCCGATGCCGCTCTCGCCGCCGAGTGCCTGGAGCGCCTCGGGCTGCGGGCGCGCGAGTACGTGCTGGTCGTTCCGGGAGGCGGCAGCGGCCATCCGGGCGCCGAGAACGCCCCGGCGATCATCGCCGCGGCGGCCGCAGCCATCGCGGCACAGGGCACACCGACGCTGCTGGTGGGCGCGCGGGCAGAATACAGCGAGAGCGGAGCCGGGCCGCTGCGGCGCGCCGCGCTCCTGCCGCTCGCGCAGCTCGCCGAGCTGATCCGCGCTGCGCGCCTGGTCGTCTGCAACGGCGGCGATACGCTGCTGCAGGTGCTCGCCTGCGAGCGGCCCAGTGTCGCGGTGCCGATCGCGGGCGATCAGGAGTACCGCATTCGCCGCTGCACGGACGCCGGCCTCACGCTGCGCGCGGCGCTCAGCCCCCGGACCATCGAAACCGCGGCGCTCGGGCTGCTCGCAGACCGTGCCGCGCGCGCCGCGCTCGAGGCGCGTCTTGCCGCGCATCCGGTTCGCAACTGCATGGACGAGGTGCTCGGCGCGCTCGACGCCCTGGCCCATCCCGGCAGCGCCGCTTAGCCGCTCACTCACGGCATTGCCTGCGAAGGCGCTGCGGTACCGCGGGCGTGCGTCGGCGTATCCCGTGACATGGTTCGCCACGTGCTCAGGCAGCTGAAGGCGAACGGGGTCATCGCGCCAACCGGCACGGGACGCTCCGCAAGATGGATCAGGCGGTAGCCCCCGGACGCCCGAGCGCCGCGAGCAGCTTGCCGTGCAGTCCGCCGAAGCCCCCGTTGCTCATGATGAGCACGTGATCGCCCGGGCGGAGCGAGAGTGCGAGCTCGCGCGCCAGCGTATCGACGTCGGCGCTCGCGTGACCGCGCGCGCCGAAGGCCTCGAGCACCGCGGCCGCGTCCCAGCCGAGATCGGGCGGGGTGTAGAGCCACACCTCGTCCGCGCCGGCGAGAGCCGGTCCGAGTGTCTGGCGGTGCACGCCCATGCGCATGGTGTGGGAGCGCGGCTCGAGCACCGCCACGATGCGTGCGGCGGCTCCCGCCCGGCGGCGCAGCCCATCCACCGTGGTGGCGATCGCCGTCGGATGATGGGCGAAGTCGTCGTAGACGCGGATGCCGTTCACCTCGCCGCGCAACTGCATGCGGCGTGCGATGCCGCGAAAGCCCTGCAGCGCGGCGATCGCCTGCGCGGGGGCCACGCCCGCGTGCCGCGCCGCGGCGATGGCGGCGAGCGCATTGTCGACATTGTGCGCGCCGATCAGGCCCCACTGCACCGTGCCCTGCGCGCGCCCGGCCTCGAGCACCTCGAAGCGCGAGAAATCCTCGCTCCCCGGCAGTGCCCGCGCGCTCCAGCGCGCCTGCGGGCCGCCCGCGCGGGCAAAGCCCTCGAGCGGCGTCCAGCAGCCCATGGCGAGCGTCTCGGCGAGACGCGCGTCCACCGCGTTCCACACGATGCGGCCGCTGCCGGGGACGGTGCGCACCAGGTGGTGGAACTGGCGCTGGATCGCGGCGACGTCCGGATAGATGTCGGCGTGGTCGTATTCGAGGTTGTTGAGGATCACGGTGCGCGGGTGGTAGTGCACGAACTTGGCGCGCTTGTCGAAGAAGGCGGTGTCGTACTCGTCGGCCTCGATGACGAAGAACGGCTCGGAGCCTAGCCGCGCGCTGGTGCCGAAGTTCTCCGGTACACCGCCGATCAGGAACCCGGGGTCGAGACGGGCGTGCTCGAGGATCCACGCCAGGATCGACGCGGTAGTGGTCTTGCCGTGCGTACCGGCGACCGCGAGCACGTGGCGACCGCGCAGCACCTCGTGCGCCAGCCATTCCGGCCCCGAGAGGTACGGCAGTCCGCTCTCGAGCAGCGCCTCGATCACCGGCTGCCCGCGCGTCATCACGTTGCCGACCACCACCACGTCGGGAGCCGGCTCGAGCTGCGCCGCCTCGAACCCAGTTGTCAGCTCAATACCGAGCGCTTCGAGCTGGGTGCTCATCGGCGGGTACACGTCCCGGTCGGAACCGGTGACGGTGAAGCCGGCCGCGCGTGCCAGCGCGGCGACCCCGCCCATGAAGGTGCCGCAGATGCCGAGGATGTGAACGCGCATGGCTCAGCTCGCCGTGGGCAGCAGCGCCAGCACCAGCCACTGGCCGACGGCAATCTGCGCGATGACCAGCGCCACGCTGGCGGCACTCGGCCACTCGAGCGCCGCCTTGACCACGCGGCTGTTGGCCGCGATCAGCCACACGAGCAGCACCACCCCCAGGGCGGCGATCGGCAGCTGCCAGGTCGTATCCTGCCAGTAGCGCCGCCACAGCCAGGCCGCGGCGATCAGCGGCGGCGAGAGCACCGCCTGGAAACCGAACACCGCGGTCGTCGTCTGCAGGAAGCGCTCGGCGCGGCCGGCGAGCCGCAGCAGCGCGAAGTACCAGACGAGCGTGAACAGCACGTCGAGCGCGAGCTGCGCCAGCCAGCCGGTGTTCGGCGGCAGCAGGCTGCAGAGCAGGAGGTTGACGCACACGTAGCCGCCCACGGTGAGCACCAGCAGCAGCATCGAGGCCGGCAGGTCCTGCGGTCCACGTCGCAGCAGCGCAATCTGCGTGAACAGTCGAACGATATCGCCCATCGCTTTCGATAACGGCGCCGCCTGCGCATAATGCGCCGGGCCGATTGTACAGATCATCACCGGACAGCGTTTGCTCCACACCGTCACGTCAGCGACCGCTCTCGCAGAGTTGTGCACGCGTCTCGGCGCCGAGACCCGCATCGGACTGGATACCGAGTTCCTCCGCGAACGCACCTACCGCGCGCAACTGTGCCTGGTGCAGCTCGCCTCGCGCGATGAAGCCGTCTGCGTCGATCCGCTCTGCCTGAGCGAGCTCGCGCCGCTCGCGACGCTGCTCGTCTCGGCTGGTAACGTCAAGGTGATGCACGCCTCGCGGCAGGATCTCGAGGTATTGTTCCCGGTCGCGGGGCTCGCGCGCCCGGTGTTCGATACGCAGGTCGCGGCAAGGCTCACCGGACTCCCGGCCCAGGTCGGCTATGCGGAGCTCGCGCGCCGGCTGCTGCAGCGCGAGCTGCCGAAGTCGCACACGCGCACCGACTGGACGCGCCGGCCGCTGTCGGCGGAGCAGCTCGAGTACGCCCTCGACGACGTTCGCTACCTGCTGCCGATCGCCGAGCAGCTCGAGGCGCAGCTCGAGCGCCTCGGCCGTCTCGACTGGCTCGCCGAAGAGCTCGCCGGACTCGCCGACGAGCGCAGCTTCAGCACCGATCCGGAAGAGGCCTGGCGCCGCGTGCGCGGGCTGCGCGGCCTCGATCCCGGGCGGGAGCGCCTGGCGCGCACACTCGCCGCCTGGCGCGAGCGGCAGGCGGTCGAGCACGACCGGCCGCGGGGCTGGATCCTCGACGATGCGGCGCTGCGCGAGATTGTCCTGCGGGTACCGCGCTCGGCGGCCGAGCTGGCGGCGATCGCCGCGTTGCCGGCGGGACTCGTGAAGCACCGCGGCGGCGAGCTGCTCGCGCTGCTCGCGGGGGCGTCGGTTCCGGATCCCGCCCCTCCCGTCCCCGCCCGTCCGTCCGCCGACCCGGTGAGGAGCGCACTCATCCGCAAGCTCGCCGCGATCAGCCAGGCGGTTGCCGCGGAGCTCAGGCTGGTTCCGGAGGTGCTGGCGACCCGCCGCGACCTCGAGCAGCTCGCCGACGGACGGCGCGACGGGACGGTGCTGCGCGGCTGGCGCCGCGCGGTGCTCGGTGAGCGGTTGCTCGCGGCGTTGTAATCAGTAATCAGCGCCGGCCGCGTCGCGGATTGCGGCGGCCCGCGCGCGTACGCCGCGGTGCTTTTGCCCTGCGTGCCGAGGTGCTCGCGCGCCGCCGCGGGGCGCTCTTGCGCGCGGCCTTCTTGCGCACGCCCTTGCCGGCGGCCCGCGCCGACCTCGACCGGGCACGGGTCGGGCCCGTCTTGCGGGCACGCACGGGCGGCAGCGCCGCCGGCGCCGGCAGCGCCTGCACCAGGCGCCGCGTCACCTCGTCGACGTCGCCGCGAGCGTCGATCACACGCAGCAGTCCGCGCGCCCGGTAAAAGTCGATCAGCGGACGGGTCTGCTCCTCGTACACCCGCAGCCGCTCGTTCACCGTCGCCTCGTTGTCGTCCGGGCGCTGCATGAGCCGATGGGGCGCGCCGGTCTTCGGGCACACCCGCGCGGCTCCGAGCGGAGGCGAGGTGAGCAGGTTGAACACGCGCCCGCAGTCGGCGCAGCTGCGCCGTCCGGAAATGCGCCGCGCCAGCTCCCGGTAGTCCACCTCGAGCTGCACCACCGCATCGAGCGGCTGGCGCAGCTGCGCGAGCAGCTCGTCGAGGGCGCGCGCCTGCGCGAGGTTGCGCGGAAATCCGTCGAGAATGAAACCCGAGCGCGTGTCGCTCTCACCGAGACGCTCGCGGATCATGCCGAGCACCAGCGAATCCTCGACCAGCCGGCCGCCGTCCATGGCCGCCCTGGCGGCGAGTCCGAGGGCGCTGCCGCGCGCCACCGCGGCGCGCAGCAGGTCTCCGGTCGAGATCTGCGGAATCCCGGCCCGCTCGACCAGGCGCTGCGATTGCGTACCCTTGCCCGAGCCGGGCGCCCCCAACAGCACGATGCGCATGTGTAGCACGGTGAATCACGTTACCGACCGCCCCGGCACAGGTCAAACGCGCTATCCTTGTGTGGTCCGACCGGCAGCGTCCACGGCGCCAACGTCATGAAGAAATCCGCCCGCCGCAACGCGCTCTACGCCCAGTCGGGCGGCGTATCGGCGGTCATCAATGCCTCGGCCTGCGGCGTCATCGAGACCGCGCGGCGCTCGCGGCACATCGGCGCACTGTACGCCGGGCGTGATGGCATCGTCGGCGCGCTCACCGAGGATCTCATCGACGTCGGCCGCGAGAGCCCTGCTACGATCCGCGCACTGCGGCACACCCCGGCCGGCGCCTTCGGCTCGGCGCGCTACAAGCTGAAGGATATCGAGCACAACCGCGCCGAGTACGAGCGGCTGATCGAGGTATTCCGCGCGCACGACATCGGCTACTTCTTCTACAACGGCGGCAACGACTCGATGGACACCGCCCTCAAGGTGTCGCAGATCGGCGCGGCGCTCGGCTACCCGGTCACCTGCGTGGGCGTACCCAAGACGGTCGACAACGATCTGCCGCACACCGACTGCTGCCCGGGCTTCGGTTCGGTCGCCAAGTACGTCGCGGTCTCGACGCGCGAGGCGGCGCTCGACGTCGCCTCCATGGCGCGCACCTCGACCAAGGTGTTCGTGTTCGAGGTGATGGGACGCCACGCGGGCTGGATCGCGGCGGCAGCCGGACTCGCGGGCCGGGGAGAGAGCGAGCCGCCGCACATCATCCTGTTTCCCGAGGTACCGTTCGACGGCCGCGCCTTCCTCGAGCGCGTCAAGCAGTGCGTCACCGACTTCGGCTACTGCGTCATCGTGGTTTCCGAGGGGGCCGCCTATGCCGACGGCAGGTTTCTCGCCGACGCCGGCACGCGCGACGCCTTCGGACACACCCAGCTCGGGGGCGTCGCCCCGGTGGTCGCCAACATGGTGCGCGAAGCGCACGGCTTCAAGTATCACTGGGCGGTCGCAGACTACCTGCAGCGCTCCGCGCGGCACATCGCCTCGCGCGTCGACGTCGAGCAGGCCTACGCCGTCGGCCGCGCTGCGGTGCAGTTCGCCGTACAGGGAGTGAGCGCGGTGATGCCGGTCATCGTGCGCCGGTCCTCGCGCCCCTACCGCTGGACCATCGGGCATGTGCCGCTCGCCGAGGTCGCCAACAAGGAGAAGAAGCTTCCGCCCGCGTACATCCGCAAGGACGGCTTCGGCATTACCGCCGCCTGCCGCAGCTACCTCGAGCCCCTGGTGGCGGGCGAGGCCTATCCGCCGTACCGCGCGGGACTGCCCGACTATGCCCGGATCCGCGGGGTGGCCGTGCGACGCAAGCTCGCCGCCGCGTTCAAGGTCTGAGCTGACGCCCCGCCACCCTCCGCCGAGGCGCCGCCGTGCTATAGTTCGCGGCCTTTTTTGGGGGAGGTCTCTCGATGGATGCCAGCGTGTGGCTGTGGGCCGCCATGGCGGCCGGGGTGCTCGCCGTGCTGTACGGCGTGTTCTCCATGGCCGCAATCCTGCGCCTGCCGGCGGGCACGGCGCGGATGCAGGAGATCGCCGCCGCGATTCAGGCCGGCGCCAAGGCGTACCTCAACCGCCAGTACAGCACCATCCTCGTCGTCGGGCTCGTGCTGTTCTTCATCATCGGCTTCTCACCGCTCGGCTGGCCGACCGCCGGCGGGTTCGCGGTGGGTGCGCTGCTCTCGGGGCTGACCGGCTATATCGGCATGAATATCTCGGTGCGCGCCAACGTGCGTACCGCGCAGGCGGCAACCCGCGGCCTGAACGCCGCCCTCACCGTGGCGTTTCGCGGCGGGGCCATCACCGGCATGCTGGTGGTCGGCCTGGGACTCATCGGCGTCGCCGGCTACTACACGCTGCTGCGCCAGTTCACCTCGATCAGCGCCGAGGGCGCGTTGCACGCCCTGGTGGGACTCGCGTTCGGGGGCTCGCTCATCTCGATCTTCGCGCGCCTCGGTGGCGGCATCTTCACCAAGGGCGCCGACGTCGGCGCGGACCTGGTCGGCAAGCTCGAGGCCGGCATTCCCGAAGACGACCCGCGCAACCCGGCGGTGATCGCCGACAACGTCGGCGACAACGTGGGCGACTGCGCCGGCATGGCGGCGGACCTGTTCGAGACCTATGCCGTGACCATCGTCGCCACCATGCTGCTCGGCGGGCTGCTGTTTGCCAGCCGCGGGCCCGACGCCGCGCTCGCCGCGGTCATCTATCCGCTGGCACTCGGCGCCGCCTCCATCGTCGCCTCCATCATCGGCACCTTCTTCGTGAGCACGCGCGAGGGTGGCAAGATCATGAACGCCCTCTACAAGGGCGTGATCGTCGCGGGGCTGGTATCAGCGGTGGCGTTCTACTTCATCACGCACAGCATCATGCCGGGCGACTCGGCCGCGCTCTACGGCTGTACGCTCATCGGCTTGGGGCTCACCGCCGCCATGATGATGATCACGGAGTACTACACCGCCACCGAGTACAACCCGGTGCGCCAGCTCGCCGCCGCCTCCCAGACCGGCCACGCCACCAACATCATCGCCGGCCTCGGGGTGTCGATGAAGGCGACCGCGCTGCCGGTGATCGCGGTGTGCTTCGCCATCTGGGGCGCCTCTGCGCTGAGCGGACTGTACGGCATCGCGATCGCAGCGACCGCGATGCTGTCGATGACCGGCATGATCGTGGCGCTCGATGCCTACGGACCGATCACCGACAACGCCGGCGGCATCGCCGAGATGGCGGGCCTGCCACGGGAGGTACGCGCCATCACCGACCCCCTGGACGCGGTCGGCAACACCACCAAGGCGGTCACCAAAGGCTACGCGATCGGCTCGGCGGGCCTCGCCGCGCTGGTGCTGTTCGCCGACTACACCCATAACCTCGAGGCCGCCGGCAAGACCGCCATTTTCTCGCTGTCGGATCCCGCCGTGATCATCGGGCTGTTCATCGGCGGGCTGGTGCCGTACCTGTTCGCCGCCATGGCCATGGAGGCCGTCGGCCGCGCCGCCGGATCGGTCGTGAACGAGGTGCGCCGCCAGTTCCGCGAGATCAAGGGCATCATGGCAGGCACCGAGAAGCCCGATTATTCGCGCGCGGTCGACCTGCTCACCAAGGCCGCCATCCGCGAGATGATCGTGCCGTCGCTGCTGCCGATACTGGTGCCGATCGTGCTGGTGGTGGTGATGAACGCGCTGATGGGCCGCGGGGCCGGGGTGCGTGCGCTCGGCGGTCTGCTGATCGGTACCATCGTGACGGGACTGTTCGTCGCGATCTCCATGACCACCGGCGGCGGCGCCTGGGACAATGCCAAGAAGCACATCGAGGAAGGCGCCTTCGGCGGCAAGGGCTCGGATGCACACAAGGCCGCGGTCACCGGCGACACCGTCGGCGATCCCTACAAGGACACCGCAGGGCCGGCCATCAACCCGCTGATCAAGATCATCAACATCGTGGCGCTGCTGCTGGTGCCGCTGCTATGACCCCCGGGGATATGTTTCCGGTCGAGAAGTCGCCGGAGGAGTGGCGGCGCGAGCTGACGCCGGACGCCTACCGGGTGCTGCGCGAGCACGGCACCGAGCGGGCGGGCAGCAGTCCTCTCAACGACGAGCATCGCGCCGGCACTTTCCGCTGCGCCGGTTGCGGGGCGCCGCTGTTTGCCGCCGACGCCAAGTTCGAGAGCGGCACGGGCTGGCCGAGCTTCTTCCAGCCGATGGCCGGGGCGGTCGCGACCCGCGAGGACCGCTCGCTGTTCGCGCGCCGTACCGAAGTGCACTGCGCGCGCTGCGGCGGGCATCTCGGCCACGTGTTCCCCGACGGCCCCGAGCCGACCGGCGAGCGCTACTGCATGAACGGCGTCGCGCTCAAGTTCGAGCCTTCGGGAACCTGAGCTACGCGGCCAGCGACAGCGGCAGCGGCCGCCCGATCGCGAACCCCTGCAGATAATCCACGCCGATCTTGCGCGCCGCATCGATCGCGGCCGTGTCCTCGACCTGCTCGGCGATGATCTTGAAGTTGAGCGAGCGCGCCAGCTTGATCATCGCGGTCACCATCGCCTGATTGACGTTGTCGCGCGCCAGGTTGCGCGTGAACGAGCCGTCGATCTTGAGGTAGTCGAGCGGCAGGTTCTTCAGATTGGAGAACGAGCCGACGCCGGAGCCGAAATTGTCGAGTGCGAACTGGCATCCCATGCCGTGCAGTACGCCGATGAAACGGCGCGCGTGATCGAGATTGGCGACCACGGCGCTCTCGGTGATCTCGAAGCACACCTGCGCGGGCGTGACACCGGTGCTGTCCAGGCACTCGACCACGAACTCCAGGAACTGTACGTCGGCGAGCGTCTGACCCGAGACGTTGATCCCTACGCTGCGGTTGGGCTGCAGGGGGATCGCGCCCCGCCCGAGCGCCGCGAGCGTGGTCTGCACGACCCAGCGGTCGACCATGCCCATGAGGCGGTAGCGCTCGGCGGCGCGCATGAAGTCCGCGGGCGCCAGCTCGTTGCCGGCCTCGTCCTGCAGCCGCACCAGCACCTCCATCGCCGGTCCGCCCTCGTCGCCGTGCGCCGATACGATCACCTGATGATAGAGGTGAAAGCGATTCTCCTTGAGCGCGATCTGCAGACGGTGCAGCCACTGAATCTCGCCGCTGTGGCGGGCGAGGGCCTCGTCGCGTGCCGAATACACCGCCACCCGGCCGCTACCCTGCTTCTTGGCGACGTAGCAGGCGGTGTCGGCGGCCGCCAGCAGCTCCTCGAGATTACCGCTCTCGCGCGAGATCTCCACCAGTCCCACCGAAACGCCGATGTTGAATATCCGATCCTTCCATACGAAGCGGTAGTCGCCCACCGAGCGGCACAGGTCGTCGGCGATCTGCCGCGCCTTCTCCAGCGGACAGCCGACCAGCAGCGTGCCGAACTCGTCGCCGCCGAGCCGTGCCACCGTGTCGCTGTCGCGCACCGCGTCGCGCAGCAGCTTCGCGACCTCGCGCAGCATGCTGTCACCGGCCAGGTGGCCGCTGGTGTCGTTGACCAGCTTGAAGCGGTCCAGGTCGAGGTAACACAGCACGTGCTGCCCGTCGCCGCGGTGGCCGCTCTCGATGGCCTCCTCGAGCCGCCGCTCGAACTCGCGGCGGTTCACCAGCCCGGTGAGCGCATCGTGGGTCGCCTGGTAGGACATCTGGCGCGCCAGCCCGCGCAGCTCGGTCACGTCGTGCAGCAGCAGCGCCGCGCCGACCACTTCGCGCGCCTCGTTGCGGATCGGCGACACCGACAGCTCGATCAGGTGCTCGCTGCCGTTGGCGCGCGCGAGCAGCAGCGTGCGCCGGCTGAGCGTCACCGGCGCGCCGCTCACCAGCGCCTGGTGAACCGGATCGGTGAGCAGGCGGCGATCGGTCTCATCGACCAGACTCACGATCTCCTCCAGCGACTTGCCGGAGGCCTGCAGTGCATCGCTGCCGGTGAGCTGCTCGGCGGCGCGGTTCATGTAGGTGATGTGGCCCTTGTCGTCGATGGCGATGATCGCTTCGGCGAGCGCATCGAGCGTGCGCTGCTGGGCAGCCGCGGCGCCCTCCCCCGCCACGCGCAGCGCAGGCGTGGTCTGCGTCGGGATGATCTCGACGCCGGTGACGAGCAGCGCACTGCCCTTGTCGTATTCCACCACGCTCGAGGCGATCTCGAGGCGGCTCACCTGACCCTGCAGGCCCACCATGTCGATCTCGTAGCGCTCCGCTGCAGGCTCCCCGGCGAGGCGACGGCGGATGTTCTCGGTCACCAGCTCCGAGTACTCGGGCGGCACCAGGTCGCCGAGCCGTCGGCCGATCAGCTCGACGCGATCGACGCCGACCAGATTCGCGAACTGGCGGTTCGCGTACAGGATCGTGTCGCGATGCACCAGTACCGCCTCGTGGATGCGCTCGCCGAGCTCGGCGAACAGCTTCGGGGCGAGCGCGGCGTCGCGCTCGCTCGTCGGGCCGGCGCGCGTCAGCAGGTGATTGACGGCCGTGATCAGCGCGGCCACTTCGGCCTTGTCGCTCGCCAGCTCGAGCCGCGCGGGCAGCCGCCCGCCGATGGCGATGCGCTGCAGCTGCTGCGACAGTCGTCCGATGGTGAGCAGCTCGCGGCGCTGCAGCCCGTAGAGCACCAGGACCAGGGCGGCGATGAGCGCGAACAGGAGGCACAACAGCCCGACGATCGACATCTGAATTCTTCTCGAGCCTTCTAATTCTTCTCGAGCCTTCCGGCTGGATGAGCCGCTTGGGTCCTAAGGCACTGTGGTTCGACTTCTCGTGCCGATGGATTGCGGACCCCAAGCATATCGCGGGCGGCGCTCGCCCCGTCGGTATTTCACCATATCTCGTCGCATACCCGCTTGGCAGCCCGGGGTAAAACCCGTAACTTCTGCGCCCTCTCACGTTAAGTAATCAGCGTCAGATCAGGGAGCACCACCGTGGCGGTGTCCGATGTCCGCGAACAGATGATCGAGCAGCAGGTGCGCGCCTGGGACGTGCTCGATGACCGTGTGCTCGCCGTGCTGCGCCGGGTACCGCGCGAGGCCTTCGTGCCGCCGGAGCAGCGCTTCATCGCCTACGCCGACGCCGAAGTGCCCCTGCCGCACGCCCAGCACATGCTGCGTCCGAGCGTCGCCGGCCGGCTGCTGCAGGCGCTCGAGCCGGTGGCGCACGAGCACGTGCTCGAGATCGGCACGGGCTCGGGGTTCATCAGCGCGTGCCTGCGCGCGGCGGGCGCCCGGGTGCGCACGCTCGAGATCTTCGCCGAGCTCGCGGCCCTTGCCGGGCGCAACCTCGCCGCCACCGGCATGGGCGACGTCGAGGTGGTGAACGCCGATGCCTTCAACGCCGACAGCGGTACGCGCTACCACGCCATCGCAGTGACCGGCTCGCTTCCCGTCTACGACCCGCGCTTCGAGCGCCAGCTGGAAGTCGGCGGGCGACTGTTCGTCGTGGTCGGCGAGCCGCCGGTCATGGAAGCGCGGCTCGTGCGCCGGATGAGTGAGGGGGCGTGGGCGACGGCGAGCCTGTTCGAGACCGTGATCGATCCGCTCATCAACGCGCCGCGGCCGCCGCGCTTTGCTTTCTGATCCGTACCGGGGAACGAATCCATGAACCGTGCCGCAGCCCTCCTCGCCGTGCTGCTCGCCTGCTCGGGAAGCGCGCCAGCCAGGGATCTGGCCGGCGTGTTCCAGGACGCGCTGCACGCCGATCCCGTGATCCGCCAGGCGGATGCCAATCGCCTGGCGGCGCGCGAAGCGCGCCCGCAGGCGTGGTCGGCGCTGCTGCCGCAATTGAACGGCAGCGCCGGCGTGACCCGCGACCACAACACCGGCACGCAGCCCCTGTTCCTGACCGGCCCGAACAACACGTTGGTGATCGAACCCGCCCCCGCGGTCGTGGACACCACGACCAGAACGTGGGGGCTCACGCTCAGGCAGAACGTGTTCTCCTGGTCGAACTGGATGGCGCTCAAGGCGGCCGGCAAGGAGGTCGCCCAGGCGGAGGCCACCTATCAGGCCGCGGAGCAGCAGCTGATCCTGCGGGTTGCACAGGCCTACTTCAACGTGCTGGCGGCCGAGGATGGGCTCGAGGCCAACCAGGCCTCGCTCGAGGCGATCCAGCGTCAGCTCGATCAGGCCGACAAGCGCTTCGAGGTGGGACTCATCGCGATCACCGACGTGCAGGAAGCCCGGGCCGCGCGCGACACGGCGGCGGCGGCGGTGATCGCCGCCAAGCGCACGCTCGCGACGTCGGAGGATCAGCTCGGGGAGATCACCGGCCAGAAGTACGATGCGCTCTCCAAACCCGGGGCCGACATGCCGCTCAGGAGCCCGCAACCGGCCGACGAGACCCGCTGGGTGAACATCTCCCTCGAGCAGAACCTGTCGCTGATCTCGAGCCGCCTGGCGGCCGATATCGCCCGCGACAACGTGCGCGGAGCGATGGGCGGGCACCTGCCGAGCCTCGACGTGCTGGCGGGGCGTTCCTACCAGAACCAGTCTCTCGACGAGAACTTCGCCGGCCAGCCCTTTTCCTACGACACCTATTTCAACGACCGCCAGATCGGCCTGCAGCTCACCGTGCCGATCTTCGCCGGCGGCCTCACGCAGTCCAAGGTCCGCCAGGCCGAGTACCTGTGGATCGCGGCCAAGGAAGGAGTGGTGCAGAGCTCGCGCGCCACCGAGCGTGCCGCACGCGACGCCTATCTCGGGGTCATCGCGGGCATCGCGCGGGTCCAGGCCCTGCGCCAGGCACTCGCCTCGAGCGAGACCGCCCTCAAGGCGACCGAGGCGGGCTACGAGGTCGGCACGCGTACCGCGGTCGACGTGCTCAACGCGCGCAAGACACTGGTGCAGGCGCAGACCGACTACTCGGGCAGTCGTTACGACTACATCGTGAGCGTGCTGCAGCTGCGGCTCGCGGCCGGCAACCTCGACCGGGCCGAGCTCGCCGACGTCAACGGCTGGCTCACCGTCCCGGCGCCGACCTCCCCGCGGGTCGCGACTCCCGAAACGCTCGCGCCGGTCATCCCGCCCGAGACGCCGCTCCCGCCGCCGGGCACGCCACCGGCCGCGCCGCCGCCCTCGGGCAAGCCCCCGGGAGGGCGCAGCCCCTAGGGAACCCCGCGCGGCGTGCCGAGCAACGGCTCGATCAGCGCCAGCAGTTTCGCCAGGGCGCCGCGATTGACCTCGACCGAGGCGCGCGCCAGTGCGCCGATGCGCTCGCGGGCGGCCGGGTCGGCGAGCAGCGCGCTCACCCCCTCGGCGAGCTCCGCGGCATCGTGCACCACCGCCGCCGCGCCCCGCGCGATCAGCAGCCGCGCCACCTCCTCGGCGTTGAAGTTGTGCGGACCGGTGAGGATCGGCACGCCGAGCGCTGCGGGCTCGAGCAGGTTGTGTCCGCCGACCCGGACCAGGCTCCCGCCGACGAAAGCGACGTCGGCGGCGGCGTAGAAGTCGAGCAGCTCCCCGAGCGAGTCGAGCAGCAGCACGCCGGGCTCGTGCTCCGGGTGCGCTGGCCAGGGCTGCGAGCGGCGGGCGAAATTGACCCCGGCGCGCTCGAGCTCCTGCGCCACCTCGGAGAAGCGCGCCGGATGTCGCGGCGCGAGCACCAGCAGCGCCGCCGGGTGCGTAGCGCACACCCGCCGCTGCGCCGCGAGCACGGCCGCCTCCTCGCCCCCGCCGTGGGTGCTCCCGGCCACCCACACCGGCCGTCCGCCGGAAGCGTACTGGATCCGCAGCCGCTCGCCGCGCTCGGCGATATCCGGCGGCAGCTCGAAATCGAACTTGACGTTCCCGGTGACGTGGGTGCTGTCGGCGCCGGCCCCGAGGGCGCGGAAGCGCTCGGCATCGGCCGCCCCCTGTGCGGCCACCACCGAGGCCTGCGCCAGCGCATCGCGAAACAGCGTGCCGAGCCGCCGGTAGCGGCCGAGCGAGCGCGCCGACACGCGCGCACTCGCCAGCACCAGCGGAATGCGCCGCCGGCCGCATTCGCGGTAGAGATTCGGCCACAGCTCGGTCTCGAAGATGACCGCGAGCTGTGGCTGCACACGCCGGAAGAAGCGCCGCACCGCGCCCGGCAGGTCGTAGGGTACGTAGCGGATCCCGGCAAGCTCGCCGACGAGCGCGCGCGCCCGGGCGGCGCCGGTCGGCGTGAAGGTCGTGATCGTGACCGGCAGCTCGGGGTAGCGCCGCTTGAGCGCGCCCACCAGTCCGGCGCAGGCCTGCACCTCCCCGACCGACACGGCGTGCACCCACAGCCCTCCCGGAGTGGCCCGGGGACCGAAGCCGAAGCGCTCGGCGAAATGGCTCCAGTAGCTGCGATCGCGCAGCCCGCGCCACAGCAGCATGACGGAGACGATCGGGGCGGTCAGGTAGACGGCGAGCAGGTAGAGGAATCGCAAGCGGGAAGTCCCCGGGCTCAGGCCGGCTGCAGCTCCTGGCTGCCCGATGACTGGCGGTAGCCGTCGAGCAGACCGTGCCAGTCGGCCTCCCCGAAACGCTCGGGCGGCAGGCCCCAGGTCACCTTCTCGAGCGAGCGGCGCAGCCGCACGAGGTTGGCGTCGCGCCACATCCCCGCGCCGCGCAGCCGGCAGCGGTCGAAGTCGACGAGGTACACCGCCTCCTCGCTCAGCAGGATGTTGTGGGCGTTGAGGTCCGCATGACACACGCCCAGATCGTGAAACCTCCTGATGCACCGCCCGATCGATATCCAGGTGACCACCGACAGCGCGCCGGTGTGCAGGCACTCACTCAGCGACCCGACCACCGCGAGGCGTTCGGTGATGAGATCGGCGCTGTAGAGCAGGCCAGCGCGCCGGTAGCGTGCCGCGATCGGCGTCGGCACCGGGAGCCCCGCGCGGTGCAGATGGTAGGTGAGCTGCCATTCGACGAAGGAGCGCGTGCTCTCCGCCCCGCCCCACGCGAAACGGTCGCGGGTGACATGGGCCATCAGGCCGCCGCGCCGGTAGTGGCGCAGCACGTAACGCTCGCCGGCATGCTGGAGGTAGTGGACCGCGCCGCGGCCGCGCGCGCTGCCCTCGAGCTCCCCGCGCGCCTGCCAGTACCCGGGCGTAAACCACTCGGCAGTCAAATTGCTGACGCGGGAGGCGTCATATAGCATGGCACCGCCCCGGTAGGCGACGCGTTTCACCTCGGCGCCGAGCGCCCAGCGCCCATTCACAGCCCTGACTCCATCATGCTGCCTCTCGCCGAACCGCCGCGCAGTGTCTGCATTCTCAGGCTCTCGGCGATCGGTGACACCTGTCACGCCGTGCCGATCGTACGCACCCTACAGCAAGCGTGGCCAGCGACGCAGCTGACCTGGATCATCGGCGGCACCGAAGCACGCCTCATGAGCCTCATCGACGGTGTCGAGTTTATCACCGTCGACAAACGGACAGGTCTCGCCGCCGCTCGCGCGCTGCGCGAGCGGCTGCGCGGCCGCCGCTTCGACGTGCTGCTGCACATGCAGCTGGCGCTGCGCGCGAGTCTGCTTGCACGGCACGTCCCGGCGCCCATCAAGCTCGGCTTCGATCGCGCGCGCGCGCGCGAGCTGCAGTGGCTGTTCACCAACGCACGCATCGCCCCGCAGTCGCGCGAGCACGTGCTCGACAGTTTCTTCGGCTTTCCCGCCGCGCTCGGCATCCGCGAGCGGCTGCTGCGCTGGGACGTGCCGCTCGCTGCCGCCGCACGCGCCTACGCCGAGCGGCTGATCCCCGACTCCCGGCCGACGCTCGTCATCAGTCCGTGCTCGAGCCATCCGGCGCGCAACTGGAGCGCCGCGCGCTACGCGGCGCTCGCCGAGCACGCCGTGCGGCGCCACGGCATGCGCGTGATCCTCACCGGCGGGCCGGGTACGCTCGAGCGGGAAGCGGGCGCGGCGATCCAGCGTGCCGCCGGCACGCCGCTCGTCGATCAGATCGGCCAGGACACGCTGCCGGAGCTGCTCGCGCTGCTCGCGCGCGCCACGGCGCTGGTGAGTCCGGACTCCGGTCCGGTGCACATGGCGACCATGGTGGGCACGCCGGTCGTCGGTCTGTATGCGGCGACCAACCCGGCACGCAGCGGGCCGTACCTGTCGCGCCACTGGTGCGTCGATGCCTACCCGCGCGCGGCGCGTGCCTTCCGCGGCTGCGAGCCGCAGGAGCTCGCCTGGGGACACAAGATCGAGGAAGCCGGCGTCATGGACCTCGTTCAGGTCGACGAGGTCACCGCGAAGATCGACGAGTTGCTAGGATCGCGCGCATGAAGGATCTCCTGGTACCGGTCTCGCCCGGCGAGCTGCTCGACAAGATCACCATCCTGCGGATCAAGGCGGCACGGCTGCTCGATGCCGGCAAGCTCGCGAACGTGAAGCTGGAGCTGTCGCTGCTCGAGGCCACCTGGAGCGCGAGCGGCTGCGCCGCAGCGCCGCTCGCGCAGGAGGAGCGCGCGCTCGAGCAGGTGAACGAGCGGCTGTGGGACATCGAGGATCGCATCCGCGAGAAGGAAGCGAAGCAGACCTTCGACCGCGAGTTCATCGAGCTGGCGCGCGCCGTCTACGTATCCAACGACGAGCGCGCCGCGATCAAGAAACGCATCAACGCCGCACTCGGCTCGCGCATCGTGGAGGAGAAGTCCTACAGGCAGTATCGGTAAGCGCGATACAATTTGCTTATGGCTCCTTTTGACACGGTGGGCTTTCGGTGGGACCGCGATGCCATTCCGCGGCAGCTTCCCCGCGCCTCGCTCGAACGGGCAGTGTTCCGCTTCTCCCGGATGCTTCCCGAGTACGTTTGGGACGCCGGCGTGCTCGAGGGCAACCCGTTCACTTTCGCCGAAGTGAAAACGCTCCTCGAGGGCGTGACTGTGGGCGGCAGGAAGCTCTCCGATCAGGAGCAGATCCTGAATCTCGCCGACAGCTCGAAATACCTCAACGATCCCTGCACTCGCGGGTGTCGCGCAACGAGGCGCTCGAATGGGGTCACTTTCGCGGTGAGGGGCTCGAGACCCGCTACACGCCCGACGTCGCGTTGGGTGAGCGCGGCCGGTTTACGCCGCTGGCCACGGAGCCAGGCGCAGTGAGACTGAACGAGGTGTTCGCGAGCGGCCTGTGCGCGTTGGAGCAAGAGGTGACGAATCCGTTCGAGCGCGCCATGGCGTTCTTTCTGTTCGGGTCACTGCAGCAGTTCTTCTTCGACGGAAACAAGCCCACCTCGCGCTTCATGATGAACGGCATGCTGATGATGGAGGGGATCGACGCCATCAGCATCCCGGCGATCCGCGCAACGGAATTCAACTCGCGCATGGTCGATTTCTATGCCAACCGCGACGCGACCGCGATGATGGCGTTCGTGCTGGATTGTCATCCGGAAGTGGCGCGGATCCGTGAGCTCAATCCGGAGCTTCCCGCCGTGAATGAATCGCCGGCGATCAAGTATTTCCGGCTCGAGGATTCGCTGTCACCCGGCGAGCAGCCAGCACATCCGCCCTCGCTCGAGGAGACGCAACGCAAGGCCCGGGAGAACTGGCGCAGCAACTACTACGACAAGAGGACGAGCGAGCCTCAACCTCCGGCGCGCGGCGCAAAGCAGTCCAGCGAGAGGGAAGTGGTCCCGCCGGAGGAAGACATCGGCCCCGACATCGATCAGGAACACTGAGCCGCGTCCGGTGAGCGCTTGACAGGAGTGGCCGAGGTGCGCCGAAAGATCTTGTCGTTGAAGAGTGTGTTGGCCCCGGCGGTCTTCGCCCTGGTCCCGCGCCCCGGCCTGTGCCAGCATCAGCCGCCCGGCGCCTATGCCGACCTCGAGTGGCGGCTGATCGGACCGATGCGCGGCGGGCGCACCCGCGCGGTCGCCGGGGTGCGCTCCGAGCCGAACGTCTTCTACGTGGGCGCGGTCGACGGCGGCGTGTGGAAGACCGGCGATGCGGGCCGCAGCTGGCAGCCGATTTTCGACGCCGCGCCGACGCAATCGATCGGCGCGATTGCGATCGCGCCGTCCAATCCCAACGTGGTGTACGTGGCGAGCGGCGAGGGGCTGCACCGCCCGGATCTGTCGGTCGGCGACGGGATCTACCGCTCCGCCGACGGCGGCAGCACCTGGACAAAGGGCGGACTCGCCGACGGGCAGCAGATTCCGGAGCTCGCGGTCGATCCGCGCGACCCGAACCGCCTGTTCGCCGCGGTGCTCGGACACCCCTACGGCCCGAATCCCGAGCGCGGCATCTATCGCTCGACCGACGGTGGCACCACCTGGCAGCGCGTTCTCTACCAGGATCCCGACACAGGTGGCTCCGCGGTCGCGATCGATCCGCTGCACCCGGAGGTGGTCTACGCGGGGCTCTGGCAGTCGCGCCTCGGTCCCTGGGAGGACAAGAACGAGTTCGACGGCACTGGCGGCGGGTTGTTCAAGTCGAGCGACGGCGGTAGCACCTGGAAGCGCCTGAGCGCCGGGCTGCCGACCGACCTCGGGCAGGTCAATATCGCGATCGCGCCGAGCGAGCCGAACCGCATCTACGCCGCAGTCGGCACCACCGAGCCCGGCGAGTATTCCTCGGCGGCCGGGCTCGGGGTGTTCCGCTCCGATGATGCCGGCGAGAGCTGGACCCGGATCACGTCCGACCCGCGGCCGGCGCTGCGCATCGGCGGCGGCGATCTGCCGGTCATCCGCGTCGATCCCCGCAACCCGGACGTCCTCTACAGCACCGGCATCGTGACCATGAAATCGAGCGACGGCGGCCGCAGCTGGCGGCCCTTGCGCGGTGCACCCGGCGGCGACGACTACCAGAACCTGTGGATCAGCCCGGACGACTCGCGCATCATCGCTCTGGTGAGCGACCAGGGCGCTGTCGTCACCGTGAACGGCGGCGAGACCTGGAGCAGCTGGCTCAACCAGCCGACGGCGCAGCTCTACCACGTGAGCGCGACGCCCACCTTCCCCTACCGGGTGTGCTCCGGGCAGCAGGAGAGCGGCTCGGTGTGCATCGCCACGCGCGGCAACGACGGCGAGATCACCGAGCGCGAATGGCACCCGGTCGGAGCGATCGAATACGGCTACGTCGCTCCCGATCCGCTCAATCCTGACGTGATCTACGGCGCCGGGCGCAACGAAGTCTCGAAGTACCACTGGTCGACGGGGCAGGTGCAGAACGTGACGCCGCTCCCGCTGCGGGAGCCGGGCGTACGGGTCGACCGTACCGAGCCGCTGCTGTTCTCGCCGCTCGATCCGCATCTGCTCTACTACGCAGCCAACCGGCTGTACGCCACGCGCGACGGGGGCATGACCTGGGGGGCGGTGAGCCCGGACCTCGCACGCGAAGCGCCGGCGCTGCCCCCGAGCGTCGGTACCCTGCACCGCAAAGGCGCCGAGCAGCAGCGCGGGGTCATCTACGCGCTCGGACTCTCGCCGCTGAGCGCCGACACGCTCTGGGCCGGGACCGACGACGGCCTCGTATGGGTGACGCGCGACGCGGGTGCGCACTGGGCGAACGTCACGCCGCCCGCGCTCACCCCCTGGAGCAAGGTGACGCAGATCGAGGCCTCGCACTTCGACGCCGCGAGCGCCTACGTGTCCGTGAGCCGCATGCGCATCGACGATCTGCATCCCTACCTCTACCGCACGCGCGACGGCGGCCTCACCTGGCAGTCGATCGCCGCGGGCCTGCCGGCGGATGCGCCGGTGAATGCCGTACGCGAGGATCCCGCGCGCCGCGGCCTGCTGTTCGCGGCGACCGAGAGCGCGGTGTGGGTCTCGTACGACGACGGCGGGTATTGGGATTCGCTGCAGCTGAACCTGCCGCACACCTCGATGCGCGACCTCCTGATCCACGACGACGACCTGATCGTCGCCACCCACGGACGCTCGTTCTGGATCCTCGACGACATCTCGCGGCTGCGTCAGCTCGCGGCCGCGCCGCTGCGCGAGACGCGGCTGTTTGCCCCCGCCGCGGCCTGGCGCACGCATCGCAGCACCTGGACCGACACCCCGATCCCGCCCGATGAGCCGCTCGCAGCCAATCCGCCCGCGGGCGCGATCATCGAGTATTTCCTGCCGCGCGATGCGCGCTCCCCGGTGGTGCTCGAGGTGCTCGACGACGGCGGCAAGGTCGTGCGGCGCTTCAGCAGCGACGACGCACCCGAGCCGAGCGCGCAAGAGCTGGCACGCGAGCTGATTCCGGAGTACTGGATCGAGCCGCCACAGGTGCTGCCGGCCCAGGCGGGCATGCATCGCTGGGTCTGGGATCTGCGTTATGCGCCGCCGCTCACCACCACGCACGGCTACCCGATCTCGGCGGTGCCGGAAGCGACGCCGCGCGGGCCGCTCGGACCGCTTGCGCTCCCCGGCAGCTACCGGGTGCGCCTCACGGTCGACGGCCACGCTCTGGAGGAGCCGCTCACGGTCAGGCCCGATCCACGCGTGCTGCTGCCGCCGGGCGCGCTCGCCGAGCAACTGCGCCTCGCCAGCGAGCTCGCGGGAGTCTTGAGCGAGAGCTCGCGGGCGCTGCTGCAGGCCCGCTCCGAGCAGGCGCAGCTCAAGTCCCTCGCGGCACCGGGCGCAGCCGCGCAGGCGGTGCGCGATTACCAGACGAGGCTCACCGCGCTGCTCGAGTCCCCCGTGAAGGACACGGATACCCCGCCCGGCGGTGCCGCGCCGCCGCTCCTGCCGGACCTGCAGGGCCACCTCGACACACTCTACTCGCAGGTCATCCGCGCCGACGCCGCGCCCACCCGCGCGCAGCTCGACGCGACCGCGGCCACCGAGAAGGCGCTCACCGGCGCGCTCGACACCTGGCGGCAGCTGCAGGCGGATCTGCCCGAGCTCAACCGCCGGCTGCGCTCTGCCGGCTTTGGGCCGATCCAGGCCGAGCTCGCACCGCCGCGGGATGTGAACGTTGCGGACGAGAACTGAGCGGCGCGCGGCGAGTGCGGTTCGTCGCATGCCGCTGGTGCCGACCACGGCGTCAGGGCATCATACGCGCCCCATCAGGGATACCCAGGGTCTCGCCATGCACCGAGTTGCAGCCGTGGTAATGCTGCTGGCAGCGTCGAACGCCTTCGCCTACACCGCCGAGGAGCTGGCCGCCAAGAACGTCGCCGCCAAGGGCGGCATCGAGGCGCTGAAGGCCCTCCATACGCTGCGCTTCACGGGCAAGGTGCGCGTCAACGGCGGCACGATCGAGCTGGGGTTCGTCACGCTCGTCAGGCCGCCGGATTCGATTCGCCTCGAGGCGCAGCTGCAGGGCCTCACCCAGGTGCAGGCGTACGACGGATCGCAGGCCTGGCAGATCAACCCGTTCCAGGGTCGCAAGGATCCGGAGAAGCTCTCCGCCGACGACGCGAAAGAGATGAGCGAGGGCGCGGCGGACTTCGACGGCCCGCTGGTCGACTACCGGGCGAAGGGCTACAAGCTCGAATATCTCGGCACCGAGGACGTCGACGGTACCGAGGCCTACAAGCTGCGGGTGACGCGGCCGAACGGCGATCTCAGCTACGTATATCTGGATCCGGACTATTTCCTCGAGATCCGCACCGTCGATCGCCGCATCGAGCACGGCGTACCGAAAGAGACGGTCACGGACTACGGCGACTACGAGAAGGTCGACGGCGTCTACTTCGCCTTTTCGCAGGAGTCCGGGCCCAAGGGCTCGAGCGACAAGCAGAAGGTGCAGTTCGACAAGGCGGAAGCCAACACCGCGATCGACGAGACACTGTTCCGCTTTCCGACGGCGCACCCGACCGCGATTACGCCGGCCAAGTAATCCCAGGGAGAAAGACCCATGCGACTGCGATTCGTGGCGCCGGCGGGCGCGCTTGTCCTCGCTCTCAGTGCTTCGCCGGGGGTTGGCGCCGATGGCGTGACGGTCGACTCCGGCGTGATCTCCGGGCTCGGCGCCCGCAACATCGGCTCGGCGGCCATGAGCGGCCGGATTGCGGCGCTCGCGGGCTACCAGGACCCCTCGGGCAAGCTGACGGTGTTCGTGGGCGCGGCGAGCGGCGGGGTGTGGAAATCGACCGACGGCGGAACGGTCTTCAAGCCGGTGTTCGACAAGCAGCCGGTGCAGTCGATCGGTGCGATCGCCATCGATCCTACCCATCCGCAGAACATGTGGGTGGGAACGGGCGAGTCCTGGACGCGCAACAGCGTGTCGGTCGGCAACGGCATCTACAAGTCCACCGACGCCGGGGAGACCTGGACCCATGCGGGACTGCCGGACTCCGAGCGCATCGCGCGCATCATCGTCGACCCGCGCGCCTCGGGCACGGTGTACGCCTGCGTGCCAGGCAAGTTGTGGAGCGATTCTGCCGAGCGCGGCCTGTACAAGACGACCGACGACGGGGCGAGCTGGCAGCTCATTCTCAAGGGAGCGAATCTCTCGACCGGCTGCGCCAGCGTCGCCATGCAGCCCGGCAACCCGGACGTGCTGCTCGCGGGACTGTGGGACTTCCGGCGCAAGGGCTGGACGTTCCGCTCCGGCGGCGACGGACCGAAGGCGCCCTCGGGCAGCGGCCTGTACCGCTCGAGCGACGGCGGCCGGACCTGGACCGAGCTCACCACCGAGGCGAACAACGGGCTTCCGCCCAAGCCCTACGGGCGCATTGCGCTTGCCTACGCGCCGAGCGAAGCGCAGACCGTATATGCGTTCATCGAGTCGACCGACTCGGGCCTGCTCGTCTCGCACGACGGTGGCAGCACCTGGGAGCGCGGCGACAAGAGCCAGTGGATGGTGTGGCGGCCGTTTTATTTCGCCAACCTGGTGGTCGACCCGAAGAACGCCAAGCGCGTGTTCAAGACCGACGGCGCCCTGATCCTCAGCGAGGACGGAGGCCGCAGCTTCAGCGTCGTCGGCGGCTTCCAGGGCGCGCACGGCGACGTGCACGACATCTTCTTCGATCCGGCCAATTCCCAGCACGTGTTCTCGGGCGACGACGGCGGGCTGTGGATTTCCTACGACGGCGGCAACAAGTGGTGGAAGACCGACAACCTGCCGATCTCGCAGTTCTACCACGTGAGCGTCGACGGCGCCGATCCCTACCACGTATACGGCGGCCTGCAGGACAACAGCTCCTGGGTCGGCGACTCGGAGTACCCGGGCGGCATCACCAGCTCGCGCTGGGAGAACATGTACGGCGGCGACGGCTTCTGGATGTTCGCCGACCCCTCCGATTCCAACTACGTGTACGCCGAGGCCCAGGGTGGCACCATGGGGCGCGTCAACATCCACAGCCACGAGACCCGCGACATCCAGCCGCGGCTCGGAGCCGAGGATCTCAAGCGCTACAAGAAGCTGCGCTTCAACTGGAACACACCGATCGCGCTCTCGCCACGCGATCCGGCGACCATCTACGTCGGCGCGCAGTTCCTGTTCCGCTCGCGCGACCACGGCCAGACCTGGGAGCGCATCTCCCCCGACCTCACCACCAACAACCCCGAGGAGCAGAAGCAGGAGCAGTCGGGTGGCGTCACGGTCGACAATTCGGTCGCCGAGATGCACACCACCATCTATTCCATCAGCGAGTCGCCGCTCGAGGCGGGCCTGATCTGGGTGGGTACCGACGATGGCAATCTGCAGCTGACGCGCGATGGCGGGCAGCACTGGGAGAACGTAATCGCCAACGTGCACGGCGCGGCGAAGAACTCCTGGGTGAACTGGGTGCAGGCGAGCGCTTTTGCGGCGGGCACCGCCTATCTCGCGCTCGATCGGCACACCTTTGGCGACATGGCGCCCTACGTCTACGTGACCACCGATTACGGCAAGAGCTGGTCGCCGCTGGTAACGGCAGGGGAGCCGAAGGGCGTGCGCGGTTACGCGCACGTGATCAAGGAGGACACGGTGGACCGCCAGCTGCTCCTCCTCGGCACCGAGTTCGGGCTGTGGATCTCGGTCGACGCCGGCGCCCACTGGGCGCAGTTCAAGGGCGGTGATCTGCCGGCGGTCGCGGTACGCGATCTCGCGGTGCAGCCCCGCACCAGCGACCTGGTGCTCGCCACGCACGGGCGCGGGATCTGGATCGTCGACGACATCACTCCGCTGCGGCATCTCACCCCGGAGCTGCTCGCCCAGGATGCCGCTTTCGTATCCGCGCGTCCCGTGCAGCAGCGCATCGAGGCCAACGGCGGCTGGGCCAACGGCGCCGCGGCCTTCGTCGGCGACGACCCGCCCGCCGGGGCGGTGATCACCTACTACCAGCGCACCCGCCATCTGTTCGGCAAGCTCAAGATCGAGGTGCTGGACGGCAGCGGCAAAGTGATCGGCGAGCTGCCGCCGAGCAGCCGCCGCGGCCTGAATCGCGTGGTGTGGACCATGCATCTGCCACCGCCGCACGTGCCGCCCGCCGTGCAGCTCGCCTTTGCCGGCACCCAGGGACCGCGCGTGCTGCCGGGCACCTACACGATCCGCATGGAGAACAACGGCAAGACCTACGACACACGGATCGACGTCGGCCTCGACCGCCGTGTCACCTGGACGCCGGCCGATCGCCGGGCGCAGTTCGAGGCCGCGATGAAGGTCTACACGCTCTTCAACGACGAGTCGGCGCTATTCGCGCAGATTGCCGGCCTGCGCCAGCAGGTGGCCGCCGCGGGCAAGGGCCGGGCCGAGAAAGATCCGCTCGCCCGCCGGCTCGCCGACTTCGACCACAAGCTCGATGCGGTACGCAAGCAGATCGTGGCCACCACCGAAGGCGGCGCAATCACCGGGGAGGAACGGCTGCGCGAGCACACCGACCAGCTCTACGGGGCGCTCACCTCCTGGGACGGGCCGCCGTCGGCCTACCAGCTGGACAATATCGCGGGGCTGCGCTCGCAGCTCGGCGATGTCACGGTCGAGTTCCGGAAGCTGACCGACAAGGAGCTGCCGGCGCTGAACGCGGCGCTGAAGGCCAAGGGTGCAGCGGAGCTCGCGGTGCCCCCGCCGACCGCCTTCGATGAGGAGGACGCCGCGGGGAACGGGGGCCGCGCCGCGGGGCGCTTCGATCCCGATGCCCCCGGTGTCGCGACGCTGCCGGCAAACCTGCGGCTCTGGAACTGACGCGCTGCGCGCCGTCGGGGGCGCGGTGAGCGTCTCAGGGCGGCACGTAGATGGCGAGCCCGCTCACGGCCTTGCTGTAGAGCCCGAAAGAGCCGCCGACGCCGCCGCCGACGGCGCTCCCGGGACCGTAGCTGGCGCTGCCGACGCCGGTGCCGATCGCGCCGGACTGCCGGTCCTCGACGCTCTGCAGGATGATCCCGTTGGCGCCGAGGCCGGCCGCCTCGCGCTTGAGGCGCCCGATGGCCTTGTCCATGTTCTGCTGGCCGGTGAGGGCGAGAGATCCCTGACTCGTCGCCTCGACGGTGGCGATCTGCTCGTACTTCGGGGGCGGCTGCCGGTAGATCCGCACGCTCTCGGGCGGGACAGGAGCCCGCGCGGTTCCAATCAGCACGTGCGAGGAGGTCGAGCAGGCCGCGAGCCACGCGACCACGGCGCCGGTCACACTCAGCCGTAGTACCTGTCTCATGCCGGCCTCCTCGCCGGACTAACGGCGCAGCGTGAACTCCGCGCTGCAGTAGGGGCACTTTGCCCAGCCACTCTCCCTGATCGGCAGGTACACCCGCGGGTGCGAGTTCCACAGGTACATCTGCGGCATCGGGCAGGAGAGCGGCAGGTCCGCGGCGCTGACCTCGTACTTGTTCTGCGCGTTGGGTTCGATCAGCGGCTTGGTCGTGACGACCATGGGGCCCTTCCCGGCGGGGACGGTGTACGCAAGGGCTTCGATTATACCTGCGCGACTTAGGCCTGCGCGCCGGCGGGGGCGGCGCTCATCGCCTGCTCCCACAGCGCCGACACCTGCGCGCGCATGTCCTGGAACTCACTCGCCGCCACGAGCGCCGGCGCCCCCTCGAGCCAGAGGTGGTGGGTGCGGGCGCGGTAGGCACGGTAGGCGCCGGTGAGCACATCCACGTGCGCCTGCGGCACCAGATCCGCCGAGGCCACCGACTCGAGCTGGCGGATGGTGTCGGAGAACATCGCGACCGGCGGGTAGTCGTGCGCCCAGCGCAGCGCCCAGTACTGCGCCAGGAACTCGATGTCGGCGGTGCCGCCGGCATCCTGCTT
>DASQIC010000010.1:0-13560 GCA_035631755.1 Steroidobacteraceae bacterium
GTGGGCCGTGTAGGGATCGAACCTACGACCAAGAGATTAAGAGTCTCCTGCTCTACCAGCTGAGCTAACGGCCCTTGTCAATGGGCCGAAATTGCCTGCGGCAATTTCGGCGGACATCACTTCGTCGGCCGCGGGCAAGAGACGTGACTCTTGCCCGCTGCGCCCGCTGAAAAGCCTCAGGGCAATTTCGGCGGACATCACTCCGTCGGCCGCGGGCAAGAGACGTGACTCTTGCCCGCTGCGCCTCAGAAACTGGGGTGGACGATGGGACTCGAACCCACGACAACCGGGATCACAACCCGGGGCTCTACCAACTGAGCTACGTCCACCGTCCGTCCCCACAAGTTGCGCGGCTGGCGTGCCCGGCAGGACTCGAACCTGCGACCCTCGGCTTAGAAGGCCGATGCTCTATCCGCCTGAGCTACGGGCACGACTTGGATAGCGCCCCTAGCCGGCCCCGCCGCACGGGGGGCGCGAATCATACGTAAGTGGCTTCCGGAGCGTCAATTTTCGCCTCTCCCGTATCACTACCATAGCGCGCGGCGCGCTGCAGCACACGAGCGAGGCGCTCACGGCTGCTGCATTGCAGGGGCCTCGGCGGCTTCCGCCTTTGTTACACTGGTGCCCGTCCCCTTCGCCTCCCTCTGGGTCATTCGATGAAGGTCCTGGTCAGCGTGCACGAGCCCGCCGCCCATCGCGGCGTCGACGGCTCGCGGCCCGCAGTCGGCGCCGATCCGGCCCCCGCAACAGCGACCGCCGACGCCTTTGACGCCACGACCCCGGCGGGCGAGGTCGCGCGGCTCGAGGTGCGGCGGCTCGTCGGGGAATGGCTCGCGCACGAGCCCGGCGCTCGGCGCGGACACGATCCGGAGGAAGTGCACCAGGTGCGGGTCATCGCGCGGCGCCTCGACGCAACGCTCGGTCTCTTCAAGCGCCATCTGCCCGCAAGCTTGGTGCGCGCGCGCAAGATGGCCAAGGCGCTGCTGCGGGCGCTCGGCGCGACGCGCGATCTCGACGTGCAGCTCGAGGGACTCGCGGCATACACGCGCAAGCTCCCCGCTTCCGAGCGCGCGGCCCTCGAGCCGCTCAAGGCGCGGCTTGCGCTCGAGCGGGCGCAGGCGCACGCGCGGATGGTGCGTGTGCTCGAGGCCGAGCCTGCACGGCGCTGGGTTGAGACGCTGACCGCGGCGACGACCGAGCCGGAGGCAGTAGCGGCCGACGGCGATTCCGCGCGGGAGGCGAGCGTCGCCTCGCTCCTCGAGCGGCGCGTCCGCCGCCGCTTCCGCCGCCTGCGCAAGGCGGTGGACCGGCTCGGTGAGCACTCCTCGATGGACGACTATCACCGGGTGCGGCGCCGGGCGAAGCAGCTTCGCTACGCGCTCGAAGCGAGCGCTCGGCTCTACGGGAAACCCGCCGACGAGATGCTGCGTTCGCTCCGGCGGCTCCAGGACGAGCTCGGCTCGCAGCAGGACGCATCCATGGCCCGCGGGCATCTGATCGCGCTTGCCGCCGATCCGGCCTGCGCGCTGCCGCCCGCGACGCTCTTCCTCATGGGCCGTCTCGCTGAGCACCACGCGCGCGTCACCGCGCAGGCGCGCGGGACGCTCGCGAAGCACTGGCGCAAGGTTCGCGGCCGGCGCTGGAAGGCGCTGCGCGAGAGACTCGCCGAGCTCCGTGATGCCGGGCCCGACGCGGCCGATCCGCCTGTGGCCGACGCAGCGCTCACGTTGGCGGCGACTGCCGACTCTTCATCGACCGGACCCCACGCTCATCCCCTCTGATCGCTCGCCCTGCGACCGGAGCCATGGAGCTGCTCATCGTCCGGCATGCCATCGCCTGGGAGCGCGATGCGCGGCGCTGGCCGGACGATGCGGCGCGCCCCTTGTCCCCGGCCGGCGTTCTGCGCGCCCGCAAGGCCGCGGCCGGCCTCAAGGCCTTAGGCTCCCGCCCGCTGCGTGTGCTCGCGAGCCCGCTCGCGCGGGCACGGGAGACTGCCGCGATCCTCACCCGCCACGCCGGCTGGCCCGCGGCGCTCGAGTGTCCGGAGCTCGCCCCGGGCGCGGAGCCTGAGGCGCTGCTCGCCGCCATCCGGCGCGCGGGCTCGATGAGGATCGCCGTGGTCGGGCACGAGCCCGACCTCGGCCGTCTCCTCGGCGCCTGTCTCGGCGGAGCACGGCCGCAGGCCTTTGCGTTCAGGAAGATGGGGGCCGCGCTCGTCACCTTCGAGGGCGCCGCACAGGCCGGAAAGGCGCGGCTCGAGTGGCTCGTGCCGGCGCGCATCCTGCGCGCCGCGCGCTGAAGTCCCCGCTTGGCCGGTCAGTGCGCCCCGGCGGCGGCCGCCTCGCCCCCGCCCGCGTGCGCCGGACGCGCGAGCCAGACGAGCGCGATCATGGCGAGAAAGAGCATCCCTGAGGCGTAGAAGATGTCGTTCGCGGAGAGCATGAAGGCCTGGGCATCGACCAGACGGTTGAGGAGCGCGTAGCTCTGGGCGGTCCCCATGCCGTGCGCGTGGAGCGTCGCGAAGGCCTGTGAGGCCGCGGGACTGCTCGGGGTGAGCTGCTCGACCAGCTGTGCGTGATGAAGCGTCGCGCGGCGCTCCCACAGCGTCGTCGTGATCGAGGTGCCGAAGGAGCCGGCCGTGATGCGCGCGAAGTTCGAGAGCCCGGAGGCGGCCGGGATGCGCTCGGGCGGCAGCCCCGAGAGGGTGAGCGTCAGGAGCGGAATGAAGAAGGTCGCAGCCCCCGCCCCCTGGATCAGGGTCGGCACGAGGAGCGTCCAGAGCGTCGCGTCGGTGTTGAAATCCGAGCGCATGAAGAAGACGAGCGCAAAGATCGTGAACGAGATGGTCACCAGGATCCGCGGGTCGACCCGGTGCACGATGCGCCCGATGTAGGGCGTGAACACCATGGCGAGGAGTCCCACGGGCGCGAGCACCAGCCCCGCGAGCGTCGCGGTGTAGCCCATGTACTGCTGCAGCCAGAGCGGCAGCAGCACCACGTTGCCGAAATAGAGCCCGTAGCCGAGCAGCAGCGCCACCGTGCTCACCCAGAAGTTGCGCCTGCCGAAGAGCGAGAGATCGACGATCGGGTGCTCTTCCGTGAGCTCCCAGATGAGGAAGATCCCGAACGCCACCACCGCGATGCAGGCGAGCGCCACGATCTCGGAGGAGTTGAACCAGTCGAGATCCTTGCCCTGGTCGAGCAGGATCTGCATGGCGCCCACCCATATGATGAGTAGCCCGAGCCCCACCGTGTCGACCGGCACCCGCGCGGTGGGCGTCTCGCGCCGGCGATAGATCCCCCAGGTGACGATCGCCGCGGCGATCCCGACCGGCACGTTGATGTAGAAAATCCACGGCCAGGAGATGTTGTCGGTGATCCAGCCCCCGAGGAGCGGCCCCACCACCGGCGCCACCAGCGTCGTCATCGCCCACATGGCGAGCGCGGTGCCGGCGCGGCTCTTCGGATAGCTCGAGAGCAGGATCGACTGCGACAGCGGGATCATGGGACCTGCGACCGCGCCCTGCACCACGCGGAAAAAAATGAGGAGCGGCAGACTCGGCGCGAGCCCGCAGAGGAAGGAGGCGAGCACGAAGAGAAAGACCGACGCCGTGAAGAGCTTCACCTGACCGAAGCGGGTCGTGAGCCAGCCGGTCAAGGGGAGCGAGATCGCGTTCGCGACGCCGAAGGAGGTGATCACCCAGGTGCCCTGATCGGGCGAGACGCCGAGGTCCCCGGCGATGGCGGGCAGCGACACGTTCGCAATGGAGGTGTCGAGCACGTTCATGAAGGTCGCGAGCGAGAGCGCGATCGTGCCGATCGCGAGCTTGCTGCCGGTGAGGGGCGGCAGCTCCGCCGGCGCACCCTCCCGGGAGGCGCGGGGAGCGGCGGGCGGGGCGCGATCGCCTTCAGCCATGAGCGCCTCGAGCCTCTTCAGCGCAGGTGCGCCGCCGCGAGGAGCCTCGCGTTCTCAGTGTGCCCCGGGAGCTGATGTCCCGCGACCGCCGGGGTCGCCCCCGGCGCATTCGCGGCGATGATGGCCGCGACGCGCGCATCCGCCGCGCGCTCGGTCGAGCCGAAGACCGTCGTCGACCAGCCCGAGGCGCTGCCGGCGAGCTGCGGCAGCCGCGCACCGCTCTCGTCGTGGACGTCGACGTCCACCCTCATCGAGAGTCCGATCTGGAGCGGGTGCGCGGCGAGCTCGCGCGAGTCGAGCGCAATGCGTACCGGCACCCGCTGCACGATCTTGATCCAGTTGCCGGTCGCGTTCTGCGCCGGGAGCACCGAGAAGGCCGAGCCCGTGCCGGCGCCGAAGCCCGCCACGTGCCCGTGGAACGCCACGTGGCTGCCGTAGAGATCGGCGGTCAGGCGCACCGGCTGCCCGACGCGCAGCGTCGCGAGCTGCGGCTCCTTGAAATTCGCATCGACCCACACCTCATCGAGCGGCACGACCGCCATGAGCGCGGTACCGGGACTCACGCGCTGCCCGAGCTGCACGTTCCGCCGTGCGACGAAGCCCGAGACCGGGGCGGGAAGCTCGGTGCGCGAGTAGGTGAGGTAGGCGTTGCGTACCGCGGCGGCGGCGGCCCGCACCTGCGGATGATTGTCGATGGTGGTGCCATCGACGCGCGCGCGGTTGGCGGCGAGCTGCTGCCGTGCGGCGGCGAGGGCGGCCTCGGCGACCCGCACCGCATCGCGCGCATGCTGCAGCTCCTCACCCGACACGGCCCCCGAGGCTCCGAGCCGCGAGCGGCGCTCGAGGTCGCTCTGCGCCCGCGCGAGCTCGGTCTCCTTGAGCGCCACGTCGGCGGCGAGCTGCGCGGAAGTGGCGTAGAGGTTACGCACGTCGCGCACGGTACGCCCGAGCTCGGCGTCCGCCTCATCGAGCGCCACCTGGGCGTCCGCCCGGTCGAGCCGCACCAGCGGCTGGCCGGCCTTGACGAACTGCGTGTCGTCGGCGCCGATCGCCACCACGGTGCCGGAGATCTGCGGGGTGATCTCGACCACATTGCCGCTCACGTAGGCGTCATCCGTCGTCTCGTGGTAGCGCAGCACCTGCGCCCAGTAAAGACCGTAGCCGAGCGCGATCGCAGCGAGGCCTGCGACGCTCCCGGCCAGCAGCCGCCAGCGGCGGCGGTTTCGGGGGTTGACCTGCTTTTCGCTCTTGCTCTCGCTCATTGACGTTCCCTCATCTCAGGCGCTCGCCCGTGCATCGAGCGGCTGCGCGTTCTCGAGCATGCGCTCGAGGAGTCCCTCGAGCGTGCGGGCCTCCGCCCGGCTGAAGCCGTGCAGAAACCGGTTCTGCACCGCCATCGAGATCTCGCGCATGCGCGGGTAGGCGCCCCGGCCCTCGTCGGTGAGCTCGAGGTGCACCAGCCGCCGGTCGTCGGCCGAGCGCCTGCGGCGGATGAGTCCCTTGGCTTCGAGGCGATCGAGCATGCGTGTCATCGCTCCCGCGTCGTAGGAGATGCCCTTGCAGAGGTCCGACGCGGACTTGGGCTCGGAGTCCGCGGCGAGCGTTGCGATCACGATGAACTGGGCGGCGCTCAGCTCGAGCGGCGCCAGGCGCTTGTCGGCGGCGAGCTCCTCGTCGATCGCCGCGAGCATCGCCACCCGCACGCGTGACAGCAGTGAACCGATCGTCTTGCGCGGCTGGTAGCCCGCGCTCTCGTAGATGTTGCCCATGGCCGCGCTCCGCTGAATCTCCCCTTCGGGGGACCGGAACCCTCTCATCGGGGTTGGGCGTATATTAGTTGCCTAGGCTGCTATTGTCAAGGCTTATACTGCCAGAGCTCTGATTGCCGGGGCAAAAGGCTTCGAGACTCATCGCCCCTGACTCACCGAGGCGCTGCCAACCGGTCGAAAGCCCCGGCTGGTACCACGACTATGTGCGCAGGCGCACAGTTTTGCCTGGTCCCACGACACTCTTCGGGCACTACGTATGGGGCGCCCGCGCCGCTACGGATAGCGTAGCTTCATGGGAACTCTCAGGCTGCGCACGATCCAACAACCGGTCCAGGTCGAGAGATTGCTGCAGGCCTGTGTTCTGCGCGGCAATCTACTGCCGCGCGGGGCCTACCGGATCCGAGACCCGGAGGCACTCCCCTCGAGCCTGCAGTGGATACTGAGGCGGGAAACCGACAATGGCCACGTCTGGGCGTGCTGGACCGACGGCCTTCGAAGCTGGCTGTTCACCTGCGAGCTGCGGCCTCGCTCGCGCGATCGCGGCGCGCCCATGCTCGGAGTGAGTCTCTACGACGAAGCCGGCGAGCTCAAGGAATCCGGAGCCTGGGGCACCGACTATGACGGGAAGTGGCAACGTAGCGCCGCGTGATGGCGGTGTGTTCGCCTGATCCCTTTACTCGCGCGGCTCACCGGGAGACTTCGCATGTCTGGTACGGCGGGTTCTTCGGGATGCTTCCAGACTTCGCTTCACGCGGTCGCATTCAAGCTGCCATGCGTAATGGCAAACCCTGTGAAACCGAAGCGTCCGGGCGGCGGCCCCGACCCGCTCAATTTCATAGTCGGCCTCGTCGGGCTCGATCGGCTCGTCGCACAAGACGCATAGCCGCGCTACCGGGCAATTGCCCCACACTCCTGTGAGCTCCTCGCGGGGCAGTTGTCCGTTAGCGATTCGCCGGCGTGCGATGGGGCGCAGTTCTCGTTCGAGTTTCTCGAGCAGCAGGTCGGTCGTGCCCATAACGCCCTCCCGGATGAGACGGTGGAGCGGCACGACGGGCTAGCCGACGGGGTCTGGGCTACGGGCGTGGACGGCTTCAGAGTGCTGGTACGCAACAGATTGCCGCCAGCGCCGTTCACGGTGCGCGCAATCTGCTCGCTTGGCAAGCTGTGTCAAATTGGTCGGGGCAGGGAGATTCGAACTCCCGACCCTCTGCTCCCAAAGCAGATGCGCTACCAGACTGCGCCATGCCCCGAGCCGGCCGTCGCGGAAATCCCCGGCGCGGTCATCCTAACAGCTCCGCCCCCGCAAGCAATCGCCGGCGCCGATGCCGGCGCCGACCGATCAACCGTGCTGCGAACCGGCGCGAAGCGCGGCTTACGCGCGCCGCCAGAGGGTCTCACCCCCAGGCTTGTCTTCCAGCACCACCCCGGCGGCGGCGAGCGCCCTGCGGATGCGGTCGGACTCCGCCCAGTTCTTCGCCGCGCGCGCCGCGGCGCGCGCGGAGATCTGCCGCTCGATCTCCGCGTCAGTGAGCGCCGCCGGGGGTCCCTGCGCCGCCCCGCCCTCGCCCGCCGCGCCGGAAGGCGCGCCCTGGGGCTTCGCCAGGCGGAACCACTGCTCGGCCGGCACCGTGAAGAGCCCGAGCACGCTCCCGAGCGAGCGGAGCTCGCCGGCGAGCGCCGCTGCGCGGGGCTCATCTCCCGCCGCGCGCGCCGTGTTGCTCTCGCGCGCGAGCCCCTGGAGCACCGCGAGCGCCTCCGGGGTGTTGAAGTCGTCGTCCATCACCTCGTGAAAGCGCGCGCTCGCCTCGCCCGCCGCCAACGGCGCGGCCGGCAGTCCGCGCAACGCCCCGTACAGCCGCGCGAGCGCTGCGTCCGCCTGCTCGAGCTGCTGTGGGGCGTAGTTGATCGGTCCCCGGTAGTGGCTCGAGAGCAGGAAGTAGCGCAGCACTTCCGGATGGCGCAGTGCTTTGAGCACCTCGCGCAGCGTGAAGAAGTTGCCGAGGGACTTCGACATCTTCTCGTCGTCCACGTTGACGAAGCCGTTGTGCATCCAGAGATTGACGAAGGCATCGCCGCTCGCGGCGCACGACTGTGCGATCTCGTTCTCGTGGTGCGGGAACTTGAGGTCGAGGCCCCCGCCGTGGATGTCGAAATGCGTGCCGAGGAGCGCCGTCGACATCGCCGAGCACTCGATGTGCCAGCCCGGGCGTCCCGCGCCCCAGGGCGACTCCCAGGACGGTTCCCCCGGCTTGGCGCGCTTCCACAGCACGAAGTCGAGCGGATCGCGCTTGGCCTCGTCCACCTCGACCCGCGCCCCGGCGCGCAGCTCCGCGAGGCGCTTGCCCGAGAGGCGGCCATAGGGCGCGAAGCGCGCGACCGAGTAGAGGACATCGCCGTTGGAGGCGACATAGGCGTAGCCGCGATCGAGGAGCTGCCTGACGATCGCGATGATCTGCGGCACGTACTCGGTGGCGCGCGGCTCGGCATCCGGCACGAGAATCCCGAGACGCGCGCAGTCCTCGTTCATCGCCTCGATGAAGCGCGCCGTGAGCGCACCGGTCGGCTCGCCGTTCTCGGCCGCGCGGCGGATGATCTTGTCGTCGATGTCGGTGATGTTGCGCACGTAGGTGAGGCGGTAGCCGCGGTGGCGGAGGTACCGGGTGACGACGTCGAACACGGTGAGCATGCGCGCATGACCCATGTGCACGTAGTCGTACACCGTGAGGCCGCACACGTACATGCGCAGCGCCCCGGGCGTGATCGGCCGCAGCTCCTCTTTCTCGCCGCTGAGCGAGTTGTGGATGCGGATCATGCGAAGCGCGCCAGCCGCTCGCGCGCCGCCCCCGGAGGCATCGCCTGAAGGAGCGGCGCGAGCTCGGGGCCGTGATCGCGCCCCGTGAGCGCGAGGCGCAGCGGCTTGTAGAGCTCGCTCCCCGTGCGCCCCGTGGCCGCGCGCACCGCGCCGGCGATCGCCTTGAGATCGTTGCCGCTCGATGCGGCCGCGGCCGCGGCGGCGGCGAAGTACGGGGCGCCGGCGCCGCGCACCACGGCCTCGTCCGCCGCCTCGAGTGCCGGGGGCTCGCCGAAGACGATCTCGACCCAGGGGGCGGCGTCGGCGGGCAGTACCAGGTTCGGCAGCAGCGCGCGGATGAAGGCGCGCGCGGCTTGCGGTTCGAGGCCGGGCGGGAGCACCGGGGCGAGCCACTCGCGCGCCGCCTCGGGCGAGAGGTGGTGCACGGCATCCTTCTGCCAGACATTCAACTGCCGCTCGTCGAAGCGCGAGGGCGAGCGCCCGAGATGCGCCGGATCGAAGCCGCGCGCCATCTCCTCCAGCGTCAGGAGTCCGTGCAGCGGGCTCGAGTGCCCGAGCCTGAAGAGGTGATTGCCGAGCGCGAGCGGCGTGTAGCCGCGCGCGCGGTAGTCCGCGACGCTCACCGCCCCGTGGCGCTTGGAAAGCGGCGCGCCATCCGCCCCGACGATGAGCGAGACGTGGCCGTAGGCGGGCGCCGGCAGCGCGAGCGCGCGCAGCACGAGGAGCTGGCGCGGCGTGTTGGTAAGGTGATCCTCGCCGCGCAGCACCTGCGTCACGCCCATCGCGGCATCGTCGACCGCGTTCGAGAAGAAAAAAGCGGCCGAGCCGTCCGCCCGGCGCACGACGAAATCTCCGATGTCGTCGGTCGCAAAGCTCTGCGGCCCGTGCACCAGGTCCTCGAACTGGACCCGCTCGCCCGCGGGCACGCGAAAGCGCAGCGTCGGGGCGAGCCCGCGTCGCGCCCGTTCGCCGCGCTCCGCCGCGGTGAGCTCGCGGCAGGTGCCGGCGTAGCGCGGCGGCTTGCCGGCGGCGAGCTGCGTGCGCCGTGCGAGCTCGAGCTCGAGCGGCGTGCAGAAGCAGGGGTAGACAACGCCCCGCTCCTCGAGGCGCGCGAAGTGCCGCGCGTAGTGCGCGCCGCGCTGCGACTGGCGGTAGGGGCCGAGCGCGTCCTCGCGGTCCGGGCCCGCATCCCACTCGATGCCGAGCCAGCGCAGGTCATCGAGCAGCGCCGCGGCCTGCCCCTCGTCGGTGCGCTCGCTGTCGGTGTCCTCGATGCGCAGCACGAAGCGCCCGCCGCCGCGGCGGGCGAGCAGCAGATTGAAGAGCGCCGTGCGCGCATTGCCCACGTGCAGCGCGCCGGTCGGGCTCGGCGCGAAGCGGGTAACCGGCCGCGCCGCATCGCTCATCCCCCGGGTGCCGCTGCCGCTCATTCACCCCCATGTTACGGGAAACCCGGCTACCCTCAACACGGCTCTCGCGGAGTCGCTCAAATCCGCGCGCGGGCTTAGAATTGCATCGATGCCGAGCCAAGCCCGTACCCGCCGCGCCTTCGTACTCTGCGCTCTGCTCCTCGGTTCCGCCTTCCTCCACCGCGTCGCGCGCGCCGATGAGGCGCCGGTGCAGGTGCGGGTCACGACCAGCATGGGCGAGTTCGTCCTCGAGCTCCGATCCGACCGGGCGCCGCTCACGGTGGCCAACTTCCTGCGCTACGTGCGCGAGGGCTTCTACACGAACACGCTCATCCACCGGGTGGTGCCGAACTTCGTCATCCAGGGTGGCGGCCACGACGCCAAGACCAACCAGCTCAAGCCCACCCACGAGGACGTCGTCAACGAGTCGGGCAACGGGCTGCAGAACAAGCGCGGCACGGTGGGACTCGCGCGCAGCGCGGCGCCTCACTCCGGCAACTCCCAGTTCTACGTGAACCTCGTCGACAACCCCGATCTCGACCCCGTGCCGACGCGCTGGGGCTACGCGGTGTTCGGGCGTGTGGTGCAGGGAATGGATGTCATCGACCGCATCGGCGAGATCCCCACCGGCGCCTTCGGGCCCTTCAAGCAGGATGCGCCCTTGAAGCCCGTGATCATCGAGAGCATCGCCATCGTGCAGCCGGGCGCCACCGCGCCGCCCGCCGCCACGCCGGTGCCGCCCGCGACGCCGCCGAACATCCTCTCGCCCAAGTAGCCACGGGCTCGGCGTTCGAGCCTCCATGGCGCGCCTCTTCGTCTCGGACGTGCATCTCGGCGGGGCGCCGGGCGCCACGGGGCAGTTTCTCGGCTTTCTCGAGCAGGAGGCGGCGCAGGCAGAGGCCCTCTACATCCTCGGGGACCTGTTCGAGAGCTGGGTGGGCGACGACGACCGCAGCCCCGAGGCCCGGCTGGTCTGCCGGGGCCTGAGCGGCCTCACTGCGCGCGGCGTGCCGTGCTTCGTCATGCACGGCAATCGCGACTTCCTCCTCGGCGAGGGCTTCTGCGCGCGGAGCGGCTGCCGCCTGCTCGCCGATCCCGTGGTCGCGGAGTTCGACGGCGAGCGGGTGCTCCTCACCCATGGAGACGCGCTCTGCACCGACGATCAGCGCTACCAGGAGCTGCGCAGCCTGGTGCGCGACCCGCTCTGGCAACGCCGCTTCCTCGCGCTCCCGCTCGAATCGCGCGAGCTCCTCGTCAACCAGGCGCGCGCCGGCAGCCGGCGGCACATCTCGCGCACCACTCCCTACGTCATGGACGTGAATGCGGCGGCGGTGGCTGCCGCGTTCCGTGCCGCCGGCGTGCAGCGCATGATCCACGGCCACACCCACCGCCCCGCCGTCCACCACTCCCTCATCGACGGGGCCGGTGCCGAACGCATCGTGCTCGGCGCCTGGTACGAGCAGGGCAGCTACCTGAGCTGCGAGCGCGGCCGCTTCGAGCTGCACGAGCTGCCGCGCTAGCCAGCGCTGCGTCAGTCCTGCGGCGCTGTGGTGCTCCCGGGGGCTGCGCCGCCCGGCGGACCGAAGCCGCGCCCGAAGCGGTGGTGCGCCATCTGCTGCAGTGTCTGGAGCTTCTTCAGCTGGGTGCTCGAGAGAACGCCCGAGAGCTTCGCGAGCGTGTCCTGCCGGATCTGCTGCCGCGCGGCCCGCAGCGACTCGAAGTCGGGCTCGCTGCCCGCGACCCGCATCTGGTCCATGAGCTGCTTCATCTGCACGT
This sequence comes from Steroidobacteraceae bacterium, assembly GCA_035631755.1. Classification (GTDB taxonomy): domain Bacteria; phylum Pseudomonadota; class Gammaproteobacteria; order Steroidobacterales; family Steroidobacteraceae; genus 13-2-20CM-66-19. The sequence continues at coordinate 11,682 of DASQIC010000010.1, forward strand.
GCTGCGCGGCGAGGATCGGCTGTACCTGCGCCTGCTGGGCCGGGGTGAGGTCGAGCAGGATCGCGAGCCGATCGAGCTGGGTCGTGGCGGGGGTGGCGGGCGCGCCCTGTGCGAGCACGGCGCCGGCCCAGAGCGCCGCGAGCGCGGCGAGCGGGGCCCTGATCAGGGGTTTCATCGGTCGTCTCCTTGCGTGGCACGGGTGCGCCCGGCGCACCCGCGATGGGCCCGACGCTAGCTGGCGAGGGCAGAGGAGCGAGGTGAGCAATCGTGAGCGACTGTCAGGGGCCTTCAGCGGCGCCGGGGGAGCACCAGGGTCGCTTCCAGTCCCCCCTCGGGCCGGTTTGCGAGCGCGAGCGACCCGCCGTGCGCCTCGGCGATGTCGCGCGCGATCGAGAGCCCGAGTCCCGTCCCGCCGCTCGCGCGGTTGCGCGAGGACTCGAGCCGGTAGAAGGGCTCGAACACCCGCTCGAGCTCGGCCTCCGGGATCCCCGGGCCCTCATCGCGCACGCGGATCGTGAGCCTGACGCCGTCCTCGACGAGCACCCGCGCGCGCGTGCCGAAGGTGATGGCGTTGGCGATGAGGTTCGTCAGGCAGCGCTTGAGCAAGCGGGCCTTGCCGCCATAGGGCTCGAGCGCGCGTCCCTCGACCGTGACCTCCCCTCCCATTTCGGCGAACTGCCCGGCGAGGTCCGCGAGCAGTGCGTTGAGGTCGATGGCCGATTCGGGCTCGGTGTCGTCCGGCCCCCGGAAGAGCGCGAGCGCCTCGCGCACCATGCTCTCCATCTCGTCGAGCTCCCTGCCGATGCGAGCCTGCATCGGCGGGTTGTCGAGCGTCTCGACCTGGAGCCGCAGCCGCGTGAGCGGCGTCTTGAGATCGTGCGACATCGCCGCGAGCACGCGCGTGCGGCTGTCGAGGTAGCGTCGCAGCCGATCCTGCATGGTGTTGAACGCGCGCGCGGCATTGCGCAGCTCGCGCGCCCCGCGCTCCTCGAGCACCGACGGGCGCGTGTCGCCGCGGCCGATGCGATCGGCGGCGCGGGCGAGCGCCGAGAGCGGGCGGGTCACGTTGCGCGCCGTCACGTAGAGCGCGATCACCAGGATCAGCACCAGCACCGTGAGGTTGAGGTAGAGGTTGCGCGGCATCGTCGCGCCGTGCGGCATGCGCGTGACCCGGAAGAGCGCCGCATCGCCGTCCGGGAACCGAACCGCGACGTCGTAACGCAGCGCCGCATCCGGGTGCGCGGCGACCTCGCGCGCCTCGTAGTAAGGCACCGCCACCGGGACCGCGGGCCGCTCCGGGTCCGGGGTCGGTGCGACCGTCACCGCGTAGCCGGCGCCGAGTGCCGCCTGCAGCTCGCGCTGCAGCGTCTCCTCGAAGTCCGAAAGCAGCGGCACCCGCACGAAGGCGCGCGGAGGAAGCGCCGGACGCTCTCTCCCGGGAAGCGGCCGCGGGAGGCCCCGCGGGGTCGAGAGCCCGGCGAGCGCCGTGGTCCGCTCCGGCTCACTCATCGGCGCGAGCAGGCGCATGGTGTCGGCGATCTCGCGCGTCCACTCGCGCACGCTGATCTGCAGCACGAAGCGCTCGCGCTCCTGGGCGATGAGGACGAGCGCCGCCGCCTGCGCGATGAGGACCGCGAGCACCGAGGCCGCGATCAGCCTGCCGAAGAGCGACTGCGGCCACAGCCGGAACATCATCCCCCGCCCCCCTCGCCCGCCTCACTCGCTCGCGACGCTGACCCCGACCACGTAGCCCTCGCCGTAGACCGTCTTGATGATCTGCGGCGCGCGGGCGTCATCGCCGAGGATCTGCCGCAGCCGGCTGACGCGCACGTCGATGCTGCGGTCGAAGGGGTCGGCCTCACGCCCCCGCAGGAGCTCG
>DASQIC010000011.1:0-14567 GCA_035631755.1 Steroidobacteraceae bacterium
CCTTCCCGCGCCTGCCGTTCGTGTGGCTGCAGTTCGCCCGCGGGGGCGGCGGAGCTGCGCAGTCTGCCCGCGGAGTACCGGCACGAGCCGCGCGTCGCGCTCGCCTCCGGGCGCCACGGGCTGGACTCGGTGCGCGTCATCCTGCGTCAGGCGCGGCGCCATCTGCGTCCCGGGGGGCTGCTCGTGGTCGAGGTCGGTAACACGGAAAGAGCGGTGCAGCGCGCCTTCCCGCGCCTGCCGTTCGTGTGGCTGCAGTTCGCCCGCGGGGGCGGCGGCGTGTTCCTGCTGCGGCGCGAGCAGCTGCCTGCGCGCGGCCGCTGAGAGCATCCGCCATGTCCGGCAATACCATCGGCAAGCTGTTCACGGTCACGACCTTCGGCGAGAGCCACGGCCCGGCGCTCGGCTGCATCGTCGACGGCTGCCCGCCCGGGCTGGCGCTCAGCGAGGCGGACCTGCAGCAGGACGTCGACCGGCGCCGCACCGGCAGCTCGCACTTCGTCAGCCAGCGCCGCGAAGGCGACGTGGTGCGCATCCTGTCGGGTGTGTTCGAGGGCCGCACCACCGGCACGCCGATCGGCATAGTGATCGAGAACACCGACGCGCGCGCGCGCGACTACGACAAGATCAGGGACCGCTTCCGTCCCGGCCACGCCGACTACACCTATCAGCAGAAGTACGGCGTGCGCGACTACCGCGGCGGCGGCCGTTCCTCGGCGCGCGAGACGGTGATGCGCACCGCCGCCGGCGCCATCGCGCGGCGCTACCTGGCCGAGCGCCTCGGCGTTCGCATCTATGGCTACCTGTGCCAGCTCGGCGCGCTCACCCTCGAGGCCGTCGACCCTGCCTTCGCCTACCAGAACCCGTTCTTCTGCCCCGACCCGGCGCGCATCGCCGAGCTCGAGGCGCTGATCTGGGAGCTGCGCAGCGCCGGCGACTCGATCGGCGCGCGTGTCACCGTGGTCGCGAGTGGCGTGCCGCAGGGCCTGGGCGAGCCGGTGTTCGACCGGCTGGACGCCGACATCGCCCACGCGCTCATGAGCATCAACGCGGTCAAGGCGGTCGAGATCGGCGCCGGCACGCGCGCGGCCGCGCAGAGAGGCAGCGAGCATCGCGACGAGCTCACGCCCGGCGGCTTTCGCAGCAACCATGCCGGCGGCATCCTCGGCGGCATCTCCTCCGGCCAGGACGTGGTCGCGCATCTCACCCTCAAGCCCACCTCCAGCATCCAGGTGCCCGGCAGCACGATCGACCTGCACGGCAACGCGGTCGAGATCGTCACCACCGGGCGCCACGATCCGTGCGTGGGGCTGCGCGCCACGCCGATCGCGGAGGCCATGCTGGCCATCGTGCTCATGGATCATTACCTGCGCCACCGGGCGCAGAACGCCGACGTGAGATCACCCACCCCGGTGATCACCGGCGCGGCGCGCGGCTGACGAGGATGTGCAGGGGGTCACACTTCTACTCGGGTACCGAGGGCGCGAAGCCCCTCCGGGGCGAAACGCGACACAGTTTATGTCGTGAGAATCCGTAAAGATCGCGCTCCTGATCGGGGACTGAAAAGGTGGACAGTGACCCACAATGCGCGCGCGGGAGGCCGCGTCCGGGAGCCCTTGGGACTCCAGGCGCTTTGGCCCGGCGGCCCATTTAAGTTATATTGCCGACCGATTCGAGATGGGCTCGCAAGTTGTGGTCCATCTATCTGTTTCTACAAGATATTTCATCCAATGATGCCTGCCGGGGTCCCGTAAATGGTCGCCAAACGCTCAAGCCGGGCGCTGGCATTGCTGCTGGCCCTGCCGTCAGCGGCGTTTGCCCTCGGTCTCGGGGACATTCGTCTCCTGTCGTCGCTGAATGCGCCGCTCAACGCGGAGATCGAGGTCACCGACGTCGCGCCCGATGAGGTCAACACGGTGCAGGCCCAGCTTGCCTCGCGCGACGTCTTCGCCCGCAACGGTCTCGACTATCCGGCCTATCTCTCGACGGTGCAGCTGCGCGCCGTGCGCACTCCGGACGGCCGCGAGGTCATCAGGCTCAAGTCCAACGATCCGATTGCCGACCCGTTCGTGACGCTCCTCGTCGAAGTGAATTGGTCGCACGGGCAGCTGGTGCGCGAGTACACGCTGCTGCTCGATCCGCCGATCTACACGCCCGGTGAGAAGGCGGGCAACGCGCCGGTCAACGCCGCGACGAGCGGTGCCGGTGCACACGAGGGCGCGATCGCCCGCGGCGCCGAGAATCCACCGGCCGCGGCTCCCGCTCCGGCGGTGACGCCGAGCACGCCCGCTGCCACGAGCGCAGCTGCGGCGCCGAGCGCAGCTCCGGCGCCGAGCGCCGCCGCGCCCGCGCCGAGGGAGGCGGCTGCTCCCGCAGCGGCCCCGGGCGCGGGCTCCACCCGCACGGTGAAGCCCGGCGAGACGCTCTCCGCGATCGCCGGCCAGGTCGCCGGCACGGCCCCGTTCTCCCTGGGCGCGCGCAGCTGGATGCTCGCCATCTACCAGGCGAACCCGCGCGCCTTCGAGCGGAACATGAACGTGATGCGCGCCGGCAGCGTGCTGCGCATCCCCGAGGCGGCGCAGGCCGCGGCTATCTCACCCGCGGAGGCGACGGCCGAGATCCGCCGCCAGTACGCGGCGTGGCACGGCACCGCGGGCACCGCGTCGGCCGGCGCCGCGACGGGCGCGCAGCCCGGGCGGCTGCACCTCGTGACGCCGACGGAGTCGGCGAGCGCGGGCACGACCGCAGGGGCCGCGGCCGGTGCCGAAGTGGGCCGGCTCGAGAAGCAGGTGAAGGACCTCGAAGGCCAGCTCGCCGAATCCAAGCGCCTGCTCGATCTCAAGAACGCCGATCTCGAGCGGCTGCAGGCGCAGCTCGCCGCCAGGCAGGGCGAGAAGCCCGCTGCCGCGGCGCCGCCGCCAGCACCGACGGCCGCGCCGACGCCCGCCGCGCAGCCACCGGTCGCGCAGGTTCCCCCGCCGCCCCCTGCGGCGGCGCCCGTTCCCGCCGAGCAACCGCCCGTGGCGGCGGCGCCGCCGCCGAACATGCCGCTCGCGGAGAAGCCCGCCCCGGTCAAGAAGCCTGCACCTGCGGCGCCCGCCCCCGAGGGCCCGTCGCTGATCGATACCCTGATGGGCTACTGGTGGGCGCTCGCCCTCATCGTGGTCGCGGTGATCGCCGTCGCGGTGCTGCGCGTCGTGCGCTCGCGGCGCGAGTCCGAGTTCGATGACTCCCTCGGGCGCCTCGCCGTCGCGGGCGCTGGCGGCACCGGCGGGATGCTGGGCGGCGGTGCAATGCCCCGCGGACTCGCAGGCACGGAGCCCCCGATCCGTGCGGCCCCCGAGCCCGAGGAGCCGGCAGTGGTGGTCGAGGAGACCGGCACGCACGAGCGGCCGCGCTTCGCCGCTGCGCCCGCAGCGAAGCACGTGACGGCCGAGGACACGCTCAGCAGCGAGACGGCGATCAACCTCGACCAGGGCGACCCGCTCGCCGAAGCCGATTTCCACATGGCCTATGGCCTCTACGACCAGGCCGCCGACCTCATCCGCATCGCCATCATGCGCGAGCCCGCGCGGCGCGATCTCAAGCTCAAGCTCCTCGAAGTGTTCTTCGTCTGGGGCAACAAGGAGCAGTTCCTGCAGATGGCTCACGAGCTCGCCGGGTCGCGCGCCGATGCGGCGCCGGGCGAATGGGAAAAGATCCTCATCATGGGCAAGCAGCTCGCGCCCGAGGATTCGCTGTTCACGGGCGGCGGCGCGGTGAGCGGCGCGACCGCGGGCGGCGTCGACCTGAACCTCGAGGGCGGCCAGAGCCGCGTCGACTTCGACCTGCTCGGCGAGCCGGTGCCGGCGGATATGCCGCAGGGCGTCGATCTCGACATCGGGGCCGCCGTGGGCGAGTCCGAGGCGACCGCCGAGATGACGAGCGGCGCCACCACCAACGTCACCGACCAGCACACGCAGCTGCTCGAGAGCACGATTCCGGAGGGCACCGTCCAGACCGGCATCACGCGGCAGATGACCGCCAAGATGCGCCAGCCCGGCGCTGCGGTGAGCGACGTCGAAGGCCCGACGGTCGAGCAGCCGGCACTCGCCCAGGAAGGCAGCCCGACGATCCGCAAGAAGGTCGAGAGCGCGCTGCGGCAGAGCGGCGCCGAGCAGACCGCGGAGCTCGCACTCGATGACCTCGGTCTCGACGTCGGCTCGGTCGACACCGTCGACCAGCCGGCCCTCGGCATGCCCGCGCCGGGCGAAGGGCCGACGCTGGTCGCCAATCTCGACGAGCACACGCGCCGCAATCTCGAGGACACCGCGCGCCAGGCGGCCGCGACCTCGACGACCGGGCAGTGGAGCTTCGATCAGGAAGAGCTCGAGTCGGCGCTCGCCAAGGGCGGGGCCGGGGAAGCCACTTCGCGCTTCGCGGCACTCAAGGAGCACGGGGTTGACGTCGAGCTGGGCAGCACCGAGTCCACCGGCACTCATGAGCGTCCCGCGGAGCTCGATATCGACGTGGGCAGCGCCACCGGCACCCATCCGGCCGCGGGCGCCGGCCTCGATCTCGATGTCGGGACCGCGACCGTGCCCGATACCGCGTTCGCCGCGACGCAGCGGCTCGCATCCGAGGACCTGGCGCTGCCGGACCTCGAGCCCGTCACCATGAGCGAAGTCGGCACCAAGCTCGATCTCGCCCGCGCCTACATGGACATGGGCGATCCGGACGGTGCCCGCAACATCCTCGAGGAAGTGCTGAGCGAAGGCTCAGCGGCGCAGAAGCAGGAAGCCCAGCGCCTCATGGAGTCGCTGCCAGGTTGATGGGCTGAAACGGCCTGCGGCCGTGACCAGGACCGCCGTCGGACTCGAGTACGACGGCTCGCGCTTCGCCGGCTGGCAGACCCAGCGCTCGCTCAGGACCGTGCAGGAGACCGCCGAGCGGGCGCTGAGCGGCGTCGCCGCCGAGCCCGTCGCGCTCGTGTGCGCGGGCCGCACCGACGCCGGTGTCCACGCGCGCGGTCAGGTGGCGCACTTCGACAGCGCGGCCGAGCGCAGCGCGCGCGGCTGGGTGCTCGGAGCGAACAGCGCGCTCCCCCCGGACCTCTCCGTCACCTGGGCGATCCCGGTACCCGCGCACTTTCATGCACGCTACTGTGCCGAGTCGCGCACCTACCGCTACCTCATCCTCAACCGCTCGGCGCGCTCGGCGCTCGGCGCGCGGCGTGCCGCCTGGGTGTGGCGCCCACTCGATGAGCGGCGCATGGCCGCTGCCGCGGCGCTCCTCGTCGGCGAGCACGACTTCAGCGCCTTCCGCTCCGCGGAGTGCCAGGCGAAATCCCCGGTGCGCCGCCTGGAGAGCCTCACGGTCGAGCGTCGCGGCGACTACCTCGTCATCGAGGCGACCGCCAACGCCTTCCTGCATCACATGGTGCGCAACCTCGCGGGGCTGCTGCTGCACATCGGCCGCGGCGACGCGCCGCCCGAGGAGGCGCGTGCGGTGCTCGAGGGGCGCGACCGCAGGCGCAGCGCCGCCACCGCCCCGGCGGAGGGCCTGTACCTCTGGGCGGTGCGCTACCCGGCGGCCTTCGGCCTGCCCGCGCCGCGCGGGGACGAGGCGGCCACCCCCGATCAGTTATGATCGATCCGCCCGCATGACGTGGTTCGACAAGATCATGCCTTCCCGCATCAAGACCGAGCGGCGCACGCGCTCGGTGCCGGAAGGCCTTTGGATCAAGTGCCCCGCGTGCGATGCGGTGCTCTACCGGGCCGAGCTCGAGCGTAACCTTTACGTCTGCCCCAAGTGCGGACACCACATGCGCATCCGCGCGCGCGAGCGGCTCGAGCGCTTCCTCGATCCGGAGTCGGCGAGCGAGATCGGTGCGGGGATCTCGCCCGAGGATCCGCTCAAGTTCCGCGACAGCAAGCGCTACCGCGACCGCCTCACCCAGGCGCAGAAGGCGACCGGCGAGAGCGACGCGCTGATCGTCATGGAGGGGACGCTGCACGAGCTGCCCGTGGTCGCGGCGGCCTTCGAGTTCCAGTTTCTCGGCGGCTCGATGGGCTCGGTGGTGGGCGAGCGCTTCAAGCGCGGCGTCGAGCACTGCGTCGAGGAGCGCCGGGCGCTGGTGTGCTTCTCGGCGAGCGGCGGTGCGCGCATGCAGGAGGCGCTCTACTCGCTGCTGCAGATGGCGAAGACCGCGGCGGCGCTGTCGCGCCTCGCCCAGGCGCACCTGCCGTTCATCTCGGTGCTCACGGACCCGACCACCGGCGGGGTTTCGGCGAGCCTCGCGCTGCTCGGCGACCTCAACCTCGCCGAGCCCCGCGCGCTGATCGGCTTTGCGGGCCCGCGCGTCATCCAGCAGACCGTGCGCGAGACGCTGCCGGAGGGCTTCCAGCGCAGCGAATTCCTGCTCGAGCACGGCGCCATCGACATGATCGTCGACCGGCGCGAGATGCGCGACCGGATCGCAGCGCTGCTGCGGCTGCTGCTGAAGCTCCCGGCCGTCGCCGTCTGAGGCGCGGCCTCACCGATCGCCCAAGGCGCGAGGCATGCGTTCGCTCGCCGCGTGGCTCGCGCTCCAGGAGACGGTGCACCCGCGCGCCATCGACCTCGGGCTCGAGCGCGTCACGGCGGTGGCGCGCACTCTCGGCCTCGCGACGCCCCCGTTTCGCGTCATCACCGTGGGCGGCACCAACGGCAAGGGCTCGGTGGCGGCCCACGCGGATGCGCTGCTGCGCTCGCTCGGGGCGAAATCGGGTCTTTTCACCTCGCCCCACCTGGTGCGCTACAACGAGCGGATCCGCATCCAGGGCGAGGAGGCGAGCGACGCGGAGCTCATCGAGGCCTTCGAGCGCATCGAGGCGGCCCGCGGCGCCACCACGCTCACCTTCTTCGAGTACAACACGCTCGCCGCGCTCGCGGTCTTCACGCAGCGCGCGGTCGATACCGCGGTGCTCGAGGTCGGCCTCGGCGGCCGGCTCGATGCCACGAACCTCGTCGATGCCGATGTCGCCGTGGTGGCCTCGGTCGGCCTCGATCATCGGGACTACCTCGGCGACACGCTCGACTCGATCGGCGCGGAGAAAGCCGGCATCTTCCGGGCCGGGCGGCCTGCGGTGCTCGGGACGCCCGACATGCCCGCAAGCGTCTTCGCGGCGATCCGCGCGCTCGGCGCCGAGCCGCTCATCGCCGGCCGCGATTTCACCTGGGAGCTCGCCGGGGAGCGCTGGAGCTACCGGGGCCCCGGCCTCGCGCTCGAGAATCTCCGCCCGCCGGCGCTCGCCGGCTCGATCCAGTACCGCAACGCCGCCACCGCACTCGCGGCCGTCGGGGCGCTGCGGGCGCGCGGGATGAGCGCGCCCGCTGCCCCGCTCTCGCGCGGCGTGCTCGATGAGCGCACGGTGAATGCGGCGCTTGGCGAGGTCGCGCTTCCCGGCCGCTTCCAGGTGGTGCCCGGGCCCGTCGAGTGGATCCTCGACATCGCCCACAACGAGCCCGCGGCGAAGGTGCTCGCCGCGCAGCTGCGCGAGCGAGCGCGCGGCGCGCCGGGCGCCGGGCGCACGCTCGCCGTGGTGGGCGTGCTCGCCGACAAGGATGCCCCCGGGATCGCAGCCAGTCTCGCACCGCTCATCGACGAGTGGATCGTGTGCACGCTCCCCGGACCGCGCGGCGGCAGCGCGCGCGAGATCGCCGGGCGGCTGCGGCTCCCGGGTGCGGCCCCGGCGCTCGCCGATTCGGTCGCGGCCGGCTGCGAGCTGGCGCGCGCGCGGGCCCGGCCGGGAGATCGCGTCGTCGTCTTCGGATCCTTCTACGCGGTCGGACCGGCGCTCGAATGGCTTCGGATATACTGACAAGGAGGCCGGCGGGGGTCGCCGGGCCGGGTCTTCGAGCGCGCGTCCGGCCGCGCTTGGCTTTCGCAATTTCGCCCCCATCGTGGACGCTGCGGTGAAAGAACGGCTGACGGGCGCAATCATTCTCGTGGCCCTGATCGTGCTGTTGGTACCGGCGCTGCTCACCGGGCCTCTGCGGCCGGCAGCCCGCGGTGCGGCAGCACCGGCGGAGGAACCGCCATTACGCACTTACACCATCGATCTCGCCGACAACGCCCGCCCCGGCGCGACGGCGGTACGCTCACCGGCGCCCGCTCCGCCTCCGGTTGCAGCTCCGGCTGCAGCTCCGGCGGCGTCGCCGCCGAAAGCGGCGCAGCCGCCTCCCGCGCAGACGACGCCGATCGCGCCGGTTCCGGCGCCCGCGGCTACGCATCGAGCGACGCCAACCCCGGCTCCCGCCGCGCGCGCGACGCCCGCCACACCGCGCGCGGGCTGGACGGTGCAGCTCGGGAGCTTTGCCCACCAGGCCAACGCCGAGCACCTCGCTGCGCAGCTGCGCCAGCGGGGCTTTCAGGTCGGCGTCTCGCGCGCGACGACCGGCCGGCGGCTCTACCGGGTCCGCGCCGGGCCCGTGAGCAATCGCACGGAGGCAGAGCGGCTCGCGGCGAAGCTGCGCTCGAGCGGCTACCGTGGGGCGGTCGTTGCGAAATGACCGGGGCTGCGAAGTACCGCATGAGCACCCCCGGGTGCGCTCTTGTACAATCCGCGCCGCGCGCTGCGCGCGCGCTCACGCCGGGCTGCGATGAACATAGCCGACTACCTGATCATTGCTGCGATGCTGGTCTCGGCGATCGTGGGGGCGATGCGCGGCTTCCTGCGCGAGGCGATCGCGCTCATCACCTGGCTGATTGCGCTCCTCATCGCCTGGCATTTCTCGGACCTCATCGAGCCGCACCTCGGGGGACTGCTCGCGGGCTCGGCGGTCAAGCCCTGGGCGGCGCGCATCATCATCGTGGTGCTGGTGCTGCTCGTCGGAGCGCTGATCGGCGCGGCCGCGGCGCATTTCGTACGGCTCTCGATGTTCAGCGGCATGGACCGCCTGCTCGGCTTCGTCTTCGGGCTGCTGCGCGGACTCGTGCTGCTCGGGGTGTTCGTGATGCTCGGGCAGGTCCTGCGGCTCGATGGCGAGCCGTGGTGGCGCACCTCGGTGCTGGTGCCCTACGGAGAGTCGATCGCCAACGGGCTGCGCGCGATCGTCGGCGCGGAGCGCATCCGGCACCTGTCGGACCTCTCGGTATGAGCCCCTGAGGGACAGCCCGGATGTGCGGCATCGTCGGCATCGTCGGCACCAGCTTGGTCAACCAGCGCCTCTACGACGCGCTCACGGTGCTGCAGCACCGCGGCCAGGATGCCGCCGGCATCGCCACGGCGACCGAAGGCGAGCTCAACGTGCGCAAGGGCAGCGGCCTCGTGCGCGACGTGTTCCAGCAGCACCACATGCTCGAGCTCAAGGGCAACGTCGGCATTGGCCACGTGCGCTATCCGACCGCCGGCTGCGACAGCGCCTCCGAAGCCCAGCCCTTCTACGTGAACGCCCCCTACGGCATCTGCCTCGGCCACAACGGTAATCTCACCAACGCCGCCGAGCTCGCCGAGATCCTGATCCGCGAGGACCGGCGGCACCTCAACACCACCTCCGACTCCGAGGTGCTGCTGAACGTCTTCGCCTCCGAGCTGCAGCGGGTCGGCACGCCCCGCATCACGCCCGCGGACGTGTTCGCGGCCGTCTCGGCGGTCTACCGCCGCTGCCGGGGCGGCTACGCCGTGGTCGCCATGATCATCGGGCACGGCATCCTCGGCTTTCGCGACCCGAACGGCATCCGCCCGCTGGTGCTCGGCGAGCGTCGCACGCCGCGCGGCACGGAGTGGATGCTGGCTTCCGAGAGCGTGGCGCTCGATGCGCTCTCCTTCCGCCTGGTGCGCGACGTCGCCCCGGGCGAGGCGGTGTTCATCGACGAGGCCGGGCGGCTGCACGCGCAGCAGTGCGTCGCGACGCTGCGCCACACGCCGTGCATCTTCGAGTACGTCTACTTCGCGCGGCCGGACTCCAAGATCGACAACATCTCGGTGTACCGCGCGCGCATGCGCATGGGCGATCGCCTGGCGGACAAGATCCTGCGCGAGCGGCCCAGCCACGACATCGACGTCGTCATCCCGATCCCGGACACGAGCCGCACCAGCGCGCTGCAGCTCGCGCAGCGCCTCGGGGTCAAGTACCGCGAGGGCTTCATCAAGAACCGCTACATCGGCCGCACCTTCATCATGCCGGGCCAGGAGCAGCGCGAGAAATCCGTACGGCGCAAGCTGAATGCCATCGACCTCGAGTTCCGCGGCAAGACGGTGCTGCTGGTCGACGATTCGATCGTGCGCGGCACCACCTCGGCGCAGATCATCGAGATCGCCCGCGAGGCGGGCGCCACCAAGGTGTACATCGCCTCGGCCGCCCCCCCGGTGCGCTTCCCGAACGTCTACGGTATCGACATGCCGGCGGCGCGCGAGCTGGTCGCGAGCGGGCGCACGGTGGAGGAAGTCTCCGCAGTCATCGGCGCCGACTGGCTCGTGTATCAGGACCTCGACGATCTCATCGCGGCGTGCAAGCACGAGGATGCGCGCATCGAGGAGTTCGATACCTCGTGCTTCTCGGGCGAGTACGTCACCGGCGATGTGACGCCCGAATACCTCGAGCGGCTCGAGGTCGAGCGCTCCGATGCCGCCAGGCTCGCGCGCCGCGGCGGCCGCGGCGGCAAGCTCAAGGTGATCCGCGGGAGCTGAGCTGACCGACCGGGGCGATCCGCGGCGAGAACTGCTGCTCGGGCTCCTGAGCGCCGGGCTGGCGAGCGTCGACGGACGGCGCTGCGTGCGCGAAGCGCTGCGCGCCGCGCCGCTCGCCCCGGCCGCTCGCGCGGCGGTATGGATCGCCGCGGTCGGCAAGGCGGCGAGCGCCATGGCGCTCGGTGCCCGCGACGTGCTCGGCGAGCGCATCGGGCAACTGCTCGTCATCACCCGCGACGGGCACGTACCCGCGGAGCTCGTGGGTCTCACCGGCGTCGAGCTCATCGCGAGCGCCCACCCGGTACCGGACGAGCGGTCGCTGCGCGCCGGCGAGCGGCTCCTCGAGTGGGTGGAGAGGCTGCCCGAGGGGGCGCTGCCGCTCTTTCTCATCTCGGGCGGGGCGTCCAGCCTCGTCGAGGTGCTCGAGCCCGGCCTCACGCTCGGGGATCTCGAGCGCTTCACGCTGCGCGAGCTCGCCGCCGGCACCGCGATCGGGGAGCTCAACCGCAAACGCATCGCGCTCTCGCGCGTCAAGGGCGGGCGGCTCACGGCGCGCCTGCGCGGGCGGGCGGCCCGCGCGCTGTTCGTCTCGGACGTGCCCGGGGATGATCCCGGGGTGATCGGCTCGGGCCTCCTCGGGCCGGCGAGCGAGGGAGAGGACCGCGTCGAGCGTACGGTGATCGCCAGCATCCAGCAGGCGGTCGCCGGGGTGGCCGACGCCGCGCGCGCCTGCGGGCTCAGCGTGCACGCCCCGCCCAGGCGCTTCGACGACGATGCACTGCGGCTGGCGGCGCGCTTCGCGCACGAGCTGCGGCTCGCGCCCGAGGAGCTGTGCCTCTGGGGGGGCGAGTCGACGGTCCAGCTCCCCCCGCGCCCGGGGCACGGCGGGCGCAACCAGCACCTGGCACTCGCCGCCGCACGCCTCATCGCCGGCCAGTCGGACCTGCTGCTGCTCGCGGCCGGCACCGACGGCACCGACGGGGTGAGCGAGGATGCGGGCGCGCTCGTCGACGCCGAGACCTGCGGGCGCATCGCGCTCAGCGGCCTCGATGTCGACGGTTGCCTCGCGCTCGCGGACTCCGGCACCGCGCTCGCCGCGAGCGGTGACCTGGTGCACACCGGTCCGACCGGTACCAACGTCGGGGATCTCGTGATCGGCCTCAAACTTCCGCTCGATGGAGCCCGGGGGCTTGCCTTGCGTCGTGGCGGCGCGGGATCGCGCGTGCTGTAATCGCCCGACGATGCGGGTACTGCTGATCGAGGAGGATGCGCGCCGCTGCGCGCAGATTCGCGAGCGCCTCGTCTCCTGGCGGCCGGAGGCGTCCCTCACCGTGCACAGCCCCGTGCGCGAGGGCGCGCTCGCTCCGGAATTTCTCGCCCAGGGCTTCGACGCCGTGCTGCTCGCGGACGAGTGGCCCGGCGGGCGCGGGATCGCCTGGGCGCGCGAGCTCGCCGCACGCCCCGGGTTTGCCCCGCTCGTCCTCCTGCGCAGCGGTGCCGACGCTTCGATCGCGAGCGATGCCGCCGCGCTCGGCGCCTACACGGTGAGCGGCGAGGAGCTCAGCGGGGAGGCCTTCGCGCGCGTGCTCGGCGCCGCCGAGCGGCGCCAGGCTTATGCGCGCGCGGTCTGGCGCACCTCCAGCGCCGGGCGCGAATCGCAGTGCTTCGGCGATGCCTTCATCCGCGGCTACCGGCGCATTCGCCGCCTCGCGAGCGGACCGGTGACGGATCTGTACGTCGGGGAAAGCGAGCGCGCCGGGACGCTGGTCGCGCTCAAGGTGGCGCGCGACCGCGAGGACGAGCACGAATCCGCGGACGTCTTCGGGCGCTTTCTGCAGGAATACGAGATCGCTCAGCGCATCGGCGGCCCGGGAGTGGTGCGGATCCAGGATCTCGGGGTGAGTGATGAGCACGCCTGGCTCGTCATGGAGTACCTGCCGCTCGGCGACCTGCGCCAGCGCATGCGCGCGGGTGTGGTGCCGCGCGAGGCGCTGCGCCTCGGCGTCGCAATCGCGCGGGCGCTCGCGAGCGTGCACGCCGCCGGGGTCCTGCACCGCGACCTCAAACCCGGCAACATCATGCTGCGCCCGGAAGGGAGCGTGGCGCTCATCGACTTCGGCCTCTCGAAGGACACCGCGCTCGCGCTCGATGTGACCGCGACCGGGGCGATCTTCGGTACACCCCACTACATGAGTCCGGAGCAGGGCCATGCGGAGACCATCGATGCGCGCAGCGATCTCTACAGCCTCGGCGTCATCCTCTACGAGCTGCTGACCGGCGAGAAGCCCTTCCACGCCGACAACCCCATGGCGATCGTCTACAAGCACCGCAAGGAGCCGATCCCGCGACTGCCGGAGCGCTTCGCCGCGGTGCAGCCGGTGCTCGATCGGCTGCTCGCCAAGGAGCCCGCCGACCGCTACCCCGACGCGGATGCGGTTGCATCCGCCCTCACCGACACGCTCGACGAGTGGCTCGCGCGGGGGCTGCGCCCGTGAGCGTGCCCTCGATCCTGCGCGCACCGACCCCTGGCGCCTGGGCGGAGGCCGCCGCGGCGCGCTGGGCCGAGCTCCTCGTCGATCACGCCAACTGCGAGAAGAAGGCGGCCTCCAGCGCGCTCGCGCTCGTTTTCGCCTACCCCGAGGACACCGAGCTCGCGCTCACCCTCGCGCGCCTCGCGCGCGAGGAGTTGCGGCACTTCGAGCAGGTGCACCGCGCGATGCGCGAGCTCGAAGTGCCATTCAAGCGCACGCGCCCCGGCCGCTACGCGCAGCGGCTGCGCGCGGCGCTGCGCACCTCGCAGGACAAGCGCAAGCTCGACCTGCTGCTCGCCGCGGCACTCATCGAGGCGCGCTCGGCCGAGCGCTTCGCGCTCCTCGCGCCGCGCCTGCCGCCGCCGGCGCTCCAGGACCTCTACGGGCAGCTCGCGCTCGCCGAGGCGCGGCACTTCGAGCTCTATCTCGAGTTCGCGCGCGCCTGCGCCCCCGGGGAGTGGCGAGCGCGCCTCGGGGAGCTCGCGGGCCTCGAGGCCGAGCTCGCGACCGCACCCGACCGGGAGCTGCGTTTTCACTCGGGGCCCCCCGTGGCTTGCCCCGGCCCGATTTAACAGTTGCTTACAAGTGCGCCGGACAGCCCGGCAAAACTTTGCCCGGCCCGGCGCGTGCGCGGCGCTGCCGGCGGCGAGTCGGGCCGGTATGCTGCGATGGGCGAGGCACGAGAGGCGATGAACGAACGACCCCACCTGCTGATCGTCGACGACGACCACGAGATTCGCGGCCTCCTCGCGCAATACCTCGAGAAGCACGAGTTCCGCACCACCGCGGTCGGCGACGGCCGCGAGATGCGCCGGGTACTCGAGCGCTCGCACGTGGACCTCCTGGTGCTCGATCTGATGCTTCCCGGGGAGGATGGGCTCTCGCTCTGCCGGGAGCTGCGCACCCGCTCGCAGCTGCCGATCATCATGCTCACCGCGCGCGGGGAGGACGTCGACCGGATCGTGGGACTCGAGCTCGGCGCGGACGACTACCTCGCCAAGCCCTTCAACCCGCGTGAGCTCGTCGGGCGCATCCGCGCGATCCTGCGCCGTGCGGCGCATGCGCCCCGCGATCCGAGCCCTATGAACGTGCGTGCGTTCACCTTCGGCAACTGGCGGCTCGACACCGTGACGCGCGCGCTCACCGACGAGGCGGGCCGCGAGGTGCCCCTGAGCGGCGCCGAGTACCGCCTGCTCGCGGTGCTGCTCGGCGCGGGCAACCGCGTGCTGACGCGCGGGCAGCTGACCGAGCTCCTGCGGGGGCGTGAGGCCGACCCCTTCGACCGCAGCATCGACGTGCGCGTCAGCCGGCTGCGGCAGATCCTCGGCGATGACGCCCGCGCGCCGCAGATCATCAAGACGGTCTACGGCGAGGGCTACGTGGTCGG
>DASQIC010000012.1:0-45202 GCA_035631755.1 Steroidobacteraceae bacterium
ATAGAACTTCAAACCGTCGTCGGAGCGTGTGCGAACGACCTCGCGCCCGAGGAAGTCGCGCGGCGGGTCGGCGGAGAAATCCTGGTAAACGCGCTCCTTCAGCTCCGCGTAGCCGTCGCGCGGGACGGTGACGTCGCGCCGGTCGTACGCGTGCGGGCCGACCTTCTCGTACAGCGCAGCGAGGATGGCGCTGAGCGGCTTGCCGGCGCGGATGATCATGTCCGCGAAGTAGAGCCCCGCCAGCACGCCGTCGCGCTCGGGGATGTGGCCGCGGAAGCCGAAGCCGCCCGACTCCTCGCCGCCGAGCACCGCGCCGGTCTCCATCATCAGCGGGCCGACGTACTTGAAGCCGACCGGCACCTCGTGGCACTCGACGCCATAGATCTCAGCCAGCCGGTCGGCCATCGTGGTGCTGGTCAGCGTGCGCACGACGGGGCCCTTCTGACCCCGGACGCCGAGGAGGTAGTCCATCAGCAGGGCGTAGACCTCGAGCTGGTTTACGAAGTTGCCCTTCTCGTCGATGATCCCGACCCTGTCGGCGTCGCCGTCGGTGCAGATGGCGAGGTCGAAGCCGCCCGCCGCGACCAGCGCCAGCGTCGACTCCAGGTTCTTGGGGATGGGCTCGGGGTGGATGCCGCCAAAGCCCGGGTTGGCCTCGGCGCGCACCTCCTGGACCGCGGTCTTGCCGCCCTCCAGCAGGCCGGTGATGTAGCCGGCGCCGGCGCCATACATGGGGTCGTGGAGCAGGTTCAACCCGGCCGCCTTGATGGCGTCGAGGTCGACCATCTTGGCGATCTGCCGGTTGTACGCGGGGCGGGGGTCGACGACCTGGATCACCCCTGACTTCACCGCCTCGTCGTAGTCGGCCAGGTGGGCCTCGTCGGCGTCGATGACCTTGGCGATCTCGCCCTCCAGCCGGGCGACCACGTCCGGGGAGGCGGAGCCGGCGTATTCCGGCTTGTACTTCACGCCCAGGTACTGCGCCGGGTTGTGGCTGGCGGTCAGCACCACCGCCCCCGACGCCTTCAGCTCGAGGATGGTCCAGGAGCTCACCTGGGTCGGCGACGGCGCGTTGGTCAGGTAGGTCTTGATGCCGGCAGCCGCCATCACCCGCGCCACCTCCTCGGCGAAACGGTCGGCGCTGAAGCGGCAGTCATAGCCGATGACGACGCTCGGCTCGGGACGCTCCAGGAGGTAGTTGGCGATCCCCTGCGCCGCGTACCGGACGTTTTGGACGGTGAAGTCGTCGGCGATGATGCCGCGCCAGCCATCCGTCCCGAACTTGATCTGCGGCCGAGCCGAACTCACGATCTGGACCGGCATTCCGATGACTCTACAAGAGGTCCTGGCGGTCCCGGCGCCGCAGCTCGGCGACCAGCAGCTTCACCTCCTGCACCCGGTCGCGGGGGCAGACCAGGATGGCGTCGGGGGTCGCGACGACGACCATGTCGGAAACTCCAACCAGGGACACCGCCTGCCGTCCGCCAAGCACGACATTGCCGCCACCATCCATGACGACGACGTCGCCTTCGGTGGCGTTGCCGTCGCCGTCGGTCCTCAGCACGTCCGCGATGTCGGCCCAGCTGCCGACGTCGCTCCAGCTGAAGCTGGCCGGCACCACCAGCAGGTCGCTGGTGCGCTCCATCACCGCGTGGTCGACCGCGATGTCGGGCAGCGCCAGGTAGGCGCTGTCGTAATCGGCGCTGCGACCCTCACGGAGGGCGGCGGCCGCCACCTCGGCCCCGGCCGCGGTGTCGGGCGCGGTCTGGCCGAGCTGGGCCAGGAAGGCGCGGTTCCGCCAGGCGAAGATGCCGAGGTTCCAGAGGTACTCGCCCGACTGCACCATCCGCTGCGCCTCTTCCAGCGGCGGCTTCTCGACGAACTCCATCGCGCGCCGGGCCTCGGGGCGCCGTTCCGAGCCCCGGTCGCCAAGGCTCTCGCCCATCCGGATGTAGCCGAAGCCGGTGGCGGGCGCCTTCGGCTCGAGGCCGAGGGTGACGAGCATGCCGGTTTCGTCGGCCCAGTCGAGCGCCGCCGTCGCGGTCCTGGCGAATGCCTCGGTATCGGGGATGAGGTGGTCGGCGTGGAGCGAAACCATCAGGCCGTCGCCGGGCAGCAGGTTGGCGGCCAGCGCCAGGCAGGCGGCCGTCCCGCGCCGCGCCGGCTCGACAAGCCACCCCTCGTCGGGGACCTCGGGCAGCTCGGCTCGCGCCGCCTCCAGCTGCGACGCCTCGGTGATAACGATGACGTCATCGGCGACCAGGCGGGCGCGGTCGTAGGCCATGCGCAGAAGGGTCTTGTCGTCGAGCAGGCGCAGCAGGTGCTTGGGCGTGGCAGCCCGGGACAGCGGCCAGAGCCGGGTGCCGGCGCCGCCGGCCAGGATTACGGCGGTTCGCTGATCGGCGTCGGGCGCGGGCCCGGCGCCGGGCGCGTCAGCCGTCGAACCCTCAGCCAGCCGGCATCCCCGCAGGCGTGACGCCGTCGGTGGCCACCGGCGCCGGCGTGGCCAGCGGCTCCGGCAGGGTCACCCCGGCGTCCTCGGCCAGGGCCGCGGCCCGGTCGGTCCGCTCCCACGGCAGGTCGAGGTCGCTGCGACCGAAGTGGCCGTACGCCGCGGTCTGCTTGAAGATCGGCCGGCGCAGGTCGAGGTCCTTCATGATCCCGAACGGCGAGAGGTCGAAGTGGTGGTCGACCAGCTCGTGCAGCTTCTCCAGGTCGATCTTCTCGGTGCCGTACGTGTCTATCCGGACCGAGACCGGCTTGACCACGCCGATGGCGTAGGCCAGCTGGACCTCACAGCGGCTGGCGAGGCCCGCGGCGACAACGTTCTTGGCCACCCAGCGCGCGGCGTATGCCGCCGAGCGGTCCACCTTGCTGGGATCCTTGCCGCTGAAGGCGCCGCCGCCGTGGCGGGCGTAGCCGCCGTAGGTGTCGACGATGATCTTGCGTCCGGTGAGTCCGCAGTCCCCGACCGGTCCGCCGATGACGAAACGCCCGGTCGGATTGATGTGGTAGCGGGTGCGCTTGTCGACCCACTTCGCCGGCAGTACCGGCTTGAGGATCTCGTCCATGACGGCCTCGCGCAGCGCGCGCGTGGATACCTCGGGGCTGTGCTGCGTGGAGAGCACCACCGCCTCGAGCCCGACCGGCTTGTGATCCTCGTAGCGCAGCGTGACCTGGCTCTTCGCGTCCGGGCGCAGCCACGGGAGCTTGCCGTTCTTGCGCACCTGAGCCTGGCGCTTCACCAGACGGTGCGCGAGCGTGATCGGCGCCGGCATCAGCACGTCGGTCTCGTTGGTGGCGTAGCCGAACATCAGGCCCTGGTCGCCGGCGCCCTGGCGGCGCTCGTCCTTGCGATCGACGCCCTGGGCGATGTCGGGAGACTGCTTGCCGATGATGTTGAGCACGCCGCAGCTCGCGCCGTCGAATCCCATCTCCGAGGAGTTGTAGCCGATCTCGAGCACCGTCTTGCGCACCAGCGCCTCGACGTCGACCCAGGCGGTGGTGGTGACTTCGCCCGCCACGATCACCACCCCGGTCTTCACCAGCGTCTCGCAGGCGACGCGGCCGCGCGCATCCTCCCTCAGGATGGCGTCGAGCACCGCATCCGAGATCTGGTCGGCGATCTTGTCCGGGTGCCCCTCGGACACGGACTCGGAAGTGAACAGATAGTCGTTGGCCATGGGATGTGCAGTTTAACCCAGCCGGACCCGGCCTTGCCCGGGGGCTTTAGCGCGCACCGGCCGCCAGGCGCTGCGCGAATTCGGCCCGCGAGAAGCGGTGGTTCTGAGTACCACGCGATTCGATCTTGATTGCCCCCATGAGGGAGGCAATATGTCCCGTGGTCGGCCAGTCGAGGCCGTGCAGCAGGCCGTGGAT
The DNA here is from genome assembly GCA_035631755.1 of Steroidobacteraceae bacterium. Lineage (GTDB taxonomy): Bacteria > Pseudomonadota > Gammaproteobacteria > Steroidobacterales > Steroidobacteraceae > 13-2-20CM-66-19. The sequence continues at coordinate 3,880 of DASQIC010000012.1, forward strand.
CAAGCCGGCGCGGTAGGCATCGCCGCAGCCGGTCGGGTCCACCACGGCGCGGGCCGGCGCGGCCGGGATCGCCAGCTCACCCGCGCGTGTATGGATGGTGGAGCCGGCGGCGCCGCGCGTCACGATGAGCGCGGCCACGCGCGCGGTGAGGGCGGCCACGGTCCAGCCGGTGCGCTGCTGCACCAGCTGCCACTCGTAGTCATTCAGGGTGACCCAGCGGGCGCGGGCCACGAAGTGCTCGAGGTCCTCGGCGCTGAACATCGGCAGGCCCTGCCCGGGATCGAAGATGAACGGGATGCCGGCGGCGGCAAACTGCTCGGCGTGGCGGATCATGCCCTCGCGCCCGTCGGGAGCCACGACGCCGATGGCGATATCGCGTGCCTCGGCGACGCGGGTGACATGGGAGTGCTGCATCGCTCCCGGATGAAAGGCGGTGATCTGGTTGTCGTCGAGGTCGGTGGTGATGAACGCCTGGGCGGTGAGCTCGGACTCGATCACCCGCAGGTGATCGGCGGGCACCCCGCTGCGCTCGAGCCACTCGCGATACGGGCCGAAGTCGCGTCCCACCGTGGCCATCGGATAGCCCACGTCCCCGAGCAGCGCGAGGTTGTAGGCGATGTTGCCTGCGCAGCCGCCGAACTCCCGTCGCAGCTGCGGCACCAGGAACGAGACGTTCAGCATGTGGATCTTGTCCGGCAGGATGTGATTGGCGAAGCGGTCGCCGAACACCATGATGGTGTCGTAAGCCATCGAGCCGCAGATCAGCGCCCGCCCCGGCGCCTGCGCGCCGGGGCTCACGCGCGGATGCCGCCGGCGGCCGCCGAGCCGCCCGCGCCGCTCTCGGCCGGGTACAGCAGCCGGTGCGGATGCGCGTACACCACGTGCCGGTCGCGGCGCGCGAACGCGACCAGGGTGAGTCCCGCGCGCTGCGCCAGCCGCACCGCGAACGCGGTCGGCGCCGACAGCGCCGCCAGAAACGAGATCCCGACGGTGGTGCACTTCTGCACCATCTCGTAGCTCGCGCGGCTGGTGATCAGCATGTAGCCCGTGGAGAAGTCCGTGTGGCTGCGTGCCAGCGCGCCGATGGTCTTGTCGAGGGCGTTGTGCCGCCCGACGTCCTCGCGCACGACACGTATGCCTTCCCCCGGCACCACCCACGCCGCAGCGTGCACGCTGCCGGTGCGGGCATTGATCCGCTGCAGCGGGGCAAGCTGCTCGATGGCCGCGTGCAGCTCGGAACTCCCGACGCGCACGCCATCGGGAACCGGAGCACTCTCGCGGATCGCGTCCGCGGCGGTCTCGGCGCCGCACAGTCCGCAGCCGGTCCTGCCGGTCAGATTGCGGCGGCGCTGCAGCAGCTGCGTGAAGCGTTCCCAGGCGACCGTGATGTGCACGTCGACCGAGGCGGCACCATGGGTCACCTCCACGCCGCGAATCTCGTCGGCGCGCTCGACCAGGGCCTCGCTCAGCGTGAACCCGACGGCGTAGTCCTCGAGGTCGGCGGGCGTCGCCAGCATGACGACGTGCGGCACCTCGTGGTAGACGAGCGCCACCGGCATCTCCTCGGCGACCTGGTCGGTGGTGTGTGCGCGCGCGCCCTGCGACCAGCGCTCGACCGGGACTTCGGCGCTGACGCCCTGCGCTGCGCGGCTGCTGTCCGGCAGTTCCGGGCTCACCGGGGGCCACCCGTCCGGGGAACGCACACGGCGCGCTTTACCGAAGGCGCGCGCGGCGCCACTGAAGGTCTGCAACAATGCGCGGCGCGCGCTCGGCGAATGTCAGGTCCTGCATGGTTTTCGCAGTATACGTCCACAACGTGAGCCGTTCGCACCTGCGCAGGCCGCCGGCGACGACGCTGTGGCTGTGCGCCTGGACGCTGGCGCTGGGGTGGGCCGGCCCGGGCCGCTGCCAGAGCGGCGCGCCGGTAATCGGTGGCAATCTCGCCGTGACCAGCGACTACATCTACCGTGGCGTCTCCGAGAGCGACGGGCATGGGGCGCTGCAGGCGGACCTGCACGCCGCCACAAGCACCGGCACCTTCGCGGGTGTGTGGGCGTCGACCCGGGACCGCGACCTGGTGCCGGGCTCGGCCGGGGAGCTGCAGCTCTACCTCGGACAGCGCTTCGCGCTCGGCAGCGCCTGGAGCGCGACGCTCAGCGCGCGCGATGATTCCTTCGTGGGCAACGCCTCCTCGGGCGCGGACGACTACCAGGAGCTCGACCTGACATTCGCCTGGCTCGATCGCTGGACCGTGTCGCTCGGCGCGATCCCGAATGCGGCCCGCTACCTCACTTACGAGGCCTACGGCTCCGCCGAGTACTACCGCCTCGGACGCAGTCCGGCCTACGTCGCCGACAGCGCCGTCCAATGGCTCCTCGCCCGCGCCCTGTACGCGACCGGCGGTGTCGGCTACTACTATGCGAGCAGCCGTGGCCCGCGCCCGCGCGAGGCCATCGGCTATGCCTACGGCAACGCGGGTCTCGCCTGGCAGCTCGAGCGCTGGCGCCTCGACGTCGGCTACTTCGCGACGCAGCGCCGCGCCGCACGGCTGTTCCCGTACCCGGTCGCCAACCACCTGGCGGCGACCTGGAGCTGGCAGTTTTGACGCCGGCGGCGTACCGGGCCGATAGTGGGCAGCGCGCGCTGCGGCGCATAGAACCTGCGCGCGGCGCGCGGACACTTACCGCTTGAGGGCGCGGTATAGATGGCGAGCAATTACGGCGGAACCGGACTGGTGGATGCGGGCGGGCGCGGCGGCAGCTCCGCGGCGCGCGAGGCCGAGCTCATCGCGCGGGTTGCGCTGCAGGACCGGCGCGCCTTCGAGGAGCTCTATAACCTCTATCACCGCCGCCTGGCGCGGTTCCTGACGCGCCTCACACGCCGCTATGACCTGGCGGAGGAGATCATCAACGATACCTTCTGGGTGGTGTGGCGCAAGGCGCGCGACTTCCGCGGCGACTCGCAGCCCTCGACCTGGATCCTGGGGATTGCCTACCGCAAGGCGCGCAATGCGTTCCGCAGCGCCTCACGCAACCGCCAGCATCTGAACCTGCAGGCACCGCTCGCTCCACTCACGAGCGAGGAGCCGGCGCGGGATACGGAGCTGCGTGACTGGCTCGCCACAGCCCTCGCCCGCCTGCCGCCCGAGCAGCGGCTTGCGGTCGAGCTGTGCTACGAGCTCGGCCACTCGTGCGAGGAGATCGCCATCATCATGGGTTGCCCGGTGAACACGGTGAAGACGCGTCTGTTTCACGCACGCGCCAAGCTGCAGAAGCTGCTGCCGGAGCTGTCCGGCCGAGCGGCCGCGGCCGGCGGCGGCCGCCAGGCGGGGGGTCCGGAGTCATGAACGCGAGCGACATCATGTCCCACGAGGAGTCCTGGCTGCTGCTGCCGTGGCTGGCCAACGGACGGCTCGCACCCGCGGAGCGGATGCGCCTCGAGCAGCACCTGCGCGGCTGCGACAGCTGTGCGCGCGAGGCGGCGGTGCAGCGGCGCATCTGCCGCGCGCTGACCGAACCGGACCGCGTCACCTATGCGTCGGCGCCGTCGTTGCGCAAGCTCATGGAGCGCATCGACGGCAGCGGCGCGCCGCGGGCGGACGTCCCGGGCGTGGCGGCCGACCGTCCGCGGCGCACCGAGAGCGCCTGGCGTCCGCCCGGCTTCGCCTGGGCGGCGAGCTTCGTGCTCGCCGTGGTGGGGGTGGCGGCGATCGCCGGCACCGCGTACCAGTGGTCGCAGCCGCGCTACGTGACGCACACCGAGACGGTGCGTGCGCGGGATGGCGTGCTGCACGTCGCCTTCGAGCGCTCGCTCACCATCGGCGAGGTCGAGGCGCTGCTGCGCTCGGCGGGTGCACGCGTGGTCGAGGGCCCGGACGCGAGCGGCGTGTTCGGCGTCGCACCGGTCGCGCAGGCAGCGACATCAGCGGCCGCAGCACAGCGCCTCGGCGCGCTCGGCGAGCAGCTGCGCACCGACGTGCGCGTGCGCTGGGTCGAGCCGCGAGCGGACGCGGTGCCGGCGCAGCGCGGGCCCGGGCCGCCGGCGCGGAACCCCTAGTGCGCACGCCCGCGCGCCGCACCTGGCTGCTCGGACTCGCCGCCTGCGGCGGGTTCGGCGCGCTGGTGCCGGCGTCGGCGGGCGCACCCGCTGCGCCGACCGGGTTGCCGCAGATCGTGGTGGCGTTCGCCAACCATCCCGAGGCCTCTCCGGGTCCCGCCGGGGCCACCGGGCGGCGTTACGCCGGGGACGGTTACCGGATCGCACAAAGCGCGCAGCGAGAGGCCCGCAGTCTCGCCGCAAGCTTCGCGCTGCGCGAGGTGGCGAGCTGGCCCATCCGCGAGCTCTCCATGCACTGCGTGGTCTACGAGATCACCAACGGGCGGCCCGTGGCGGAGGTGCTCGCCGCGCTCGCCCGCGACCCGCGGGTGCTGCTCGCCGAGCCGCTGCACGAGTTCCACACCCTCACCGGCCCGCCGGCCGTGCCGCCCTACAACGACCCGCTCTATGACCTGCAGACCAACTTCGCTGCGCTCGGCATCCCCGACGCCCACCGCCAGGCGCAGGGCGCGGGCGTGCGCATCGCGCTCATCGACACCGCGGTCGATGCCCGCCACCCCGATCTCGCGGGGCGCATCCTGCACACGCGCTCCTTCGTCGGCGCCCACCGCAACGCCTTCGGCTCGCTGCGCCACGGCACCGCCATGGCGGGCATCATCGCCGCGGTCGCCAACAATCACATCGGCATCGTCGGTATCGCGCCGCTCGCGCAACTCGAGGTGTTCGAGGCCTGCTGGCAACTCGAGCCGGACGCGGACGCCGCCACCTGCAACACTTTCACGCTCGCGCAGGCGCTCGCAGCGGCGCTCGAGTCGGGTGCGCCGCTCGTGAACCTGAGCCTCGGCGGACCCGCGGACCCGCTGCTCACCGCGCTGGTGGACGCGGGGCTGCGGCACGGAGTCATATTCGTCGGTGCCGCCGGCCGCGACAGCGCCTTTCCGAGCGCGATCCCCGGAGTGATCGGCGCCGCGCCGAGCGAGGGGGTGGTGCCCCCCGGCGCCTTCGCCGCTCCGGGACATCACGTGCTCACGCTGCGGCCCGGCTCGCAATACGACTTCGAGTCGGGAACATCGGTGGCGGCAGCCGAGGTGAGCGGCGTGATCGCGCTGCTCCTGTCGGCATCGCCGAACCGCCTCGGGGCGGATGCCATCCGCTCGCTGCTGCGGCCGGCGTCGGCCGCCGGTGACGCGGATCCGCCGCTCGTCAACGCGGCGGCATCGCTCGGACGGCTCACGCTCGAGGAGCAGCAGCGCTGCGCCGCCGCCCACGGCCGCGGCCAGCGGCCCGCTCCCTGCACGGTGCGCGCCGGGCACGCGCTTGACGGCCTGTAGCCGCCTGCCCATGCTGCCGGCGGCATGGGCAACCCCACCCCCGGCCTCACCTGGAGCCTGATCGCGGAGGCGCGCGCGCGCATCGCGCCCTGGGTCAACGCCACGCCGGTGCTGACCAGCGCCACGCTCGATGAGAAGTCGGGCGCACGGCTGTACTTCAAGTGCGAGAACTTCCAGAAGAGCGGCGCCTTCAAGGCGCGCGGCGCGGCCAACGCCGTGTTCAGCCTCAGCGACAGCGAAGTGCGCCACGGCGTCGCCACCCATTCCTCGGGCAATCACGCCGCGGCGCTCGCGCGCGCGGCACGGTTGCGGGGGGTTCCCGCGCACATCGTCATGCCGCGCAACGCGCCGGCCGCCAAGCGGGCGGCCGTGGAGCGCTACGGCGGCACGATCACCTGGTGCGAGCCGACGCTCGCGGCACGCGAGCGCGCCGCGGCCGAGGTGCTGGCGGCAACCGGCGCCACGCTGGTGCACCCCTACGATGACCTGCGCGTCATGGCTGGCCAGGGGACCGTGGCGGTGGAGCTGCTTTCCGCCGTCCCCGATCTCGACCTGCTGCTCTGCCCGGTGAGCGGCGGTGGACTGCTCGGCGGCTGCGCAGTCGCCGCCCGGACGCTGCGTCCCGGGATACGCATCGTCGGCGTGGAGCCTGCCGGTGCGGACGATGCGGCGCGCTCGCTGCGCGCCGGGCGAATCCTCCCGAACGAGCACCCCGACACGATCGCCGACGGCCTGCGCGCCTCGCTCGGCGAGCGGCCGTTCGCGGAGATCCGCCGCTACGTCGACGACATCGTTACGGTGCCCGACAGCGCGATCGTCGCGGCCATGCGGGAGCTGTGGGAAGTGATGAAGATCGTGGTCGAGCCCTCGGGCGCCGTTGCCTGGGCGGCGATCGCCGCCGGAGCGCTCGCGACGCGCGGCGCGCGGGTCGGACTCGTGCTGAGCGGCGGCAACCTCGACCTCGGGTCGCTGCCGTGGATCACACCCGCTCGAGGATGAGCGCGATCCCCTGGCCGACGCCGATGCACATGGTGCACAGCGCGTAACGGCCGCGGATCGCGCCCAGCTGCGCGGTGGCGGTGGTGGCGAGGCGTGCGCCCGACATGCCGAGCGGGTGACCCAGGGCGATGGCGCCGCCGTTCGGGTTCACCTGCGGCGCGTCGTCGGGCAGACCGAGCTCGCGCAGCACGGCGAGCGCCTGCGACGCAAACGCTTCGTTGAGCTCGATCACGTCGAGCTCACCCAGACCGAGGCGCGCCAGAGCGAGGACCTTGCGCGTGGCGGGCGCGGGGCCCATCCCCATGATGCGCGGCGCAACTCCGGCAGTTGCCCCCGCCACGATGCGGGCGCGCGGCGTGAGCCCGCTGCGCTGCGCCGCCTCCTGGGAAGCGATGAGCAGCGCGCAGGCACCGTCGTTCACCCCGGAGGCGTTGCCGGCGGTGACGCTGCCGCCGGCGCGAAACGGCGTCGGCAGGCGCGCGAGCTGCTCGAGCGTGGCATCGGCGCGCGGGTGCTCGTCGCGCGCTACCGTGAGCGGCGGCCCCTTGCGCTGCGCGATCTCGACCGGCACGAGCTCGCCGTCGAAGAAGCCGCGCGCGTAGGCCGCGGCGGTGCGCTGCTGGCTGCGCAGCGCGAAGCGGTCCTGGTCCTCGCGCGAGATGCGAAACTCCGCCGCGACGTTCTCGCCGGTCTCGGGCATCGAGTCGATGCCGTACTGCTCGCGCAGCCGTGCGTTGACGAAGCGCCAGCCGATGGTGGTGTCGTAGATTTCCGCCTGGCGGCTGAAGGCGCCCTCGGCCTTCGGGATCACGAACGGCGCGCGCGACATGGATTCGACGCCGCCGGCCACCACCACTCCCGCCTCGCCCACGCGGATCGCGCGCGCCGCCATCGCCACCGCGTCGAGGCCCGAGCCGCACAGGCGGTTGATGGTGGCGCCCGGCACCGACACCGGCAGCCCCGCGAGCAGGGCCGCCATGCGCGCCACGTTGCGGTTGTCCTCGCCCGCCTGGTTGGCGCAGCCGAGCAGCACCTCGTCGATGCTGCCCGGGTCGAGCCGCGGGTTGCGGCGCAGCAGCGCCGCGATGGGCAGGGCCGCGAGATCGTCGGTGCGCACCGCGGCGAGCACGCCGCCGTAGCGGCCGATCGGGGTGCGTACCGCATCGCAGATGAAGGCATCCGTCATGGGGCGAATCATATCGCGGGCGGCGCGCGCCGCACCGCGGTCCGCGCACCGTACCGGTGCGCCTGCCGGTACAGTTCGTGGCCGGGCGGCGCGGTGCGTATCTGCCCCGGCGGTGCCCGCGGCCGGCACTCTGCCCGGGCCATGATCGATCCCGTACCCTTCGCCACCTACTCCTTCGTCATGTGGATCACGCCGGGTCCCAACAACGTGATGCTGACCGCCTCGGGCGCCCACTTCGGCCTGCGGCGCACGCTGCCGCACATGCTCGGCATCTGCGCCGGCTTCGCGCTGCAGATGCTGGCGGCGTGTGCGGGACTCGGCGCCCTCTTCAGCCGCTGGCCGCAGCTGCAGGGCACGCTGCGCTGGCTGGGCGCGGCGTACCTGCTGTACCTCGGGTGGCAGCTGCTGCGCCCGGTGAGCGCCTCGGAGCGGCACGTGCCCCGGCCCCTGACCCTGCCCGAGGCGGCGGCCTTCCAGTTCCTCAATCCCAAGGCCTGGGTGATCAACCTGACGGCGGCGACGCTGTTCCTGCCCCACGAGCTCACCGCAATCGCCGCCGCGGGCTACATGCTCGCCGTCGGACTGCTGCTGCCCGCGCCTTCCATCGTGCTGTGGGTGCTGTTCGGGACGTCGCTGCGGGCGCTGCTCGCGCGGCGCGCGGGACGGCTGGCCTTCAATTGCGCCATGGCGCTTGCGCTGGCGGGCACGGCGGTCATGATGCTCATCTAGGGCAGCACCCGGACCGCCCGCGGCACATGTTCGAGCTGACACGCGAATCGACCGTTCCGCTGGTCGATCAGATCTGCGAGCGCATCACGCAGCTGGTGCAGCACGGGCAGCTGCCGACCGGCACCCGTCTGCCGTCGATCCGCAAGCTCGCGCGCCTCGTCGGGGCGAGCGCCTTCACGGTGGTCGACGCCTACGACCGGCTGGTCGCCCGCGGGGTGATCGAGTCGCGCGCCGGCCGCGGCTTCTTCGTCACGCAGCGGCGCCTCACGGCGCCGCTGATCGCCGTCGAAGCCCTGCCGGATCCGGGAGCGGATGCGCTGTCGCTCGCGCGGCTGTGCCTCACGCACTCGAGCGACATCGTGGCCGCAGGCGCGGGCTTCCTGCCGGAGAACTGGCTGCTCGAGGCGGCCTCCGCCGGCGTGCTCGCCCGCCTCACGCGCGGGCGGCGCCTGCAGCCCTGGGTTCCCTGCCCGCCGCAGGGACTGCCGGAGCTGCGCGAGCAGATCGCCGCCCGGCTGGTGCAGCATGGGATCGCCGCGAGCGCCGCGCACATCGTGACGACCTACGGCGCCAGTCAGGCGTTCGATCTGCTGGCGCGCATCCTGCTGACACCGGGCGATGCGGTGCTGGTCGAAGACCCCGGCTACTTCGTGCTGTTCGAGCAGCTGCGCGCCCATCACGTGCGCCTGATCCCGGTACCGCGGCACGCGGACGGCCCCGATCTGGAGGCGCTCGAGGCGGCCTGCCGCGCGCACCGGCCGCGCGCCTTCTTCACGCAGACCCTGGTGCACAATCCCACCGGCTCGAGCGCCGACCCGGCACACTGCCACCGCGTTCTCTCGCTGGCCGAGCAGTTCGGCGTCGCGGTGATCGAGGACGATGTCTACGGCGACCTGTACCAGGGCCCGGCGGTGCGCCTGGCCCAGATCGACGGCCTGCGGCACGTGATCTACGTGGGCAGCTTCACCAAGCTCATCGGCCCCTCGCTGCGCGTCGGCTTCGTCGCGGCGGACGCGTCGCTGATTGCCCAGCTCACCGAGCGCAAGGTGCTGTCGGTGCTGTCCGGGGCCACGCTGCTCGAGTGTTTCGTGTCGGAGGTGCTGGACGGCGGCCGCTACAAGCGCCACGTCGAGCACACGCGCACCCGGCTCGCGCGCATGCGGCGCGACGCCCGCGCCGCGCTCGAGTCCGCCGGCATCCAGTTCGACGGACCGCCCGGGGAGGGCATGTTCCTCTGGGGGCGGGTGCCCGAATCGGCGCCGGTCGAGCAGCTGGTGCGGCGCGCACGCGGGCAGTCGATCCTGCTCGCGCGCGGCTCGCTGTTCTCTCCCTCCCAGGGCTGCGTCCAGTGGCTGCGCTTCAACGCCGCCCACAGCAACAGCCCGAAGCTGACGCAATTCCTGCGCGACGCGCTGCGCGCGGCGGCTTAGAAACGGCGCGCGCTGCCGCGCGCCTTGGGTAAACTGGGCCGATGTTCGCATCGGTGCCGCCCGCAACCCGGACGCTGATCCTCATCAACGTCGGCGTATTCCTGCTGCAGCAGCTGGCCGGGCCGCTGGTGGCGGAGCTGTTCGCGCTGTGGCCGCTCGGCAGCCCGCTGTTCCGCCCCTGGCAGCTCGTGAGCTATGCGTTCCTGCACGGCAGCGTGCTGCACATATTCTTCAACATGTTCGCGCTCTACATGTTCGGGCGCGCGCTGGAGCTGTACTGGGGCGGGCGGCGCTTCGTGCTGTTTTATCTGGTGTGCGTGCTGACGGCGGCGCTCACGCAGCTGGTGGCACAACGCGGCTCGGGTATCGAAGAGGAGGTGATCGGCGCCTCCGGCGGAATCTTCGGCATCCTGCTCGCCTTTGCCTGGTACTTTCCGCGCCAGCGCATCATGCTGCTATTCCCGCCGATCCCGATGCCCGCCTGGCTGTTCGTGACGCTCTACGGGCTGCTCGAGCTGTTCTTCGGCGTCACGGGGACCGAGCAGGGTGTCGCGCACTTCGCCCACCTCGGCGGCATGCTGGGCGGCGCGCTGTGCATTCTGTACTGGCGCGCCCGCCGCCCCCTCGGCTCGTAGGCCGCCGGTCGGGCACGCGCACCCGCTCGAGCTGCGCGAGCTGCCCACCATTGAATTCTCCCGCCGGCTGCGGGCACAATCGCGCGCCAAAAACGCCCGGGAACTTTTCGCACCTCCGCTTCTCTAGAACGCATCCGACATGATCAAGACCGAACACCTCACCAAGCGCTACGCCGCGCTCACGGCCGTCGACGACGTGACTTTCCAGGTAGCGCCGGGCGAGGTGCTCGGCTTCCTCGGACCGAACGGCGCCGGCAAGACCACCACCATGCGGATGCTCGCCGGCTTCGTCACCCCGACTTCGGGCCGCGCCAGCATCTGCGGGCACGACATCGACAGCGATCCCCTCGCCGCCAAGTCCGCGCTCGGCTATCTGCCCGAAGGCGCGCCGCTCTACGGTGAAATGACGGTGCGGCGCTTCCTGGATTTCGTCGCCGATCTGCGCGCGCTCACCGGCGAGCGGCGGCGGGCGCGGCTCGCGCACGTCGTCGAGCATCTGCAGCTCGGCGGAGTTCTCGACCAGACCATCGATACCCTGTCGAAGGGTTTTCGCCGCCGGGTCGGGCTCGCCCAGGCGATCGTGCACGACCCGCCGGTGCTGATACTCGACGAGCCCACCGACGGCCTCGACCCGAACCAGAAGCACGAGGTGCGCACGCTCATCAACGACATGGCGCGCGACAAGATCATCGTCATCTCCACCCACATCCTGGAGGAGGTCGACGCGGTGTGTACCCGCGCGATCATCATCGCGCGCGGCCGCATCGTGGCCGACGACACGCCCGCGGGGCTCGCGGCGCGCTCGCGCTATCACAACGCCGTATCGATGCAGCTCGGCGACGCCGGGCAGCTCGCCGCGGCGCGCGCCGCCGTGGCGGGGCTCGCGGCCGTGGCCGGCGTCGAGGTGAGCGAGCGCGACGCGCGACTCACGGCGCTGCCGCGCGATGGAGCGACCATCCTGCCGGCGCTGTCGGAACTCGCCGCACGCGAGGGTCTCAAGCTCAAGGAGCTGCACCTCGAGTCGGGGCGCCTCGACGAAGTGTTCCGTACCATCACCGCCTGAGAAGTCCGGGGTAAGCCACATGCGCAACGTGGGCATCATCCTGCGCCGCGAGCTGTCGAGTTACTTCGCCACGCCGCTCGCCTACGTCTTCATCTTCATCTTCCTGGTGCTGGCGAACGCCTTCACCTTCTATCTGGGGGGCTTCTATCAGCGCGGCCAGGCCGACCTCGACCCGTTCTTCACCTTCCACCCGTGGCTGTACCTGTTCCTGATCCCGGCGGTGTCGATGAAGCTGTGGGCCGAGGAGCGCAAGTCCGGCAGCATCGAGCTGCTGATGACTCAGCCGGTGACGCTGCGCGATGCGGTGCTGGGGAAGTTCCTGGCGGCCTGGATCTTCGTGGCGCTCGCGCTCGCGCTCACCTTCCCGCTGTGGATCACCGTCAACTACCTCGGCTCGCCCGACAACGGCGCGATCCTCGCCGCCTATCTGGGGAGCCTGTTGCTCGCCGGCGGCTTTCTCGCGGTCGGCTCGTGCATGTCGGCGCTCACCCGCAACCCGGTGGTGGCTTTCATCCTCGGCGCGGTGGTGTGCCTGGCGTTCCTGCTGGCCGGCTTTCCGCTGGTGCAGGACGTGTTCCGCGCCTGGGCCCCGCAGGCGCTCATCGAGGCGGTCGCCGCGCTGTCGTTCCTCGCCCACTTCGAGTCGATCGAGAAGGGAGTGATGGACGTGCGTGACCTGCTGTACTTCGCGATGCTGATCGGCTTCTTCCTGCTGGCGACCGGCATCGCTCTCGAGTTGCGCAAGGCGGATTAGCGGGAGCCGCACACAGCTATGAACAAACGCTCGACCCTGGGCGGCGGAGCACTGCTGGCGCTCGCGCTGCTGTTCATCGGACTCACGGTGCTGTTCAACTACACGTTACGCGGCTGGCGGCTCGATCTCACCGAGAATCACCTCTACACCATCGCCCCCGGCACCGACCGGGTGCTGAAGAGCATCCGCGAGCCGATCAACCTGTACTTCTTCTTCTCGCAGAAGTCCGCCGCTCAGCTGCCGGGGCTCGACGCCTACGGCGTGCGGGTACGCGAGTTCCTCGAAGAGCTCGCCGCACGCTCCGCCGGCAAGCTGCGCCTGCACGTCATCGATCCGCAGCCGTTCTCCGAGGACGAGGACCGCGCCTCGGAGCTCGGCGTGCGCGGCACCCCGGTGGGCGCCTCGGGGACGCAGCTGTATTTCGGCCTGGCCGGCACCAACGCCACCGACGGCCACGCCGCGATCGAGTTCTTCGATCCCAACAAGGAGCAGTTCCTCGAATACGACGTGGTGCGCCTCGTCTACCAGCTCGCCAGCCCCAGGAAGCCGGTGGTCGCCTGGCTGTCGGGCGTGCAGATGGGGCCGGGATTCGATCCGCAGAGCGGCCAGATGCGCGAGCCGTGGGTGATCTACAGCCAGGCGCAGCAGCTGTTTGACCTGCGGCCGCTCGCGCCCACCGCCACCGGGATCGACCCCGACGTGAACCTGCTGGTGCTGGTGCACCCGAAGAACCTGTCGCCGGCGATGCGCTTCGCCATCGATCAGTACGCGCTGCGCGGCGGGCACATCCTGGTGTTCGTAGACCCGCTGGCCGAGGCCGACCAGAGCGGCGCCGATCCCGAGAACCCGATGGCGGCCATGGGCGCGGACAAGTCCTCGCATCTGGACGATCTGCTGACGGCCTGGGGGGTGAGGTTCGATCCCGCGCAGGTGGTCGCCGACCGCGGGCACGCGCTCACGGTGTCGATGCGCCAGGGCATGGCGCCGGTCGAGCACCTCGGGATCCTCGGCCTCGACAAGAGCAGCTTCAGCCCCGACGACGTGATCACCGCCGGGCTCTCCAGCGTGAATGTCGCCACCGCGGGGCACCTCGAGCCGATCAAGGGCAGCGGAGTGAAGTTCGACCCGTTACTGCAATCGAGCACCGACGCCGAGCTGCTGCCGGTCGAGCGCTTCAAGATGCTGTTCGATCCGGCGACGCTGCGCGACGGCTTCAAGCCGAGCGGCGTGCGTTACACGCTCGGCGCACGCATCACCGGCAACGTGAAGACTGCCTTCCCCTCCGGTCCGCCCGCGGGCGTGACCCTGCCGGCCGGGCAGAGCGCACTCAAAGCCTCCACCCGCCCGCTCAACCTGGTGGTGTTCGCCGACGTCGATCTGCTGTCGGATTACCTGTGGGTGCGGGTGTCGAGTTTCTTCGGCCAGCGCATGACGCAGGCGCTCGCCAGCAACGGCGACCTGGTGCTCAACGCCCTCGACAACCTCGCCGGCAGCGCCGACCTCATCAGCGTGCGCGGCCGCGCCAGCTTCAGCCGCCCATTCGAGCGCGTCGAGCGGCTGCGGCGCATCGCCGAGGACCGCTTCCGCGCCAAGGAGCAGGAGCTCGAGCGTGAGCTGCAGACCACCGAGCAGAAGCTCACCGCGCTGCAATCCAAGGGCGGCGGCAGCGGCGCCGAAGCCGAGCTCATCATCACGCCCGCCCAGGAGAAGGAGATCGAGCACTTCGAGCAGGAGAAGCTGCGCATCCGCAAGGAGCTGCGCGCGGTGCGCGCCGGGCTCGACGCCGACATCCAGCGCCTCGGGACCACGCTCAAGGTGCTCGACATTGTCGTGATTCCGGTGCTGTTCGCGCTGCTCGCGCTGGCGCTCGCCGGCTGGCGGCGGGCGGCGCGCTCGGCGGGCGCGGCGAGGAAGCAGCCATGACGGCGCGCCGCGTCGCGCTGCTGCTCGTCGCCGGAATCGCACTGGTGGTGTTCGCGATCTGGCTCGCCTCGCAGCGTCATCTGGAGCACGCCTCGCTCGCCGGCGACCTGGTGCTGCCCGGTCTCGAGTCGAGCGTCAACACGGTCACCGAAGTGAGGCTGCGCCGGGGTGACGGCACTCGCACGATGCTGAAACGAGCCGCCAGCGGCTGGCTGGTCGGCGAACGCGACTGGCCCGCGGACGTCGGCAAAGTGCGCAAGCTCCTGCTCGATCTCGGAGCACTCAACGTCGTCGAGGAGAAGACCCGCCTCCCCGCCAACTATCCGCAGCTCGGTGTGGAGGACGTCGGCGCGCCGAAGTCGACCAGCACCGAGGTCGATGCCGTGACCCCCACCCGCAGCTTCGCGCTCATCGTCGGCAAGTCCTCCGGCGGCAAGTCGGGCTACGTGCGCGTGGGCGGCACCGCGCCCAGCCTGCTGGCGGCGCCGCTGCTGATCGTGGACGCCGACCCGAAGAGCTGGCTGGATCACTCCCTGGTGGACCTGCCGGTCGCGCGGGTGCGCGCGGTGGAGGAGCGGCCGGCCGAAGGGCCGGCGTACACCGCTTCCCGCGACAAGAAGGAGCAGACCGATTTCGCGGTGAGCCCGCTGCCGAAGAAGCGCGAGCTCATGAGCCCGGCGGTGGCCGACGAGATCGGCGGCACGCTCGGCTCACTCAGCCTCGACGACGTGCACAAGGGCAGCGCCCCGGCCGACGCGAAGCTCGCGCACGCGCTCTACCGCACCTTCGATGGCCTCGAGCTCGATGTAGCGGGGCGCAAGGACGGCAGCCACGCGCTGGTCGCCTTCAGCGCGCGTTCCACCGACAAGGCGACCAAGGCGGAGGCCGCACGGCTCAACGCGCGGCTCGGCGGCTGGGAGTTCGAGATCCCCGAATACAAGTACAACACCATATTCCGCCCGCTCGAGGAGCTGCTGAAGAAGCCGCCGGAGCCGGTGGTGAAGAAGCCCCCGCACCCCAAGCCGCCGGCGAAGCCGCCGGCGAAGACGTCGGCCGAGGCGGGCCCGAAGTAAGCCTCGGACCCGGGCGATCGCGGAGCGCGCCGTCAACGTGCTCCAGTCACGCGCTGCGGAGCGCGGCTCAGGGCTGCACCTGCGACATGACGGCGAGCAGCCGTCCCTCGGAATCCTTGAAATGCGCCAGCCACTCCTCGGTGCCGTCGGGGTGCCGGTGCACCAGGTGGGGCGCGCCGAGAAACTCGACGCCGCGCCCACGCAGTTCCTCGTAGGCGACGCGGATGTCGGGAACGCGCAGGTACAGTATCGACTCGGGCCCGGCCGGCTGCTCCGCGCTCAGGAAGAGCCGCGTTCCCCCGCAGTCGAAGAACGCGAACTTGCCGAAGGTGTAGAGGTGCGGCAGGCCGAGGACCTTCCCGTACCAGTGCTCCGCGGCGGCCATGTCGCTCACCGAGCGCGAGATCTGGGCGATGGGACCGAGCTGCACATTACTTGCGTTATTCATGCCGACACTCTCCACGGCTTGCTCCGCGAGGGCACTGTGGCGCGGCGCCCGGAACCAGCGGCGCAGCGCCTTCCGATTGCCCACTCCGAGCTTCGCCATGACGTTCGCGACGTGGTACTTCACCGCATCGACGCTGATTCCACGGCGCGTGGCGATGTCGCGGTTGCTCATGCCGTGCTGGATCGCGTGCACCACGCGCCACTCCGCCGGCGTGAGCAGGTCGTCGTGCGGCGGCCGCCCTCTGCGTCGCGTGCTGCTCATGAAGGTCGATCCTAAGAGCTGCCGCCGGGAATTACCCTCCCCCGGGGTGCGTCCCACTCGAGGTAGGGAAAGGCTTCCCGCTCCTGCTCCTGCTGCAATGCAGCATTACTTCTCCTTCGCCGAGCGTAAGATTTTTTGCATGTGCGCGACGGTCACCAGAGCCCGCCGGGCCTGAAGGAGACAGGACATGAGCGCCGTGATACTCGCCGTGTTTGACGGCTACGGGACTGCGGACCGGGTCCGCACCCGCCTGGTGAGCGACGGTTTCCCGACCGATCGGGTCGAGCTCACCGCGACCTGCGAGCCGGGCCGCGCCGGGCTCGAGCCCGCAGACTCCACCCGCGGCAGGCTGTTGCAGTACTTCCGCACGCTGCTTGGCAAGGACGATGAGCGTGCCTTCGTCGAGGTGCTGGCCGAGCGCGTCGAGGGAGGGGCGGCGACCATCACCGTGCACCCGCGCGGCGGCATCGAGACCGAACGCGCGACGCAGATCCTCGAGGGCGAGGGAGCGGTGGAGGTCGTGGGGCACGACCTCGAGAAGCAAGCCTTCGAGCACGCCGCCGCGCGCACCGACGGCTACTGGGTGCGTCACTTCATGCTCGACAATCCGACCGGCGCCGACTGCATTTACTGCCGGCTGTTCCCCGGTCACCAGCACTGAGCCGCCGGAGCCTGTGAGGGCAGGCTCCGGCGGCGCGTGTCCTACTGCTGCTTCTCCAGCGTCATGGTCGTGGTCTGTCCGTGTGCGAGGTCCTTGTCCTCGACGTTCATCGTCTTGCCGTCGCTCGCGACCGCCAGACGGATCTCGTCGGTCACCTTGCCCTGGCGGCGATCGGTCTCGAGCACGGTATGCGCGTCGATCCGCTTGAGGGTCACCTGCGTGTGTCCCGGATCGCCCGCCACCGGGTACTCCTTGCCGTCGAACTTGGCGTCGTAGCTCTGGCCGTTCCAGTGCATGTTGAATCCATCCGGCGTCATGGCGTACTGGTAGGTCAGGAGCGCATCATTTGCACCGCTCACCCGCTCGGGCTGCCAGGAACCCGAGATCGCGTGCGAGCCGGGCGGCCCGGCTGTAACGCGTTTCTCGGTGAACGAGGCGGTCGCCGCCTTGGCGCCCGTGTGGTCCGTGAATCTGCCGGTGAGCTTCGCACCGTCCGCAGATACCTCGAGGGTCGAGTCGAGCGTCACCTTGCCCGCCAGCCGGGTGCTGACGTGGACCGACGTCGGACTCAGCACCGTGACGGCAACCGAGTCGCGATAGGGGTTTCCCTTGGCCTCGTGATACTTGCCGTCCGCCTTCACCGTAAACGCCGGGCTGCAGCTCGAGCAGGTGTACTCGCCGTTTACGATCTGGTAGGCATCCGGCTTTCCGGTCTGCTGCATCGTCTCAGGCTTGGTCTTCCACGTGCCATCGAACGCGCTGCCCGCGAGTGCCGCCGCCGGCACCAGCAGCAGCGCTGCCAGTAGGATTCTCATACCGCACCCCCTGTGTTGATCGTCTGTAATTCTGCAGGCGACGCGCCGGCACCCAGGGCCAGCGCGGCGCGCAAGTGTATGCCCGCGGGCACGCACCGCGCCACGGGGGGCGCGCGATCAGTCGCGGCGCGGCTGCAGCACTTCGGCGAGCACGTCGGGTCGCCCCTCGATGCGTACCAGATGGGGAAAACGCGCCCCGTCGAAGTACTCGACGCGAAGTGTCCGGTAGAACTCCGCGTTCTCCACCAGCAGCTCGATCGGGCGGTGATCCTGGTGCGCCGCGGCAATCGCCGCGTCGAGTATCGCGACCGAAAACCTGCGGCCATCGACCGCGATCAGCTTCATGCCGGGACCGGCACCGGCACGCACGGCCGGGCCGCCCGCGATGGTGTCGAGGATCTCGCCCTGATCGGAGAGGCGCAGCCCGATCGACCACTGCCGCTCGAGGCTCTTGTCGAGCTTCTCCCGGTACTCGACGTAGCTGTTCTTCTCGGGCGAGTAGGCGAGCTTCCAGCCCGAGCTCTCGAGTCCGGCGAGCGCGGCGCCCGGCCCGAGACTGTCGAGATGCTTGCGGACGAGCGTGCGCCAGTCTGCGGATGCGACCGCGCCCAGCGTGGCGTAGACGTCCGCTTCGGTGTAGGGCTTGAGCGCCGGCGCCCCGCCCGCGCCAGCGTAGAAGCGACGCATGAAGTCATCGAGCGAGGCGCGGCCGGAGCTGTGGGCGCGCAGCGCCGTGTCGACGTTCAGCCATAGCAGCTCCGAGGCCTCGTAGAAGTCCGTGTGGCGCCGGCTCGAGCGCCACGCCTCGGGAGCCCCGTACAGGATCTGCGCCGCCACTGCGGTATCGGCCAGCGGACGCCAGCGGTCCCCCGGCTCGAGGTCGAAGGACCCGGCGACCTCGGCCAGCATCTCGCGATAGCTCGCAGCGCTCACCAGCCCGGCGCGCACCGGCAGCACCGTGCCCCAGAACTGCGTCAGGCCTTCGTAGACCCACAGCAGCGAGCCGTCCATCGGCCGCTGGTAGTCCGGGCTCAGCAGTCCCGCCGGGCGGCGGTACTTGCCGTTCCAGCTGTGCACGTACTCGTGCGCCAGCAGCTCCGCGAGGCCCTCGCGCCGCGCCTCGTCCGACAGGGTGTTCTCGAAGGTGCGGTCATCGCTCGACTCGTGATGCTCGAGACCGAAGTGCTCGACGTGGTCGGAGAGCGTCAGCAGCCAGGTGTAGTGGCGGTACATGCGCGTGCCGAACAGCGCACCCGCCTGGGCGACGAGCTGACTGTAGCCGGCGGCGAAGCCGACCGGCGTCGCGAGCGCCGCGGCGCTGTCGGCGGCGATCGAGATCGTGTGCTCGAGCTGCGGATAGGGATCCGACCCGGTGAGCGCGACGCGCTCGACGTACGCGCCCATCTGCACGGGCGAATCGATCAGCTGCTCGAGAGTGGCGGGCTCGAGCGCGAGGCTCCCGTCGTCCTGGGGCTGCAGCGCGAGCGCGCAGCTCACCTGCCAGCCCGCCGGCGCCACCAGCTGCGCCCGGGTGGTGAGCTGCGTGGCATCGCGTCCCTTCGGCAGCAGCACGAACTCGTTCCAGGGCAGGATGGCGAGCTGATCCGAGCTGGTCGGACCGGCACTGAAATGTCCCCCCTCGGTCGCGAGCCCCGAGTCGAGCGAGATCACGAGCTCACTCACCCCCGCCGGCACCGTCACCTCGATCGCATACATGTCGAGCGGGTCGCGCCGCCACTCGAGCGGCTGTCCGTTGGCGCGGATCACGAGCGCGATGACCGAATCGAGCGGCCCGGTCGGCCCGTGCTCGCCCGGCAGCCACTTGGGAAACACCAGTGTCAGCGGCCCGGCGTGCACCGCCACCGTCAGCTCGGTGTGAATGTGCCGGCGCTGCACCTCGCGGGCGTCGACCCGCACCGTGAGATCCGCCGCCCGCGCCTCGCCCAGGGCGAAGATCGCGACCGCCGCTGTCAGGGCCTGCACCAGTGCTCTGCTCATCGTATCCGCGCCAGCAGCCCGAGACTCACGGCCGCGAGCAGCGCCGTCGGCAGCCACGCGAGCACCACCGGATCGAGCGAGAACACCACCGTGCCGGTCTCGATCAGGCGTTGCAGCAGGAAGAAGCCGATGCCGAGACCCAGGCCGATCACCATGCGGGTGCCGGTGCCGGCCGAGCGCAGCGAGCCGAGTGCGAACGGAATCGCGAGCAGCGCGCAGAACACGATCGCCACGGTGCGCGCGATGCGCGACCAGAACGCGAACACGTACTCGCGCGCATCGAGCGCGTTGCTGCGGTAGTAGCGGATCAGGCGCCACAACGCCCCGATCGTGAGCTGATCCGGGTCCTGCACGGCGAGACCGAGAAAGCCCGCGGTCACATTCGACTGCAGGATGCGCTCGCCGGGACCCTCGGTGGTGACCGTATCGTCGGCGAAGCGCGACTCGCGGTAGTCGCTCAGCAGCCACTTGTGGGCCGAGCCCGCGGTGGCGCGCCGCGCGTGGCCCACCGCGAGCAGCCGGTGCTGCGGCGAGAGCTCGAAGATCAGCATGCTGCCGAACTGGCGCTCGCTCGACTGCCCGGCGACGTTCAGGATCAGGTCGCCGTCGCGCACCCAGGCGCCGCTGCCGGCGCCGAAGCTGACGTTGTGCAGCTTGCTGAAGGCCTTGTACTCGCGCGCCGCCTGCTGCAGCGGGGGACCGAGAAACTCTCCGAGCGCGATCTCCCCGCCGATGAGCGCCAGCGCCGCGATCAGCGTGGTACCGGCGATGCGTGCGGTGGACACCCCGCTCGCGCGCACCACGGTGAGCTCACTGCCGCGCGCCAGGGTGCCGAGGCCGAGCAGCGTACCGATGAGCACGGTGATCGGCAGCAGCTCGTAGGCCTGTTGCGGCAGGTTGAGCAGCGTGTACCACAGCGCGCTCAGTGCCGTGTAGCTGC
This sequence comes from Steroidobacteraceae bacterium, assembly GCA_035631755.1. GTDB lineage: Bacteria > Pseudomonadota > Gammaproteobacteria > Steroidobacterales > Steroidobacteraceae > 13-2-20CM-66-19. Next base: position 24,182 of record DASQIC010000012.1, read on the forward strand.
CGATGCCGATGTCGTCCTGCTGATCGATGAACACGAACAGCGCCCCGAGCACCAGCAGCACCAGCAGCACCAGCAGCACCGAGCCGAGAATGGCGCGCACGATGTAGCGGTCGAGCACGCTCACAGGCGCCGCATCCGGTAGCGCAGCCGGTTGGCGAGCTGCGGACCCACGATGACGATGAGCGCGAGCAGCGCCACCACCGCATGGGTCCACCACAGCCCGAGCGCCGCGGGCAGCGCGCCGCGCGCGATCCACACCTTGCCGGCCGAGATCAGGTTGAGGTAGATGAAATAGATGACCACCGCCAGCCACACGCGCGCGTAGCGCCCCTGGCGAGGCTTGAGGCGCGCCAGCGGCACCGCCAGCAGCGCCAGCACCATGCAGGTGAGCGGCATCGCGATCCGCCACTGCAGTACCGACTGCTCGCCGCGCCCGCTCGCGCGCAGCAGTGCGCCGGTCGGCGCGGCGTCGAGGTCGCGGACGACGTCGCTGAAGGCCGGCACGTGCACCGGCACGACGTGCTCGGCGAAACGCAGCATGCGGAACCCGGCGCTGCCGGGCACGCCCTCGAAGCGCTCGCCGTCATAGAGGGTGAGGATGTGCGTGCTGCCGTCGGGCGTGACGGCATGGCGGGCGCGGCCGGCGAGCGCCACCTCGACCAGCGGCCCGCGGTTGCGCTCGACGAACACGTTGGCGAGCATGCCGTCGGGCGCGGCGTCCTGCGCGTACACCACCACGTTGCCGCCGCCAAAGCTGCGGAACCGCCCGGGCGCGACCGGCGCGAACTGCCCGGCGCGCAACGCCTCGTTGCGCAGGCTGAGCGCGCGCGCGGTTGCCGCGGGGGCGAGCAGCAGCGTGAGCCAGGCGAGCGCCGCGGTGAGCAGCGCGGCGAGCAGCGCCACCGGCAGGTACAGGTGCCCCGGTCCGGTGCCACAGGCAAGCGCCGCGGCCATCTCGCTGTCGTGGTACAGCCGCCCGAACGCCAGCACCACGCCGAGCAGCAAGCCCACCGGCAGCAGCACCCACAGGTACTGCAAAGCCCCCAGGCCGATCAGCTCGAGCACCACGCCCTGCGGATACTGGTTGGCCGCGGCACGCTCGAGCACCCCCACCACCTGGTTGGCGAGCAGGATGGCGAACAGCACGCCGGTCACCACGAGCCACGCCGCGGCCACTTCGCGCAGTATGTAGCGTCCGAGAATGGTCCCCAAGAGTGCACCCCGTGACCCGTGAGTCCGCTGCCGGAAACCCGGCAGGCTCTTGGGTTACACTTGCCCGCGCCTGCACCCGCAGCTGCGCACCGCTCACCGAACACGCGCAACGGAGCGCGGCACAAGAGCCGCGCTTAAGGTAAATCAGACGCTCGCGCGCCTCAACGATGAAGGGAAAATAAAGGTGGAATTCGGGGTCTGGACGAAGGGCCTGGCGGCCCTTCAGGTCGAGTGCCTGGTAGTCGGAGTCTTCGAGGAGACGGGACTCGGCACCGAGGCGCGCAGCGTCGATCAGGCGTGCGGCGCTCGCTTGCAGCGGCTGCTGACGCGCGGCGATTTCGCCGGCCGTGCCGGCGACACACTGCTGCTCACCGAGCTCACCGAGCTGCCCGCCGCCCGCGTGCTGCTGACGGGCCTGGGGCCCAGGGCGCAGTTCGGGCGGCGCGCGTGGCGCAAGGCGCTCGCCACCGCCCTTGCGGCACTCGTCCGCACGCGCATCGGCAGCTGCGCCATCGCGCTCGACCGGCCCGACGGCCGGCAGCTCGACGACTACTACTTCGGCCGTGGGGTCGCCGAGCTCTCGGCCGCAGCGCTCTATCGCATCAACGACCTGAAGACCGGCAAGAAGCCGCCCGCTGCCGCACTGAAGAAGGTGCTCGCGGGACCGGTGCGCCGGGCCGAGGCCGCCGCGCGCGGCTTGCGCCACGGTGCGGCCATCGCGGCCGCCGCCGCGGTACAGCGCGATCTCGCCAACCTGCCGGCCAATGTCTGCACGCCGACCTTCCTCGCGAACGAGGCACGCGCACGCGCCAGACACTTCGCGTCGCTGCGCATACGGGTGCTCGATGAAGCGGCGATTCGCCGCGAGAAGATGGGCTGCCTGCTCGCCGTCGCCCAGGGGAGCCACCAGCCGCCGCGTTTCATCGTACTCGAGCATCGCGCGGGCAAGGGCGCGCGGCCCCCGGTGGTGCTGGTCGGCAAGGGCGTCACCTTCGACACCGGCGGCATCTCGCTCAAGGATCCGCCGGCCATGGACGAGATGAAGTTCGACATGAGCGGCGCGGCGGCGGTGATCGCCTCGCTCACCCTGGCGGCGGAGCTGCGCCTGCCGCTGCACGTGGTGGGACTGATCGCGGCGGTCGAGAACATGCCGGGCAGCAAGGCGGTCAAACCCGGCGACATCGCCACCAGCGCCTCGGGCCAGACGGTGGAGATTCTCAACACCGACGCCGAAGGCCGCCTGATCCTGTGCGATGCACTGCACTACGCACGGCGCTTCCGGCCGGCGGCGGTGATCGACATTGCAACCCTCACCGGCGCCTGCGTGATCGCGCTCGGCCACCATCACTCGGGCGTCATGGGCAACGACGACGCCCTGGTGCGCGAGCTCCTCGAGGCGGGGGTGCGCGCCGACGACCGCTGCTGGCAGCTGCCGCTCACCGAGGAGTATGCCGAGCAGCTCAAGAGCAACTTCGCCGACTTCGCCAACATCGGCGGACGCGACGGTGGCGCGATCACCGCCGCGACCTTCCTCGGCAAATTCACCAGCGGGCTCACCTGGGCCCACCTCGATGTCGCCGGCACCGCCTATCAGAGCGGCGCCTCCAAGGGCAGCACCGGCCGTCCGACGCCACTGCTGGCGGACTTCCTCCTCCACCGCGCGAGCCGCTGACCGCGGCTGCGGGCCGCGCGCGGCGCCTTGGTCCGCGCCCGCACCGCGTGGCCGTTATAATCGCGCGACATTCCCTGGTGCTTTCCCGGCAGTCAAATGGACAAGGTGTACGCGCCGCAGGACATCGAGCGGCGCATCTACGAGCGATGGGAGTCGCACGGCTGGTTCGCACCGCGCGGCCAGGGGGCGCCCTACTGCATCATGATCCCGCCGCCGAACGTGACCGGGACGCTGCACATGGGGCACGCGTTCCAGCACACGCTCATGGACGCCCTCACGCGCTATCACCGCATGCGCGGCGAGGCTGCGCTGTGGCAGCCCGGCACCGACCACGCCGGCATCGCCACCCAGATGGTGGTGGAGCGTCAGCTCAACGCCGAGGGCCGCAAGCGCACCGATCTCGGGCGCGAAGCCTTCCTCGCGCGCGTGTGGCAGTGGAAGGAGCAGTCCGGCGGCACGATCGCCGCGCAGATGCGCCGTCTCGGAGACTCGGTCGACTGGTCGCGCGACCGCTTCACCATGGATCCGGGCCTCACGCGCGCCGTCATCGAGGTGTTCGTGCGCCTGCACGAAGAGGGCCTCATCTACCGCGGCAAACGCCTGGTGAACTGGGATCCGGTGCTGCTCACGGCACTGTCCGACCTCGAGGTGCAGGCGGAGGAAGAGGAAGGCGAGCTCTGGCACCTGCGCTATCCGCTCACGCAGGGTGACGGCCACCTGGTCGTGGCGACCACGCGTCCGGAGACCATGCTGGGCGACGTCGCCGTGGCGGTGCATCCCGACGACGAGCGCTACCGGCACCTCGTCGGCCGGCAGCTGATCCTGCCGCTCGCCGGGCGCACCATCCCGGTCATCGCCGATGCCTGCGTCGACCCGGCCTTCGGCACCGGGTGCGTGAAGATCACGCCCGCGCACGACTTCAACGACTACGAGGTCGGCCAGCGCCACGGGCTGGCGCTGCTCAACATCTTCACCGAGCGGGCCGCCCTCAACGACTCGGTGCCGGAACGCTTGCGCGGTCTCGACCGCTTCGAGGCGCGCACCCGCGTGGTGGCGGAGCTCGAGGCCGCCGGTCTCGTCGAGCGCGTGGAGAAACACCGGCTGGTGATTCCGCGCGGGGACCGCTCGGGTGCGGTGCTCGAGCCCTGGCTCACCGACCAGTGGTTCGTGAAGATCGCGCCGCTCGCCGCGGCGGCGGTCGCCGCGGTCGAGCAGGGCCGCACCCGCTTCGTGCCCGACAGCTGGGCGCGCACCTACTTCGAGTGGATGCGCAACATCAGGGACTGGTGCGTGAGCCGCCAGCTGTGGTGGGGGCACCGCATCCCGGCGTGGTACGACGCCGCCGGCCAGGTGTACGTCGGGCGCGACGAGGCCGAGGTGCGCAGCCGCCACGGACTCGATGCGGGGGTGAAGCTGCGCCAGGACGGGGACGTCCTCGATACCTGGTTCTCCTCGGCGCTGTGGCCGTTCTCGACGCTCGGCTGGCCGGAGCCGAGCGCCGATCTCGCGCGCTTCTACCCGGGGAGCGTGCTGGTCACCGGCTTCGACATCATCTTCTTCTGGGTCGCGCGCATGATGATGATGGGGCTGAAGTTCATGGACGAGGTGCCATTCCGGGACGTGTACATCACCGGGCTGATCCGCGACGAGCACGGCGACAAGATGTCCAAGTCCAAGGGCAACGTCATCGACCCGCTGGACATCGTCGACGGCATCTCGCTCGAGGCGCTCGTTGCCAAGCGCACCAGCGGACTCATGCGCCCGCAGCAGGCGCCGGCCATCGAGCGGGCGACCCGCCGTCAATACCCGCAGGGCATCGCGCCGCACGGCACCGACGCGCTGCGCTTCACCTTCACCGCACTCGCCTCGCCGAACCGCGATATCCGCTTCGATCTGGCACGCGTCGCCGGCTATCGCAACTTCTGCAACAAACTGTGGAACGCGGCGCGCTTCGTCATGCTGGCGCTCGGCGGTGCGCCCGCAGCGCCGGCGGCGCAGCCGGCGGAGCTCTCGGTGGCCGACCGCTGGATCCGCGCACGCTTCGGCCGCATGCTCGCCGCGGTGGAGGAAGCGCTGCGCGAGTACCGCTTCGACTTCGCCGCCACGGCGCTCTACGAGTTCACCTGGTACGACTTCTGCGACTGGTACCTCGAGCTCACCAAGCCGCTGCTGCAGTCGGCGGACACTGCACCAGCGGTGCACGCCGGCACGCGCGCCACGCTGGCCGGGATCCTCGAGGCGCTGCAGCGCGCGCTGCATCCGCTCATGCCGTTCATCACCGAGGAGATCTGGCAGCGTGCCGCGCCGCTCGCGGGGGTGAACGGCGAAACCGTGATGCTCCAGCCCTACCCGGCCGCCGCACAGTTCCCCCCCGACGCAGCTGCGGAGCGTGAGGTGGCGTGGATTCAGGCGGTGGTTCTCGGCGTGCGCCAGATCCGCGGCGAGATGAACATCAGTCCGGGCAGGCGCGTGCCGTTGCTGCTGAAGGACGCCGAGGCGCAGGACCGCGCCTGGGCCGCGAGCCACCGCGCCTGGCTCGAGCGGCTCGCCGGTCTCGAGGGCCTGCGGGTGCTCACCGCCGGGGAGTCCGCGCCGCAGTCGGCCACCGCGCTCGTCGGCACGCTCACGCTGCTGGTGCCGATGGCCGGACTCATCGACGCGCCGGCGGAGGCGGAGCGGCTCGGCAAGCTCCTCGGCAGGGCCGAGCGGGACCTCGCCGCCGTGCGCGCGCGTCTCGCCAGCGAGAGCTTCGTCGCCAACGCGCCCGAGGCGGTCGTGGCCGGGGAGCGCGCGCGGCTGGCGGAGCTCGAGCGCACGGTCGGCGGTTTGCGCGCGCAGCGCGAGCGCGTGCGCGGGCTGCTCGGGGAGCGCACGGCGGAGCAAGCGCCGTGAACGCCGCCGCCGAGCCGCAGATCGACTCCGCGACGCTCGGCCGGGTGCTCGCCTCGCTCGAGACCGTCATCCTCGGCAAGCCGGCGCAGATCCGCCTGTGCCTCGCGTGCCTGATGGCGCGCGGGCATCTGCTGATCGAGGACGTCCCCGGCGTCGGCAAGACCACCCTCGCCCACGCCCTCGCCCACGTGCTCGGACTCGCCTGGCACCGCGTGCAGTTCACCAGCGACCTGCTGCCCGCGGACATCATCGGCGTGTCGATCTTCGATCGCGCCCATCAGCGCTTCGAATTCCGCCGCGGACCGATCTTCACGCAGCTGCTGCTCGCGGACGAGGTCAATCGCGCGAGCCCGCGCACCCAGAGCGCGCTGCTCGAGGCGATGGAGGAGCGCCAGGTGAGTGCCGACGGCACCACCTACCGCCTGCCGGACGTGTTCTTCGTGGTTGCGACGCAGAACCCGCACGAGCAGCTCGGCACCTTCGCGCTGCCCGAATCGCAGCTCGACCGCTTCCTGATGCGCGTCACGCTCGGCTATCCGGACGCGGCGCACGAGCGCGAGCTGCTGCGCAGCGGCGAGCGCCGCGAGCTGCTGCCGGAGATGCCGCCGGCGCTGAACGCCGCCGGGGTGATGCAGGTGCAGCGCGCCGTACGCGCGGTGCACGTCGCCGATGCCCTGCTCGATTATGCGCAGGTGCTCATCGCCCGCACGCGCGAACGCGCCGATCTCAAGCTCGGGCTCTCGCCGCGCGCCGGACAGGGGCTGATCCGCGCGGCCCAGGCCTGGGCCTACCTCGCGGGGCGCGCGGCGGTACTCCCCGAGGACATCCAGGAGGTGCTACCGGCGGTGGTCGCGCACCGGCTCGAGCGACGCGAGCCCGGCGGCGAGGCGGATCTTGCCGCCGAGCTCATCCGCTCGGTGCCGGTGCCGCTGTAAGCGGAGTGCGGCTGCGCATGCGCGCCGTGATCGCGGCAATCGCCAGGCGGATGCGGGCGCGGCTGGCGGCCTGGGCACGCCGCCGCCAGGGCGCCGACCGGCTGCCGCTCACGCTCGAGCGCCGCCGGCTGTACATCCTGCCGAGCCGTGCCGGAGCTGCGTTCGCAGTGCTATGGGTGCTGATGCTGCTCGCCGCGCTCAACTACGGCAACAGCCTCGCGCTGCTGCTCACCTTCCTGCTCGCCGGCTTCGCGCTGGTCGCCATGCACGCGTGCCATCGCAACCTCCTCGGCATCGAACTGCGGGCGGTGGAGGCGCCGGCGGTGTTCGCCGGCAGCGTGGGCCGGGTGCGCCTCGCGCTCGAGAACCCGGCGACCGTCGAGCGCCCCGGCCTCGAGGCGGGCCTCGATGACGGTCCGGACGTGAGCGTCGATGTCGCGGCGCTCGGGCGCGGGCGGATCGAGCTGCCGCTGCCCGCCGAGCGGCGTGGGGTCGTGCGCATCGAGCGGCTGCGGCTCGCCACCTCGCACCCCTTCGGGCTGTTTCGCGCCTGGACCTGGGTGCACCTGCCGGTGGAAATGCTGGTCTACCCGCGACCGCTCGGCTCGCTGCCCATGCCGGCCGCGAGCGGTCGCCGTCACGGCGCCAGCCGCCCACACGGAAATCCCGGTCTCGACGAGTGGCTCGGACTGCGGCTGTTTCGCGACGGCGACTCGCCGCGCCAGGTGGCCTGGAAGGCCTACGCGCGCGGGGCGCCGCTGCTGGTCAAGGAGTACGGCCCGACGGGAGCGGATTTGTGTCTGTTCGACTTCGCCGCGCTGCGCAGTCCCGACACCGAGGTGCGGCTCGCGCAGCTCGCGCGCTGGGTGGTCGATGCGGAAGCGGGCGGTGAGTGCTACGGCCTCATCCTTCCGGGCACCACCATTGCGCCCAACCGCGGACCCGAGCACCGCCACCGGTGCCTCGCGGCGCTCGCACTCCATGGAAGCGACCCGCACGCTGCGCCCCGAGCCTGATCGCGAGCGCGCGGACCGGCGCGCGCTCGCGTGGGCCACCGCGGCGTTCGCGGCCGGCGTGCTGCTGCACCTCGACCGGGTGGCGCCGTGGATCAGCGTCGTGGCAGCAGCGCTGATCGTGTGGCGGCTGGCCGCCCCGCGCGCGCCCAGGCCGGGCGTCATCGTGCGCGGCATCCTCGCGCTCGGGGTCATCGCAGCGGTGCTCGCCCGGTTCCATACGCTCAACGGGCTTGCCGCCGGCACGGCGCTCCTGATCCTCATGGCATCGCTCAAGCTGCTCGAGACGCGCGGGCGGCGCGATCACCTGGTGCTGGTAGGCGCGGGGCTCTTCCTGCTGCTCGCGGCCTGCCTCGACCGCCAGAGCCTGGCGCGCACACCGCTGTACCTCGGGGTGCTGTGGCTCGCGTGCGCGGCGCTCGCGGTGATCGCCGCGCCAGCGCTCGCCGGGCGCGCGGCGCTCGGGCTCGCGGCGCGCACGCTGCTGCTGGCCGCGCCGCTCGCGGTGGCGCTGTTCGTGTTCTTTCCGCGCCTCGCCGGCTCCTTCTGGGCGCTGCCGCGCGGTGAGGAGGCGCTCACCGGACTCTCCGACACCATGAGCCCGGGCAGCATCGCGCGCCTCATCACCTCCTACGACGCCGCCTTCCGGGTGAAATTCAGCTCGGCGCTTCCGCCACCCGCGCAACGTTACTGGCGCGGACCGGTACTGGAGGACTTCGACGGCGCCACCTGGACGCGCAACCCCGCCTGGTGGCGTCCGCGGCCGGCGCCCACGCTCATCGGAACCGAGTACCGCTACCGCGTCGCGCTCGAGCCGAGCCATCTTCGCTACTGGTTTGCCCTCGACGTGCCGCTCGCTTCGCCCGACTCCCGCGCGGCGCTCACCCACGACTACGAGCTGCTCGCCGACCAACCGGTCAGCGAGCCGACGAGCTTCGAGGCCGAGTCGCGCACCGGGGCGCGCCTCGCGACACCGCTGGCGGCGTCCGAGCGACGCGCGGACACCCGACTGCCCCCGGGACGCAATCCGCGCACGGCGCAACTCGCGCAGCAGTTGCGCGCGCGCGCCGGCTCGGACGCGGCCTTCGTCGACGCGGCGCTCGAGTGGCTGCGCACCGGCGGGTTCGTCTACTCGCTCGAGCCCGAGAGACTCGGGCGGGATCAGGTCGATGACTTCCTGTTCGGCACGCGCACCGGCTTCTGCGGTCACTATGCGTCGGCTTTCGTCGCGCTGGCGCGCGCCGCCGGCGTCCCCGCCCGGGTGGTCACCGGCTATCTCGGCGGGGAGTGGAACCCGGTCGGCGGCTACCTCGTCGTGCGGCAGGCGGACGCCCACGCCTGGGCGGAAGTCTGGCTGGAGGGACGCGGCTGGACGCGGTTCGATCCGACGGCGGTGGTCGAGCCGGAGCGGCTGCAGCGCGGGCTCTTCGACCTGCTGCCCGACGCAGCTTCGGCGCCGGCACGCCTGCTGCGCAGCGTCCAGTGGCTCACGCGGCTCATGCAGCGCTGGGACGCCGCCAACGCCTGGTGGAACGAGCGAGTGGTGAAGTTCGACTACTCGATGCAGCTCGGCCTGCTCGATCGCCTGGGCCTGCACTCCGCCGGCGTGCGCGAGCTCGGCTGGGCGTTCGCACTCGCGCTGCTCGCCTGGCTCGCGGCGATCGCCTGGCGGCTCGGCCGCTCGCTGCACCCGCCGCGCCCGGATGCGCTGGCGCGCGCCTACGCGCGGCTGTGCCGCAAACTCTCCCGCACCGGGCTCGAGCGCGCGCCCCACCAGGGTCCGCTCGCCTACGGTGCGGCTCTCGCCGCTCATCGTCCTGCCCTCGCCGGCGAGGCGCAGGCGCTGCTCGCGCGCTATGCGCAGCTGCGCTACGCGCCCGCGCCCGCCGCCGGCATGCACGCGGTCGAGGAATTCCGCCGCGCAGTGGCGCGGCTGCGTGTACCGCGGCGCGCCACCCTCACGCCGACTTGAATCCGATCTTCGCGTGCGTGCCGTCGCAGAAGGGCTTGGTGGCGCTGCCGCCGCAGCGGCACAGATACGCCGAGACCACGCGCGCCACCACCCGCCCGGTGCCGCTCGTGATCTCGAGGTTGCCGCGCACGCGCAGCGGCCCGTTCGCCTGCGGGTCGATCGCGAGGACACCGTCGCGCACCGGCAGCATGTCGGTCTTGCCGCTCGGCGGCTCGCCGCTCGCGCTGAAGCCGATGTCGCGATGCGAGCCGTCGCAGAAGGGCTTGTTCTTCGAGGCCCCGCAGCGGCACAGCGTGGCCCGAAAGCCGGCCGGCGCCCCCTCGATCACCAGTTGTCCCCGAAAGGCATACGGGCCCGACTCGCGCACGCTCGCGAGATTGACCGGCGGTGCGGTCTCATCCGGCGCGCCGTCGAGACGCCGGTAACGGATGGCTCCCGACGGGCAGGCGTGCGCGATCTCGACCACGCGCTCGACCGGCATGGCGTCCGGGCGGATCCAGGGTCCCTGCACGTTGGCGAGAAAGACCGCGGGCGCGCCGGTTACGCAGAAACGCGAGTGAATGCAGCGTTTCGCTTCGAACAGCAGCTCGAGCTTCTCGCCGCGCGCCGTCTCGATCCCGTCGCCGCTCTGCCCCGGGGGCGGTGCGGCGAGTGGCGCCGCCGCAGCTACTGCGGCCGGCGGCGGCGGATCTGCCGCAGTGAGGTCGAAGTCCCGCTGCGCGCGCGCGGCGAGGGCAGCGAGGTGATCGCAAGCTGCGAGCGCGCGCCGATCGCCGCTTGCACGCAAAAGCGCAGCTCCTTCGGCGAGCTGCCCGAAGCGCTCGACGAACACCCGGCGCGCGGCGCGCCCCGGCGGCAGCGCCGCCGCATCGCGCAGCGCGATGAAGGACAAGCCGGCATTGCACTGCGGATTGGACGGGCCCGCCGGCAGGCGGGCCGCACGCTCGGCGAGTGGCGCGATCGCCTGCATGAGGCCGATCGCGAGGTCCACGACCAGGGACTTCTCGGGGCTCGGACCGCGCACCGCATAAGCGTAGGCAAGCAGGCGCACCATCAGCCCGTAGGACGCGTTACCGATGTCGACGGCGGTCACGGCGTCCGGGTTCTCGAGCCACACGCGCCCCTCCGGCCGCGGCGGCCGGCGCAGCACCGGGTTGGTGGCGGCCGGGAACGCCGGTGCGAAGGCCGGATTCTTCGCCGTGAGCGCCCGCAACTCGCTGCGGATGCCTAAGAACTTCTGGTAGTGAGAGCCGACCGAGTCGCGCGGTGCGCCCTCCCCCTGGGTGACGATCGCATCGAAGGCGGCGAGCGCCGTCTTCAGACAGATGACGCGCTTCGCGCCCGCAAGGTTGACCTCCTCGGCGAGCTGCAGCGCCGGATCGCCGTCGAAGGTGTCGGCCTCGCCGTAGCGCTCCACCAGCGCGCGCAGGCCCTGGCCGAGCGCTCCATAGAAGGTGCCGACCGTGTCGTAATCGACCCCCAGGGGAGTCAGCCGGGCGCCGCCGATACCGCGCACGTAGCTGCGCTCGTAGGCGAATCCTTCGCCGTCGCGCTCGGTGGAGCCGTGCGGACGCTCGAGAAACACGAAATGCTGCAGCGTCTCGGCATTGAAGGGAGCGAGCTTGACGACCACGCAGGCCGGCAGGTATCCCGGATCGAGCGGAAAGTTGCCGCGCCCGACCCGCGGGCTGCCGCCGAGCGCCGAGGTGATGTTCCACACGGCCGCGAGGTGGCCCATCTCCTCGATGGCGACCGACAGCAGCACCCGGCGCCAGCGGCTGACGGCGGCGGCCTCCTCGGCCGTGAGCCCTTCCGCCTCGCCGTCCTTCAGGCTGAAGACGGCATACAGGTAGGTGCACATGAGGTTGTGCTCGAGCTCGGCCGCCTCGTAGAGCGCACCGATCACGTGCTCGCGCTGCACGGGCAACGCAGCCGCGGCGCTGTCGTTCATGGACCCTCCGCTTCGCCTCGTGCCCCTATGGTGCACAAAACCGCCGCCCGCACCACCCCCCGGATGGGCAGTGGCTCGGGGGGCCGGGCCTCAGGGCGCGAGTCTCAGATGGCGTGCTCGCGCGTCTCGCGGAACACAATCCCGGGCCAGCGCTCGATGGTCAGCTCGAGATTCACGCGCGAGGGCGCCAGGTACACCAGCGCGCCGGCGTGATCGAGCGCGAGATGCTCGTGCGCGCGCGTGCGGAATTCCGCCATCCGGGCGGCGTCGGCGCCATCGATCCAGCGCGCCGTATACACCCCGACGGGGTCGAATACGCATTGCACCCCGTACTCGTCGGCGAGCCGGAACGCCACCACCTCGAACTGCAGCTGGCCCACCGCCCCGAGGATCAGCTCGTTGCTGCGCAGCGGCCGGAACAGCTGCGTCGCCCCCTCCTCGCACAGCTGCGACAGGCCCTTGTGCAGGGCCTTCAGCTTGAGCGGATCCTTCAACACCGCGCGGCGGAAGATCTCGGGGGCGAAATTCGGTATGCCGGTGAACACCAGCCGCTCACCCTGGGTGAAGGTGTCGCCGATGTTGATGGTGCCGTGGTTGTGCAGCCCGAGGATATCTCCGGCCCAGGCCTCCTCGGCCTGGGTGCGGTCGGCGGCCATGAAGGTGAGCGCATCGGCCACGCGCACTTCCTTGCCGAGCCGCACGTGGTAGAGCCGCATGCCGCGGCTGTAGTGCCCGGCGCACAGGCGCAGGAACGCGATCCGGTCGCGGTGCCCCGGATCCATGTTGGCCTGGATCTTGAACACGAATCCGGCGAGCGCCTCCTCCGCCGGCTGCACGGTGCGCTCGCGCGCGGCGCGCGGCTGCGGCGCGGGGGCATGGCGGACGAAGGCCGCGAGCAGCTCCTCCACGCCGAAGTTGTTGATGGCCGAGCCGAAGAACACCGGGGTCTGCTGGCCCTCGCGGTAGGCCTGCGGGTCGAAGGCCTCGGTGGCGCCCCGCAGCAGCTCGATTTCCTCCTCGAAGGGCCGGGCGAGCTCGCCGAGAAACTCAGCCGCCGCCGGGCTCGCGAGCCCGTCGATGATGCGGTTCTCCCCGACCCGCCCGCGCTCGCCCGCGGTGTACACGTAGATGCGGTCCTCGGTGAGGTGATAGATGCCGCGCAACTCGCGCCCCATGCCGATCGGCCAGGTGACGGGAGCGGTGCCGATGCGCAGCACACTCTCGATCTCATCGAGCAGCTCGATCGGCGTTCGCCCGTCGCGGTCGAGCTTGTTGATGAAGGTCATGATGGGCGTCGAGCGCATGCGGCACACCTCCATCAGCCGGATGGTGCGCTCCTCGACGCCCTTGGCGCAGTCGATGACCATGAGCGCCGAGTCGACCGCGGTCAGCGTGCGGTAGGTGTCCTCGGAGAAGTCCTCGTGCCCGGGGGTGTCGAGCAGGTTGACGATGCAATCGCGGTACGGGAACTGCATCACCGAGGAGGTGACCGAGATACCGCGCTGCTGCTCGAGTCGCATCCAGTCGGAGGTCGCGTGGCGCGCCGCCTTGCGTCCCTTCACCGTGCCGGCCATCTGGATCGCGCCGCCGAACAGCAGCAGCTTCTCGGTGAGCGTGGTCTTGCCGGCGTCGGGGTGCGAGATGATGGCGAAGGTGCGGCGCCGAAGGATCTCGGCCGTGCGCTCGCTCATGGGGCCGGTGATGTCAGGAAGGACGGGCGCGCAGCCCGCGCAATTCGAGCTTCAGCACCGCGGCGTCCTCGCGTCCGCCGACGGCCTGGTAGTAGCCGCGCCGCATGCCCACCCGCTGGAAGCCGAGCGCGAGGTACAGCCGGATCGCGGCGGTGTTCGACGGGCGCACCTCCAGGAACACCTCGCTCATGCCGGCGGCCGTGGCGCGCTCGATCAGCAGCGCGAGCAGTCGCCGGCCCACGCCGCGGCAGCGGCAGGCCTCGGCAACGCACACGTTGAGGATATGGGCTTCCCCGGCGCCGATGCTCATCACACCGTAGCCCACGATCTGCGCGCCGACCGTCACCACCCGGCAGGTGTAGCCGACGCGCAGGCAGTCGCGGAAGATCCCCTCGCTCCAGGGAAACTGGTACGAGCAGCGCTCGATGGCCACGACCGCGGGCACGTCGCCATCGCGCATCTGGCGCAGCCCGAGCTCGGGGCCCAGCGGAAAGAGCTCAGGAGCGGTTGCCATCGATCGGGGTTCCTGGCGCGAGCTGCCGATACACGGAACGGGCGAACTTCAGGTCCTCCCACGCCTTGCGCTTATCGCCGGGGGTGCGCAGGAGATAGGCGGGATGATACGTCACCACCAGCGGGGTATTCAGCTCGCCGAAGGAGTGCACCCGCCCGCGCAGCCGCCCGAGCGGTGCATCGGTGGCGAGCAGGCTCTGCGCCGCGATCCGCCCGACCGCCAGCATGATTCGCGGCCGCAGCAGCGCGATCTGGCGCTCGAGGTATGGCAGGCACGCGGCCACCTCCTCCGGACGCGGGTCGCGGTTGCCGGGCGGCCGGCTCTTCAGCACGTTGGCGATGTAGACGTTGCGCGTCCGGTCGAGGCCGATGGCGCGCAGCATGGCATCGAGGAGCTGCCCGGCGGCGCCCACGAAGGGCTCGCCGCGCCGGTCCTCCTCGGCGCCGGGCGCTTCGCCGATCACCAGCCAGTCGCAACGCCGCGGGCCGACACCGAACACACCCTGGGTGCGGGTCGCGTGCAGCGCGCAGCGGGTACAGCGCATCACCTCGGCGCGCAGTGCCTCCCAGCGAGCGGCGAGCTCGGCATCGCCCTCGCGGGAAGCCGCGGTCGGTGCCGGCTGCGCCGGTGGTGGCTGCGGCGGCGGCGCCGTGCCGGATGAGGCCGCCGTGGCGGCGGTCCGGCGCGCCAGCCACAGGTCGATGCCGATCGCCTGCAGGTACTGGCCGCGGCGGTCCGAGTCCATCGTGCCCCTCACCCGGGCGTTGCCGGGGCGCCGCGCAGCGCCCGCCGGATGCGCCGTCCCACCCACAGCAGCGGCGCCGACAGCGCGTAGACGCCGAACATCGACAGCAGCATGGTCGGCGGATCGATCGCGATCGCCACGAAGAACAGCGGCACCAGCAGCATGTAGACGAACTTGATGCGGCGGTCGAGATCGAACTGCTTGAAGCTCGGATAGCCGAAGCGGCTCACCATCAAGGCCCCGGCGCTCGCGGTCACGACGAAGGCAAGGATCAGTCCGGTGAGCCCGGGCTCGTGCCACTCACTGAAGAACCACACGAAGGCCGCGACGATCGCCGCCGCCGACGGGCTCGGCAGACCCTCGAAGTAGCGCTTGTCGGCGGTGGCGGCCCGGGCGTTGAAACGCGCCAGCCGCAGCGCCGCCGCCACCGCGTAGAAGAAGCACGCCAGCCAGCCGAAGCGCCCCCAGTAGTGGCCGAACTCGGCGATGCGCACCACGCCCCACTGGTAGGCGACGATCGCCGGCGCCAGCCCGAATGCCACCATGTCGGCGAGGCTGTCGTACTCCTTGCCGAAGTAGCTCTCGGTGTGCGTGAGGCGCGCGATGCGCCCGTCGAGCGTGTCGAAGATCATCGCGGCGAACACCGCCATGCCGGCCGGCGCGAAGTGCTTGTCGATCGCCGCCACCACCGCGTAGAAGCCCGAGAACAGGCACCCGGTCGTGAGCAGGTTGGGCAGCAGGTAGATCCCCCGGCCGCGGGGCCGCAAGGGCTGCTCGGATTGGATCTCCACGCGCTCGGCTTCCGCTGATGTCGGCTCGCTCGGGCCCACCGGGGGCATCTTATCAGGGGCCTCCTGCTAAGATGCCAACTCCTTGTTATCCGACGCTACCTAGGCAAGCGGCTCGAAGGCAAATGCGGCTCTCGCAATACCCGATCAACACCCTGAAGGAAACGCCGGCGGAAGCCGAGGTGGTGAGCCACCAGCTGATGCTGCGCGCCGGGCTCGTGCGGCGCCTGGCCGCGGGCCTGTACAGCTGGCTGCCGCTCGGCATGCGAGTGCTGCACAAGGTCGAGCGCATCGTGCGCGAGGAGATGGACCGCGCCGGGGCGCTCGAGCTGGTGATGCCGGTGGTGCAGCCGGCGGAGCTGTGGCAGGAATCGGGTCGCTGGACCGAGTACGGGCCCGAGCTGCTGCGCATCAAGGACCGTCACCAGCGCGATTACGTCGCCGGACCCACTCACGAGGAGGTGATCACCGACATCGCCCGACGCGAGCTCAAGAGCTACCGCCAGCTGCCGGTGAACTTCTACCAGATCCAGACCAAATTCCGCGACGAGGTGCGGCCGCGCTTCGGCGTCATGCGGGCGCGCGAATTCATCATGAAGGACGCCTACTCCTTCCACGTCGACGAGCAGTCGCTGCGCGAGGGCTATCGCGTCATGTACGACGCCTACTCGCGCATCTTCACGCGCACCGGACTCAAGTTCCGCGCCGTGCGCGCCGAGTCGGGCGCGATCGGCGGCGACGTGTCGCAGGAGTTTCACGTGCTCGCCGACTCGGGCGAGGACGCCATCGTGTTCTCCGACTCCGACGACTACGCGGCGAACCTCGAAGCCGCCGCGGCGCTGCCGCCCACGGAGCAGCGCCCCGCGCCGCGCGCGGCGCTGCGCGCCGTGCCGACCCCCGGCGCGCGCACCATGGAGGAGCTCGTGCGCACGCTCGGGGTCGAGGCGGCTCGCTGCGTGAAGACGCTGATCGTCGAGGGCACCGGGGGCGGCGTCGTGGCGCTCGCGGTGCGCGGCGATCACGAGCTCAACGCGGTCAAGGCGCAGAAGCTCCCCGGGGTCGCGAGCCCGCTCCAGCTGGCGAGCGCCGAACGGGTGCGCGCCGCCACCGGCACCGAGCCGGGCTACGTGGGCCTCCCGGGCCTGAAGTGTCCGCTGTACGCCGATCACGCCGCGCTCGCGCTCGCCGACTTCGTGTGCGGCGCCAACCAGAAGGACCAGCACTTCACCGGCGTCAACTGGGAGCGCGACGTGCAGGGGGCGGTCGCGGCGGATCTGCGCAAGGTCGTCGAGGGCGACCCGAGCCCCTCGGGCCGCGGGCGGCTGCGGATCGCACGCGGCATCGAGGTCGGCCATATCTTCCAGCTCGGCCGCAAGTACAGCGAGCCCATGAGAGCGGTGGTGCTCGACGAGGCCGGGCGCGAGACCGTGCTCTACATGGGCTGCTACGGCATTGGTGTGACGCGCATCGTAGCGGCTGCCATCGAACAGAATCACGATGACCGCGGCATCATCTGGCCGGAGCCGATCGCTCCGTTCCAGGTCATTCTGGTCCCGCTCAACCTGCAGAAGTCCGACCGTGTCCGGGAAGTCACCGAACGCCTGTACAGCGAGCTCTGCGCCGCAGGGATCGAGGTACTGTGCGACGACCGGGATGCCCGCCCCGGCGTCAAGTTCGCCGACGCGGAGCTCCTCGGCATACCGCACCGGCTGGTGGTCGCCGAGCGCGGCCTCGAGGCCGGCAGGCTCGAGTACCGGCATCGCCGCGACAGCGCGAGCCAGGAGTTTCCGGCCGGCGAGGCGCTCGCCTTCGTGCGCGCGCGCCTGGGCTGAGCGCGTGCGGCGGCTCGTGGTCGCACTGAGCGCGCTGCTCGCGGCGCTCGGCACGGGCCGCGCCGGCGCCGACCAGCAGCGCGACCCCGGCCTCAGGGCGGTGATCGAGCGGGCCATCTCCCAGGCGCAGTGCTTCACCGATCAGTACGACTCGGCCGTGTGGTACACGCTGATGGAGCCGCGGCTGCGGCAGTTCGTGAAGGATTCCTCCGAGCGGCTCGACATCCTCAAGCAGGTCTATTGCGAGACGCACCGCCCGGGCGAGGCGCGCCTGCCGCCCGGCCTGGTGATGGCGGTCATGGCGGTGGAGAGCCGCTTCAACCGCTGGGCGGTTTCCTCAACCGGCGCCGTGGGTCTCATGCAGGTGATGCCCTTCTGGCCCGAGCGGCTCGGAATGCGCCGCTACGAGCTGGTGCGCGTCGCGCCCAACGTGCGCATGGGATGCGCGATCCTGCGCTTCTATCTCGGCCACGAGCACAACGACGTGCGCAAGGCCCTGGCACGCTACAACGGCAGCCCCGGCAAGCGCGACTACCCCGACCGGGTGCTCACCGCCTGGACGCACTGGGCGGGCGCCGACGATCTCGGCTTCGCGCCGCTGCACACCCGCACGCCGTAGTCTTGCAGGATCGGGCCTGGAGACCGCAGCACAGCCCTGCGGTGACGACCTGTTAACTACAGTTGACACCCCCGGGCAAATCGCCCGCGCGGCGTGCCCGCCGGACGCAGCGGGGCCTCAGTTGGCGCCCGCCGCGCGCTTCGCGCCCCGGCGCGGCGGCGGCACCATGCGCGCGACGCCCTCGCGGCGCGAATCCGCGGCTCCCTGGTAAGTGCCATCGGACAGCCGCACCACGCCCTGGAGGCCCGAGTTCTCCGCGTGACCGGACTGGAGGATCATGCCGCGCTCGCGCAGCCCGGCGAGCACCTCGGGAGTGAACTTGGAGAGCTCACCGCTGAAGTTGTCGCCGCGCGCGATGATGTTGGGCAGCTCGATCGCCTGCTTGATGGTGAGCTTCCACGCCAGCAGGCCGATGAGCGCCTTGGCGTTGTATTCCAGGATCGCGGACCCTCCCGGCGAGCCGAGCGCCGCGTAGAACCTGCGGTCGCGATCGAGCACCACGATCGGGGCCATCGAGGAGCGGGGGCGCTTGCCGCCGCGCACCGCGTTGGCCACCGGACGGCCCTGATCGGTGGGCACGAACGAAAAGTCGGTGAGCTGATTGTTGAGTACGAAGCCGCCGACCGTGCGTCCCGAGCCGAACACCGATTCGACCGTGGTGGTCATCGACACCACGTTGCCGTCCGCGTCGACGACCACGAAGTGACTGGTGCCTGCGGACTCCGTGGTCGCGTCCCGGCCGCGCGGCACGGCGATCTCGCCCGCCGGCGGTGCCGGACCGGCACGCTCGCCGATCAGCTGCGCGCGCAGGCGCAGGTAGGCCGGATCGAGCAGCCGCTCGACCGGAACGTTGATGAAGTGCGGGTCCGCGACGTAGCGGTCGCGGTCGGCGTATATGAGGCGGCTCGCCTGCGCGAGCTGGAACCACGCCTGCGGATCGTTCGGCCCGCGAGCGGCGATGTCGGTCTTTTCGAGTATGCCGAGCAGCTCGAGCAGCGAGACCCCGCTCGCCGGAGGGGGCGGCACGCACACCGTGAGGCGCCGGTACGGCCTGCACAGCGCATCGTCCCACTCCGGCCGGTACGAGGCGAGATCCCGCAGCGTCATGGTCCCCGGCAGGGGCGGCTGGTGGGTGGCGGCCACGATCGCCCGCGCGATCGCGCCCTGGTAGAAGCCCCGCGGTCCCTCGCGCGCAATGCGCTCGAGGGTCCTGGCGTAATCGGGATTGCGGAACAGGTCGCCCGCCTCGATGGTCCCGCCGTCGGGCCGCGAAAACAGCGTGCGGATCTCGTTGGTCGGCGGGAACGGCGAGCCTTCGCCGAGAAACATCGCGAGGCGCTCCGGGACGCGAAATCCGGCGCGGGCGGCGTGGATCGCCGGCTCGAACAGCTGCCGCCAGCGCAGCCTCCCGAAGCGATCGTGCGCGCTGGCCAGCATGGCGACCACCCCCGGGACTCCGGTCGAGCGGCCACTGCGCACCGCGGCCAGAAACGGCAGGGGCTTGCCGTGCTCATCGAGAAACATGTCGGCCGTGGCGGCTGCCGGCGCCTTCTCCCGCCCGTCGAGCGCGTGCACCTCACCGCTGCTCGCGTCGTAGTAGAGGAGGAAGGCGCCGCCGCCTATCCCCGAGCTCTGCGGCTCGACCAATCCGAGCATCGTCTGCACCGCCACCGCCGCATCGACGGCATCGCCGCCGCGCGCGAGTATCTCGATCCCGGCATCGACTGCGAGCGGATTGGCCGCGGCGACCCAGGCCTGGCCGCGGTGGTGCGGGCGGTGGAGAAATCCGCTGGCCGGTGCAGGCGTCTCGCTCGCCGGCGCAGGCGCTTCGGCCGGCGGCGGCACTTCGGCCGGCGGCGGCGTGGCTGCCGGGCTGGCGCTTGCGGGCTCCTGCGCCACGCCGTAGGCGCCGGGGAGCGCAGCCGCCAGCGCGGCGAGCACGCCGAGCAGCAGTACCCGCAGTTCGCGTCCGGGCGTCACGGCGTGTTCAGACGGCGTGAAAACCGGCGGGCAGCTGCGCGTCCACCGGCGCATCGCTCGCTTCGACCGAGGTGACCTTGCAGGCCGAGGAGCCGATCCACAGCCAGCTCACGAACGCCGTGACGGCGTCCGCCTCGCCGCAGGCGAGCACCTCGACACGCCCGTCGGCGAGATTGCGGGCGTGGCCGCGGATCCCGAGCTCGCGTGCCCGGCGCGCGGCGGTGGCGCGGTAGAACACTCCCTGGACACGCCCGCCCACCACACACCTCTTGCAAATCATGCTCAGCTTGCGTCCCCAACGGCAGAATTCAGAATAGTACTTGAGGTCCGCGTCGTGAGGGGCGTCACATGCCGGAGATCCTGGTTCTCTATTACTCGCGCAGCGGCGGGACCGCCGAGCTCGCACGACAGGTATGCCGGGGCGTCGAGTCGGTGCCGGGCGCTACGGCCCGGCTGCGCACCGTGCCGCCGGTATCCGCGGCGAGCGAAGCCCCGCCACGGCCCGTACCGGAGAGCGGCCCGCCGTACGCGACGCTCGAGGATCTGCGCGAGACCGACGCCCTGGTGCTCGGCAGTCCGACGCGCTTCGGCAACATGGCGGCGCCGCTCAAGCATTTCCTGGACGGCACCTCGCTCCTCTGGCAGCGCGGCGCGCTCGCCGGCAAGCCCGCCTGCGTGTTCACCTCCACCGCGAGCCTGCACGGCGGCCAGGAGACGACGCTGGTCTCGATGATGCTGCCGCTCCTCCACCACGGCATGCTGATCGTCGGCACGCCCTACACCGAGCCCGGCCTGAACGCCACGCGCACCGGCGGCACGCCTTACGGCGCGAGCCACTTCGCCGGCATCGCCGACGACCAGCCGGTGACCGACGACGAGAAGACGCTGTGCATCGCGCAGGGCCGGCGCCTCGCCGAGATCGCGCTCAAGCTTGCCCGCTAGGAACGCCCTGCGCCTCGCCGCTTCGGCGGCGCTGGGCGCGCTGATCGCGCTCTGCCTTGCCTGGGAGCTGTGGCTCGCGCCGCTGCGTCCCGGGGGCTCCCTCCTCGCACTGAAGGCCCTGCCCTTGTGTTCTTCGATTGCAGGAATTTTCGCAGGACGCCGATACACCTACCAGTGGTCGACCATGCTGATCCTTGCCTACTTCGCCGAAGGCACGATGCGCGCGTGGTCCGAGCGCGGCGCCTCGCAGCTGCTCGCCGCGG
>DASQIC010000013.1:0-40535 GCA_035631755.1 Steroidobacteraceae bacterium
AGAGCGACCTGCTGCCGTGGTGCGAGCAGCACCATATGCCGGTGATGGCGTATTCCCCGCTCGGCGGCGACCGTAACCTCGTGGTAGGCGACCGCACGCTGGCGCAGATCGGCGCTGCGCACCAGTGCGCGGCCGCCGCGGAGGCGCTCGCCTGGGTCATGCGCAGCGGCAACGTCATCGCAATTCCCGAATCCGGCTCGCCGGCGCATGTCAGGGAAAACGCTGTCGCGCTATCGCTGGCACTCACGCCGCAAGACCTGCAGACACTGGAGGCAGCGTATCCAGGACCGTCTGGCGCAAAGTAGTAGCAAGCGATCCGCCGGCTGAGTAGCTCTGCGCGGGCGGGCGGCGCCATGAGCGCCATCTACCGCCGGGAGAGACGATCTCACCGCCGACAGGCGCTGAGTCAGATCCGGCACTCAGCCCGCGCGCCGCGCCGTTCAAGGAGCGGCGCGGTGCCGCGCGCTACAGAGTGGGTTTCAGGGCCGCTTTGGCGAGGGCGTCGAGTTGCAGGACTGCAGCACGTGTGACGCCGAAGATCTGCCGACGGCGCCGTCCCAGAGCGACCCAGGCCTCGAGCGTCGCTATGCCCTCGGCATGGAGGCGTTCGAGCAGCCCGACCGGCAAGTCGGCTGGCAGTGCGTGTGACATGGAGCCAGTGTTCGCAGCCCGGCATATTTGCCAAGTCCAATTTAACATTAATGTACGGACGGCTTCCCGTTCAGTGACGCGGTTCGCGCATCGCCCCGGCGGTTGGACGCGGGCGCTACCCATTTCGGGGGGCTGACTCGGGCACCGCGTTGAGGTGGACAAGCCCTCGTTCCGCCGCTTAACTCATCGGCCGGACCCGCACATGACAACCAGGCCGTGAAATCCTTCGGTTCAAGAGCGAACGGTGCCCGCCTGGAGCGCATGCGCGCCTCGCCGCGCTGGGCGGGCGAGAGCTTCAGGAACCTGCATCCGATCCTTCCCGGTCTGCGCGATCCGAACGCGCCGATGCCCACGTGGTCGGATTTCCTCTTTGAGGGTGGTCGGCGCATACCGGCGCGGCCGCTGCCGTCCGTGAGTCCGCTCGAGGCCTGGCGGCGTAAGTCCGAGAGCGGCCTGCGGGCGACCTGGCTGGGCCACTCGACCGTGCTCATCGAGATCGACGGCGTGCGCGTGCTCACCGATCCGGTGTGGGGGCCGCGCGCCTCACCCCTGCGGCTTGCGGGCCCGAAGCGGTTTCAGCCGGTGCCGGTTGCGCTGCGGGCCATGCCGCCCGTCGACCTCGTGATCGTCTCCCACGATCACTATGATCATCTCGACTATCCGACGATTCGCGCACTCGCGAAGAGCGACGTGCCGTTCGTGACCTCGCTCGGCGTCGGTGCCCATCTCGAAGCCTGGGGCGTGCAGCCGCAGAGGATCGCCGAGCTCGACTGGTGGGAATCGCACGAGCCGCGGAAAGGTGGCGTGCGGGTGACGGCGGCACCATCGCAGCACTTCTCGGGCCGCACGCTCAAGACCCGCAATGCGACGCTCTGGTCATCATTCGTGGTGCGTTCCGAGCGCCACGGCGTCTTCTTCAGCGGCGACACCGGCCTTACCACGGAGCACGCCGACATTCGTACGCGGCTCGGGCCTTTCGATCTGGTGATGCTCGAGGTCGGCGGCTGGAATGCCGCCTGGGGCGATATGCACCTGGGGCCTGACAACGCCCTCGAGTCGGCTGAGCTCCTGGGCGGCGGCAGCTTTCTGCCCGTGCACTGGGGGACCTTCAGTCTGGCGATGCATGCCTGGGACCAGCCGCCCGAGCGGCTGCTCGAGCTCGCTCCCGGGAGTGCCGCGCGGATCATGATGCCGAGACTCGGCGAGGCCGTGGAGCCCGCGCTCGCCTCCGGGCGAATCGATCCCTGGTGGCGAAGCGTGGACAGCGCGGAGCAGTCGCTCACCCCGCGCGAAGGCAAGCTCCCGACGAGCGTGCCCTGGCCGATCGATTAGAAATCAGCGCCGGCCGCGACCGCTGCCCGCATTGCGCTGCGCCTGATGCCGCTCGAGGCCGCGGAGCCCCGCGGCGACATAGGGCCCGAGCCGCTCGTGCAGCGCCTGCACGTCGTTCGAGCGGCATAGCCCGTCCGACAGCGTATCCAGGCGCCCGGTCTCGGCGAGCGAGAGCGTAAGGGCGCCGGTGAGGAAATTGTATCCCCAGTAGACGTCCTCGGGCGCAGCTTCGGGGAGCGATTCCATGATGGCGCGAATGAACTCGCGCACGGTGCGATCGAAGGTCTTGCCCATCAGCGAGCGGCCGAATTCCGGGGAGTTGTTGACCGCAGCAACCAGCGCGAAGTAGGCGTGCCATCCCGGCCCGGCATGCGCCAGGCGCTCGAGGATCGGATCGAGGAACGCGGCGACCACGTCTTCGGTGCCGGGCGCAAGCGGCGCTGCGCGGCGGCGCACCTCGTCCAGCCGGCGCAGCCGCTCCTCGTTGAGCACCTCGCCCCGCCGTTCCAGCACCGCCGCGCGGTGAGCGAAACCGAGCTGATCGAGTGGACCAACGCGCGCGTCGGCAGGCAGGAGCGCATCAGCGGCATCGCCTGGCGCAAATCGCTGCCGCGCAATCCCAACGGCAAGATACTCAAGCGCGAGCTGCGGAGCGAATATTCGGCCTGCGGCAAAACCGGAGTAGCATCGTGAGCGCGGTGGCCGATTACTTCTTCAGCAGCAGCGATGGTCTCGAGCTCTACTGCGCGGTGTATCCGGCGCGGCAGCCCGGAGGACTGCCGGTGCTGTGTCTGCCGGGCGTGACGCGCAATGGCAAGGACTTCGCCGAGCTCGCGGCGCGCATCTGCGAGCATCACGAGGTGCTGGCGGCAGATCTGCGCGGGCGCGGCCGCTCTGCGTGGGACCCCGAAGCCTCGCACTATCAGGTCGGTACCTACATTCAGGACGCGCTGACGCTGCTCGCGGCGCGCGGTATCCGCCGCGTCGTCGTGATCGGCACGTCGCTCGGCGCACTCATGGGCATGACGCTCGCCGCCATGCGCCCCGATCTCATCGCCGGCGTCGTGCTGAACGATGCGGGCCCGGAAATCGACCCGGCGGGCCTGCGTCGCATCGCCGGCTACATCGGCAAGCTCCCGCCGGTCAGGAGCTGGACGGAGGCTGCCGCCCAGGCGCAGAGCGTCTACGGCCTGGCGCTGCCCGACCTGAGCGATCAGGACTGGCTCGAATTCGCCCGGCGCAGCTACCGCGAGAACGCCGCGGGCGTGCCGGTCCCGGACGTCGATCCGAGGATCGCCGAGGCGTTCAGGAATCCGACCAGCGCGGTGGCGGATATGTGGCCGCTCTTCAGGCAGATCGGTCCCGTGCCGCTGCTGGTGATCCGCGGCGCGCTGTCCGATCTGCTGAGCGCCGCCACCGTCGAGCGCATGGCTCGCGAGAAAGCCACCGTGCAGACCGTGACCGTCGCCAATCGCGGCCATGCGCCGCTGCTGAATGAGCCCGAATGCGTCGCGGCCATGGATGCGTTTCTGCTGCGCGTCGGGCGCGGGTAAGCCTGTTCACCTTGTGAACCACAGTTGACATGGGGCGGCCTGGGCACAAGCCGCCCGGCGGGACCGAGACGGTGACCGTCCTAGGTCGGACCGCGCGACGCCGCCGCGCGCGCATGCAGCGCCATGAGAATGAGCGCCCAGCCGCCGAAGAGCAGATTGATTCCCACGATGAGGCCCAGTGCCCAGAGCGCGGTGCCCGGCAGCCCGGCGAGGATCAGCACTCCGAGGCCCACATCGAGGACGCCGCTCGCGAGCATCCAGCCCCAGCGCCCCGAGAGGGCGCCGCGGTGCTCGAGCGCGTACATGATCGTCACGATGCCCTCGACCCAGAGGAACGCAATCAGCACGGCGGTGAGCGAGAGGGTCCCCTGCAGCGGCCAGCCGAGGAGCAGCAGCCCCGCCACGATCCCCACCACGGCCGAGAGCAGCGACCACGCGAACCCCGGGACCTGACGCCCGCGCAGCGTCGTAATCAGTCCCGCGACCCCGCTCACGAGCAGGATCCAGCCGAAGAACACCGTCGCCGCCACCGAGGCGATGGCGGGCGCCATGACCGCGAGAAGCCCGAGAACGACGAGCGCGATGCCCTCGGCGAGAAACAGCGCCCAGTGACGGCGGACGGCGCTCGCGAGCTCGCTCGCCACGCGAATTGCATCGGATGGAGCTGACATGCCGTTGGTTCCTCCTTTGATTATACGCCAGGCTACCGGGCCGCGATCTCGAACCGGTCCGGCTCGCTCCACGGATTGCCCGACTGATCGGCGGCATCGAAGCGCACCATCGTGCCGGTCAGGCGCTCCTTGTCCAGCGTGAAGCGCAGAAAGTGGAAATTCACCGAAGTTTGCAGATTCGACAGCTCGCCTGACATGCGAAATACCGGTAGCGGTTTCGCGCCGCCGCCGCCGCTCACGAGGTAGGTGACGCCGTCGCGGCTGAAGCGCTCGTAGTTGTGCACATGGCTGCCGACGACGATCACCTGCGCGTGGAGCGTCGGGGCTGCGGCCGAGAGATACCGCTGCACTTGCGCCTCGTCCTTTCCGCGGGGCAGGACCGGGTCCCGCACCGGAGGGTAGTGGAGCACGATGAGGATGAACCGGACAGGCGCTTCGGCGCTCGTGATCTCGCGCTCGAGCCAGCGGCGCTCCTCGCTCCCGGGCTTGAGCGGCGAATCGGAATCGAGTACGAGCGCCAGGATCTCCCGTCCGATGGCCACCGAGTACCAGCGGAAGGGGCGGAGCTTGAGCTCGGCGAAGGCCTGCCACCAGTTTTCCAGGCAGGGGCTCGCAGCGCTCGCCGGGTTGCAATCGTGGAATTCGTGGTTGCCGAGCGCCGGGAACACCGGGATCCTGCGCCGGTCCCACTCCAGCGTCTCGCTGTGGTAGACCGAGTAGTCGTTCCTATCGGTGCCTTGGTAAATGAGGTCGCCCCCGATCAGGATCGCCGCGGGATTCTCGTCCGCAATCTTCGCGACGAGAGCGCGGCGGGCGAGGGCGTTGGCGACGTGATCGCGCGCGGTGAAGCGCGTGTCGCCGTAGACCACGAAGCTAAGCGGCCCGGGCGCGGCCGGTGGAGCGATCTCGAATCGCGGCGGCTCGTCCCCGGGCGCCGCGAGCAGGACGACCGGCGCGGACGGGCAGAGCGCCAGCAGCACGGCGCGTGCCCACTGCCTTGGGTCTCGTTTCACGCGCAGCGACAGGCTCAGTCCGGAATCTCGGCCTCGACCAGCTTCGCGAGCTGCGTCAGCGACTCCTGCCAGCCGAGGTAGCACTGCTCCACCGGGATGGCCTCGGGTATCCCCTCCTGCACGACCTTGAGCTCGGTGCCAACCGCGACTTTCCTCAAGGTGACCGTCGTCTCCATCTCGCCCTTGAGGTTCGGATCCTCGAATACGTCCGTGTGACGGATGCGCTCGCTCGGGATGAGCTCCAGGTACCTGCCGCCGAAGGTGTGACTGCTGCCGGTCGAGAAGTTCGTGAACGACATGCGGTAGGTGCCGCCGACCCGGGCATCCATCTCGTGCACCTTCCCCGTGAAGCCGTGGGGCGGTAGCCACTTGACGTTGGCGTCCGCATCCAGGAACGCCCGATAGATTCGCTCGGCTGGAGCGCGGAGCACACGGTGAAGTCGCAGCGTACTGGTCGGCATGATCGCTCTCCTTATATAAGGCTAAGGCCGGTTCGCGCTGCATTCAGCCGGCAGGCGGGACCGATCCGCCATAGCCGCTGTGCCTCGGCAGGGTGTCTGCCGTGTGGAACCAGGAGATCCTGCTCTCCTCGAAGATGTGTTTGCGCGGCGGGAAGGCCTCGGGTGCGTCGAAGGAGGCGGTATTCACGCTCACCTCGCCGGGGAAGTCCGCGCTCACGAACACGAGGTAGCTGCCGCATCGTGGGCAGAAGCTGCGCGTGCCGCGTGCCGACGATGCATAGCTGCGAGGCGGTTCTGCAATCCAGGAGAAACTCGCGGCAGGAAAGCTGGCCCAGGCCACCACGGGCGCGCCGGAATTGCGCTGGCACATGCGGCAGTGACAGTAGCCGCTGTCGAGCGCGGGCGCGGTGACCCGGAGACGCACCTGCCCGCAGAGACACCCGCCTTCATGGCCTGTCATGCGCTCATCCTCCTTCGCGCGTAACGAGCTCGGTGACGGCCCTGCGCCCTGCGAAGAAGTAGCCGCGGCGTTCACTGCCCTTGGCCTCATCCTTCACCAGTGTTTCGGTGACGATGAAGTTCACTTCCCAGTTCCGACCCCCGTCGGCCGAGAAGGCCTGCTCGAAACGACAGGAACTGGCGGTGATGTCGGAGACGCTGAATCGAACCAGAACGGTGCGGCCGTTGTAGCTTTCCTGGTCGTAGAAGTCACCGCGCCCGTTGCTGAACCGACCGATCGCAGGCGGGCTCAGGGTACCGCCCGTACTGTTGCTGAAGTAAATGCTCCACTCGTGCGTCTGGGGGTTGTAGAGCCGCAGAGTCAGGAGCTCGAGGTGTCCGGCCGGGCCGTCGGCCGCGATTTCTCCCGTATTGGCCCCGTCCCAGACCCGGCGAACCACGTCGGTGCCCTGGTACTCGACCCACGTGGTGGAGCCGGTCAACGGATGGAGGAGGCGCTTCTGGTGAGTCTTCCAGGTGCCGATGTCCCAATCGAAATCGTGCCGCCCGTCCCGTTCCTTCGCGGTCTCCGGCGGATTTGCCTGAGCGCGCAGGAGCGGCGCATGCAGCGTGAGAACGAGGGCCGTGAGGAGACAGTACGCTCGGGCGCCACGCGGTAGCTTCATCTTGTCCCTCTCCGCAGTCTGCGTCAGTGTTCTGAATGCCCGCTGCGGCGCTCCTGGAAGCGGCGCGCCTTCATGCGGTTCCCACAAACCTTCATGTTGCACCAACGGCGGCTGTGATTCTTGCTCGTATCGAGGAAGAGCCAGCGGCAGGTCGGCACGTCGCAGGCGCGCACCCGCTCGACGCCCCGCGAGGTGAGGAGCTCCTCGGCCGCGCGCGCCAGCATCCACACCGGCAGCTCGGCTTCGCCCTGGGCACGGCCCCACTGCCATTCGAGCGGCGCGGCCGCTCCCTCCGCGCCCGCGCGCTGCCAGCGCAGCTCGCGGTGCCGCTGTGCGTCCTGGAAGTGGCGCTCGAGGGTGGCGAGAGCGTTCGCCGGGGGCGCCCGGCCGTCGATCCGTCCGTAGAGCGTCGCCGCCAGTGCCTCGCGCAGCTCCCGGGCCGAGCGCAACGCCCGCATCCCGGCGGCTGCATCGACCGAGCGCTCGAGACGGCGCGCACGGGCGCGGTCGAGAAGGCGCGTCTGCTCGCCAAATCGCAACAGCTCTCCGTAGCCCTCGAGCCGGTCTACGGGGCCCTCGCCGCCGTAGCGATGATCGAGCGAGTTGACCAGATCGAGCGCCACGTGTCCCCCGGATAGGTCGAACGGGGACAGCACGGCTGGCGGCGGCGGGTATGGGGTCATAACCTTCGAATATCATTTTACAGGTTACAGGCGCCGTGTCGAGGAGTAGCATAACCTGCTATGAACGTTTCACAGGTTACGGCCGCGAGGACGCTCCCGGCGCTCCGCCGCCCCGACATCCGGGTGCTCGCCGCGTTCGCGGCGATCTATTTCCTCTGGGGTGCGACCTTCCTCGCGATCCGCATCGCGGTGCTCGAGGTGCCGCCCTTCTTCGGCAGCGGGCTGCGCTTCCTCATCGCCGGCGCCGCGCTCTACGCCTTCATGCGGCTGCGTGGCCAGCCCGCCCCGACCCCGCTCGAGTGGCGCAGCATCGCGCTCATCGCGCTCTGTATGTTCGTCGTCACCTACGCCGCGCTCTTCTGGGCTGAGCAGTACGTGCCCTCGGGAGTCACTTCGGTGCTCGAGGCGACGCTGCCCGTGATCACGGTGACGCTGGAGGTGTTCGTGTTCCGCCAGCAGCCCTTTCGCTGGCGCACGGCGCTCGCGGTGACGCTCGGCTTCGCCGGAGTGGCGTGGCTGCTCGTCGGCAGCGGCGCCGAAACCTTCCCGGCGCTGCCATGCGTCGCGATCCTGGCCGGTGCCACCGCCTGGTCGCTCGGCGCGGTGCTCACCCGCTCGCTGCCGCGCCCGCGCTCGCTGTCGCTCGCCGCCGGCGCGCAGATGATGGTGGGCGGCGTGCTGCTGCTCACCCTCTCCGAGACGACCGGCGAGCTCGCCTCGCTGCCGCACATTTCGCTGCGCGCCGGGGCCGCGCTCGCCTACCTCGTGGTCGCGGGGTCGCTCGTCGGCTTCACGGCCTACGTGTGGCTCCTCGGGCGGATGCCGGCGAGCCGTGTCGCGAGCCACGCTTACGTGAATCCGCTGGTGGCGGTGGCGCTCGGATATTTTGCCGCCGGCGAGACGCTCACTCCGGGCATGATCGTGGCCTCGGCGCTCATCGTGCTGAGCGTCATCTTGATCCTGACCGTACCGCAAGACCGCAAGAGTCCGGTCGTCCGCAGGAGTCACGACAATGACAGTGCTGAGAGAATGGCGTGCACTGATACGGCGGGATCTTAAGGAAGAGTACCTTGCCTATGTGAAAGCGACGGGCCTCGCCGCCTATCTCGCGACGCCCGGAAACCTCGCGGCGAGCGTCGCGGTGCGCGACCTCGATGCCGAGCGCTCCGAGATCGTCACCCTGAGCTGGTGGAGGGATATTGCGGCGATCCGTGCCTTCGCGGGGGAAGACCTCGAGCGGGCACGCTACTTTCCCGAGGACGATCGCTTTCTGCTGACCCGCCCGGAACGCGTGCTGCACTACGAGGCCACCGCCCCCGCGGTGCGCTGACCGCGCGCGATTCAACGCGCTGCCAGCTGCTCACGCAGTTCTTCCAGCGATCGCACGATGAGGTCGGGCCGGAATTCCCACGGATCGAAGATCGTCTTCGGGTCGCGTTGCACCCAGGCGGCCCGGAGCCCGTGCGCCTTGGCACCGATCACATCGAACGGGTTGGCGGAGACGAGCCACACCTCCTGAGCAGAGAGGCCTGCTGCCCGTCGCAGCAGCTCGTAGACCGCGGGATCGGGCTTGAACGTCCGGGCGGCGTCGGCACTCAAGATCAGCGGCAGGTGCTCGCTGAGGCCGGCGTGGCGCAGTAGCGCCCGGACCGAGTGCTCCGTGCCGTTGGTGAGCGCCAGCAGCCTGAGCCCGGCAGCCGCCAGCGCCCGCAGGCTCCGCCCGACATCGGGGAACGCCGGCAGCTCGAGGTAGGCATCCAGCAAGGCACGTTCCGCGGTCGCATCGAGCGGGACGCCCAGGTGCGCACTTACGTAGCGCAGCGCCTGCGCGGTGCACACGTCGAAATCGACGTAGCGACGCATCAGCGCCCGCCGGAAGGTGGTCTCGAGTTGCTTTTCGCGCCAGAGCCGTGCCGCCGCCGCCGCCCGATCGCCGAACTTCTTACCGAGCTCGACCGCGATCCCCGCCGTGTCCACCAGGGTTCCGTAAACGTCGAAGGCGACGACGCTCATGCGTCATTCTAACTCTCGGTGCTGAGTGCGATTCCAGTACCCCGCGGGCCGCTTCGGCGGCCCGCCGCCCGATCTCCTGCGTGCCGGGCCGGGGGCGTAGTCCGAGCGCCAGGCTCATGAGCAGATCATCGAGCAGCAGCGACATGAAGCGGCTCACCAGCACGTCGAGATCCGCCGTCTCCAGGGTGAGACCGGCCGCTTGCGCATCCTCGAGGATCTCGCGCAGCGCGGCGCAGGCGGCCCGGCTGCCGTAGAGCTCGAGCGCCCGTCCGACCTCGGGAGAGCGCTCCGCCTCGGAAACGGCGAGCCGGAAGAGGGCAATCACCTCCGGCTCGCTGAGCTCCCTCAGCAACACCGAGCCGAACTCCAGCAGCCGCACCTCGAGCTCCGCCCGGTTACGCGGCGCCGCCGAACCGGCCGGCAGTCGCATGCGCCGGGCGCGCGCTGAAATGCAGGCGACGAGCATCTGCTGCTTGCCGCCGAAGAGCGCATAGAGCTCGCGCTTGGAGACCCTCGCTCGGGTGGCGATCTCGAGCGTGCTCGCCGCGGCGAAGCCCCGCTCGGTGAACGCGGCAAAGGCTGCCGCGAGGATGCGCTCGCGGGCAGGCTTCAGCCCGGCCGTATCGCGTGGAGGGGACGCCGCTCTACCCCGCTGCATAGCCATCGGTTGACATGGTACCACTGAGTACCATAACATACGTGCCTCTGGTACTCATCAGTACCAAACCCACGGAGTGAATCAAGTGGCAAGAGCAGCGGCAGTAGTGACGGCAGCAGCGTCCCGGACGGCGGCGCCGGTGGTCCGCCTCCGGGAAGTTGCCAGGACCTATCGGTCGGGTGCCCTCGAGGTACCCGCTCTCCGGGGCATCAGCCTCGAAATCCCCTCACATCGCTTCTCGGTCGTAATCGGGGCATCCGGCAGCGGCAAGACGACGCTGCTCAACATCATCGGCTGCATCGACGCGCCGAGCGGCGGCGCGATCGAAGTATGCGGCGAGAACATCGCCGCGCTCACCGATGATGCACTCTCCGACTTTCGTGCCCGCAACATCGGCTTCATCTTCCAGACCTTCAGCCTGGTGCCGGTGCTCTCGGCCTACGAGAACGTCGAATACCCGCTGCTGCTGGTCGGTGTGCCGCAGGCGCAGCGCCGCCGCCGCACCCTCGCGATGCTCGAGGCCGTCGGGCTCGCCGCCCAGGCGCGCCAGCGGCCGAACGAGCTCTCCGGCGGTCAGCGCCAGCGCGTGGCGATCGCGCGCGCGCTGGTGAAGGAGCCGCAGGTCGTGCTCGCGGACGAACCGACCGCCAACCTCGATTCGGCGACCGGCGCCTCGATCATCGAGCTGATGCGCCGCGTCCAGCTCGAGTCGCGCACCACGTTCATCTTCGCCACCCACGACCCACAGCTCATGTCGCACGCCGACGAGACCTTCGCGATCCGGGACGGCGCGCTGGTCGAGCACCGCCAGGGAGCCGCGCGATGAAACTGCTTCTCAAGATCGCCTTTCGCAACATGCTGCGGAATCTGCGCCGCTCGCTGATGACCGGCTCCGCGGTCGCCGCCGGCGCCCTGGCGCTGCTGCTCTTCGGGGGTTTCGCCGCCTACATCTTCGCCGGCCTCGAGACCAACAACGTTCAGCGGATCGGGCATCTGACCGTATTCCGCGCGGGCTACTTTCTCCTCGGCGCCGGCAATCCGGCGGCCTATGGCATCGATGACTATCGGGAGGTCATGAAGCTGATCGAGCGCGATCCGCTGGTCGGCCCGATGATCAACGTGATCACGCCGACCCAATCGCTGGTCGGGATCGCCGGCAATTTCAGCGGACGCGTCGAGGCCTCGAAGACTTTTCTCGGAACAGGCCTCATTCCCTCGGACCGCGAGCGCATGCGCCAGTGGGACGAATTCGGCGCCAGCGCCGGCTACACGCCCGATCGGCGCATGTCGGATGCGGATTCCTCGCGCGGGCTGATCGGCGTCGGGCTCGCCAGGGTGCTTGGTCTTTGCGGGCCGCTCGGCCTGCACGACTGTCCGCCGCTGCAATCAGCCCGGCAGCCGTCGAGCGCGAGCGCAGCGCCGGCGCGCCAGGAGCTTGCGGACCTCGCCGCCCGCGACCTCCCCGGGGACACGCAGCGCACCGACCAGATTCCGCAGATCGATCTTCTGGCCGCCACCGCCGGCGGCGCGCCGAACGTGGTGCAGCTCTCGGTCGGCGGCGCCGAGCCGCAGGGCGTCAAGGAGCTCGACGACAACTTCATCGCGATGCCGCTCGGACTCGCCCAGCAGCTGGTCTACGGCCGCGGCGAACACAAGGCGACCGGCATCGTGTTGCAACTGCGGCGCAGCGAGGATCTGCCCGCGGCCCGCGCCCGCCTCACCACGCTCTTCAGCCAGAACCACCTGCCTCTCGAGGTGCGCGACTTCGGCGAGCTGTCGCCCTTCTATGGGCAGGTCGTGAAGATGTTCAGCTCGATCTTCCTCTTTATCGCCCTGGTGATGGGCGTGATCGTGCTTTTCGCGGTCATCAACACCATGACCATGAACGTCATGGAGCGCACCAACGAGGTCGGCACGATCCGCGCCCTCGGCGTACGGCGCGCCGGCATCCGCTCGCAGTTCACGGTCGAGGGAGTCCTGATCGGAGCGATCGGCGCGACGGTCGGGGCGGCGCTCGCCCTCGCCATCGCGGCAGTCGTCAATCACGCCGGCCTCACCTGGGTGCCGCCGGGCAATGCGAACGCGGTACCACTGCGGCTCGATGTCGCCGGCCGCGCGCTGCTGGTCGGTGGCGCCTGGCTTGGACTCTCGATCGTGACCACGCTGGCGGCGCTGCTGCCGGCCAGCCGTGCCGCCCGCTTGCCGGTGGTGGATGCACTGAGACACGTATGAGGACGCCCATGAAGTACCTGAAGCACTCGATGGCAATCCTGCCGATCGCCCTGTCGCTCTGCCTGGGCGGGATTGCCCACGCGCAGACCGCCGGGGAGATCGTCGCTGCAACAGACAAGGTGCGCAATCCCGGTCAGCCGTTCCGCACCACGCTCAGGCTCACCGAGTATGTCGGTGGCCAGGAGCGCGATCACGACTCGCTGGTCGTGTTCTCCAAGGAGGACCCCGCCAGCGGGCAGTTCCGCAACCTGGTGCAGTACGTGGAGCCGGCGCGCGATTCCGGCAAGCGCGTGCTGCTCGACGCACACTCCCTGTGGTTCTACGACCCGGACTCCAAGGTCAGCGTGCGCATCTCGGCGCAGCAGCGCCTGATCGGCCAGGCTGCGATCGGCGACATCCTGACGGTGAATCTGGCAGCCGACTACGCGGCGAGCATCGTTGCCACGGAAACCATCGACGATGCGACGCGCCAGCCGCGCAAATGCTGGCACCTGGAGCTCAAGGCTCGCGACGACCTCGCGACCTACAACCGCGTCGAATACTGGGTCGAGCAGGGAAGCTACTACCCGATCAAGGGCAAGTTCTACTCCGACAGCGGGCGGCTGCTGAAGATCGCGTACTTCCGCAACTTCGCCCGGCAGCTCGGCGCGGTCCGGCCCACCGAGGCGATCATCATCGACGCGGTGGACGCATCGCTCGCAACCACCGCCACCTTCGGCGAGTACGTCTACCAGGAGATCCCGGAAGCCTGGTTCCAGCGCGACTTCCTGCCGCGGCTGCAAGTGAAATGATGCGCGGGCCCACAGTCCTCGTGGTGCTGACGCTCTCGCTCACCGCGGTTGCGGCGGGCGGGACGGCACGGGCAGGAGAGACTGTCCCGGCGGAGGACGAGGACCTGAGTCTCATTCCGCCGCCGCCGACCTCGCCGGCGGCTGCGCCCGCTACGGGCGCGTTGCGGAAGATCTTCCTCGAGGATGCGTTCACGCAGTCGTGGCTGCAGAGCGCGCTCGTGCCGGAGCCGCCGCCGCCCGATCCGCGCTGGGAGGAGCGGGCGCTGCTCGATGTGCGGCGGGAGTGGCACGCCGGTCGCGACCTGCGGCTCACCTACAGCGGCCGCCTGAACCTGCGCGCCGAGGACGGGCTCGGTTTCCCGAATCACGAGAACCTGACCAACGACCTGCGCGAAGCGTACCTGAGCTGGGAACCGCTCGAGCGCGTATTTCTCGACGTCGGCCGCGTCAACCTCAAGAGCGGCGTCGCGCTGGGCTTCAATCCGACTGACTTCTTCAAGACGCGCGCAGTGGTCGAGCCGCTCTCCGTCGATCCCGTCGTGCTGCGCGATGATCGCCTGGGCACGCTGCTGCTGCGCGCCGAGCGCGTCTGGGCGCGGGGCTCGCTGACGGCCGTCTATGCCCCGGCGGTCGCCGGGGACAGCCCCATCTACACCCGGCTCGACCTGCGCAGCTTCGATCCGATGTTCGACCGCACCAACGCGCACGAGCGCTGGCTGCTCAAGGGCACGATCGATGTGGCCGACGGCTTGAGTCCCGAGCTGCTCGCGTACAGCTCCGCCGGACGAACCCTCTGGGGCGCGAACCTCGCCGCGAACGTCGGCCAGAGCGTCGTCGCCTACCTCGAATGGTCGGGCGGGCGGCGCGGCACGGTGAGTGCAGACGCCCTTGGTTTCGGTCGCGTCACCGGGAGCCTCCCCGCCGCCGCGGCGAGCGTGCTGCCGGACCTCGGCAGCGTCGGCTTTCGCAACCAGCTCGCCGTCGGAGCGTCCTACACGACCGCGCTTCCCCGGATCACTTTCAATCTCGAGTTCCACTACAACCAGGCGGGGTTCTCGGGCGCGGACTGGCAGCAGTGGTTCCGGACCGGCAGCGGCGCGAGCTCGGAGTCGCCGATCGCAGGTGCGCTCTGGTACGTCCGCGAGTATGCCGCCGACCAGCAGGAGCTGATCAGCCACCGCAACGCGTTTCTCCGCGCCGACTGGGTCGACGCCTTCGTGCCGAAGCTGGAATTGAGCGGCTTCATCGAGGCGGATCTGGCCGACGGCTCCTCGAGGCTGCAACTCGGCGCCGACTACTACCTGTCGGATCGCTGGACGCTCGGCGGGCTGGTGCTGATCGACTCGGGAGGCCGTCGTTCCGATTTCGGCTCGCTGCCCGAGGCGGGGAGCGTGCTGCTCAAGATGGTGCGCTACTTCTGAGCGCGCCCTGATAACTGGAGTTCACAGCCACAGGAGACTCACATGAAAACTTCAAACCACACCCACACCCTGATTCGTTCGCTCGCCCTGATCGGCGGCAGCTTGCTCGCGTATTCGAGCGTCGCGGACGCTGCGGCTCCCGCCGATGAAGGACCGCAGGCCCTGGCAAGCGCGCTGCTTTCGCCCCCGGTTCGCTCGGTGGCCGTTGATGCCGGTTCCGCCGCGCGGGCCGAGGCGCGCCGGCCGGCGGCGGACGCCGTGCAGCTCGCTCAGCGCTTCCTCACAGGTGCGACCGATGTGCCTGCCGACGGTGCGCCCGGACGGCTGCGGCTCGCCGAGCGCCGACACGATGCAGATGCGCACGAGCTCATTCGGCGCACCATACTCGGTCACGGCGCGTAGAGTCGCAGCAGACCCATGGTCGCGCTGCCGGCGCGCCGCTTGAACTCGGCGGCACTCGGTCGCTCGGCGAGGCCCAGCAGCAGGCCGATGAACAGACCGTCCCAAAGGAGCGAAACGAACCGATCAGCCATCTCAGCCGGGTCGCCGCGCAGCAGTCCCGAGGAGCTGGCCGCCTCGAGTATCTCCTTCAGCGGCGCACGATTCACCTGGCGCCCCTGAACATCGAGCGCGCGTGCGACTTCCGGTGCCCGCTTGGCTTCGGCGACTGCGAGCCGGAACGTCGACACGACCGTGGGATGACTCACCTCGAGGAGCAGGCGGGCTCCGAACGCCTCCAGCACCTGGGCGAGGCTGTCGCGATCGCGCGGCGCCGGCAGCTCGGCGGGCGTCCAGCGCATCTTGACCGCGCGCTCGGCGATGCAGGCGATGAGGATGTCCCGCTTGCTCCCGACCAGCGCGTACAGCTCGCGCTTCGAGACCTTCGCCCGGGTCGCGATCTCGAGCGTGCTCGCGCTCGAATAGCCGTGCTGCATGAAGGCGGCGAAAGCCGCGCTGAGAATGCGTTTGCGGGCAGATGACTCGCCCGAATCGTCGGACCGGCGCCGCCGAGCTGACTTAGACACGCGCTTCACACGGTATCGTCGCCGGGGCCGGGTGTAAAGGAGCTTCGACCCGACGTCGCCTCCAGCGCCCGGCACGGCCGGGCGCAGCTTACGGGTGCGGCGCGTGGGATAATCCTCAAAAAGGGGAGGGGCTCTTGATGCGCTGCTCACAAGGCGTGACGATTCTCGCTGCCCTGGTCGCGACGAGCGCTACCGTGCAGGCCGCCGTGGTGAGTGCCGGCGCCGGCGGCTTCACGGTTCGCGAGGAGGTCGAATTCGCCGGCACGACGGCGCAGGCGTGGGAGCACCTCACCGCCATCGGGAGCTGGTGGAACCCGAAGCACACCTATTCGGGCCGCAGCGCGAACCTCTCGCTCAGCCTGCGTCCCGGAGGTTGCTGGTGCGAGAAGCTCGCCGACGGCGGCTTCGTGCGTCACCTCGAGGTGGTGCTCGTCATTCCGCAGAAGACGCTGCGGCTCGCCGGCGGTCTGGGTCCGCTTCAGGGCATGGGCGCGACGGGTGCCCTGACGTTCACACTGCGCAGCAAGACACCGCAGACGACGACGGTAACCGCCGAGTACACGGTAGTCGGGTACTCGCCCGAGGGATTGACCGAGCTGGCGAAGGCGGTCGACGGGGTTCTCGGTGAGGCCATGGGTCGATTCGCCAACGCTCACCCATCAGCCGGAGAACCGCAATGATAACGGGTTACAGCGAGCACGCGGCCAACGAACGCACCTATCTCGCCTGGGTACGCACCGGGATCGCCGTGGTCGCCTTCGGCTTCGTGATCGAGAAGTTCAATCTGTTCCTGCTCGCCATGGCCGGCGCGGGTCTCACCGAGGAGGCGCGTCGCCCGCTCATCGCCAAGCTGTCGAGAGGCATCAGCCGCTACGAAGGGATCCTCTTCATCGTGAGCGGTGTGCTGCTGCTCGTGCTCGCGACGCTGCGCTTCGTTCGCACCACGCGGCTGCTCGAGGACCCGCGCACCCATGCCGCGAGCAGCGTCCGCACCGAGCTCGTGTTATCCGCATGGCTGGTGGTGCTGGTAGCCTGCTACAGCGTCTACCTGGTGCTCTCGTAGCGCCATCGGGACCTCCACCCGAAACGCCGCCCTGGTGAGGGCGATCCACCGCTGGTTCGATGCGCAGCTGTCGGATCACGGAGCTGATGCGACCGAGGGCCACGAGCACCATCCGGGCGCCTCGGCGCACTGAGCGCGGTACCGGGCCTACCCGGGTATACTCCCCGGCCGATGAATGAGGCAGTGACGGCAGCCCCGGCTGGTCAGCACGCGCTCAGCCGTTCACTGCGGCCGCGCCACGTCGCGATGATCACCATCGGCGGCATCATCGGCGCGGGGCTGTTCGTCGGCAGCAGCGTGGCGATCGCCGCCGCCGGACCCGCGATCGTCGTGAGTTACGCGCTCACGGGTTTCCTGCTGCTGCTCGTGATGCGCGCCCTCGGCGAGATGGCCGTCGAGATGCCCGAGGTGCACTCCTTCACGGAGTTCACCCGCCCGGCGCTCGGCAACTGGGCCGGCTTTTCGGTGGGCTGGCTCTACTGGTACTTCTGGGTGGTGGTGATCCCGGTCGAGGCGATCGCCGGCGCCGGGATCATCCAGCGCTGGCTGCCGCTGCCGACGTGGGCAATCGGCACCGTGCTGATGGCGCTCATGACGGGCGTGAACCTCATGTCCGCGCGCGCCTACGGCGAGTTCGAGTTCTGGTTCTCGTCCATCAAGGTCGCGGCCATCATCTCCTTCATCGTGGTGGTCGGCGCCTACGCCTGTGGCTATCGCTCGCCGAGCGGGCCGACGTTCTCGAACCTCGTCGCCCACGGCGGGTTTGCGCCACGAGGACCGTTCATGGTGCTCGCGTCGGTGACCACGGTCATCTGGTCGATGATGGGTGCCGAGGTGGTGACCATCGCCGCGGCGGAATCTCCTGAGCCGGCGCGGGCGGTGGCGCGCATGACTTCGAGCATCATCAGCCGCATCGTGCTCTTTTACATCTGCTCGGTGTTCGTGATCGTGTCCGCGGTTCCGTGGACGCGCGTAGTGCCCGCGCAGTCGCCGTTCACCCTCGCGCTGGACGAGGTCCACTTTCCCTATGCAAGCTCGATCATGGCCGCGGTGATCCTCACCGCGGTGCTGTCGTGCCTCAACTCGTCCTTCTACATTGCTTCCCGCGTCTTGTTCGTGCTCGCGAGCCGGGGCGATGCGCCACGCTGGCTGGTGCGCACCAATCGCCGCCAGGTACCCGCGCGGGCCGTGCTGCTCGCGAGCGTGTTCGGCTTTGCCGGAGTGATCGCCGCGATCCTCTCGCCGAGCGTCGTATTTGCCTTCCTGGTGAATGCCTCCGGTGCCATCATCGCGCTGATCTATCTCGCCATCGCCGTGTCGGAGGTACGCACGCGCCGCGCACGCGAGCGCGCCGGCAAGCCCCCGCCAGCGCTGCCGATGTGGCTGTTTCCCTGGCTGAGCTACCTCGCCATCGCGGGCATGCTGTCGGTCCTGATCGCGATGGCGCTGACGCCGTCCCACCGCGCCGAGTTCTGGACCAGTGCTGTTTCGGTCGCCGTTACGCTGCTCGCGTACCTGCTCTTCCGGAGCCGCGGCGCCGGCGCGCGTTCCTGAGGAGAACTCCGGCATGCCGCATCCTTCACGGCGCGCCCGGCTTGCGCCGGCGGCGGCGCATTGATCAACCGCCGCCTGTCAGGCGGCTTCGGTGATCATGAGACCCGCTTCTTCCGGGTCGTCTGGAAGTGGAGCGCGAGCTTGGTGAGCGAGCCGCGCCAGCCTTCCTCGTGAGAGCGCCGGGTGTTCTCGTCGGCGAGCGCGGAGTGGGTCAGGGTCAGCTCGGTTCCATCCCGGACCGGACGCAGGTCGAACTCTACCCGCGACACTCCGGGATCCTCTGCGTCGAGCCAGCGCCAGGTCATCGCCAGCCGCTCGGGCCGGCGCACCTCGAGGTATTCGCCGCTGCTCTCGTGCTCGCTGCCGTCCAGCTTGCGGAACCGTAGCCGAAAGCGTCCGCCGACGCGTACGTCGGCCTCGGCGATCAGGACTGGGCCCTCATCCGGGCCCAACCAGCAGCGAATACCCTCCGGGGTGGTCAGGGCGTCGAAGACGATCGACGGGCGGGCCGCGATGCGTCGCACCAGCGTGACGCTGATCACCGGCGGCGCTTCCTGGGGTGCGCCCGAGCGGCGGCTTCCCGGGCTTCCGCGTAGGCCGCCAGCCGATCGATGCTCTCGGACCAGAAGCGCTCGTAGCGCCTGAGCCACGCGAGCGCCTCTCGCATCGGTGCGGCGCGCAATCGCACCGTCACCGTACGACCGGATTTCGAGCGGCTGATGAGCCCGGCCTCATCGAGCACGCCGAGGTGCTTCATGACCGCAGGCAGCCGGATCGCGAAGGGACTCGCGAGCTCGCTCACCGTGGCGGTGCCCGCACGCTCGAGGCGCGTGAGTATCGCGCGCCGGGTCGGGTCGACGAGGGCTGCGAAGGTGCGGCCGAGCCGCATCTGAGAGTTCACCATTATGGAAAGTATTGAATTCGTGCATACGAATGTCAACCCGCGGTCCTCCCGGCGCTTGACACGGCCGCGCGCGATCCTTAATAGTTCACTATATGGTGAAGTATTGGGGCACGCTGGCGCTGCTCCTCGGCTGCGCCGCTACCGTGACGGCTGTGGCCGGCACGGCGGCCCCTTATGCGCAGCGGGCGCCACTCGCGCGCTATCTCGCGCCGAGTCCGCGGGATGAGATCGCGCTCGCGCGCAGTGCCGCACCGCCCGCGATCGCGCACGATGCGGAGGTCCTCACCCTCGGTCCGAAGGGCTATGAGCAGGCCGTGAGTGGCAAGAGCCGTTTCGTCTGCCTGGTGTTGCGCTCGTGGGCCAATAACTTCGACAGCCCGGATTTCTGGAACCCCAGGGTGCGTGCGCCGCACTGCTTCAACGGGCCGGCGGCGCGGTCGGTGCTGCCGACCTATCTGCAGCGGACCGAATGGGCGCTGTCGGGCGTGACGCGGGAGGAGATGCTCCGGCGCACCAGGGCGGCGCTCGCGCGACATGAGATCCGTCCGCCGAAGACCGGCGCGATGGTCTACATGATGTCCAGGGATGGTTACCTGGGGGACGATGTCCACGGCCCCTGGCACCCGCACGTCATGTTCTATCTGCCGCGCACGGCGCCGGCCGCCTGGGGCGCCAACGTCGAGGGCTCGCCCGTGCTCGGCGATTCGAGCGCGCTGGAGCCCGTGACCGTCTTCGTCGTTCCCGTGCCGCACTGGTCCGACGGCACATCCGACCGGTGAGGGGCGAGGCATGACGACTGGCTATCTCATCACCCCGCACCGACCGGAACCGGCAGACCCGCATGCGCCGGCGCGCGGCGCGCGCGCTTTGGACGTCGGGCATACGGGGTGGGC
This sequence comes from Steroidobacteraceae bacterium, assembly GCA_035631755.1. Taxonomy (GTDB): domain Bacteria; phylum Pseudomonadota; class Gammaproteobacteria; order Steroidobacterales; family Steroidobacteraceae; genus 13-2-20CM-66-19. The sequence goes on from DASQIC010000013.1 coordinate 20,043, forward strand.
GCTGCGGCAGGATGCCACGGTCACGCTGCCCGCGGTGCCGCACGGTGAGTCGCACGGCATCGTGCTCGTCGGTGAGCGCGGACATCTGCTCTACGTGCTTCAGCCGCGGAACGTCGAGTACATCGAGGCGCAGGGCAACTACGTGATCTTTCACAGCGGCAGCAGCGAGTACATCAGCCGCGATACCGTCAAGCGTCTCTCGCTCGTGCTCGGCGACAGCGGCTTCGTGCGCATCGAGCGCTCGCTCATGATCAACATCCGCGCCGTGCACTATGCCCAGCTTGCCGGTCACGGCACCTTCGCCTTCACGCTGGCTTCGGGAGCCTGTCTGCGCTCGGGTGCGAGATACCGCGAGGAGATCCTGCGCTTTCTGCCGCTGACGCGCCGCACCCAGCCGCGGTGATTTCCGCAGCCTGACTCGGGCGAGCGGATTACCGCCGCGCGCGCTTCCCCTTCCCGCGCGAGGGCCTCTTCGCCCGGCCCAGGGTCCCGAAGGGATCGTCGGAGGTCACGCCGGGCAGCGCCCTCACTGCCGCCAGGAATTTCGGCAGGGCATTGCTCTGGGCGTCGCCCGTGAGCTTGGCGTAGAGCTGCGCCAGCGTGCCGCTCGCTGCCAGCGACACCATCGCCGGTGCGATGCGACTCAGCGGGGAGCCGAGCTTCTGCAGCCAGGAGAGGAACGCCATCCCGCAGCCGGTGCTGACCTCGTTCTGATCCGTCGGGTCAGTGCGCGTCACGAAGTCCGGCATGCCGGCCTGCGCCCACGCCGGAGCGCTCGCGAAGTCCGGCAGGGCGTTGGTGCTGACGGAGGCCGCGCACCAGCGCGACAGCGCCTCCCCGGTGCTGACGCCGCACAGATTGCCGCCCATCGAGCACTCGCTGAGCTCGGCCTCGAAGAGCGCCGAGACGCGCAGCGAATTACCGAAGGAGGCGCACACCTCGATGTTGCCGCCGCTGGCGAAATCACAGGCGGCGTGGTCCGCGCCTCCGGTGCCGTCGGTGCGGCCGTCGAGCGCGAACACGATCACGTTCACCGGCTGGACGGGCGTTCCGAAGATCGTGCGGTTGGCGCTGGCGACCCGGTCGGCATCGGCGACCAGGTCGGTGGCATTCTGCAGCCCCGGTGCGCCGAGCGATGGGTCGACGTAGACCGACACCCGTGCGACCGCGCTCGTGCCGACGAACTGCGACGTGCCGGAATAGCTCGGCCAGGCAGGCGCCGCTGCAACCCGACGAAGACGGTGACTCATGGGGAGACCTCGCTGGAAGGGTTGCTGACACTCCCACCCGGTGAGTGCGGTCGCAACGCGTCGCATTAAGCCGACGCATTCCGGGGAAATCAACGCCCGCCGCGGGATGTGCGTGCGACACCCGGCCGGCGGCGTGACAGGTCGGTTGCCGGCCAGCCGGACGCATCCGGCGCCGCGGGAACGACGTCTCGTCGTACGTCTCGCGCCGGTTGAACCGGTCGCCCCCTTGCCGGGCACGAACAGACGGCCGGCAACTGTGAGCGGCACCGGCTGCGATACGACCGTTGTACAACTCTCGAAAGGGGATGGCACCCGTGAAGCATCAACTCGAACTCAAGCTGGGCCGCGTGGTGGCGGGGATCCTGGCGCTGGCGCTGCTCTGCGGCAGTGCGCTGGCCTCGGACTTCAACGACCCGGGCAATATCGTCATTGCGGATCAGTTCAACAATCGCGTCATCGAGATCGATCCGCGCACCCACCGCGTCGTATGGCAGTTCGGTGACGGCTCGGATCAACCGGGTCCCCACAGCATCGTCGGCACCAACGATGCGGAACGATTCGGGACCTACACGCTCATCTCCGGCACCGGGATTCCCGCCAGCAACCCGCCCTTGCCCGGCTGCTCGACTCCCGCCACCGGGTGCGCCGACAACCGGGTGTTCATCGTCAATCGCGCCGGCCGCATCGTCTGGCAGTACGGCCAGGCGGGCGTGACCGGCTCGGGCCCGAACGAGCTCAACACCCCGGTGCAGGCGCTGGTCGTGACCGACTTTCCGGGTCACGAGGGGTTTCACGTGCTGATCACCGATCAGGGAAACGCCCGGATCGTGCTGGTGAACCTCGAGCACCAGATAGTGTGGCAGTACGGCACTACGGGCGTGCCCGGCCTCGGACCCAATCTCCTCAACAATCCCAACAGCGCTGAGCTGCTCACCAATCGTCATGTGCTGATCGCGGACGAGAACAACAATCGCGCGATCGAGATCAGCGTCGGCGGCCAGCTGTTGCGGCAATTCACCGCCGGAGGCACGACCAGCGGGGTCGCCTTCGCGAGCCGTCTGCCGGACGGCAATACGCTGATCACCGATTCCAACAACAACCGCATCATCGAGGTGAACCGCGCCGACGTCATCGTCTGGAAATACGACACCAACACCGATCCGAACAGCAACCCGGCGCCGCTCCCGACCCGGGCAGTCCGGCTCGCGAACGGCAACACGCTGATCAGCGATCAGTTCAACGACCGGGTCATCGCGGTGACCCCGGCGAAGCAGATCGTGTTCCGGCAGGGCGCGCTCAATGCTCCCGGAAACGGCTTCGACCAGCTGAACGGCCCGTACGACGCGAAGGTGGTCGGCGACTTCACCGGGCTGACGCAGCCGTTCGAGGACTAGCGGCCGTCGGGAGACCGGCCGCTCAGGAAATCACGTGAACCGTGCTGGCCTGCGGACCGAGATCGCCCGATTCCTCGGCGAAGCGGACCTTGGTGCCGGTCGTGAGGTCCTGGAAGCGCGCGCCCAGCACACTGTTACGGTGGAAGTAGATGAGCCGTCCATCGTCGCTCTCGATGCGGCCGGAATCGCGCTGCGGGTCGAGCTCGCAGATCCGCCCCTGCGCGGGTCGGGTGTGGCTCTTCACCGCGCCGCGCCGTTTGCGTTCGTAGTCTTCCAGCTTGCGCCGCACTGCACGAAAGGCGTCCCGCAGCGCCACGTACGGGTCCTCGTGAGCGTGGTCGGCCGGATGAGCGTGGCGGATCGCGATTTCGTCACCGGGAAGGGTGATATCGATCCGGAAGTCGAACAGCGCGCCCTGGTGCTGGTGATGAGCCGGCGGTTCGACGACGACGTGACAGCGCGTGATGTGCCTGCTGAAGCGCTCGAGCCGCGCGGCGAGCTTGCGGATGCGCTGCTCCAGCGCCTGCGAGGGCTCCATCTGGCGAAACGTGATCTGCAGCGGAAGTATCATGTGGCGAATTCCTTCGACTGTATAAGCCAGCCCCCGGGGCAGCGGGAATAGTGGAATCTACGGAAGCGCCGGACGACCGCGGGCGGCAGGCGCTCACTGGCGCAGGCCAGGGCGGGCGAAATAGGTGACGCCGTGGCCCTCGCGGGGCCAGCGGCCCTCACGCACGCGCTTGCCCGCCGACAACGCGGCGCCGGCGAGTGCAAACCCGATGACGATCAAGTAAGTCATGTGACTTCCCTTTCGGATGCGATGCCCCTGCGCATCGGCTTACGCCGGCTACAACCTACGCCGAGCGCCTGCGCGGACAATAAGTACAGCTACCCACACGCTTGCGGCCGAACGATTCCCCCGCCGGTGACGCCGCAAGCTTCAGCCTGAGGACAGCGGCGCGTGTTAAGCTGCAATTCGAGCGCGGAAAGACTCATCATGCCGCCATCGCTGGCCCCCGTCCGCCCAATTGCGCTCGATGATATCGAGGCCGCCCGCGAGCGCATCGCCGGCACCGTGGTGCGCACGCCGCTCGTGCGGCTCGAGCTTCCCTCCGGTGCGCCCGACATTCGCCTCAAGCTCGAGAACCTCCAGCCGATCAACGCCTACAAGCTCCGCGGTGCGGCGAACGCGGTCGCGATGCTCCCGGACGAGGAGCGCCGGCGGGGCGTCTGGACCATCAGTGCCGGCAACGCCGGGCAGGGCGTCGCCTACGCGGCGCGCCAGGCGCGCGTTCCCTGCACCGTGGTCGCGATCGAGACGGCGCCGGCCGCGAAACTCGAGCGCATGAAGGCACTCGGGGCGCACCTCGTGCTGGTGTCCTACGCGCGCGCGTGGCAGGCGCTCGAGGAACGTGCCTATCCGGGAGTCGAAGGCACCTTCGTGCATCCCTTCGACGATCACAACTTCATCGCCGGCCACGGCACCATGGGGCTCGAGATCCTGGAGGATGCGCCCGACACCGCGGTGGTCATCGCCGCCATCGGCGGCGGCGGACTCATCACCGGCGTCGGCAGCGCGGTGAAGGCCTTGAGGCCCGCGGTGCGGATCTTCGGAGCCGAGCCCGAGACCGCGGCACCCGCCGCTGCCTCGCTCGCGGCAGGCTCCGCCCAGCAGTTCCCCGCCTGGCAGGCGTCCTTCGTCGACGGTGCCGGCGGCAAGAGCGTTTTTCCGCGCATGTGGGAACGCATGCGCCCGATTCTCGATGGCTGCATCGTCGTGACGCTGGCGGAGACGCGGCGCGCGCTGCGGCTCATGGCCGAGAAGAGCCGCGTGATTGCCGAAGGAGCGGGCGCGCTGCCGCTCGCGGCCGCGCTCACCGGCCGCGCCGGCCCCGGGCCCATCGTCGTGGTGGTCTCCGGCGGCAACATCGACCTGAAGGCCTTCTGCGAGCTCGTGTCGGCGGCGGTTTAGTCGCGGCCGCTCGAGCGGCCGCGGCACCAGCCTGCGGGGCGAGCCGGCGGCTTGCCGACCGGCCCGCGAGGTGCTATAAATAATATGCAAGTCGCAACTTGTATAAACAGGAGCCCTCCATGCTCACCTGGATCACCATCCTCATCTTCGCCGTCGCGGCGGTCATCGGTCTCACCATGGCGCTCGCCGCGTTCCGCGGCAGCTTCCCGCCGGTTGCGAGCGCGGTCCTGCATGGGGCGTTCGCGGCCACCGGACTCGTGCTCCTCATCGTGCTGGTCGCCGGGGGAGCCGCCGCCGGCGCGCGCTGGGCGCTCGTGCTTTTCCTCATTGCGGCGCTCGGCGGCTTCACCATCGCCCTGGGGTTCCACGCCCGCAGGAAAGCTTTACCGAAGCCCTTCGTCGCGGTGCATGCGCTGATCGCGGTGATCGGCTTTCTGATCCTGCTCGCGACCGCGCTGGGGCTGATGTAGTTGGCCACCGCGCCGAGCCTCGCGCGCTGGGCGGCGCATCCGCTGCATCCGGCGCTGGTGCATTTCCCGGTTGCGTTCTGGATCGGCGCCTCGGCGTCCGACCTCGTGGCGCTGCGCACCCATGAGGCGCCCTGGTGGACGGTGAGTCACTACGCCGTCGCCGCCGGCGTCATCACGGGTGCGGTGGCGCTGCTTGCGGGCCTGCTCGAGCTCGCGCTCCGCCGGCTGCCGCGCGGTGCGCTGCCCTGGCTCGCGCTGCACGCGAGCCTCATGAGCGCCGCACTCCTTTGCTTCATGGTGAGCCTCGCCTGGCGCACCGTCGCTCCCCCGCCCCCGGGAGCGCTCGCGTTCTCCTTCGCGGGCTCGGCACTCGTCCTCGCCGGTGGGTTCTGTGGCGGGACGCTCGTCTATCTCTTCGGCGTAGGTGTCTCGTGGCGCGCGCCCGCCGCCGAGTGAGGCAGGCACGTGCGGGCACACGGCCGGGCGGGGCCGAGGCGGTGCCATCCGCGCTGCTCGAGGCGCTCAAGCGCCGCGGGCCGTCCAGCATCCGCGCGCTTGCCGCCGGGCTCGGCATCACCTACGAGGCCGTGCGCCAACAGATGGCGGAGTTCCTGCGCGCCGGCTGGGTCGTGGCCACCGGGGAAGCAGCGCCGGTCCGCACGGCCGCAGCCGCGAAGCGCCCCCGGCGCGGTCCCGCCTCGCAGCAGTACCGCCTGAGCGGGGCGGCGGAGCATCTCTTTCCGAAGCACTACGACGAGCTCTCCGGTGAGCTCGTGCGGCGGGTCCTCGAGACCTTCGGCGGCGCGGGGCTCGTCGAGATCCTCTCCCGCATGACCGAGGCGCGCGTGCGGCGCTGGGCGCCGCTGCTCGAGGGCAAGAGCCTCAAGGAGAAGCTCCACCTCCTCAGCTCGTTGTACGAGGACAAGGACGCCTACATGGAGCTCGAGTGGAAGGAGGGCGCGCCCGCCCTGATCGAGCGCAACTGCCCCTTCCTCAGCGTGGCGCAGCAGCACCCGGCGATCTGCAGCGTCTCGGTCAATACCCTCGAGCGGCTGCTCGGGTTGCGGGTGCTGCGCGAGCAGCGCTTCCAGACCGGGCACGGCCGCTGCGTGTTCCGCGTGAAGCTCGATGAGCCGCGCCCGCAGGGCGAGGCCTTCACGACCGAGCGCTAGACTCCGGCGCGCGCCTCGGCCGCGCGTTCGCGCTGGCTCGCGCGATGACAAATGTCAGGCCCGCGGCGAGCACCGAGGCCGCGAGCACCGCGACCCGCGCGGCACCGAGCAGCGCGGTGCCCTCGAACGCCAGGTTCGAGATGAAGATCGACATCGTGAAGCCGATGCCCCCGAGCGCTCCGAGGAGCGCAATGTGAGACCAGCGCAGCCCGTCCGGCAACGCGCAGAGCCCCGAGCGCACCGCGACCGCCGCAGCGAGCACGATGCCGGCGGGCTTGCCGACGACCAGCCCGAGCACGATGCCGCCGCTCACCGCAAGCGTCACGCGGCCGTGAAAGTCGAGCCCGCCGAGTGCGACCCCCGCGTTCGCGAGCGCAAACAGCGGCATGACTCCGAAGGCGACCCAGGGGTGCAGCCGCGACTCGAGGCGCGCGAGCGGGGACCCGGCCCCGGGGACCGCGGCCGCAGGCCGCCGCCCGAAAGCGGCGGTCGCGGGCGTCAGCAGGCCGAGCGTGACGCCCGCGAGCGTCGGGTGGAGCCCCGCGCGCAGCATCCCGTACCACACGAGCACGCCCGGGAGCACGTAGGCGAGCGCACGGCGCACCGAGAGCCACTGCAGCAGCAGCACCAGGGCGACGCCTGCCGCGACGACGAGAAGCCCGAGCGCCGCGATGCCGCTCGAGTAGACGAGTGCGATCACGAGGATCGCCACGATGTCGTCGATGATCGCGAGCGTCAGCAGCAGCAGGCGCAGCGCTGGCGGCACGCCCCGGCCGACGAGCGCGAGCACGCCGACTGCGAAGGCGATGTCGGTGGCGGTCGGGATCGCCCAGCCCCGCCGCGCCAGTGGCTCTCGGTTGACGAGGAGATAGAGGAGCGCCGGGACGACGACTCCGCCGATTGCCGCGACGAGGGGGAGCGTCGCCACCCGCAGATCCGCCAGCGACCCCTCGTGCATCTCGCGGCGGATCTCGAGACCGACCACGAGAAAGAAGATGGTCATGAGCCCGTCGTTGACGAAGAAATGCAGGTCGCGGGCGGGGAGGAAGTCGAGCTGCCCCGGGCCGAGCCCGAAGTGCCACAGCGCCTCGTAGCGCTCCGCACCGGGCGAGTTCGCCCAGGCGAGCGCGAGCACTGCGGCGAGGAGCAGCACGAGCCCGCTCGCCGCCTCGAGGCTCACGAAGCGCAGCGGCTCGAGCTGGGCGCGTCGGGCGCGCTGCGCCGGCTCGACCGGGTGTGTGGAAGATAATTTCAAGCGTTTTCCGTCACTTAGGCCCCCGTGCCGGCTGCATCCACCGCGCCGTGTCGAATTGCTCGCCCATCGTTCGTCATAGCAACAGAAACCGGGCCACGGCGCGCCGATCCAGAGTCCGCCGCGCATGGTAGCGGCTTCGGGTCACCGATTTACGAGGAGCAAGTATGCGAGTCATGGTCATCGTGAAGGCGAACAAGGATTCGGAAGCCGGGGTGCTCCCGAGCGAGGCGCTGCTCAGCGAGATGGGGCAGTTCAACGAGGAGCTGCTCAGGGCGGGCGTGCTGCTCGCGGCCGAGGGGCTGCAGGCGAGCTCGCAGGGCGTGCGCGTCAGGTTCGGCGGCGGCAAGAGCCGCCTCATCGACGGTCCGTTCACCGAGACCAAAGAGCTGATCGCCGGCTTCTGGCTCTGGCAGGTGCGCTCGATCGCCGAGGCCGTCGAATGGATCCGCCGCTCGCCGTTCCACAAGACCGACGAGGAGATCGAGATCCGCCGCGTGTTCGAGGCCGAGGACTTCGGCCCGAGCCTCACCCCCGAGCTGCGGGCCCAGGAAGCGTGCCTCGACGGGCACGGCGGCGCCGCTGCCAAGCACTGATTTCACCCCCCACATCGAACGGAGCAAACCGATGCAAACCGCGACCCATCTGCACTTCAAGGGCAACTGCAGCGAGGCGTTCAAGTTCTACGCCGAGACCTTCGGCGGCCAGATCGTGTTCGCGCTCACCGTCGGCGCTTCCCCCTGCGCCAGGGAGACCCCGCCCGAGTTCCACGACAAGATCCTGCACGCGCGGCTCGACTTCGGCGGTCAGATGCTGCTCGGCTGCGATGCACTGTGCGACTACCAGGCGCCGCGGGGCTTCAACGTCATGGCGGGTGTCGACGACCGCGCCGATGCGGAGCGCATCTTCAACGCGCTCGCCGCCGACGGCACCGTCACCATGCCCTTCCAGGAGACCTTCTGGGCGCGCGGCTTCGGCATGTGCACCGACCGCTTCGGCACGCCGTGGATGGTCAATTGCGCCAAGCCCCAGGACGCCCTGGCGGTGGCAGCCTGAAGGCCGCGGTCGAGTGATCTTGGCTTGCGCCGTGCAACTCGCGATGGTGTCATCCGTGGCCATGGCGGCCACGGATGCCCATCGCACCATCGAGGCGGTCTGGCGGATCGAGTCGGCCCGCCTCATCGCGCGGCTGACGCGCCTGGTGCGCGACGTCGGGGTCGCCGAGGAGCTCGCCCAGGATGCGCTCGTCACGGCGCTCGAGCAGTGGCCGCGCAGCGGCATTCCCGACAACCCCGCCGCCTGGCTGATGACCACCGCCAAGAACCGGGCGCTCGACGAGCTGCGCCGCCGGCGCATGCTGTCGCGCAAGCACGAAGCGCTCGGCGTTGAGCTCGACATGGAACAGGGGCTGAAGGGTAACGAGCCCGAGACCCGCGCCGGGGACGAGATCGGGGACGACCTGCTGCGGCTCATCTTCATCGCCTGTCACCCGCTGCTGCCCACCGACGCGCGCACCGCGCTCACGCTGCGCCTCCTCGGCGGGCTCACGACCGCCGAGATCGCCCGTGCGTTCCTGGTCCCCGAGCCCACCGTCGCGCAGCGCATCGTGCGCGCCAAGCGCACGCTGAGTGAAGCGCAGGTTCCCTTCGAGATCCCGCGCGGCGAGGCGCTCACCGCCCGCCTCACCTCGGTGCTCGAAGTCATCTACCTCATCTTCAACGAAGGTTATTCCGCGACCGCGGGCGAGGACTGGATGCGCCCGGCGCTGTGCGAGGAGGCGCTGCGCATCGGGCGCATCCTCGCCGAGCTCGCGCCCGGCGAGGCGGAGGTTCACGGGCTGGTCGCCCTGATGGAGATCCAGGCCTCGCGGCTGCACGCGCGCTCGGGTCCGGGCGGCGAGCCGGTGCTGCTCCTCGATCAGAACCGTGCGCTCTGGGACCGGGTGCTGATCCACCGCGGCCTCGCCGCGCTGGCGCGCGGGGAGACGCTCGGCGAGACCCGCGGCCCCTACCTGCTGCAGGCGGCGATCGCTGCCTGTCACGCGCGCGCCCCCACCGCCGGCGACACCGACTGGGTATACATCACCGCGCTCTACGACGAGCTGGTCCGCATCACCCCGTCACCCGTGGTCGAGCTCAACCGCGCGGTGGCGGTCGCCATGGCCTACGGTCCGGCCGCCGGGCTCGAGCTCGCCGACCGCCTGGCGGCCGACGGGGCGCTCAAGTCCTATCATCTGCTGCCGAGTGTGCGCGGTGACCTGCTGGTGAAGCTCGGGCGCTTCACGGAAGCGCGTGGAGAGTTTGAGCGGGCCGCTGAGCTCACGCACAATGCGCGCGAGAAGCGGCTGCTGCGCGAGCGCGCCTCGGCCTGCAACCGCGCGTAGACTCACTCCCGGAGCGAGACGGAGACGACGCCGATGTCCTACATGCTGTTGATCGTCGAGCCGCGCGGCCAGCGGCAGAGCCGGGGTCTCGAGCAGGGGCGCGCGGTCTACGCTCGCATGCTGCGCTACGCCGACAGCCTCAAGCAGCGCGGCCACCTCATCGCCACGGAGTCGCTCAAGGAGGACTCGAAGGCCGCGCGCCTGACGGTGCGCGGCGGACGCCGTACCGTCGTCGACGGCCCGTTCACCGAGTCGAAGGAGCTCGTCGGCGGGTTCTTCCTCATCGACTGCGCGACGCGCGAGCAGGCACTGGCGCTCGCAGCGGAGTGTCCCGCGGCCGAGTGGGCCACGGTCGAGGTGCGCGAGCTCGGACCCTGCTACGAGTGATCAGCGGGCCGGGCGGATGCCGTCGTGCCCGTCCCGCAGTCGCGCAGCTTCCGTGTCAGGTAGGCGCGCTCGGCGCCGTTCAGGTCGCAGGCCAGCGCCCGCCGCAGCGACTCGCCCGCCTCCACCGCGCGCCCGACCTTGAGGAGCAGCTCGCCGCGTGCCGCGTGATAGGGCGCATAGCGTGCGAGCTTCGCCACGCTCTCGAGCGGTTCGAGCTGCGCAAGCCCCGCGGCCGGGCTCTCGGCGTAGGCGCAGGCGATCGCGGCGTTCAGCCGCACCACCGGAGTCGGCTTGACTTCGAGGAGCGAGCGGTAGTGGCGCGCGAGCGTGTCCCAGTCGGTTTCCTCGAACGAGCGCGCGGCCGCATGCACCGAGGCGATGCCGGCTTCGAGATGGAGCGCGGTGAGCACATCCCCGCGCATCGCCAGCTGCATGTGCCCGAAGCCCCGCGCGATGAGCTCCCGGTCCCAGAGCGAGCGGTCCTGGTCGGCGAGCACGATCAGGTCGCCTCCTGTGCCGGTGCGCGCAGCGGCGCGCGCGTGATGCAGGCAGATGAGCGCGGCGAGCGCATGCGCTTCGGGCGTGGCGGTGGCGGGGTGCTCGGTGAGGAGCGTCGCGAGGCGCAGTCCTTCGGCGCACAGCTCCTGCGCCATCAGCGGCTCGCCCTCGGCGGCTGTGTAGCCACGCGTGAAGAGCAGGTAAATCGCATTCAGCAGACCCGGCAGCCGCGCGGCGAGCTCGCCCCCTTCGGGGATCTCGAAACGCAGCTCGAGCTCGCGGATGCGGCGTTTGGCGCGCACCAGGCGCTGCGTCACCGCCTCGGGCGTCGAGAGAAACGAGCGGCCGATCTCGCGGGGATTCAGCCCGCAGACGGTCTGCAGCGTGAGCATCGTCTGCTCCTCGAGGGAGAGCGCCGGATGGCACGCCACGAACATGAGGGCGAGGGTGTCGTCCGGCCTGCCCGAGTCCTCGGGATTCGAGAACCCGAGCCGCCAGGCCGCCGCCTCGCCCTCGACGTCGAGTGAGTCGAGCCGGGCATCGCGTCGCAGGCGGTCGAGCGCCTTGTTGCGCGCCGCGACCGCCAGCCACGCCGCGGGATGGCGCGGCGTACCCTCGAAGGGCCACTGTGCCAGGGCGGCACTGAAGGCGTCCTGCACCGCGTCCTCGATGAGATCGAGCCGCCCCGGGCCGAGAAGTCGCACCAGCCAGGCGCAGATGCGGCCGCCCTCGTGCCTGAAGAGGCTCTCGAGCTCCCGCTCCGCGCCAGGCATGTGTGCCTTACAGCTCCTCGACCTGGCGCACCTCGATGTGGCTGCCGTACTTCACATGCGGGCAGCTCGCGGCGATGCGGCAGGCCTCGGCGTAGTCGCGGGCGGCAATGACGAAGTAGCCGCCGACGATCTCCTTGCTCTCGGCGAACGGACCGTCAGTGGTCGCGACACCGCCGCCGTTGCCGCGCAGGATCTTGCCCGCATCGTTGGTGAGCTTGCTGCCGCCCTTGTGTTGGCCTTTCTCGCGCAGGCGATCCGCCCAGTCCATGTATTCCCGGGTGATGCGCGTGAGGTCCTCGGGATTCGCCGGCCGGGGCCGGTTGACGGGGGTATGAAGAAGCAGCATGAAACTGGCCATGTTCGACTCCTTGGTAAGCGCAGGTGGTGGGGCCGGGTTCTTCAGGCTCCACCTACCTGATGTCGTTCCGGCAGGGGCCAAACCGACATCGGACACACGCCCCTCACATCTGCGGCGCCCAGGACCTGCACCAGCCCTTTGCCTTCACGTCCTTGCCGGGGAAGAGCTGGCAGGGTCCCTGCGACGCCCCCTCGGGCCCCTGGTAGAGCGCGCAGTTCGCGCAGCTGTTGCCCGCCGCGGCCGGCCCGGCCCTGGAGGCGTCCTCGACGTACTGGACCGCCTTCGCCTCGGGGGCGTTGACCCCGAGGAGAGGCAACGGGGCGGCCGCCCGGCTCGCGCGGGTGAGCGCGAGGCTCACCAGAGGCACACCGAGGGCGAGTCCGCGCAGCAGCCGTCGGCGGGAAGGGCAATGGGGCTTGCGCATGGGGACTCTCCTTCAGCGGGCCCTGAGCATCCGCATGCCGTTCAGCGTGACGAGTACAGTGGTGCCGACGTCCGCGACGACCGCGAGCCAGAGCGTCGCGAGGCCCGGGATGGCGAGCGCAAGGAACGCGAGCTTGAGGACGAGGCTGAGTGCGATGTTCTCCTTGACGATGACGCGGTTGCGCCGCGCGACCCGCAGCAGCGCCGGCAGGCGTTGCAGGTCATCCTGCATGAGGACGACGTCGGCGGTCTCCATCGCCTGCGCGCAGGCCCCGCCCCCCATGGCGATGCCGACGTCGGCGCGCGCGAGCGCCGGCGCATCGTTGATGCCATCGCCCACCATGGCGACCGGGCCGTGCTCGCGGCGCAGCCGCTCGATGGCCTCGAGCTTGTCCGCGGGCAGGAGCTGCGCGCGCACCTCGTCGACCTCGCCGATGCGGCTGGCGACCTCCGCAGCGACCCGCGGATTGTCGCCGGTCAGCATCGCGGTATGCAGCCGCGGCACCGCGCGGCGCAGCTCGGTGAGCACCGCGCGCGTCTCTTCGCGCACGGCGTCCTCGACGCCGATGGCGCCCACCACGGCCGAGTCACGCGCCACCAGCATCACCGTGCGCGCCGACGCCGTGAAATCGGAAAACTCGCAGGCGCCGTTGGTCGAGCCGCGCGCGCTCATGAGCGCCTCGGTGCCGACTGCGATGGCGGTTCCCCCGAGCTGCCCGCTGACCCCGCTTCCGGCGGCCGCGACGATCGCCTTGGCCGGCGGGTAGCGGTGCGCCAGCCCGCGCGAGCGGGCCCACTCCATGATCGCGTGCGCGATCGGGTGCTCCGAGCTGCGCTCGACGGAGGCGGCGAGCGCGACGACGTCGTCGCAGCCCGCGCAGTCGACGTCGCGCTGCGGCTCGTGCTCGCAGCCGCGCGCCTGCACGGCGATGACGCTCGGGCGCCCGCGGGTGAGCGTCCCGGTCTTGTCGAAGGCGATGGTGTGCACCTCGGCGAGCCGGTCGAGCTGCTCGCCGCCCTTCACCAGGACTCCTGAGCGCGCGAGCCGCGTGAGCGAGCTCACCACCGTGACCGGAATGCTGATGACGAGCGCGCACGGACAGGCGACGATGAGGAGCGCGAGACCCCGATAGAGCCACCCGCCGCTGCCGCCCCCGGGCGCGATGAGCGGTCCGCCCCAGGCGAGCACCCCGGTCGCGACCACCAGCACGGCGATCACGACCACCGCGGGGGTGTACCAGCGGGCGAAGCGGTCGATGAAGCGCTCAGCCGGCGAGCGCTGCGCCCGCGCCTGCTCGATGAGGCGCGCGATGCGCGCCACGGTGGAATCGGCGGCGACACGGGTCACCTCGACCTCGAGCGCGCCCTCGGCGTTCACGGTGCCGGCGAGCACCGCATCGCCGGCACCCTTCGCCACGGGCCGGCTCTCGCCGGTCACCGCGGCCTCGTCGACGCTCGATGAGCCGCTGCGCACGAAGCCGTCGGCGGCGATGCGCTCGCCGGGCTTGACCACGATCAGGTCGCCCGGCGCGAGCGCCGCCGCCGGCACCACTTCGGCGTGGAGGTGCTCGTGACCGGGCTCGGCTGCGTGCCGCTCGAGCAGCGTCGCGGTCTGCGGTTGCAGATCGAGCAGACTGCGCAGCGACTCCCGGGCGCGCGCGGCCGAGAAGCGCTCGAGCCCCTCGCCGAGCGTGAACAGCACCACTACGGTTGCCCCTTCCCCGGCCTCGCCGATGGCGAGCGCCCCAAGCGCGGCGAGCGTCATGAGCAGATCGATGTTGACGCGTCGGCTGAAGATGAGCGCCCGCAGTCCCGTGACGAAGATCGGCGCTCCGACCAGCACGACGGTGGCGGCGAGCGCGAGGGTGAGCAGGCTCCGTACCGCCGGTGCGCCGCTCGCGGCCGCGACTCCGCTCGCGATCAGCACCGCGAAGGCCGCGGCGAGCGCGAGCCGCTGCTGCGGTTCGGCGAGGAGGAACGCGAGGAAGCCGTGGGTGTGGGCGGCGGTGCGCGCGACCGACGGCGGCGCGGGGGCCTCCTCCGCGCCGCGGAGGCGATAGCCGAGCTGGCGCAGCCGCTCCTCGACCTGCGCGCGGCTCGCCTCGCCCTCGAGCTCGAGCGACTCGGTGGTAAAGTCGACCGACACCCGCCGCACGCCGGGGAGCTGGCGCAGCCCATCCTCGATCGTGAGCGCGCAGCTGCCGCAGTCCATGCCCGCGATCTTGGCGTGCAGCACGAGCTCACCCGGGGCAGTGCTGCTCGGCGGTATCACCTGGGGCGGACTCACCCGGCCTCCGGTCAAGCGCCTGCGGAGGATTCCGCAGCCGTCACAGCATGCACCTTCAACCCGGGTTGAAGGTCAAGGAGGGTGCAGGGCTGCACCATGAGCGGGCATGTGACCGGCCTGCAGCCGCGCAGCCGCTGCGCCCGGGTGCCTGACGCCTGGCAGCGACACATGGTCGATGCCGCGGCACACGGCTTGCATTCCCGGCGGTGAGACGCCACATCGGGTTCGTCCTGTCTGCACTTTCCGCGGTGTGGCGGGTCGAACGTATTCAACGCACGATCGGGAGGATTGCGCCTTGAAGCAAGAGATCCCCAGACACTACCTGCTGGCGTCCGACTTCGATCGCACGCTGAGCTTCAACGACTCGGGCCTCGTCCTGAGCGAGCTGCTCGGCGTGCAGGGATTCCACGAGCGCGTGCAGGGACTGGCCGACAGCAATCTCGTCCAGCAGGGTGGGGAGCTCGCCTACCTTATCCGCCACGACCCGGAGTTCCGCGGCGTGCGCCACGAGCATCTCATCGAAACCGGCCGGCGCGTGCGCCTGAAGAGCGCCATTCCTGCGCTGGTGCGGACTCTCGAGCAGGGGCTCGAGGGCGTGCGTTTCTCCTTCTACATCATCTCGGCGGCGCCGCGCGAGATCGTGAGCTCCGCGCTCGCAGGCATCGTCGCTGCCGATCACATCTACGGCACCGAGCTCGAGTTCGACGAGACCTCGGGCGAAGTGCGCGCCATCCGGCGCGTGCCGGCCGGTTACGGCAAGGTCGCGGTGATCGAGGAGCTGCAGCGCGGACTCGCCATCCCGGCCGATCGCGTGATCTACGTCGGCGACGGCAGTTCGGATGTGCACGTCATGCTGCACGTCAACAATCACGATGGCTTCACCATCGCGGTGTCGGACAACCGCCAGCTGGCGCGCATTGCGCGGCGCACGGTGCTCAGCGACAACGCCTTCAGCGTCATGGTGCCGATCCTCGACCAGGTGCTCGAGTGGCGCACCGGCGCGATCCGCGAGCTGCTCGAGCGCCAGGGACTCGCGCTCGAGGCATGGGAGAAGGAGCGCACCGATCACGTGCAGATCGGCGCGCTCGCGCAGGAGGTCCGCACGGCTTAGGTCTCGGCCGCCTCGAGCGCGAGGAACAGCTGCGCGAAGAGAAACGCGCCGTCGCCGCGCGCCGTGAGCATCCAGCCTTCGGCGCCCTCGGCGAGCGCGAGATCGACGTGCGCGGTGCAGCCGGCCTCGGCGTTCTTCAGCTGCCGGAGCGCGGCGCCGACCGCCGCATCGTGTCCGGGGATCAGCACCGTGTAGCCGCCGTTCTCGCGCCACACGTGCACGTGCCGGCCGCGCAGCGCCGCGAACATGCGCTCGCGCCCGGCATCGGCGAGCGAGCAGCCGATGCGGTGCATGAGACGCGTCATCGAGGAGCGGGCCACGTGCCCGTGCGCATCGCCGCAGACGTGCTCGAGCAGATCGCGGTAGAGTCGCCCGCCGCCGCCGGCCTTCAGCCGCCCGACCCGCTGCGCGAGGTCGTCGAGAAAGAGCTCGAGCTCGTGCCGCAGCACCAGCAGCTCGGTGAGGCGCCGCTCGATCTCGAGGAAGCGTTGCTCGGCGATCCCCACCACGGTCTTGCCGGCGATCCCGGCGCCGCGGCGCCCGGCGAGCACCGCGCGGATGTCATCGAGCGAGAGCCCGAGGCGCTGCGCGCGGCGGATGAAGAGCAGAGTCTGCTCCGCCTCCGCGCCATACAGGCGGTAGCCACTCGCACTGCGTCGTGCCGGGCGCAGCAGTCCTTCGCGCTCGTAGAAGCGCAGCATCGAGGTCGAGACACGGGCGCGTGCGGCGAGTGCGCCGATGGTGAGGAGCGGAGCCGCAGCCACCTTCAGCTCGAGGCCAGGGCGTAAGTCTCCATCATGAGCCCGGTGCCGCCGCGCGAGACGTGCGCCACCACGGCGGTGCGCCGGTGCAGCTTGATGATCGTGCCGAGATTGATGGCGAACGACAGCACCACGTGCTGTCCCTTGCGCAGCCCCAGGTTGCTGGTTTCGATGAACACGCCCGTTGCACTCAGGTTGACCGCCTTGCAAAGCTTGCGGCGGCCGCCCGGCATCGTGATGTACACGATGGTCCGGGCGCGATGTCGTGTGTGTAGTCGGCGTTCCACGGCTCGGCCTCGACGGCTCTCGTTCTTCTCTTTTATCCCGCGAGCTCCCCCGCGAGCCATTATGCCGTGCACCCGCGGGCTTTGCCGCAGCCGTTGAACTTATTTTCGCACCTTTCTGGGCGTCCTCAGGACAGTCGCCGGCCGCGCGCCTGCCAGCCCTCGCGCAGGAAGGCCCCGATTTCGCGGCCGAAGGCCTTCAGGTCCACGAGGAAGGCGTCGTGGCCCTCGATGCAGGAGAGCGGCGCGAAGCGCGTCGTCACCCCGGCGGCCGAGAGCGCCTCGGCGATCGCGTGCTGCTCGCTCAGGGAGAAGAGCAGGTCGGTCTGCACCCCGATAACCAGCGCCCGGGCGAGGCCCGAGCGGCGCAAGAGCTCGACCGGCTCCCCGTGCACCGCCAGATCGAAGCGGTCCATGGCGCGGGAGATATAGAGATAGCAGTTCGCGTCGTACGCGCTTACCCAGCGCTGGGCGAGCGATTCGAGGTAGCCCTGGACCGCGAACTCCGAGGCGAAGGCGTCCGCGCCGCGCATGTCCGCGCGGATCGGCTCGCGCCCGAAGCGCTGCTGCCACTCGGCCGCCGAGCGGTAGGTCACGGTGCCGAGCTTGCGGGCGATGCGCTGGCCGGTCACCGGCGGGCGGTCCGCCGGGTAGTTGCCGCCGCGCCAGTCGGGGTCGCGGGTGATCGCCTCGCGTTGGATGGAGCGCAGCGCGATGGCGAACGGGGCGGCGGCCGCGGTGCCCGAGATGCACACCAGCCGCCGGGCGGCGCCGGGGAACATGGCCGCATAGGCGAGCACCACCATACCCCCGAGCGAGGGGCCCATCAGGGTGTCGAGCCGCTCGATGCCGAGCGAGCGTACCGTCTCGAAGCCCGCGCGCGCGATGTCCTCGATGGAGAGGTCGGGAAAGCTGAGCCGGTAGGGGGCATCCGTGGCCGGGTCGGGCGAGGCGGGCCCGGTCGAGCCGAAGCAACTGCCGAGCGAATTCACGCACACGACGAAGAAGCGATCGGTGTCGATGGCCAGCTTCGGGCCCACCATGCCCTGCCACCACCCCGGGGACGGATCCTGGGGGGAGGAGGCGGCGTGCGCCGGCGGCGACAGCCCCGTGAAGAGCAGAAGCGCGTTATCGCGCGCGCCGTTCAGCTTGCCCCAGGTTTCGTAAGCGATGCGCGCCCCGTGCAAGGTGCCGCCGCGCCACATGGGAAAGGGATCGGGCAACGCGGCGTACTGGCGCGCATCCATGACGTGCGGGGCACCCGGGCCGGGAGTCCGGCGGCGCGCTCTCAAGGCTCCGGATCGCCGCCCTCGGGGATCCCTTCGAAGAGCAGCGTCGAGAGGTAGCGCTCGCCGGTGTCCGGCAGCATCGCGAGGATCACCGCGCCGTCTGCGGCCTCGGCGGCCACCTTGAGCGCCGCGGCGAAGGTCGCCCCGGAGGATATGCCGCAGAAGATGCCCTCGCGGCTCGCCAGCGAGCGCGCCGCCGCGACCGCCTCGGCGTCGGTGACCGTCACGATGCGGTGCGGCACCTCGCGGTTGAGCACCTTGGGCACGAAGTCCGGTGTCCACCCCTGAATCTTGTGCGGCGACCAGGGCTTGCCGGAGAGCAGCGGCGCCGCGGCGGGCTCGCACGCCACGATCTGCACCTCGGGGCGCGCGAGGCGGATCATCTCGCCGGCCCCGGTGAGCGTGCCGCCGGTGCCCCAGCCGGTCACGTAGAAGTCGAGCCGGCGGCCGACGAAATCCTGCAGGATCTCGGGCCCGGTCGTGTTGCGGTGATAGGCGGGGTTGGCCTCGTTCTCGAACTGCCGGGCATAGAACCAGCCGTGCTTCTTCGCGAGCTCCTCGGTCCTCCTCACCATGCCGGTGCTGCGCTCGGCGGCGGGCGTGAGGATCAGCCTGGCGCCGAGCATGCGCATGATCTTGCGCCGCTCGACCGAGAAGGAGTCCGCCATGACCGCGACGAACGGGTAGCCCTTGGCGGCGCAAACCATGGCGAGCGCGATGCCGGTATTGCCGGAGGTGGCATCGACCACCGTCTGGCCGGGCTTGAGCGTCCCCCTGCGCTCGGCGTCCTCGATGATGGCGATCGCGAGGCGGTCCTTGACGGAGGACAGCGGGTTGAAGAACTCGCACTTCACGTACATCGTGACGTGCGCGGGATTGAGGCGCTGGATGCGCACCACGGGAGTCTTGCCGATCGTGCCGAGAATGCTGTCGTAGATCATGATTGTCCTTCTAACCTCGGGGCGCCGAGCCGACAAGGCACGCGCGGATATCAGCCCCTTACGCGCCCTTATGATGGCATGACCCGTCTGCAGAAGCTGCTCGCGGAGGCGGGCTTCGGCTCGCGCCGCACTATCGAGGAGTGGATCCGGGCCGGGAGGCTGACGGTCGCCGGCCGCACCGCGCGGCTCGGCGACCGCGCGGGGCCCGGGGACGACATCCGCCTCGACGGCCACAGGCTCGAGCTCGCCCCGCCGGGCGCCCCCCCGGAGCTACTCCTTTATTACAAGCCCGCGGGCGAGGTCACGACCCGCAGCGACCCCGCCGCAAGGCCCACCGTGTTCGAACGCTTGCCGGCCCCGGCGCACGGCCGGTGGATCAGCATCGGGCGGCTCGACGTCAACACCTCGGGTCTCCTCCTCCTCACGACCGACGGCGTGGTCGCCCACCGCCTGATGCACCCCTCGGGCGAGATCGAGCGCGAGTACCTCGTGCGGGTGCGCGGCCGGCCGGGGCGGGCAGTGCTCGACCGGCTCCTCGAGGGCGTTACCCTCGAGGATGGCCCGGCGCGCTTCGATCGGATCGAGCCGGCCGCCGGCCCCGGGGAGGCGGCCGCCCGCCCGGGAGGAGGCCCGCCCGACGGGGGTAGCCACAGCAGCTATCGCGTGGTGCTGCACGAGGGGCGCTACCGCGAGGTCCGACGGCTCTGGCAGGCGGTCGGTTTCGAGGTGAGCCGTCTCCTTCGGGTCCGATACGGGCCGATTGAGCTGCCCCGGGACATGCGACCCGGGAGCGTGCGCTCGCTCGGGGCGGCGGGGCTCGAGCGGCTGGCCGCGGCACTCGCCACCCGGGGGTCTCCGGCCCGGATGCGAGGGGCGGGGAGCCGGCGAAGGGGGTCCGGCTCCTAGCAAGTACCGGGCCAGGTGCATTGACACCCCGACCCCCCGAAATCACAATACGCGGCTCATTTTGCGGAGGGGTACCCAAGCGGTCAACGGGAGCAGACTGTAAATCTGCCGGCTTACGCCTTCGAAGGTTCGAATCCTTCCCCCTCCACCACCGGGGCGTGAAGGGCTCGACGAGCCTCGCGACAGTGCGCAGCCGGCAGATGAAACGCCATCAGCAGCGGGTGTAGTTCAATGGTAGAACCTCAGCCTTCCAAGCTGATGACGTGGGTTCGATTCCCATCACCCGCTCCAGCGTGTCCGCTCATCGACGTGAGCCAAGAGCCCATGTAGCTCAGTTGGTAGAGCACGTCCTTGGTAAGGACGAGGTCACCGGTTCAATCCCGGTCGTGGGCTCCAGTCGACCGGAGCAGCCGGTCACCGAGTCGTCATAGTTAGGAAAATCCATGTCCAAAGAGAAATTCGAGCGCACCAAGCCGCACGTGAACGTCGGGACGATTGGTCACGTGGACCACGGGAAGACGACGCTCACGGCGGCGCTGACCAAGGTGATGGCCGAGACCTACGGCGGGACTTTTGTAGCGT
>DASQIC010000014.1:0-18354 GCA_035631755.1 Steroidobacteraceae bacterium
ATGATCTACACGCACGTCATGAGCAAGGGCGCAGGCGGCGTGCGCAGCCCGCTCGACCGCCAGGGTCCATCCGAGGCCGCCGCCGGGGCGCCGCGGCGGCGCTCACCGCTCCGGCGTACGGGTTCGTGAGCCCCGAAATCCGTTCTGCCGCCACGCCTCGTAGACCACCAGCGCCACGGCGTTGGAGAGATTGAGGCTGCGGTTTCCCGCGCTCATCGGGATCGTGAGCTGGCGCGCGCGGGCTACGTGCGCGAGCACCCGCGGCGCGAGCCCGCGGGTCTCGGGACCGAAGAGCAGCGCATCGCCGGCGGCGAAGGCCGCCTCGCTGTAGATTCGCGCGCCGCCAGTCTCGACGCTGAAGAGACGCGCCTCCGCGAGCGCCTCGAGGCAGGCGCCGATGTCCGCGTGCACGTGCACATCGGCGAGCTCGTGGTAGTCGAGTCCGGCGCGGCGCACGGCCTTGCGCGTGAGCTCGAATCCGAGCGGCCTCACCAGGTGCAGCGTGCAGCCGGTGTTGGCGCACAGGCGGATGATGTTCCCGGTGTTGGGCGGAATTTCGGGCTGAAAGAGCACCACGTGGAACATGGCTGCGGCGGGGGCTGAACTTGGGAGTGTGCGATAATGCGCGCCATGCCGAGCGCCACACCAGGAGCCGCCGCGGCGGGCGCTGCCCGGGCGGCTGCCGCGCCTGCCGCGGACGCCCTGCGGCTGCGCTTCTGCGGCCTCGACTTCGCCTCGCCGATCGTGCTGCTCTCGGGCTGCGTCGGCTTCGGCGAGGAGTACACCCGCATCGAGGGCTTCTCCAACCGCGATGCGGGCGCCATCGTGCTCAAGGGCACCACCGGCAAGCCGCGCCTCGGCAACCCGCCACACCGCGTCTACGAGACCCCGGCGGGCATGCTGAACGCGATCGGTCTGCAGAACCCCGGCGTCGAGAGCGTCGTGCGTGACATCCTGCCGCAGCTCGACTTCAGCGAGACGCGCTTCATCGCCAACGCCTGCGGTTCGACGCTCGAGGAGTACGTCGAGGTGACGCGCCGCTTCGACGACTCGCCGATCGATGCCATCGAGATCAACATCTCGTGCCCCAACGTGAAGGAGGGCGGGGTCGCCTTCGGCAACTATCCGGAGATGTCGGCGAAGGTGGTGGCCGCCTGCCGCGCCGTGACCGCCAAGCCGCTGATCACCAAGCTCTCGCCCAACCAGACCGACATCCGCGAGAATGCCCGCCGCTGTATCGAGGCGGGCTCGGATGCGCTCGCCGTGATCAACACCGTCATGGGCATGGCGGTCGACGTCGGGACGCGCCGCCCGGTGATCGGCAACGTGCAGGGCGGACTCTCGGGTCCCGCGATCAAGCCGATCGCGCTCCTCAAGGTGCACCAGGTTTACGAGGTGGCGCGCCCGCACAACGTGCCGATCATCGGCCAGGGCGGCATCGCGAGTGCCACCGATGCGCTCGAGTTCATCATCGCCGGCGCCACCGCGGTCGGGGTCGGCACGGCGCTGTTCTACGACCCGATGGTCTGCAAGCGTATCAACGACGGTCTCGCCGAGTACCTGCGCGAGCAGGGGATCGCGAACGTGACGCAGCTCGTCGGCACGCTGCGCACCGGGCGCGAAGTGCAGGACTGCGCGGTCTCGGGCTGAAGCGCCGCCCGCGCGGGGCCCGGTGAAGCCGCCGAGCCCAGGGAGAAATTCGCCATGACGAGTACACGCGTGTTTGTTGCGGCCGGCTGGCTGCTCGGGGCGGCCCTGCTCGGCGGTTGCGTGGTCACCACCTACCAGCCGGTGGGGCAGGCCGAGCCGCTCGCCGTGGCGCCGGGCTCGGATCAGGACGTCGAGGAGCAGGCGCCGGAGCCGCCGCCGCCGCTGCCGGTCTACGAGCAGCCGCCGTGTCCGGTGGAAGGCTACATCTGGTCGCCGGGCGTGTGGCGCTGGGACGCGGATGGCTACTTCTGGGTGCCGGGCACGTGGGTTGCGCCGCCGGCGCCCGGCATGCTGTGGACGCCGGGCTATTGGGCGGTGGTAGGCGCGGTGTACGTGTTCCACCGCGGCTACTGGGGCCCTCACGTCGGCTACTACGGCGGCCTCAACTACGGCGGCGGCTACGACGGCGATGGGTACCGCGGCGGGCGCTGGGTCAACAACCGCTTCCAGTACAACACCGCGATCAGCAACGTGAACGTGACCAACGTCCACAACGTCTACCGCGAGACGGTCGTCAACAACCTCACCGTCAACAACCCCAGCGACACTCGCGCGAGCTACGCCGGGGCGCCAGGCACGCGCATGCGGCCCTATGCGCCCCAGGGGGCGCTCACCCGCGAAGTGCGCTACGCGCCGACGCAGGTGCAGGCCGCGCACCACGCCGCCGCGCTCGCCTTCCCGCCACAGAACGCCGCGCGCAACGAGGGTCACCCGGCGGTCGCGGCCACTCCTCATCCGGGCGCGTTCCTCGACCGCGGCGTCACCGCGGCCAAGCCGGTGGGTCCGGTCTATCGCCCCCAGCGCCCGCAGCCGCGTCCCGAGCAGAAGCGGGAGGAGAACCGGGGGCACGAGGGCGAGCGCCCGCGGTAGCGCGGGTCGCCCGCGCCCGGAAAACGCCGATGCCGCCGCGTCGCCTGAGTCGGGCTTGCCGCGCCGCGCTGGGCGCTGCGCTCCTCGGTGCGTCCGCCGTCGCACTCGCTCCGCTCGCGATCGCCGACCCCGAGCCGCAATCGGTGCAGCTGCGCCTGGCGGGCGACGAGCAGTCGCTCGGGCGGGCCGACGCACCGCTCACCGTGGTCGAGTTCACCGACTATCAGTGTCCCTACTGCCGGCGTTTCCAGATCGAGACCTTCCCGCAGCTCAAGCGCCGCTACATCGACACCGGCAAGGTACGCTTCATCGTGCGCGACCTGCCGCTTCCCTTTCACGCCGCAGCGCAGCCGGCCGCCGAGGCCGCCCACTGCGCCGGCGAGCAGGGGCGGTTCTGGCCGATGCACGCGGCGTTGCTGGTGCGCGCGGCGGATCTCTCGAGCAGCGGCCTCGAGCGCGATGCGCGCCTGCTGAACCTCGACGTCAAGCGCTTCGACGCCTGCCTCGCCTCGCGCAAGTACGCCGCTGCCATTGCCCACAACCTCGAGGAAGCGGACGCGCTCGGGCTCTCGGGCACGCCGAGCTTCATCATCGGCACTACCGTGAACGGGGTGCTCACCGGCGAACGCGTCGCGGGGGCGCTGCCGTTCGAGGAATTCGCGGCACTGCTGCGCGCGCGGCTCGGCGGCAGCTGAAGCTGCGCCGCTGGCTGGACTAGAGCAGCCGCTGCTGGCCGCCGGGCCCGGCGTGATCGGGCAGCGGGCCCGCGAGGCGCACCGCGGTCGGCTGCGCGGCGGCGAGATTCACCTCCATCACTCCGAAACGCTCGAGGATGCGCAGGTTGATGCGCTGCTGCGCCTCGACGTAGGCGGCGTAGTCGGGGTTGGTGAGGAAGTAGACCACCTCGAACTGCAGCGCATTCGCGCCGTAGGTGAGCAGGTGGCAGCGCTCGAAGCGGGTGTCGGGGGTCGCCTCGATGATCTCGCGCACCGCGCGCGGGATCGCGGCGAGCGTCGCCACCGGCGTGCCGTAGTCGACCCCCAGCTGGAACAGCACGCGCCGCTCGCGCATGCGGCCGTAGTTGCGCAGCCGCGCCTTCACGATGTCGCCGTTGGCGATGACGATCTGCTCGCCCGAGAGGCTGCGCAGCCGCGTGCTCTTCACGCCGATGTGCTCGACCGTGCCCTGGTAGTCGTCGAGCGCGAGGAAATCGCCCATCCCGAAGGGCCGGTCGAGCGCGATCGAGAGCGAGGCGAGCAGGTCGGCGAGCACCGTCTGCACCGCGAGCGCGAGCGCGATGCCGCCGATCCCGAGGCCCGCGAGCAGCGGCTTGATCTGCACGCCGAGGTTGTCGAGCGCGAGCAGCAGGGCGAAGGTCCAGACCACCAGTCCGGCGACGAACAGGATCACCTCGAGCGAGCCGCTGAGCAGCGTGTCGGCACCGCCGCTGCGGGCGCGCCGCAGATCGATCGCATAGCGCACCGACGCCATGCCCCACAGCGCCGCCTGCATCCAGAACAGCAGCACCAGCGCCACGGTGAGCCAGCGCTCGATGTGCGGCGGGAGCAGCAGGTTGCGCGAGCCGAGCCACACCGCGACCGCCCACAGGAACAGCCGGTTGGTGCGCTCGGCGAGCAGCGCCGCGAGCTCCATCGCCGACAGCGCCCGGGGCGGCCCACCGGGCCCGAGACGGCGGCGGCGTGCGCTCAAGAAACGCCGCAGCAGCGGCAGCACCGTGAAGGTGACGAGAAAGATCGCGAGCGCGAGCGCCCACGCACCGAAGGTGTTACCGAGGAAGGTGACGTGCCCGAGATCGCCGAAGTCCGACATCCCGTCCTCCGCCGCCGGCGCGGCCGGCGCCAAGCCTCAGCGACTCGTGTGCGCGACTAGTCGCCCGCCTCGCCGCTCATGCCGAGCTCTTTCAGCTTGCGCGTGAGCGTGTTGCGTCCCCAGCCGAGCAGCCGCGCCGCCTCCTGGCGGTGGCCGCGGGTGCGCCGGAGCGCAGCTCGGATCAGCACCCGCTCGAGCAGCGGCTGCGCGGCATCGAGCAGCGGCCGGCCGGGATCGAGCGCGTGGCGCTCGGCCCAGCCGGCGAGCGCCGCGGTCCAGTCGGCATCCCTGGGCTCGGCAGCCGCGCCGGCCAGTTCCGCCGGCAGATCCTCGAGACGCACCTCGCGCCCCGGCGCGAGCACCGACAGCCGCCGGCAGAGGTTCACCAGCTCGCGGACGTTCCCCGGCCAGTCGTAGGCGGTGAGGCGCGCGAGGGCCTCGGGGGCGAGCGCCTTGGGCTCGACACCGAGCTCCTGGGCGGCCGCCTCGAGATAGTGGGTGAGGAGATCGGGAATGTCGCCGGGGCGCGCGCGCAGCGGCGGCAGCTCGATGCGGATCACGTTCAGGCGGTGGTAGAGATCCTCGCGGAACAGGCCGCGCGTCACGCGCTCGCGCAGGTCCTGGTGCGTGGCGGCGATCACCCGCACATCCACCCGCACCGGTGTCTGCCCGCCGACGCGGTAGAACTCCCCCTCCGCCAGCACCCGCAGCAGCCGCGTCTGCAGCGGCAGCGACATGTCGCCGATCTCGTCCATGAACAGCGTGCCGCCGTCGGCCTGCTCGAAGCGCCCGCGGCGCTGGGCGTCGGCGCCGGTGAAGGCGCCGCGCTCGTGCCCGAAGAGCTCCGACTCGAGCAGGTCGGCGGGGATCGCCGAGGTGTTGAGCGCGATGAAGGGCTTGCCGGCGCGCGGACTGTGCTCGTGGAGCGCGCGCGCTACCAGCTCCTTGCCGGTGCCGGACTCGCCGGTCACCAGCACCGTCATGCTCGAGCGGGCGAGCCGCCCGATGGCGCGGAACACCTGCTGCATGGCCGGGGCACGGCCGCGCAGCTCGGGGATGCGCGGTGCGCCGCCCGACTCGGCGCCGCCCTGCAGGCCCGCGTGCGCCGCCCGCCGCGCGAGCGCCACCGCCTGGTCGATGTCGAAGGGCTTGGGTAAATACTCGAACGCGCCGCCCTCGAAGGCCGACACCGCGCTGCCCAGGTCCGAGTGCGCCGTCATCACGATCACCGGCAGCTGCGGGCGCGTGTCGCGGATGCGGCGCAGCAGCTCGAGGCCCGACGCCCCCGGCATGCGGATGTCGGTGATCAGCACGTCGGGCGCCTCGCGCCGCAGTGCTTCCAGCGCCGGCTCCGCCGCCTCGAACACCCGCGCGCTCATGCCGCCGTGCTTCAAGGCCCGTTCGAGCACCCAGCGGATCGAGGCGTCGTCGTCGACCAGCCAGACGTGCGGCACGGTGGCGCTCATGGTGCCTCCTCGAGCGGCAGCAGCAGCGTGAACAGGGTGCGCCGCGGCTCGCTCTCGAACTCGATGATGCCGCCGTTGCGGGTGACGAGATCCTGCGCCACGGCGAGCCCGAGGCCGCTGCCGTTAGGACGCCCGGTGACCAGCGGATAGAAGATCGAGGCGCGCAGCGCCTCGGGCACGCCCGGCCCGTTGTCCTCGACTTCGACGGCCGCCACCAGGCGATGGCGCGCGGGGCCGATGCTGACGTTGGAGCGCGCCCGGGTGCGCAGCATGATACGACCGGAATCGCCAACCGCCTGCAGCGCGTTGCGCCCGACGTTGAGCAGCGCCTGGATGAGCTGGTGGCGGTCGAGCATGGCGTTCGGCAGGCTCGGGTCGTAATCGCGCTCGATCAGGATCCCGCCGCGCGCCTCGGCGCGCAGCAGGTGATAGACGTGCTCGCAGATCTCGTGCACGTTCATGAGCGTCTTGCTCGGCGGGCGGCTGGGGCCGGTCATGGAGTCGACCAGCGCGGTGAGCCGGTCGGCCTCGCCGATGATCACCTGGGTGTATTCGCGCAGCGCCGCCGCCGGCAGCTCGCGCTCGAGCAGCTGCGCCGCGCCGCGCAGCCCCCCGAGGGGGTTGCGGATCTCGTGGGCGAGCTGGCGGATCATGAGGCGGCTGCCGTCGAGCCGCGCGAGCAGGTCGTTGTCGCGTGAGATGCGCTGGCGCTGGGTGGTGTCGGCGAGCTCGATCAGCAGGTGCGTGCCGGTGACCAGCCCGCTGAGCGGGGTGATGGTCACGTCGAGCGTGCGCGCCTCGCGCGGCGCGCCGGCCGGGCGGATGGTGAGCTCGCGGTCGGCGAGACCCTCGCCGCTCTCGAGCGCACGGCGCAGCAGGGCGCTGAGCGCGCCGGCATCGTGCAGAAAATCCCCGAACGGGCGCCCGCGCGCCTTGTTCACGCTGAAGGCGAGCAGGTCCTGGGCGGCGACGTTGGCGTAGATGGGGCAGAGCTGCGCATCGAGCATCACGATGCCGGTCGAGAGCGCATCGAGCAGCTCCGCCGGATCGAAGTGCGAGAGCGCCGAGGGGCTTTGGTACTCAACCGCCATGGCGGCTCGGGCGCACCGCCCGCGGGGGCGCGCCGCGCGCGCTGCACTCGGTGTTCAGTGCGGGCGAACGGGATTTGCGGGATTGAGGATCGAGGGCTGGTGCACGTAGAAGGTGATGCTCGGCGATTGGCACAGCACCTGGCCGTCGCCGTCGCGCACCTGCGCCGTGAGCGTGTGCTGGCCGCGCTCGACCGGCGAGATGCTGAAATGCGTACCGGTCGGCGAGCCGCCGTTCACGGCCCTGCCGTCCAGCAGCAGGAAGATCTGGTCGCCGGGCCGCGGCGCGGGGTCGGTGCGCACGCTCACAGCGACCGAATCGGCGTTCTCGAGCGTCTGCTCGCTCGCGGGTTGCGCGATCGCGCAGCCCTGGTAGGCGCTCGCCGGCGCGCTGCTCTGCGGCGGCCGCGGCGCCGCCGCCGCGTTCGCGCCCGTGGTCTGCGCGCGGTAAGTCTGCACGCCCGAGATCTCGAGCTTCTGGGCATTCGGGTGCGGCTGGTCGCTGTAGTGGACTTCGCCGCTGTCGTCGACCCACTTGTACACCGTGGTCGCAGCGAGGGCCGCAGGTCCCGCGAGCAGCATTAAGGTAAAGAGAATGCGGCGCATCACGTTGCAGCATAGCCCCAGGGGGCGCCGGCGACAAAAGTCCCGCGCGCATTCTGTGCGGTGCGGCTCCCTCCGCGCTCGCCTGCAGCCGACCCGCGAGGCGGCCGCGGCGGGAAGCCGCCGCGGTGCTCGCGGTACGCGGGGCATGCTGGGCTCGCCTCATCGCCTTGCGGTCAGCAGCTGTAGTACAGCTCGAGCTCCACCGGGTGCGTCGACATCCGGAAGCGCGTGATCTCCTGGAGTTTGAGTCCCATGTACGCGTCGATCACGTCGTTGGTGAAGACGCCGCCGCGGGTGAGGAACTCGCGATCCTTGTCGAGATGATCGAGCGCCATGTCGAGTGAGTGGCACACGGTCGGGATGTGCTTGGCCTCCTCGGGCTCGAGGTCGTAGAGATCCTTGTCGGCCGGCTCGCCCGGGTGAATCTTGTTCTGGATGCCGTCGAGCCCCGCCATCATCATCGCGGTGAAGGCGAAGTAGGGGTTGGCGCACGAGTCAGGGAAGCGGACCTCGATGCGCCGCGCCTTGGGGTTCGATACCCATGGAATACGGATCGAGGCCGAGCGGTTGCGCGCCGAGTAGGCGAGCAGCGTCGGCGCCTCGAAGCCGGGCACCAGGCGCTTGTAGCTGTTGGTGCCGGGGTTCGTGATCGCATTGAGCGCCTTGGCGTGCTTGATGATGCCGCCGATGTAGTAGAGCGCGAGATCCGACAGTCCGCCGTACTTGTCGCCGGCGAACAGCGCCCGGCCTTCCTTCTGCAGCGACTGGTGCACGTGCATGCCGTTGCCGTTGTCGCCGACCAGGGGCTTGGGCATGAAGGTCGCGGTCTTGCCATAGCCGTTGGCGACGTTGTGTATGCAGTACTTGAGGATCTGCACCTGGTCGGCCTTCGCGACCAGCGTGCCGGCCCCGACGCCGATCTCGGCCTGGCCGCCGGTCGCAACTTCGTGGTGATGCACCTCGACCTTGAGTCCCATCTCCTCCATCGCCAGGCACATCGCCGAGCGGATGTCCTGGAACGCATCGACCGGCGGCACCGGGAAGTAACCGCCCTTGATCCCGGGCCGGTGGCCCTTGTTGCCTTCCTGGTAATCCCGCTGGGAATTCCACGCGCCCTGCACCGAGTCGATCGAATAGAACGAGCCGTTCATCTCGTTGCCGAAGCGCACGCTGTCGAAGATGAAGAACTCGTTCTCGGGCCCGAACAGCGCGTAGTCGGCGATGCCGGTGGATTTCAGGTAGGCCTCGGCGCGCCTGGCGAGCGAGCGCGGGTCGCGCTCGTAGCCCTGCATGGTCGCCGGCTCGATCACGTCGCAGCGGATGTCGACGGTCGTCTCTTCGAAGAAGGGATCGATGACGGCGGTGCCGGCATCGGGCATGAGGATCATGTCCGACTCGTTGATGCCCTTCCAGCCGGCGATGGACGAGCCGTCGAACATCTTGCCGTCGCGGAAGAAGTCCTCATCGACCAGACGCGCCGGGATGGTCACGTGCTGCTCCTTGCCGCGCGTGTCCGTGAATCGCAGGTCCGCGAACTTCGCCTGTTTCTCCTTGATCAGCTTCAGCACGTCACTCGGTGTCATATCGCCTCCGGGGATTTTGAGGATCGGGCGCGCGGCCAGGGTTTCGGGGCTATTGCAGGGCCTGTGCCAGGACTCGTTGCATGAGGAATCAATTGCTTACGCGATGTCTGGCGGGCGGTTTGCACCGTTTGGGTGCAGCAGGGATGGATTATTGCACTCTCCAAGTGCGCAGAATAGAGGTTTGACCAGACTCCGGGTTTACGCCGGCCCCGATGCTCCATGTTAGTGCATGTGCGGGCGGGCAGAACGGGGGGCGGCGCGCAACCCAAGGTGCCGCGCGCCGGGCGGGCCGCGCATGTGCCGCGCGCCGTATACTCGCGCGCTCTTTGAGCCTCGGGTCACGACGCATGAAAATCGGCCGCGCGCCGCGCACCTTCCAGCAGCTGATCTTCACGCTCCAGGGCTACTGGTCCTCGAAGGGGTGCGTGATCCTCGAGCCCTACGACATGGAAGTCGGCGCCGGCACCTTTCACACGGCGACTTTCCTGCGGGCGGTGGGCCCGGAGCCCTGGAGCGCCGCCTACGTGCAGCCCTCGCGCCGGCCGACCGACGGGCGCTACGGCGAGAATCCCTTCCGCCTGCAGCACTACTACCAGTACCAGGTCGTGATCAAACCCTCGCCGCTCGGGATCCTCGACCTGTACCTCGGCAGCCTCGCCGCGCTCGGCCTCGATCCGCTCGTGCACGACGTGCGCTTCGTCGAGGACAACTGGGAGTCCCCGACGCTCGGCGCCTGGGGCCTCGGCTGGGAGGTGTGGCTGAACGGCATGGAGATCACCCAGTTCACCTACTTCCAGCAGGTCGGCGGTCTCGACTGCCGCCCGGTCACCGGGGAGATCACCTACGGCCTCGAACGGCTCGCGATGTACCTGCAGGGCGTCGAGAGCATCTTCGACATCGTCGTGACCGAGAGCGCCGCCGGTCGCGTCACCTACGGCGACCTGTTCCACCAGAACGAGGCCGAGCAGTCTGCCTACAACTTCGAGCACGCCGACGTGCCGATGCTGCTGCGGCACTTCGAGGATCACGAGCGCGAGTGCCAGCGGCTGCTGGCGGCGCGTCTCGCGCTGCCTGCGTACGAGCAGGTCCTGAAGGCCTCGCACACCTTCAACCTGCTCGATGCGCGGCACGCCATCTCCGTCACCGAGCGCCAGCGCTATCTGCTGCGCGTGCGCACGCTGGCGAGCGCGGTCGCCCAGGCCTATCTCGAGAGCCGCCAGGCGCTCGGCTTCCCGCTGCTGAAGGGCGGTGCGCCGCCTGCCGCGCCGGCGAAGGGCGCCGGGGCCGCGGCATGAGCGCTGCGCGCCGCGATTTCCTCCTCGAGCTCGGCACCGAGGAGCTGCCTCCGAAGGCGTTGCCGGAGCTCGAGCGCTCGCTCACCGCCGCGCTCGGCGCGGGGCTCGACAAGGCGGGCCTCGCGCACGGGGAGCTCAAGGGCTTTGCAACCCCGCGCCGTCTCGCGGTGTGGGTGAAGCGCCTGGCCGGCGCGCAGCCCGAGCAGCACCTGCGCCGCCGCGGCCCGCCGCTCGCCGCCGCCTTCGACGCCGCCGGAGAGCCGACGCGCGCGGCGCTCGCCTTCGCCGCGAGCTGCGGCACGAGGGTCGATGCACTCGAGCGGGTGCAGGAGGCCAAGGGCACGTTCCTCTACTTCGCCGGCACCCGTCCCGGGCGGGGCGCCGTCGAGCTGCTGCCGGACATCGTGCAGTCGGCGCTCGATGCGCTGCCCATTCCGCGGCGCATGCACTGGGGCGAGGGCGCGGCGCTCTTCGTGCGCCCGGTGCACTGGCTCGTCATGCTCTATGGCTCCGCGGTGGTGCCGGCGACGCTGCTCGAGACCTCGAGCGGCAACACGACGCGCGGCCACCGCTTCCACGCCCCGCGTCCGCTGCGCATCGCGAGCCCGGGAGCCTACGAGCGCACGCTGCGAGAGCGCGGTCGGGTGATCGCGGACCTCGAGGCACGCCGCGCGCGCATCCGCGCGCAGGTCGAGACG
This sequence comes from Steroidobacteraceae bacterium, assembly GCA_035631755.1. Lineage (GTDB taxonomy): Bacteria > Pseudomonadota > Gammaproteobacteria > Steroidobacterales > Steroidobacteraceae > 13-2-20CM-66-19. The sequence continues at coordinate 11,147 of DASQIC010000014.1, forward strand.
CTCGCCGCCGGCCTCGGGGGCCGTGCCCTGGTGCACGAGGCGCTGCTGGAGGAGGTCGCGGCGCTCACCGAGTGGCCGGTGGCGCTCGCCGGGCGCTTCGCCGAACGCTTCCTCGCGCTGCCGCGCGAGGTGCTGATCTCGACTCTCGAGACCCACCAGCGTGCCTTCCCCGTCGAGGACCCGCAGGGGGCGCTGCTGCCCGCCTTCATCGCGGTGAGCAACATCGAGAGCCGCGATCCCGAGCAGGTGCGTTCCGGCAACGAGCGCGTGGTGCGGGCGCGGCTCGCCGATGCCGCCTTCTTCTTCGAGCAGGACCGCCGCGAGCCGCTCGGCGCGCGCCGCGCGGCGCTCGATGCGGTGACCTTCCAGGCGCGGCTCGGATCGCTCGGCGACAAGACCCGCCGGGTGGGCGCACTCGCGCGCGCCGTCGCCGCCGCGACCGGCGCGACGGCCGGGGAGGCGGCGCACGCCGCCGAACTCTGCAAGTGTGATCTGCTCACCGCCATGGTCGGGGAATTCCCCGAGCTCCAGGGCATCATGGGCAGCTACTACGCGCGCGCCGACGGTGAGTCGGGCGAGGTCGCCGCGGCGATCCGCGAGCATTATCTGCCGCGCTCGGCCGGCGATGCGCTGCCGGCGACGCGCGTGGGCCTCGCGGTGGCGATCGCCGACAAGCTCGATACCCTCGCGGGCATCTTCGCGATCGGCGGCAAGCCGAGCGGCACCCGGGATCCCTTCGGGCTGCGTCGTGCCGCACTCGGCGTGCAGCGGATCCTGATCGAGAAGAGCCTCGATCTCGACCTCCCCGCGTGCATTGGGCAGGCGGTGGGCGCGGTGCGCGCCGACATCGAGCGGGTTCGGTCCGCGGCCGATGCCGCGGCCGTGCTGCCGCCCGCGCAGATCGCGCGGGAGATCTACGACTTCCTCATGGAGCGGCTGCGCGCCTATTACCTCGAGAAACCCGCCGCCCCGGCGCTGCCCGGCATGGCCGCGGTCACCGGCGAGATGTTCGATGCGGTGCTCGCCACCCGCCCCGCCTCGCCGCTCGATTTCGACGCCCGCCTGAAGGCGCTCAGCACCTTCCTCGAGCTGCCCGAGTCGGCCAGCCTCACCGCCGCCAACAAGCGCATCGCGAACATCCTGCGCAAGGCGCCCGCCGAGGTGCCCACCGAGGTTCGCGTCGAGCAGCTGCGCGAGAGCGCGGAGGTGCGCCTCTATGACGCGATGCGGGCGCTGCGCGCCGCGGTGACCGAAGCGGCCTCCCGGCGCGAGTACACCGCGGCGCTCGGGCACCTCGCGCAGCTGCGCCCCGCGGTCGATGCCTTCTTCGACCAGGTGCTGGTCATGGCCGAGGACCCGCAGCTGCGGGCGAACCGCCTCGGGCTGCTGGCGCAGCTGCAGGGACTGTTTGCGGGGGTCGCGGACCTGTCGCGGCTGCCGGGTTGAGCCCGGATTCACCCACGCAGAGTGAGGGCGGAAGCTGGCGCGGGCCGGCGCTGCAGCTCGCGGGCTCGCTCTTCTTCACCGGCTTCCTGTTCGTGTGGACTTTCCTCTACGCGATTGCGTTCGTCATCGTCTGTGCCTTCCTGCCTTTTCCGCGCCGCTTCCCGCTGGCGCGCGCCTGGGCGGCGAGCCTGCTGTGGGTGCTCAGGTGGAGCTGCGGACTCGGGCACCGCGTCGAGGGCGCGCCGCTCCCCGCGGGCTGCCACGTGGCCTTCTGGAAGCACTCCTCGTCCTGGGAAACGATCGCGATGATGGTGCTCTTTCCGCGCCAGGTGTGGGTGCTCAAGCGCGAGCTCCAGTGGATCCCGGTAGTGGGTCTCGCGGTGCGCCAGATGCATGCGATCGCGATCGACCGCAAGGCCGGCCATGCCGCGGTGGCGCAGGTGATCGAGCAGGGCAAGGAACGGCTCGCCGAAGGCGACTGGGTGATGATCTTTCCCGAAGGCACCCGCATGCCCGCAGGCGAGACGCGCCGCTACGGTGTGAGCGGCACGCTGCTCGCCGCCGAAGCGGGCAAGCTCATCGTGCCGGTCGCTCACAACGCCGGCTACTACTGGCCGCGACGAGGCCTGCGCAAGAAGCCGGGCACGGTGCGCGTCGTCATCGGACCCGCGATTGCGCCCGGGACTCGCGAGGTGCGGGACGTGAACGATGAGATCCAGCGCTGGGTCGAGGCGACGGTGCGCCGGCTCGAGCCGGACGCTTGATTAGCTCAGAAAAGCAACAGAACGTTACATTCCTTATGAATTGACTCTTTTTTGAGTCAATCGACGGCAAACCGGGGCGCGAGCACCCCGGTACGTGGGGTATCTCAGATATCGAGATTGGTGACCGAGAGGGCGTTCTTCTCGATGAACTCGCGCCGCGGCTCGACCTGATCGCCCATCAGCGTCGTGAAGATATCGTCCGCGGCGACCGCGTCCTCGATCTTCACCTGCAGCAGGCGGCGGGTCTCGGGGTTGATGGTGGTCTCCCAGAGCTGCTCGGGATTCATCTCGCCGAGGCCCTTGTAGCGCTGGATGCTCTGACCCTTCTTGGCCTGCTCGAACAGCCATTTGATCGCCTCCTTGAAGGAGCCGATCTCCTGGCGCTCACCGCCACGCGTCACGTGGGCGCCCTCGCCGATCAGCCCGGCGAGCGTGCGCGCGAGGTCGGCGATGCGCTGGTATTCGGCCGACTCGAAGAACTCCCGCGTCAGGTACTTGTCGGTCGCGGTGCCGTGCTCGATGCGGTGCACGAGGACCCGCGTGCCCGGGCTGCCGCCCGCCGAGCGCACCTCGATGCGGTAGCTGCGCGTGCCGTCGGCGAGGGCGTTCAGTCGCTGGCCGAGGTCCTGCGCCCAGCCGCGCAGCCACTCGAGCCGATCGAAATTCGCGAGCGTCACCTGCGGCATGTAGACGAGCTGCTCGAGCAGTCGATCGTCGTAGCGCCGCGACCAGCGCCGGATGATCGCCTGCACTTCCATGTACTGGCGCGCGAGCTGCTCGAGCCCCGAGCCCGACAGCGGCGGCGCCTGCGCGTTGACGTGCAGTCCGGCGCCTTCGAGCGCGGTGTTGAGCAGCATCTGGTTGAGCTCGTTCTCGTCCTTGACGTAGCTCTCCTGCTTGCCGCGCTTCACCTTGTAAAGCGGCGGCTGCGCGATGTAGATGTGTCCGCGCTCGATCAGCTCGGGAATCTGGCGGTAGAAGAAGGTGAGCAGCAGCGTGCGGATGTGACTGCCGTCGACGTCGGCGTCGCACAGCAGCACCACGCGGTGATAGCGCAGCTTCTCGATGTCGAAGTCGTCTTCGCCGATCCCGCAGCCGAGCGCCGTGATCAGCGTGCCGACCTCGGCCGAGGCCAGCATCTTGTCGAAGCGCGCGCGCTCGACGTTCAGGATCTTGCCCTTGAGAGGCAGGATCGCCTGCGTGCGCCGGTCGCGCCCCTGCTTGGCCGAGCCGCCGGCCGAGTCGCCCTCGACGATGAAGATCTCCGAAAGCGCCGGATCCTTCTCCTGGCAGTCGGCGAGCTTGCCGGGCAGTCCCGCGACATCGAGCGCGCCCTTGCGCCGGGTCATCTCGCGTGCCTTGCGCGCCGCCTCGCGCGCGCGCGCCGCCTCCACCATCTTGGCGACGATGGCGCGCGCCTCGTGCGGGTGCTCGAGCAGGAACTCCTGCAGCTTGGTGCCGACCGCGGTCTCCACCACGCCTTTCACTTCGGAGGAGACGAGCTTGTCCTTGGTCTGGGAGGAGAACTTCGGGTCGGGCAGCTTCACCGACAGGATCGCGGTGAGGCCCTCACGCGCATCGTCGCCGGTCACCGGGATCTTGTCTTTCTTCCCGGACAACTCCTTCTCGACGTAGTCGTTGAGCGTGCGGGTGAGGGCGCTGCGAAAGCCCGCGAGGTGCGTGCCGCCGTCCCTCTGCGGGATGTTGTTCGTATAGCAGAACATGCTCTCCTGGTACGAATCGTTCCACTGGAGAGCCACTTCGACCGAAACCGGCCCATCTTGGGTGCGAAACCAGAACACTGACTCGTGAATGGGCGTGCGCGTGCGGTTCACATACTTGACGAAGGCCTGCAGGCCCCCGGCGTGCGCGAACACGTCGGACTTGTTCTCGCGCTCGTCGATGAGCTCGATGCGCACGCCCGAGTTGAGGAACGAAAGCTCGCGCAGTCTCTTGGCGAGAATCTCGTAGTTGAACTGGATGTTGGTGAAGATCTTCGAGCTTGGCTTGAAGCGGATGACGGTCCCGCGCTCGTGCGTGTCGCCGACGACTGCGAGCGGCGCCGCCGGCTCGCCGAGGTGATATTCCTGGCGGTGGCGCTTGCCGTCGCGCGCGATCGTGAGCAGCAGATTGTCGGAAAGCGCGTTGACGACCGAGATGCCGACGCCGTGCAGGCCGCCGGAAACCTTGTAGGAGCTGTCGTCGAACTTTCCGCCCGAGTGCAGCACCGTCATGATCACTTCGGCGGCCGAGCGGCCCTCCTCGGGGTGGATATCCACCGGGATTCCGCGGCCGTTGTCGGACACGGTCACCGATTCATCAGCGTGAATCGTCACGACGATGCGGTCGCAATGTCCGGCCAGGGACTCGTCGATCGAGTTGTCGACGACCTCGAAAACCATGTGGTGCAGGCCGGTGCCGTCGTCGGTGTCCCCGATGTACATCCCGGGGCGCTTCCGCACCGCATCAAGACCCTTTAAGACTTTGATTTTGCTAGAATCGTAGACGTCGTCTGAAGCCATGAGCGACCCGATTTTGTGACGGATGATTATACCGGTTGCACCCTCCCCTGATCCATTCGGAACGTGCGCTCCGGGGCGCCGAACAGACGCGATTCGGCGCGCAAAGACGTGACGACGAGCTGACATCGCAAGGCTGCGACCTGCGCGATGAAGCGCTCGAGATTGCCCGCGTCGAGCTCGGCCGCCGGGTCATCGAGCAGGAGTGTCGGCGTGAGCTCGGTGCGTGTCTGAAGCAGTCGGAGCTGCGCGAGTGTCAGCGCCACGGCGATGAGCTTCTGCTGCCCGCGAGAGAGGATCTCGCGTGCCGGGCGCCCCTGCAGGCGCAGCGCGACGTCGGCCCGGTGCGGACCGACGTGCGTGACCTGTCGGGCCTTATCGCGAGCGCCCGAAGCGGCGAGCGCCGTCAGAAGCGAGTGCTCCTGACTCCAGCCGCACTGGTAATGCAGCTCGACCGGAAGACCGCTGAGCGCCGCGACAGTCTCCCGCCAGTACGGATCGAGCTCCTCGAGCATGCGACCCCGAGACTCCGCAATGAGCTCGCCGAGCTGCGCGAGTTCGCCGTCCCAGACGCGCACGTCGGCCGCATCGGATTTCAACGCGGCGTTTCGCTGGCGAAGGGCGCGGGTGTAGCGGACCCAGGCGTCGATGTATCGAGGTTCCACGTGGAACACAGCCCAGTCCATCCAGCGACGACGGCGAAAACCCCCTTCCTCAACGAGGCGGTGAACGCCGGGCTCGATCACCTGCACCGGGAAAACCTGCGAGAGCTCGACGAGCGAGCCGGCCGGCCGGCCGGCGATTCTGGCGCTGGTCCCGTCGCGGGTAACCTGGACTCCGATGGGTCGACGCGGGAGAGCGCCGCTGTCGAGATAGCCAATGACTCCCAATTGATCCTGTCCGCGCCTGATTAGGCGCTCATTGTTCCTTGTACGAAACGACCGGCCACGGCCCAGCAGAAAGATGGCCTCCAGGAGCGAGGTTTTGCCCGCCCCGTTGTCTCCATAGATGAGCGTCAGGCCCGACGGAATATTGAGCTCCGCCCGCTCAATACAGCGAACGTTCGCGACCGTGAGCTGCGCGAGGCTCATGGACGGACCGTGGTGTTGTCGGAGCGAGCGGGCATCCCGAGAGTATCGTCGGCGACCACGAGAGCAATCGAGCGCGAGCGCCCTGGCGGCAGCGTGCTCGATTCATCCGTCGGACATCTCGAAATGGGGAGCGCGCTTGGCTCGCCCGCTTGCACAACCAGCCGGCGGCTGCTGCGCCCGCCATTCGCCCGTCCCGCGTGCCTACCTGCTATGCGCGAACCGAGGTTCCACGTGGAACATCCCCCGACCGCTCGATCGCCCGAGCTCGGCTTGTTCATCTCCGAAAGATGGGGCTCATCCGGAGATGACCTTCTCCCGGAGACCCGAAAGAGCCCGGCAGCCGACCCACCCGACTTCGCCGCCACCCACCGTGTGACACCGGCGTCGCTCGCCAACGCCCCTGTCGCCGGCGGTTGAACAAGCGGGCTGCCGAGACGATGGCGAATGGCTGCTATCTGATCCCGCCGGGCCTTGTTCAGGCGTCCATTGTTCATATCTCGAGACAATTATCCGGTCAGCGTGGTCCGCGGGATAGATAGAGAGATCTCCCGACGGAACGACGCTCGGCCATAGGCGCCAGCGTGCCTCGGGCGCTTGGGTGCCCCCGGGATGCAACCGCTTGAGTTTGCACCCCGCTCAGAGTCCGGCCGCCACGCCCGCGATCGGGTGATTACCCGTGGCGTCACTCGATCGACATTGAGGTCGCCTTTCCGGCCGATCCCTGTGGCCGCGCCGGATCTTCGTGCTCGCCACCGAATCGCCGCGGACCACCGTTGACCCCTCACACGTTCCACGTGGAACCCAGCCGTGGGGAGGAGCGATTACCCCGCAGGCAACGCAAATCCTGAAGACTGGGGGCGAGCGCCGCGCCGCAGTTCCACCGGGGCGCGCGGGGGTCAGCCCTTCGGGGGCCACTGAGGTCGTGCTCTCGGGCCGTACTGACCAGCGGAATCCTATGGGCCCGATGCGCTCGCCGGGCGCGCGCTCGCCCGCTTCGGGGTGTGGACTCCCAGTCGACTCCGGTTCACTTGGCACCCGTCATGGATTCGAATTTCCCGTCGGCGCCCTCAACAGGGCCCGCGGGTTTTCAACATCGGGGCGTGTTGCTGGTCCCGCGACGGTCGGCGAGCCAAGAGCCACAGCCACCACACCCCACGACGCCTGCCCTCGACTCGAGCGCAACCGCGATGCTCGTTCTCCCCTGGATCGCTCTCGTGGCGGTCGCACCCGGGATACGGCAGCCAGCCCTGCGTGACCTCGAGGTTTCACGTGGAACGTCGAGTCGCGCTGCCGACTGGCCGTCACAAGCATCCGCGACATGCCCCAACAACACGTGGTCCGCGTTGGCGGCTCTTCGCTCACGTCTACAGGTTGACGTGACTCCGAGC
>DASQIC010000015.1:0-26601 GCA_035631755.1 Steroidobacteraceae bacterium
CGCCGCGCGAGCAGCTCACCGACCAGCAGCGCGCGCTCATCGACTTCCTCCTCCTCTGACCTTCCGGACGGGCGGCGTCAGCGAGCCCGCGGGACGAGTTCGGCGGGGGAAGCTCGATTGAAAGAACGCTTCCCGGACCGCCGTAGATCCATTGCGCTGCGCAGTCCCTGCTGCGCGCAAGCCCGGGGTGACCATCCCTGGTCACCCGTGCGCCGCATGCGGCGCACCCCTGGAGGCTGCGGGAAAGACATCCCTGTCTTTCACGCTCCGGGAAATGCTCTTTCGATCGAGCTTCCGCGCTGAACCACCCTCGTCCGGGCTCGCTGACGCCGCGCGTCCGGAAGGTCAGAGGAGGAGGAAGTCGATGAGCGCGCGCTGCTCGTCGGTGAGCTGCTCGCGCGGCGTCACCAGCGCACCGCGCAGCGCCTGGCGGCACGGCCGTGATTCGTCGTCGGTGTACAGCGCGGCGGTCGCGGCGATAAGCCGCTGCACACGCTCGAGATTGGCGCGGAACAGCGCCAGCACCTGGGTTACCGAGGCGTGCCGCGCGGGATCGTCGAGCCAGCAGTCGTAATCGGTGGCCAGCGCGATGGTGCAGTAGCCGAGCTGCGCCTCGAGCGCGAGGAACGCCTCCGGCAGGTTGGTCATGCCGACCAGGTCCGCACCGGCACCCCTCAGGAACAGGCTCTCGGCACGGGTGCCGAGGCGCGGGCCCTCGACGCAGGCGTAGGTCTGGTCGACGTGCAGCTCGAGATCCAGGGAGCGCGCCGCGCGCGCGATGAGAGCAGCGGTAGCGGCGCACACCGGCCGCGCGGTCGATACGTGCGCCACCACGCCCCGGCCGAAGAAGCTGGCGGCACGCGTGCCGCGCGTGAAGTCGAGGTACTGCGAGGGCAAGGCGAGGTCGCCCGGGCGGATCTCCTCACGCAGGCTGCCGACCGCCGACACCGCGATGACGGTGCGCACGCCGATGCTCTTCAGCGCCCAGATGTTGGCGCGGAAGTTGATTTCGCCGGGCAGCAGCTGGTGGTGCAGGCCGTGACGCGCGAGGAACGCGACCTCGCGCCCGCCGAGCGTGCCGCGCACGAGCGGAGCGGACGGCGCCCCGAAGGGGGTAGGAACTTCGGCGGAGCTGAGCCCATGCAGCTCGTGCATGGCGTACAGGCCCGTGCCGCCGATGATGCCGATCATGACGCTTGCCTCCGCGGCCGGCGGGGTATTTGCGCCGACGGCCAGGCAGGCGGCAAGATGCCTCAAGCGACTCCGAACAACAACTCCGAGTCCCGCAGCAGTCATGAGCAGCACACCGTTTCCGTCCCTGGGGCCGCCCGCCTGGCCGCTGCGCCTCGCCCGTGCGGGCTCGTGGCTGATCGGCGCCGGCATCGCGCTCGGCCTGGCGAGCGGGCCGGCCTACCGTGTCGGGCTCACGAGCCTGCGCGCCGCGCTGCTCGCGCTCGCGGTCGCGGCGCTGTTGGTGTTCGGCGCTACCGCGCTCGCGCTGTTCGGCTTCTCCGTGGCGAGCGTGCGGCGCATCCGCTTCAATCGCGCCGCGAGCGCGCTCACGGTCGCGGCGGGGGTGCTGGCGAGCGCCTACCTCATCGGCTGGGTGGTGCGCGGCCGCACCGCCCCGCCGATCCACGACGTCAGCACCGATCTGGCCGATCCACCGGCGTTCGTGGCGGTGGTGGCGCTGCGCGGCGCGGCGCACGCCGTCAATCCCCCGGCGTATGCCCCTATCGAGCGCCTGCGCGGCGGGCGGATCGTCGAGGTCGCGGATCTGCAGCGCGCGTACTATCCGGATATCCGGCCGCTCGAGCTGGCACTCGATCCCGCGGCGGTGTTGCAGGCGGCCGAGCGCGCGGCGCAACGGCTCGGCTGGCGCATCGACGCCTACGTGCCGGCGGAGGGCAGGCTCGAGGCCACCGATTGCACGCTGTTTTTCGGCTTCAGGGACGATATCGTGGTGCGGGTGCGATCGAGCGGACATGGCGCGCGGCTCGACGTGCGCTCGGAATCGCGCGTCGGACTCGGGGATGCGGGCACGAATGCCCGGCGGGTGCGCGCGTTTCTCGGGCTGGTGGGGCGGATGAGCGGTACACGGTGAGCGGGCGATGCTGAAGACGACCGGCGAGCAGCGCGGGGCCGAATTCGCGTGTTTTCGCGACTTCTACCCCTTCTATCTGGGCGAGCACAGGCACCACATCTCGCGCCGGCTGCACGTGACCGGCACCCTGCTCGCGCTCATCCTCGCGGTGGCCGCGCTCGGCGCGCGGCGCTGGACACTGTTCGCGGCGGTCCCGTTGGCCGGCTACTCCTTCGCCTGGGTGGGACACTTCTTCTTCGAGCACAACGCGCCGGCGACTTTCCGTCATCCCTTGTACAGCCTGCGCGGCGATCTGCGGATGCTGTACGAGGTGCTCACCGGCCGCATGCGCTGGTAGCACCGCGCGCCTCGATCCCATGAGCGCCCCAGGCATCGATCAGGTGTTCGAGCGACGGCTCGCCGCGCTGGTGAACGGCGGGCAGCCGCAGATCCTGCAGGGCGGCGCCAAGGGCGTGGAGAAGGAGTCGTTGCGGGTCACGCCGCGCGGCCGGCTGGCGCAGACCCCGCACCCTGCGCTGCTCGGTTCGGCGCTCACCAACGAGCACATCACCACCGACTACTCCGAGTCGCTGATCGAGCTGGTGACACCGCCGTTCACCCACAGCTGGGAGCTGCTGCAGTACCTGCTCGATCTGCACCAGTTCGTCTACCGGCATCTCGGCGAGGAGCTGCTTTGGGCGACCAGCATGCCGAGCGCCATCGACCGCGACGAGGATATCCCGCTCGCGCAATATGGCCGCTCGCACGTCGGGCACATGAAGACCGTGTACCGCAACGGCCTCGGGCTGCGCTACGGACGCATGATGCAGGCGATCTCCGGGGTGCACTTCAACTATTCGTTTCCGCTGCCGTTCTGGGAGGCCTACGCGGCGCTGCGCGGCGAGCACCGCCATGGCACTGAGTTCGTGTCGCGCTGTTATTTCGACCTGCTGCGCAACTATCGCCGGCACGGCTGGCTGGTGCTGTACCTGTTCGGAGTGTCGCCGGTGGTCTGCAAGTCTTTCCTGCGGGGGCGCGATGTGCGGCTGCAGGACTTCGGCGGCGGTACCGCCTACGAGCCTCATGCCACCAGCCTGCGCATGAGCGACGTCGGCTACCGCAACCGCAACCAGGCGGGCCTCACGGTCTCGGTGAACAGTCTCGAGGAGTACGTACGCGACCTGACCCGCGCCATCAGCACTCCGCATCCGCCCTACGAGGCACTCGGGGTCAAGGTGAACGGCGAGTACCGCCAGCTCAATGCCAACATTCTGCAGATCGAGAACGAGTACTACAGCTTCATCCGCCCGAAGCGCGTGGCACGCTCCGGCGAGCGACCCACCAAGGCGCTGCTGCGCGCCGGAGTGGAGTACGTCGAGGTGCGCGCGCTCGACGTGAGCGCCTTCGACCCGGTCGGCGTAAACCAGAACAAGCTGCGCTTCCTCGAGGCGTTCCTCGCACTGTGCCTGCTCAAGGAGAGCGCGCCGATCGGGGAGGCGGAGCAGCGCGCGCTCGACGAGAACCACCTCACGGTCGCACGCCGCGGCCGCGAGCCCGGGCTCACCCTCGAGCGCGACGGCCGCCACGTACCGATGATCGAGTGGGCGCGGGAGCTGCTCGACTCGATGGCGGGGCTGTGCGAGATCCTCGATCAGGGCGATGCGGCCCGCCCGTACTCGCAGGCGCTCGCGGCGCAGTCGGCCAAAGTCACCGACGTCGCGCTCACTCCCTCGGCGCGCCTCATGAGCGAGCTTACCGCCGCCGATGAATCGTTCTTCGCCCTGGCGCTACGGATGTCGGCGACCCACAAGGCCTACTTTCTCGACCTGTACCCGCCGAACGAGGCGCGCCTCCGTGAGCTGAAGGACGAGGCGCAGCGCTCGCTCGTCGCCCAGCGTGAGATCGAGGCGAGCGACCGGGGAACTTTCGAGGAGTATCTGGCTCGTTACTTCGCGGGCTAGCCGATTGTTCCCGAATGCACGGGAACGCTGACTTTGTCATGTTTTTCATTGTCTTAATGTGCCGGAAACTGGTGCTTTCCCCGATCCCTTCTACACCTCAGACCCGGTACACTGGCTCTCCCCGCGGGGGTCCGTGAAAGGCCTGGCGCGCGGAGATCAAAGAAGCAGGGCGAGGAAACGCCCCGGAAGAACAACTATGGAGAGTCGATCCAAATGAAGAGCGATGGAGCGGAGGGGCTGTCCCTCAATCGCGGCCAGGCCGCGGCCGCCAACGAGGAATTCACCGGGATCGTGAGCCGCCGGGACAAGGTCCGGCCCGATCGGGCCGACGGCTGGGACCCTTTCGAGGTGTGGCGCACGCGGGTCAAGGCGTCCTCCGGAAAGAAGCCGAAGCACGAGCCCGATCCGTTACGCTAGAGTGCGTCGATCGCTTCGGAGGGGGGCGGCGGTTGCGCAGGAGGCATTCACAGGGAACGGCGGCCGTCGAGCGGAGCGCCACCGGGCGGCTGCAGCTGCGCTTCCCCGATGCCGAGCTCGAGCATCAGTTCCTGCTGAGCTACCGCGCGGCTGCCCGGCCGTGGGTGCGCCTGAGCCTGGTCGTCGCCCTCACCACCACGCTCGGCTTCGCCGTCATCGATCACTGGCTGCTGGTTGGTCCGCGACTGGCACGGCCGGACATCGTGCGCTTCGGTCTGCAGTTGCCGCTGGTGCTCATCATGATGGTGCTCACCTCGCCGCGGCTGTACCAGCGCTGGTACCAGCCGGCGATCCAGACCGCCGCGCCGCTGTTCGGCATCGGCACGGTGCTCATGGCCGTGGAGGCGACTCCGGCGCAGACGGCGCTCGTGGCTGCGCGACTGCTGCTGGTCGCGTTCTTCTACTTCTTCATGCTCGGGCTCACGTTCAGGGCGGCGTTGCGCTGCAACCTGCTGCTGATCGCCGCGTACTCCGTCGCGGCCCTGCTCGGGGCGATCGCGGTGCCGGTGGCGATCTACTCGCTGTGGGTACTGTTCTGCGCTGATCTCATCGGCGGCGCCGGCTGCTACGCGCTGGAGTACGCGAACCGCGTGGCGTTCCTCGAGCGACGGCGGCTGGCGGAGGTCGCCACTCACGATGGGCTCACGGGGCTGCTCAACCGCGCTGCGCTCGAGGAGCAGGCCGGGAGCCTCTGGCAGCACGCGCGGGTCGGGCGGCTGCCGGTATCGGTCATGCTGATCGACATCGATCACTTCAAGGCCTACAACGATCGCTACGGCCACCAGGCCGGCGACCACTGCCTGCAGGAAGTCGCGGCCACCATCCGCACCGCCGTGCAACGCCGCCCGCTCGATGTCGTGGCCCGCTACGGCGGGGAGGAGATCGCGGCTATCCTGGTCGGCGGCGATCGCGCGGAGGCCGCCGCCGCCGCCGAACGCGCGCTGCAAGCGGTGGCGGATCTCGGTATCGCGCACAGTGCCTCCACCACGCGCCCCTACGTGACGGTGAGCATCGGCGTCACGACCGTGCTTCCCGGCGGCGACTACTCGTACGAAGCCGCTGTTCGGCATGCCGACCTCGCGCTCTACGCCAGCAAGGAGCGCGGTCGCGCCCGCTGGTCATTCCACGAGCCCGCCGGCGACACCCCCGGCGAGCTGTGCAACGCCACCGGCTGAGCCGCTCCGGCAGCGGCCCGCGCGGCGCAATGAGCCGCCGCGCCGCCCGGCTTGCAGCGCGCCGCCCGACACCCGATCCTTCCCCTCCATGAACGCACTTTCAGTCCGCGGACTCACCAAGACCTACAGGAACGGCGTCGAAGCTCTGAAGGGCATCGACCTCGACGTCGAGCAGGGGGATTTCTTCGCGCTGCTCGGACCCAACGGCGCCGGCAAGACGACGCTCATCGGCATCATCACCTCGCTCGTCAACAAGACCGCGGGCGAGGCGTGCGTGTTCGGCCACGACATCGATCGCGAGCTCGAGGCGGCCAAGTCCTGCATCGGCGTCGTACCGCAGGAGATCAATTTCAACATGTGGGAGACGCCCTTCACCATCGTGGTGAACCAGGCGGGCTTCTATGGCATTCCGCGTACCGTAGCGCGGCAGCGCGCCGAGAAATACCTGAAGCAGCTGCAACTGTGGGACAAGCGCGGCGGCATCTCACGCGCGCTCTCCGGTGGCATGAAGCGGCGCCTCATGATCGCGCGCGCGCTGATGCACGAGCCGCGCCTCCTCATCCTCGACGAGCCGACCGCGGGAGTCGATATCGAGATCCGCCGCTCGATGTGGGATTTCCTGCGCGAGATCAACGACCGCGGCACCACCATCATCCTCACCACCCACTACCTCGAGGAAGCCGAGACGCTGTGCCGCAACATCGCCATCATCAACGGCGGGCGCATCGGCGAGCGCGACCGCATGTCGAGCCTGCTGCGCCGGCTGCACGTCCAGACCTTCGTGCTCAACCTCCGCGATCCGCTCGCCAGCGCGCCGCGGCTCGAGGGCTACGATACGACGCTGGTCGATGACCACACGCTCGAGGTGGAGGTATCCAGGGACGAGAACCTCAACGACATCTTCTCGCGGCTGTCGGCGCTCGGCATCGAGGTGCTCTCGATGCGCAACAAGGTGAACCGCCTGGAGGAGATCTTCATGCTCCTGGTCGAGGGGCGCGGCGCCGACGACGCGCAGGTGCAGGCCGGGCCGGCCACGGCCCGCAGCGCCGCGGCGCCCGCGGCGCGCGCCGAAGCGGGGGTGCGCCGATGAGCAGCGTGGCGCTGCCGGCCGCTCCCGCGCCGATCAAGCTCGGCGTGGTGCGCTGGATCGGCTTCAAGACCATCGTGATCCGCGAGTACGGGCGCATCATCCGCATCTGGGGCCAGACCATCGTGCCGGCGGTGGTCAGCGCCACGCTCTACTTCGTGATCTTCGGCAGCGTGGTCGGCCGCCGCGTCGGCGTGATGGATGGTTTCGACTACCGCCAGTACATCGCGCCCGGGCTGATCATGATGCAGGTGATCACCAACTCCTACGGCAATGTCGTGGCATCCTTCTTCGGCGCAAAGTTCGGCAAGCACGTCGAGGAGATGCTGGTGTCGCCGCTGCCGAACTGGGTGATCGTCGCCGGCTACGCCTGCGGCGGCGTGGTGCGGGGGCTCCTGGTCGGCGTGGCGGTCACGATCGTGGCGCTGTTCTTCGCGCACCTGCACGTGCACCATCTGCTGGTGATTCTCGCCGCCGTGCTCCTCACCTCGCTCATCTTCGCGCTCGGCGGGTTTCTCAACGCCCTGTTCGCCAAGAACTTCGAGCAGGTGAACTGGATTCCGACCTTCGTGCTGACGCCGCTCACCTATTTCGGGGGCGTGTTCTACTCCATCTCGCTGCTGCCCGAATGGGCGCGCCGGGTGTCGTACGTGAACCCGATCCTGCACATGGTCGGCGCGTTCCGCTACGGCTTCCTCGGCACTTCCGACGTCAACCTCGGCATCGCCTTCACGCTCATGGTGCTGGCGGTGGCGGCGCTGTTCGCAACCGCGGTGATACTGCTCGATCGCGGCACGGGAATCCGCGATTGACGACCGCGGTGGCGCTGGTGACCGCGCGTGCCGCGCGCGGTCTCGACGAGGACATGCCGCCGCTCACGGCGGCGCTGGCGGCCGCGGGCGCCGCGGCGCACTGCGTGGAGTGGGACGACCGCCAGGTCGAGTGGGCGCGCTTCGAGCTCGTCGTGCCGCGCTCGGCCTGGGACTATGCCGAGCGGCGGCCGGAATTTCTCGCCTGGGCGGAACGGGTCGCCCGCCTCAGCACCCTCGTCAATCCGCTGCCGGTGGTGCGCTGGAACACCGACAAGCACTATCTCGGCGAGCTCGCGCGCGCCGGCGCGCCCGTGGTTCCTACCTGGTACGTCGAGCCGGGTGAGGACGCCGGGCGCGCGCTCGGTGAGTTCCTCGCCGCGCAGGCCTGCCGCGAGCTGGTGGTGAAGCCGGCCGTGGGGGCCGGAGCGCGCGATGCGCGCCGGCATGTCCGCGCGGATCGCGCCGGGATCCTCGCGCACATCGAGCCGCTGCTCGCCGCCCGGCGCAGTGTGATGCTGCAACCCTACCTCGAAAGCGTCGACACCAAAGGCGAGACCGCCCTCATGTACATCGACGGCCGCTTCAGCCACGCGATCCGCAAGGGGGCGCTGCTGCCCGCCGGTGCTCCGTCGACGGCTGGCCTGTTCGCGCCCGAGGAGATCGTCCCGCGCGCCCCGGGCGAGGACGAGCTCGCGGCCGCCGAGCGGATCCTCGGTGCGGCGCCGTTCGAGAAGCTCGTCTATGCACGCGTCGACCTGCTGCGCGATGCGGCCGGCGCACCGCGGCTCCTCGAGCTCGAGCTTACCGAGCCGTCGTTCTTCCTCGCGCACGCACCGGGCTCGGCCGAGCGCTTCGCGGCGGCCTTGCTTGCCTGCCTTCCGGCGCGCTGAGCGTTCGGGCCAGCGCCGGGATGCGCATCGCTTAAGCCATTGGCGCAACAAAACTTTCATATTTGTGTCATGCCGCTGACGCGCTGCAGCACGACGCTGTAGCGCGTATGAAAGCGCCCGGACTCAACGCCTTCATGGCTCGCATCGATGCGGCCGAATACGGCCTGTGCCGTACTCTGAATCGCGGAGCTGCGTTCGCGATACCGCGCCATGTATTCCGGATCGCGAGCCGCCTGGGCGATGGGATCGTCTGGTATCTGCTGATCGTGCTGCTGCCGATCCTGTATGGACCGAGCGCGCTTCGCCCCGCGATCGTGATGGCGTTTACTGGCGTATTGGGACTCACGCTCTACAGGCTGCTGAAGCACGCGTTCGTGCGCGAGCGCCCCTACATCACCCATGCGGCGATCGACCTCAAGGGCGCACCCCTCGATCGCTACAGCTTCCCGTCGGGCCACACGCTGCACGCCGTGTCTTTCGCCTGGCAGGCGAGCGCGCACTTCCCCGAGCTCGGCTGGGTGCTGGTGCCGCTCGCCGCGGTGATCGCCGGCTCGCGCGTGGTGCTGGGCCTGCATTACCCCTCCGACGTGCTCGCGGGGGCTGCGATCGGCGCCGCACTCGCGGAACTCGGCACGTCCCTGGCTTAGAATCTCGGGATGCGTCGCATCATCATGGCGCCTGCGAAGCGCAGGGCGCCAAGGTCGCGCCTTTGGCGCCCGGCAACGAAGCTGCACTAGCGCGTGCGCGTCCTTTTCATCTCGGATGTCTACTTTCCGCGCGTCAACGGCGTCTCCACCTCCATCCGCACTTTCCGCCAGGACCTCTCGGCCCACGGCGTCGACACGCATCTCGTCGCGCCGCACTATGAGGCCGCGCGGGCGGTGGAGGAGCCGGGCGTGCTGCGGGTACCCTCGGCGGAGGTGCCGCGGGACCCGGAGGACCGCCGCATGCGCTGGGGCGCGCTGACGCGCGCGCTCGATGAGCTCGTGCCGTCGCGCTTCGACCTGGTGCATATCCATACGCCCTTCGTTGCCCACTACGCCGGGGTGCGCTTCGCGCGCCGCGCCGGCATCCCCTGCGTCGCCACCTACCACACCTTCTTCGAGGAGTACCTGCACCACTATCTGCCGGTGCTGCCGCGCGGTGTCGGGCGCTGGCTCGCCCGCAGTTTCACCCGCTCCCAATGCGACGACGTGCGCGCGCTTGTCGCGCCGTCCGAGCCGATGCGCGAGGTGCTGCTCGACTATGGCGTCACCACGCCGATCCACGTGCTGCCCACCGGGCTTGCGGGGGACCGTTTCCGTGCCGGAGATGCTCGCGCGTTCCGCGCCCGCGCGGGCATCGCGCCGGATGCGCGGCTGGTCACCTATATCGGGCGCGTGGCGCACGAGAAGAACATCGGGTTTCTGATGCAGATGTTCGTAGCGGTGCGCAGGCGCGTGCCGCGGGCGGTTCTGGTGATCGCCGGCGAGGGCCCGGCGCGCGCAACGCTGCAGCAGCAGGCGGCGAGCCTGGGCCTCGCCCCTCATGTGCACTTCGCCGGGTACCTCGACCGCGATACGGAGCTGCTCGACTGTTACGCGGCCGCGGACGTGTTCGTGTTTGCCTCGCGCACCGAAACGCAGGGACTGGTGCTGCTCGAGGCAATGGCGCAGGGCGCGCCCGTCGTCTCGACCGCCGAGCTCGGCACGCGCTCGATCCTCCTGCCGGGGAGCGGTGCGCTGGTGGTTCCGGAGGAGCAGGACGCGTTCGCCGCGGCCGTGGTGCGCGTGCTCGAGGATCGAGAGCTTCGCCACGAGCTCTCGGAGCGCGGGCGCGTCTACGCGCGCAACTGGTCCTCCTCCGCCATGGCAGGGCGGCTCACCGAGCTGTACGAGGCGCTGCGCGGCGCGCCCGGCGCGTCGCGCGTCGCGGCCTGAGCGCCTCTCCGGGATACGAAATGCCGACCGCGGCAAGCCCCCATCCGGTGAGCGAGGATTTCCGGCCGCCGCGCTGGCTGCGCAACCATCACCTGCAGTCGATGCTGGCGAGCACCTTCGTGCGCCGGCGGCGCATCGTGCGGCGTGCCGCGCCGCTCACGGCCGCCGAGCGCGAGCTGCTGCTCGACTGCGGTGACGGCGTACGGTTGCAGTGCTTCATCTCGAGCCCGGCGGCGGCCGAGGGCGCTCCGGTGGTGCTGCTGCACGGCTGGGAGGGGAGCGCCGAATCGCTCTACGTGCTGTCGCTCGCGCAGCGGCTGTACGAGCGGCGCTTCGAGGTGGTGCGGCTCAACCTGCGCGACCACGGCGACACCCACCACCTCAACCGCGAGCTGTTTCACTCCTGCCGCCTGCCGGAGGTGATCGGGGCGGTGCGTGCACTGCAGGCGCAGTTCGCCGGCCGGCCGCTCGCGCTGGTGGGATTCTCGCTCGGCGGAAATTTCTTCCTGCGCGTCGCGGCGAGCGCGCGCGCCGAGGGCCTCGTGCTTGCGCGGGTGGTCGCGGTGTCGCCGGTGCTCGAGCCCGCCGAGACTCTCGAGGCGCTCGAGCGCAGCATGCCGGGCTACGAGCGCTACTTCGTGCGCAAATGGCGCCGGTCGCTGCGCCGCAAGGCGTTCGCCTGGCCGGGCAGCTACGACTTCCGCGCACTCGGGCGGCTCGGCAACCTGCGGAACATGACCGCGGAGCTCGTGCGTCGCCATTCCGAGTTCGCGAGCCTCGAGGAGTACCTCGCGGGTTATGCGATCACCGGCGAGCGGCTCGCCACCCTCGAGGTGCCCACCGAGATCATCACGGCGCTCGACGATCCGATGATTCCGGTGGGGGGCCTCGCGCGGCTCGCGCATCCTGCGGCGCTCGAGATAACGGTGACGCGCTACGGCGGGCACTGCGGCTTCATCGACCGTCTCGGCGGCTCCACCTGGGCGGAGCGGCACATCCTCGAACGGCTCGGCGCCGCCGCTCGCGCGGACGCCGCCGGTCAGGTGCCGCGCCTCGGCGAGCCGTGCTGAGCGCGCTTCTCCTCGAAGTGCGCCACCGGCTGGCCGCTGGTCACCGTCACGGCTCCCTCGACCACCGCACCGCGCGCAATGGCGATCGTGCGGGCGACGACGTCTGCGCGAATCACCGCGGTCGCCCCTACCTCGAGCTTCTCCTCGACCACGAGCTTGCCGGTGAGGCTGCCGGCGATGACTGCCGCGCGCACGTGCACCTCGCCGACCCACTCGGAACCGGCGGCCATACTGAGCGCGCCCTGGATGCGACCATCGCCGCGCACCGCGCCGCACACGACCAGGGGACCGGCGGTCTCGACGTCTCCGGTGAGGCGACACCCCTGCGCCACGAAGGTCGGCGAATCGCCGAGCTGATCGATGAGTCTGCGCCGTTGCGTCTCGCTCATGCCGTGCTCCGATGGTGCGACAGGGTCATAATACGGGCCGTTCGCCGGGGTTGCCGACCATGATCACATGCTGTCCGGGAAGAGTCGCGCTCATCGCGGGCGGTTTGCTGACACTCGCAGGCTGCAGCGCGGAGCAGCGGGACTGGCGCTCGGCGGAGGCCGCCGGAACCAGCGAGGCCTACGCCCGTTTCATCGAGCAGCATCCCGGGAGCGAGCTCGCCGGCAAGGCGCGCGAGCACGTCGAGCAGATCGTGGAGGAGCGCGACTGGCAGCGCGCCGCCCAGGCCGGGACGCTCGAGGCATACCGCGAATTTCTCGCCGCACACCCGCACGGCCGCTGGTCGCAGGAGGCGCGCATCCGCATGGAGAGCTACGCCCTCGGCTCCATGCCGCGGATCGGTCCGCGGCGCTCGGGGCAGACCCGTTCGAGCCCCACGGGCGTGCGCTTGCTCGAGCTCTCGAGCGCGGCCCCGGCAGTCCCGCCGGCGGCGGGCGCACCAGCGCCCGCTACGGCGCCGCTGCGCACCGCGAGCGCCGGTTACGCCGTACAGCTCGGCGCATTCGGCACCGAGGCGAGGGCCGATCGCGCGTGGCAGCGGCTGCAGACGCGCTTCGGGGCGCAGCTCGGGGGGCTGACGCCGCGCATCGTCAGCGCTGGGGGCTCGACGGGCCCGTTCTACCGGCTGCAGGCGCCGGCCGCCGGCGAGGCCCAGGCGCGCGCGCTCTGCGACTCGCTGCGGCGGCAGGCCCAGGCCTGCGTGCCGGTGGTGCCGCACTGACCGTCGCACTCTGCTGGCCTTCGCTCCAAAGTGACAATTCGTGTCACCCCGGCTCGCGGGTCACGGAAAGGTTAACCCATTGTTTTTGAAGCACCTGCCGCGTTGGCACGAGCCTTGCTCCTCTCCGGGTGCGGTGTTCGGATGATCACCGCAAGGCTCGACGGACGCGCTCCTTTCGTGCGTCCCCGACCGGAGTTGCGAACAACTTCCCCGTGTTCGCAGTCTGCGCGCCGCGATGCGACTTCCCCCGCTCGCGGCGCCTTTTTTTGTGCCGGATAGAATCGCCGGTTGAGACGCACGGCGCGCGGCTCAATACAGGCGCTCATGGAATACCGCGACTACTACCAGATCCTCGGCGTGACGCGCAGCGCCACGGCCGAGCAGATCAAGACGGCGTACCGGCGGCTGGCGCGCCGCTTCCATCCGGACGTGAGCAAGGAAGCCAACGCCGAAGCCCGCTTCAAGGAGATGCAGGAGGCGTACGAGGTTCTCAGGGATCCCGAAAAGCGCGCCGCCTACGACCAGCTGGGCAGCGACTGGAAGTCGGGACAGACGTTCCGTCCGCCGCCCGACTGGGGCAGCGGTTTCGAGTTCGGCGGCGCCGCTCCCGGCGCGCGCGCGGGCTGGGGCAGGGGCCGTGCCCGGGCACGCGGTGAGGCCCGTGAGGACGGCCCGTTCGACGGGGAGGGCTTCAGCGATTTCTTCTCCTCGCTCTTCGGCAGCGGCTCACCCTTCGGCGGCACCCGGGCGCGCAGCGGTCGCGATCATCACGCGCGCATCGACATCGAGCTCGAGCAGGCTTACCAGGGCACGACCCGCACGCTCGAGCTCAAGCGCCCCGAGCTCAAGGCCGACGGCACCCTCGAGCTGCGCACGCACACGGTGCGGGTGACGATTCCCGCGGGCGTGACCGACGGGCAGCTGATCCGCCTCGCGGGTCAGGGCGAGGCGGTCGCGGGCGGCGGCAGCCCGGGTGATCTGTACCTCGAGACGCATCTCCTGCCCCATCGGCTCTACCAGGTAGATGGCCGCGACGTGACGCTCATTCTGCCGATCGCGCCCTGGGAGGCGGCGCTCGGCGCGTCGGTCACGGTGCCGACGCTCGGTGGGCCGGTCGAGATGCACATTCCCGCCGGCGCACAGTCGGGTCAGAAGCTGCGCCTGCGCGGCCGCGGCCTTCCGGGCAAGCCGCCCGGTGACCAGTACGCGCAACTCAAGGTGGTGCTGCCGCCGGCGGACTCGCCACAGGCGAAGGGGCTCTACGAGCAGATGCGCAGCACGCTGCACTTCGACCCGCGAGCGGATCTTGCGAGGTAGCGCAATGACGGCGACCCCTCATTTGCTCCAGGCGCAGCTTCTCGGCGAAGGCGACTGGCTCGCGGTGACCGAGATCTGCCGGCTGTGCAGCATCGACCCCGGTGCGGTGCGCGAGCTTGCCGAGCTCGGGCTCGTCTCCCCGCGCGAGGACCCCGGGGGCGAGTGGCAGTTTCCGGCCAGCGCGCTGCCGCGCCTGAGGATCGTCGGACGGCTGATGCGGGACCTCGGCGTCAACGTGAGCGGCGCGGCGCTCGCGGTGGAGCTCATCGAGGCGCAGCGCGCGCTCGAGCGCGACATCCGGCGGCTCGAGCGGCTGATCGGCGGGCCGCGTTAGCCGAAGCGCTCGCCGCCGCCCTGCAGCCACTCCTCCTCCACGGGCGTGCTGGCACGCTCGAGCAGGCGGTTGCGATGGGGGAAGCGGCCGAAGCGTTCGATGACCGCGCGGTGGCGCTCGGCATAGGGGAGCAGGCTTGCAAAGCCCGCGCGCAGCTCCGGCGGCGCCTCGGCGAGCAGGCGCCGGTAGGCGGCGACCGATTCGTCCTGCACCTCGCGGCTCTCGGCGTGCTGCAGCGGCATGTAAAAGAAGATGCGCTCCACCGCCTCGAGCGCGGCGTCGGCACCCGACTGCATGCCGGAGAGTGCGAGCGCGAGCGCCCGATCGTCGTAGGCGAAGGCGCGCGCGGTGCCGCGGAACGCGTTGCGCGGG
This sequence comes from Steroidobacteraceae bacterium, assembly GCA_035631755.1. Classification (GTDB taxonomy): domain Bacteria; phylum Pseudomonadota; class Gammaproteobacteria; order Steroidobacterales; family Steroidobacteraceae; genus 13-2-20CM-66-19. The sequence goes on from DASQIC010000015.1 coordinate 14,666, forward strand.
AACTGATCGAGGAGGATGACGAGGCTCAGGCGCCGGCGCGGTCCATGCGCCCAGCTCTCGAGCTGCCCGCCTGCGGCCTGCTCGAGCAGCGCGCCGAAGCGCGTGCGGATCTCCTGGTCGTGGCGCCGGCGTTCCTCCTCGTCCCCCGACCCGAACCAGAACCGCAGGCGCTCCTGGAGGCGTTCGGCCGTGAGTGGCAGCGGGCCGAACCAGTACTCGCGCAGCGCCCGCGCCTCATCCATCGGGCGTTCCGGGCCTGGCCTCGTCGGCTGCGAACAGCTTCTCGAGCTGCTGCGCGGCCTCGCGCGAAGTGGCGATGAACTTCGACTCGTCCTCCTTGACGCGATACTGGGCCGCGAGTGTCGCCTCGTCGTGTGTGCGGAAGCGGCGCACCGTATCGCGCGCCGAGCTCGCGCTCTCGCCGAGCGCCTCGAGCACGCGGCCCGCCATCTCGAGGCTCGAGGCGTAGGTCTCGCGGACGATCGCGCTGACGCCTGCATCCATGAGCGCGAAGGCATGCTGGCGGTTGCGGGCGCGCGCGAAGATCCTGAGATTCGGGAAATGCTCGCGCACCAGATTCGCGATCCGCACCGAGGCGTCGACGTCATCGACCGCCAGCACCAGGATGCGCGCGCTCGCCGCCCCCGCGGCCCGCAGCAGATCGAGTCGCGAGGCGTCGCCGTAATAGACCTTGTTGCCGAAGCGGCGCACGAAGTCGACGTGGGTCTGGCTGCTGTCGAGGGCCGTGAACGGCAGCTGCCTGAGGCGCAGGATGCGCGCCACGATCTGGCCGAAGCGGCCGAAGCCGGCGATGATGACCGGGATGTCGTGCTCGTCGATCGCGTCGTAGGAGGGCGCGGCGGCCGCGCGGAAGCGCTCGCGCAGCGACTCCTCGGCGATGAGGAGCAGCGGGCCGAGCATCATCGACAGCGTCACGGCGAGTACCAGCAGATCGGCTACAGTCTGCGAGAGGATGCGCTGGCGCGCCGCCAGCGTGAACAGCACGAAGGCGAACTCGCCCCCCGCCGGCAGCGCGAAGGCGAGGCTCCAGGCCGACGGGCTCCGGTAGCGCGCGAAGTGGCCGATGCCGGCGACCACCAGCACTTTCACCCCGAGGAAGCCCGCGGTGAGCGCGAGCAGCGTCCACGGCTCGGTCCTCAGCAGGCCGAGATTGGCCGACATCCCGACGGCGATGAAGAACAGCCCCAGCAGCAGCCCCTTGAAGGGCTCGAGGTCCGCCTCGAGCTCGTGGCGGAACTCGCTGTCGGCGAGCAGCACGCCGGCGAGAAACGCCCCGAGCGACATCGACAGGCCCGCCCGATTCGCGATCAGCGCCGTCGCGATCACCGTGAGGAGCGCGGCCGCGGTGAACACCTCCGCCACCTGCACGCGCGCCACGATGCGCAGCGCCGGCCGCAGCAGCAGCCGGCCGCCCCCGATGATGACCGCCGCGATCACCAGCAGCAGCTTCAGGAGGCCCATCCACCACTCGCCCCCGCCCGGATGCGCCGTGCCGAGGGGCGAGAGCAGCGGCAGCACCGCCAGCACCGGCAGCACCGCCAGGTCCTGGAACAGCAGCACGCCGAAGGCCGCGCGCCCGTGCTGCGTCTTGAGCTGGCCGCGCTCGGCCAGCACCTGCAGCACGAGCGGCGTGGAGGAGAGCGACAGCCCGAAGCCGAGGATGCCGGCGGCGATCGGCGCTGCGCCGAGCCACCAGGCAGCAAGGCCGAGCACCACGGTGCAGCTCGCGACCTGCAGCGCCCCGAGCCCGAACACGATGCGCCGCATGACCCACAGCCGTGTCGGCTGCAGCTCCAGCCCGATCACGAACAGCAGCAGCACCACCCCGAACTCCGACACCTGCAGCAGGCGGCCGACGTTGCCGACCAGATTCAGGCCCCACGGGCCGATCACGAGTCCCGCGGCGACGTAACCGAGGATCGAGGAGAGCCGCAGGAAGCGAAACAGCGAGACCGCCACCACGGCGGCGGCCAGCAGGATCGCGGTTTGGGCGAGCGAAATCATGCGGGTCGGCGGCGATTCTGGCAGGAATCGGCGCCGCGCGGTCTTGAGTTCGGGGCCGGCGGTCCCCATGCCTCCCCGATGCAAGCCCCGGGTGAGCCGCTCGATGCGTATTCCGCGGCCGTGGTCGGCGCGGTCGAGAGTGTCGGTGCGGCGGTGGTCAGCGTCTACACCGGCGGCGCCGAGGAGGCCGCGCGCGCGCGCGGCGGCGCGGGCTCCGGCGTGGTGGTGACGCCGGACGGGTACCTGCTCACCAACGAGCACGTCGTCGAGCGCGTCGACCGGGCGCGCGTGTCATTCGTCGACGGGCGCAGCGTCGCCGCCGTGGTCGCCGGCCGCGACCCGGCCACCGACCTCGCGGTGCTGCGGGCCCAGGCCGGGTCGCTTCCCTATGCGCAGCTCGCGGGCAGCGAACGGCTGCGGGTGGGTCAGCTCGTGGTGGCGGTCGGCAATCCCTTCGGGTTCGAGTCGACCGTGTCGGCCGGGGTGGTGAGCGCACTCGCACGCTCACTGCGCAGCCGCCAGGGCCGGCTGATCGAAGGGGTGGTGCAGCACACCGCCGCGCTCAACCCCGGAAATTCCGGCGGGCCGCTGGTCGACGCCCGCGGCGCCGTCACCGGCATCAACACCGCGATCATCCCGATGGCGCAGGGCATCGGCTTCGCGGTTCCGGCCGCGACCGCCCAGTGGGTGCTGACGCAGATCCTCGCCCACGGGCGCGTGCGGCGCGCCTGGCTCGGCATCGCCGCCCGCGACCGGCCGCTCGACCGCCGGCTGGTGCGGGCGCTCTCGCTCGCGAGCGAGCGTGCCGTCGAGGTGCTGTCGCGCGAGCCGGCCGGGCCCGCGGCCGAATCGGACCTGCGGCCCGGAGATCTGATCGTCGGCGTCAACGAGCGCGCCGTCGACGGCATCGACGCGCTGCACCGGGAGCTTGGCCTGGTACCGCCGGGGAGCCTCCTCGCCCTCGGCATCGTGCGGCGCACGGAGCGGCTCACGCTCGAGCTCACGGCACGCGAGCCGCCCGCCGGGCCCTAGCGATGGTGCCGCCGGCCGGTCAGCTCACTCGCACAGGCTCTCGAGGTACCCCTGCGCCGCGACGGACAGGCGCTTGCGCGCCAGGGCCCGTGCTTTCGGCGCATCGACGATGTACTCCAGGGGCCCGGAGACCAGCATTTCCCGGATGCGCGGGTGACGCATCGAGGCGCGCGCCATGCGGTTCAGCACGGTGAAGCCACGGCTGATCAGGGGGGCGGAGGCGCGGTTCTGCTCGATGATCCGGGCGAGATACTGCCCGAAGCGGGCGTACAGGAAGTAATCGTCGTCGCCGACCTGGAAGCGTGCCTCGGCGAAGAAGTCGGGGAAATTCCTCTCCAGATACTCGTTGAGACGTTGAAGCGGGGACCCAAGGTCGCTGTCAGTCGACACTTTGCGTTGCTTCATCGCGGTGCCAGCACCTCGCTCGCCGCCGGAGACTGGCGGCGGCGCGCATGTTGCGGCAGCCCGGCGCACGATGCAAGAGGCGCGCGCGCCGCATGCGCTGCCGTTTGCGCGCGCCGGAAATTCATGTGCAGTACCGGTCGGGCGACGGCGTGATCGTGCGACCGATAAACAGGGTAATAATCGCGTAATTACCCCATTTCTGCCCGCCCGATACGTGGCGTGCTCGCGAGCAATTCCGGTGAGCGAGCGCTTGCAAGAGCGTCCCGGGCCGGTATTATCGAACGCATAGTGACGGTGCAACACAGTCGAGCGACGGGCTGGCGGGACTAGCGCTCCCCCCGTGGCTGCGACTGCTCATTCGCGGACACGCGATGTTCCGCGGATCTCCCGAGCGCACGAATTGCCGGCTGACTTCCGGGTGTGCGGGTGGCTCACCCCCGCGGCCCGGCCGTGGCCGGCGCCGACCACGAAATCGGGATCGTTGCCATGAAAGCTCCGGAGCGGGGACTCTATAAAGAGGCGTATGAGCGCGACAGCTGCGGCTTCGGGCTGATCGCCAGCCTCGACGATGCACCGAGCCACGCGCTGGTGCGTACCGCCATCGCCTCGCTCAAGCGCCTCACCCACCGGGGCGCCATCGCCGCCGACGGCAAGACCGGTGACGGCTGCGGACTGCTGCTGAAGCGTCCCGAGGGCTTCCTGCGTGCGCTGGCCGCCGAGGCCGGCATCGGCCTCGCCGGGCGCTTCGCCTCGGGACTCGTGTTCCTGTCGCGCGAGGCGCCCGCGGCGCAGCGCGCGCGCGCCACGCTCGCGCACGAGATCGCCCGCCAGGGCCTCGAAGTCGCCGGCTGGCGCGTGGTGCCGCTCGATCCGCAGGCCTGTGGCCCGGAGGCACTGAAGACGCTGCCCGCGATCGAGCAGCTCTACGTGAACTGCCCCGACCCCGCGCTCGAGGAGGCGGCGTTCAATCGCCGGCTCTTCATGGCGCGGCGCTTCGCCGAGAAGGCGCTCGAGCGCGACCCGGCGTTCTACGTCCCGAGCCTCTCGGCGAGCACCATCGTGTTCAAGGGCATGGTGATGCCGCAGCACCTCACGCAGTTCTACCCGGATCTCGAGGATGCGCGCCTCGAGTCCTCGGTGGCGGTGTTCCACCAGCGCTTCTCCACCAACACGCTGCCGCAGTGGCGCCTGGCGCACCCCTACCGCTATCTCGCCCACAACGGCGAGATCAATACCGTGCGCGGCAATCGCAACTGGGCCACGGCGCGCGGGCCGCTGCTCGCGACGCCGCTGCTTCCGGAGCTGCAGCAGGTGCTGCCGCTGGTGTCGCTCGAGGGCTCCGACTCGCAGAGCCTCGACAACATGCTCGAGGTGCTGCTGATGGGCGGGCTCGACCCGCTGCACGCCATGCGGTTGCTGATCCCGCCCGCCTGGCACGGGCTCGATTCGATCGACCCCGAGCTGCGCGCCTTCTACGAGTACTACTCGGTGCACATGGAGCCGTGGGACGGTCCGGCCGGAGTCGCGCTCACCGACGGCCGCTACGCGATCTGCACGCTCGATCGCAACGGGCTGCGGCCGGCGCGCTACGTGCTGACGCGCAACGGCTGGCTGACGGTCGCCTCGGAAGCCGGCGTATGGGACTACGCGCCCGAGGACGTGCTGCGCAAGGGCAAGCTCGGACCCGGCGACATGATCGCCCTCGATCTTGCCAGCGGGCAGCTGCTCGCCTCGAGCGACATCGACCAGATCCTCAAGACCCGCCATCCGTACAAGAGCTGGCTGCGCCAGGGAGTGCGTTACCTCGAGAGCGACCTGGTCGACCCGCGCCTCGCGGCCGAGCCGATGGACCGGGAGAAGCTCGCGCTCTATCAGAAGATGTTCAACATCACCCAGGAGGAGCGCGACGACATCATCCGCGTGCTCGCCGAAGACGAGAACGAGGCGGTGGGCTCGATGGGGGATGACACCCCGATGCCGGTGCTGTCGCACCGGGTGCGCCCGCTCTACGACTACTTCCGCCAGCAGTTCGCCCAGGTGACCAACCCGCCGATCGACTCGCTGCGCGAATCGATCGTCATGTCGCTGCAGACGCAGATCGGGCCGGAGTGCAACATCTTCCTGCCGGCCCCGGAGCACGCGCGCCAGATCGTGCTCGGCTCGCCGATCCTCTCGCAAAGGAAGCTGCGCCAGATCCTGGCGCTCGAGGAAGTCAGCCACGAATTCCTCGACCTGCAGTACGAGCCGGCGGAGGGCCTGAAGCGTGCGATCCTGCGGCTCACCGCCCAGGCCGAGAGTGCGGTGCGCGAGGGCAAGCTCGTGCTGCTGCTCTCGGACCGCTATCTGGTGCGGGGGCGCATTCCCGCGCACGCGCTGCTGGTCACCGGCGCGGTGCACCAGCACCTGGTGAAGCTCGGGCTGCGCTGCAAGTGCAACCTGCTGGTCGAGACGGGCACGGCGCGCGAGCCGCACCACTTCGCCTGCCTGATCGGCTACGGCGCGACCGCCGTGTATCCCTACATGGCCTACCAGGTGCTGTTCGAGATGATGCGCCGCGGGCGGGTGAAGCTCGACTTCGCGGCGCGGCTCGAGCTCGGGCGCAGCTACCGGGCGGGGCTGCGCAAGGGGCTGTTCAAAATCATGTCGAAGATGGGCATCTCGACCATCTCGAGCTACCGCAGCTCGCAGCTGTTCGAGATCGTGGGGCTCGCGGAGGAGGTCGTGGAGCTGTGCTTCACCGGCACCGAGAGCCGCGTGCAGGGAGCGGACTTCGAGGATCTCGAGGCCGACGCCCGCGAGCTCGCGGCGCGCGCCTGGAACCCGCGCGAGCCGATCGCGCAGGGGGGGCTCCTCAAGTACGTGCACGGCGGGGAGTACCACATGTACAACCCGGACGTGGTCGCGGCGCTGCAGGCGGCGGTGATCTCCGGGGACTACGGGCTCTACCGGGAATTCGCGCGGCTGGTGAACGCTCGTCCGGCATCGACGTTGCGCGATCTGCTCGCACTCACGTCCTCCCGGCAGCCGATCGCGCTCGCGGAGGTCGAGCCGGCCGAGGCGGTGCTGGCGCGCTTCGACAGCGCCGGCATGTCGCTCGGGGCGCTCTCGCCCGAGGCGCACGAGGCGCTCGCCATCGCCATGAACCGCCTGGGAGCCCGCTCGAACTCGGGCGAGGGTGGGGAGGATCCGGCGCGCTACCGCACCGAGAGGAACTCGCGCATCAAGCAGGTGGCGTCCGGGCGCTTCGGCGTGACCACCGAGTACCTGGTGAATGCCGAGGTGCTGCAGATCAAGATCGCTCAGGGTGCCAAGCCCGGCGAAGGCGGGCAGCTGCCGGGTCACAAGGTCAACGAGATGATCGCCACGCTGCGCTTCGCCCGGCCAGGCGTGGGGCTCATCTCGCCCCCCCCGCACCACGACATCTACTCCATCGAGGATCTGGCGCAGCTGATCTTCGATCTCAAGCAGGTGAACCCCGCCGCTCTCGTCTCGGTGAAGCTGGTCGCCGAGCCCGGCGTCGGCACCGTGGCGGCGGGAGTCGCCAAGGCCTATGCCGATCTCATCACCATCTCCGGCTACGACGGCGGCACCGGGGCGAGTCCGCTCTCCTCCATCAAGTACGCCGGCACGCCGTGGGAGCTCGGACTCGCCGAGACGCACCAGACGCTGCGCGTGAACGAGCTGCGCCATCGGGTGCGGCTGCAGACCGACGGGGGGCTGAAGACCGGGCTCGACGTGGTGAAGGCCGCCGTCATCGGTGCGGAGAGCTTCGGCTTCGGCACCGCGCCCATCGTGGCTCTGGGGTGCAAGTACCTGAGGATCTGCCATCTCAACAACTGCGCCACCGGGGTGGCGACCCAGCACTCGGTGCTGCGCTCGAAGTACTTCACCGGGCTCCCCGAGATGGTGATCAACTACTTCCGGTTCGTGGCCGAGGAGGTGCGCGAGATCCTCGCCAGCCTCGGCGCGCGTACGCTCGAGGAGATCATCGGCCGCACCGAGTACCTCGAGGTGCTGCCGGGCGCGACGCCGAAGCAGCGCAAGCTCGATCTCACGCCGATCCTGTCGAGCGCCGGTCTGGCGAGCGACGCGCCCCGCTTCTGCGTCACCGAGCGCAACGCGCCCTTCGACCGCGGCGAGCTCGCCGAGCGCATGGTGCGCGACATGCTGAGCGCCATCGAGGGCAAGGCCGGCGGCGAGTGGCACTACCAGCTCAGCAACTTCAACCGCTCGATCGGCGCACGCGTCTCCGGCGAGATCGCGCGGCGTTGGGGCAACTACGGCATGGAGGGCGCGCCGCTCACGGTGCGCTTTACCGGCAGCGCCGGGCAGAGCTTCGGGGTGTGGAACGCCGGCGGGCTGCACCTGTATCTCGAGGGCGACGCCAACGACTACGTCGGCAAGGGCATGACGGCCGGACGCATCGTGCTGCGCCACCCGCGTGGTGCGCGCTTCGCGGCCCGCGACACGGTCATCATGGGGAACACCTGTCTGTACGGCGCGACCGGCGGTGAGCTGTACGCGGCCGGTGTGGCCGGCGAGCGCTTCGCGGTGCGCAATTCCGGGGCAGTGGCCGTGATCGAGGGCGCCGGGGACCACTGCTGCGAGTACATGACGGGCGGTGCCGTGTGCGTGCTCGGGCGTACCGGCGTCAACTTCGGCGCCGGCTTCACCGGCGGCTTCGCCTACGTGCTCGACCTCGAGCGCAACTTCGTCGATCGCTACAACCACGAGCTGATCGACATCAGCCGCATTCATCCCGAGGCGATGCAATCGCACGTGCAGCACCTCGAGGGGCTGCTCGCGCGGCACGTCGAGGAGACCGGCAGCCCCTGGGCCGAGGAGGTGAGCGCGGACCTGCGCACGTTCCTGCACAAGTTCTGGGTGGTCAAGCCCAAGGCCGCCTCCATCGACTCGCTCATCGAGAATCTGCGGCGCGCGGCCTGAGGCGTCAGCGGGCGGACATGGCCGACAAGAACCTGCAGTTCCTCGACACCCCGCGCGCCGAGCCGGCCAAGGCGAGCGTCGAGGCGCGGCTCAGGGATTTCCGCGAGATCTACTCGCCCTACGACGCCGCGGGCGCCGCCAGCCAGGCCGGCCGCTGCCTCGCCTGCGGCAACCCGTTCTGCGAGTGGAAGTGCCCGGTCCACAACTACATCCCCAACTGGCTGAAGCTGATCGAGGAGGGCAACCTGTTCGAGGCCGCGGAGCTGTCACACAAGACCAACTCGCTGCCGGAAGTTTGCGGGCGCATCTGCCCGCAGGATCGCCTGTGCGAGGGGGCCTGCACCCTCAACGACGGCCTGGGGGCGGTCACGATCGGCGCCATCGAGAAGTACATCACCGACGAGGCACTCAGGCGCGGCTGGCGTCCCGACATGTCGCACGTGCGCGCCACGGGTAAGCGCGTGGCGGTGGTCGGGGCGGGACCGGCGGGACTTGCGTGCGCCGACATCCTGGTGCGCAACGGCGTGCAGCCGGTCGTGTTCGACCGCCATCCGCGCATCGGCGGACTGCTCACCTTCGGCATCCCGCCGTTCAAGCTGGAGAAGGAGGTCGTGGAGACGCGGCGCGAGATCATGCAGGGCATGGGCGTCGAGTTCCGCCTCGGCTGCGAGGTCGGCACCGACTTCGGCTTCGAGCGGCTGCTCGGCGAGTACGACGCGGTGTTCCTCGGCATGGGCGCCTACGGCAGCGTGCGCGGCGGCTTCGCCGGCGAGGAACTGCCCGGCGTGCACGAAGCGCTGACCTTCCTCATATCCAACATCAACTACGAGCTGGCGCTGCCGGGTGCGGCGCAGGGCCTGATCAGCATGCGCGGCCGGCGCGTGGTGGTGCTGGGCGGCGGCGATACGGCCATGGACTGCAACCGCACCGCCCTGCGCCAGGGCGCCGTGTCAGTGACCTGCACCTACCGGCGTGACGAGCACAACATGCCCGGCTCGCGGCGCGACTACAGGAACAGCCGCGAGGAGGGCGTGGAGTTCCTGTTCAACCGCCAGCCGATCGAGATCGTCGGCGCCGAGCGCGTCGAGGGGGTGAAGCTGGTGGAGACGCGCCTCGGCGCACCGGATGCGCGCGGGCGGCGCGTGCCGGAGGCGCTGCCGGGCTCGGAGCACATCGTGCCCGCCGATGCCGTCATCATCGCCTTCGGTTTCGTGCCCAGCCCGCCTGCGTGGCTGGCCGAGCACGCGATCCGCGTGCACGACAACGGCCGCGTGCGCGTCTCGGCGGCGCAGGCGCAGGCCTTCCAGACCACCAACCCGCGCGTGTTCGCCGGCGGGGACATGGTGCGCGGCTCGGACCTGGTGGTCACGGCGGTGTTCGAAGGACGCGAGGCGGCGCGCGGCATACTCGGCTATCTGCGCGTCGGCTAGCGTCCTTAGAAATCACAGCCAGCCGGCGCTCCGCAACCAGCATGCTGCGGCGCAAACGCCGTTGAGTCGGAGCTGCCCGGGCCGGTCTGCTGCGGGCAAAAAAACCCCGCTCAGGGAGCGGGGTTTTGATCGTCGTCGCCTCGAATGACCCGGTGGGTCGCTGTCAGCTCGTCCCGGGGCGCGCGTGTCAGACCCAGATGAGTCGGCGCAGCGCTCCGGCATGTCGCGTCATCACGAGCATCTAGACTTTCCGGCTGAAACGCTTGGAGCCATCGCTCCGGCTTCTATCGCGAGGCCCGCGTGTTCATCCACGCGTTGTGTCGTTCCTGACAACCCCAACAAGTTTGGCGTTGTCGTACCCGTGCCCGCGTCGATCCCCGAGTTTCTGTTTTAAACCTTCCTCTGTCGCCGCAGCTTATCTGCATCACCGCCGCCACAACCTGACCGGAGTGGGTCAGAAATTCTTTTAGCGACGGTACCTTCCATCATCAATTGTACTCACTCCAGAGGAGAAAACCATGTCTCTATTTGTCGACAGCCGTGCCTAGCGGGCCAGCCGCACGCTGACCCGCACCCCGCTCCCGTCCTCGAGGTTGCGGGCGGCGGCCTCACCCCCGTGGAATTCGGCGATCAGCCGCACTATGTAAAGTCCGAGCCCGAAATGCGGGCGGCTGTCCCCGTCGGGCCGGGACTGCCACAGCGACTCGAACAGGCGGCCCTCCACGTGCCGGGGCAGGGGCGGGCCCGGGTTCTCGACCTCGATGACCGCGGCCTCGGGCTCGAGGCGCAGCCGCACCGTGATGCGGGCGCCGGCCGGGCTGAAGTCCACCGCGTTGTCGATGAGCTTGTCGAGCAGCTGCACGATGAGGTCCGGCGCGCCGTCGAGGCTGACCGGGCCGGCGGGCAGCTCGGCCAGGAACTCGCGCCCGGGGAACGCGCCGCGGTAGGCCGCCACCGCGGAGCCGAGCACGGGCACCAGATCGAAGGTGACGCGCTCCGCCCCGCCGATGGCTTCCTCGACCCGGGTCGCCGCGCCCATGGCGAGCAGGATGGCGTTCAGCCGCTCGCTCCCCTGGCGCGCGCGGGTGAGGTAGGCCCGGGCCTCCGCGCCGACCGGCTCGCTGTCCAGGTTGTCGAGCGAGGAGCGCACGATGGTGAGCGGCGTGCGGATCTCGTGCGCCAGCTTGCCGGCGAGCGTGCGCAGGTAGCTGGTGTACTCGTTGAGGCGCGCGAGCAGCGTCGAGAAGCTGCGGGCGACGTCGCCGAGCTCGTCGCGCGCCTCGGTCTCGGGAAAGCTCGTGACCAGACCCGAGCGCGTAAGCGCCGACTCGCTGGCGCTGCGCAGGCGCGCCAGTCGCAGCGCCAGCCAGGCGGCGAACGCGAACATCGCCACCACCGCCACGAGGCTGGTCGCGAGGGTGAAGGTGAGCATGCGCGTGAGGGCGTGATCGCGCAGCCGGATCCAGCGGTCGGCGGTCTGCGTCACCTCGAGGCTGCCGATCACGGCGGCGTGATCGCGGTCGTAGACGGGCGCGGTCGACTCGAGCACCTGCCGCTCGCCCGGGCGGTCGACGAAGCGCCGGTAGAGGCTCGCCAGGACCGGCGTCTCGCGAGCGAGCGTCAGCGGCTGCGCCAGCGCGTCGGCGCGCGCCAGCACCCGCCCGGCGGGGGAGCTGACCGCGAGCTTCAGGCCCGGCTGCAGGAATTGGGTCAGGTACGGGCTGAGCTCCGGGGATGCGACGATCAGGCGCCCGAGGGTATGCAGGTCGTCGCTGCGCAGCGTGCCGTAGCTCACCGGCGCGGCGCCGCGCGCATCGCGGTCGTCGACCAGGATGCCGAAGCTGTGGCCGTTCATGGACAGCGGCACGCGCAGCTCGATGCGGTAACCATCGCGGCTCAGCTGCCAGGCGCCGCGGATGCGCGGCTCGACCGGCGCACTGCGCTGGCCGTACTCGCCGCTCTCGATGCGCCGCGCGCTCACCGAGCCGGGTCCGGTGGCGGAGATGAATACCTGGTGCTGCTCGCCCTGGGTATCGTCGAAGCCGAGCCACACGCGGTCGCCGAAGGTCGCCGCGTCCAGCGTGTTGGTACCCGGTG
>DASQIC010000016.1:0-41666 GCA_035631755.1 Steroidobacteraceae bacterium
GCATTAAAAAGCTCGGAATCGAGTAACACGGCGTTACGGTACAGGTGACGCTTTGGGTCACTTTGTGACCAGAACTTCAGCCGGTGGCGTCAGTCTGCGACAGAACTAAGTCAACTCCGGGTCGCCGAGCTACGGAGTAATCCCTATTCAGATCAGTTAGTTAAAGCCGACAAGGGACTTTGGCACGCGCCTTGCTCATTCTGTTCCCGGGCGCCTTTTTTGCGCCGCTGACTCATACCCAATCTCAGGAGTTTTTCAATGAAGGCTGTGCAAAAGGGTTTCACCCTGATCGAGTTGATGATCGTGGTTGCGATCATCGGCATTCTGGCGGCCATCGCCATTCCCGCGTACCAGGATTACACGGTGCGTTCGAAAGTCACGGAAGGTCTTAACCTCGCGGCATCGGCCAAGACGGCCGTGTCGGAAAGCTACCAGTCGAATGGCGTTAACGGCGTCAACGCCGCTTCGGTCGCCTGGACTGCCGGCTGGACTCCTTCCAAGTACGTGGCCAACATTACAATCAATCCCGCGAACGGCATTACCACCATCTTCTACGGTGCGAACACGCCGCAGCTGAACGGCCTCACGCTGGTGCTCACCCCGCAGATCAACGTGGGCGGCGCCTATGCTCTGCTGAGTGCCAACGGTGGTGCGAATACTGGCGCCATCGACTGGTCGTGCGCGTCGGTTACCTCGACGACAGCGACAACGCGCGCGCCCGCGATGATTGCTGGCGTGGGCACGGTGCCGGCACGCTACGCTCCGACGGAGTGCAAGTAATTCTGCATTCCTCGCGAGTCTGACGACTGACTCGGAAGCCCCTCCCCGGAGGGGCTTCTTTTTTTGGGGGCTCAAGCGTGATCCAGGGCGCGGGAGCGACGCGGCGAGGCCCCCCGACCACCTCTGCAGCCCCTTCGGCGGGGTGCTTCCTCTTTTGGGAGGCCAATCACGCAGCAGATGGGCTCGCTGTGCGACGATTTGACGATGCTGTAGGTATTTGACAATTGCTTGAGACGCTCCCTACGGTAGACTTAGGGGCTCCTTGGCCGCACTCGCCTTGCCATAACCTCATGAACGACAACGCTTCCGCAGCGCTCGGCGCCTCGCGAGCGGGCTTCGGCGGCCTGCCTCAGCGCCTCGTCCAGGACGGCCTGGTCGAGGAGGCTGCGATGCAGGAGGCCATGAATGCCGCCCGTGAGCGCAAGACGAGCGTCGTGACGCAGCTCGTCGCCAGCGGTGCGGCCAATGCGCGCGATATCGCCGTCGCTGCTGCGAGCGAGTTCGGCGTGCCACTGTTCGATCTCGATGCACTGAACGTCGACCTCGAGTCGGTCCGTCTGGTGAGCGACAAGCTGCTCGCCAAGCACCGGGTCCTTCCGCTCTTCAAGCGCGGCAAGCGGCTGTTTCTCGCGGTGGCAGATCCCACCAACCTGCACGCGATCGATGAGCTGCGTTTCCAGACCAGCCTCGGCATCGAGGCGGTCGTCGTCGAGGACGACAAGCTCCAGAAAGCCATCGACCGGGCGCTCGAGCAGGTCGACAACCAGATGTCGGCGCTCACGGACGAGGCGGACGTCGATCTCGAGTCGCTCGAAGTCACGGGCGGCGAGGAGGATCTCGACGAGAAGATCGCACGCGACGATGTCGAAGACGCCCCGATCGTGCGCTTCGTCAACAAAGTGATGCTGGACGCCATCCGCCGCGGGGCGTCCGACATTCACTTCGAGCCGTTCGAGAAGCTCTACCGGGTGCGGCTGCGCATGGACGGCGTGTTGAAGGAAATCGCGCAGCCACCGGTGCAGCTCGCGCCGAAGCTGTCCGCCAGGCTCAAGGTCATGTCGCGGCTCGACATCGCGGAGCGACGCGTGCCGCAGGACGGCCGCATCAAGATGCGGCTCTCGAAGAACCGCGCCATCGATTTCCGCGTGAGCACCTGCCCGACGCTCTTCGGCGAGAAGATCGTGCTGCGCATTCTCGATCCCGCGCAGGCCATGCTCGGGATCGACTCGCTCGGCTATGAGCCGTTCCAGAAAGAGCTCTACACCAAGTACCTGGCCAAGCCCCAGGGCATGATCCTGGTCACCGGCCCCACCGGGAGCGGCAAGACGGTCTCGCTCTATACCGGCCTCAACATCCTCAATCGCGAAGACACCAACATCTCGACCGCCGAGGACCCGGCGGAAATCAATCTCCCCGGGGTCAACCAGGTAAACGTCAACGCCAAAGTGGGCCTGACGTTCGCGGCGGCGATGCGCGCCTTCCTCCGCCAGGACCCGGATGTGATCATGGTCGGCGAGATCCGCGACCTCGAGACCGCCGAGATCGCGATCAAGGCGGCGCAGACCGGTCACCTCGTGCTCTCGACGCTGCACACCAACGACGCGCCGCAGACGCTCACGCGCATGGTAGACATGGGTGTCAAGCCCTATGCGATCGCAACCTCGGTGAGCCTCATCATCGCGCAGCGCCTCGCGCGGCGCCTGTGCACCCATTGCAAGCAGCCGCTCGATGTGCCGCGGGAAGCACTCCTCAAGGAAGGCTTCACGCAAGCGGAAGTCGCGGCCGGACTCAAGATCTTCGGGCCGAAGGGCTGCTCGAACTGCACCGACGGCTACAAGGGGCGAGTCGGCATCTACCAGGTGCTGCCGGTAACCGAGGCGATCGCGCGCATCATCCTCGCCGGCGGCAGTGCGGTCGAGATCGGCGACCAGGCGGCCAAGGAGGGGGTCTGGGATCTGAGGCGCGCCGGGCTCGAGAAGGTCAAGAACGGGCTCACCAGCCTCGAGGAAATCAACAGCGTCACGACGGAGTGAGGCAGGACGGAAAACGACTCATGGCGACCGCAGCAGTAACTGGTACTTTGAGGACGATCAAGCGCGACGTTCCCTTCGCCTGGGAGGGCAGGGACAAGCGCGGCGCGCGCATCAAGGGCAAGAGCCTCGCCCCGGACGAGGCGGCGCTGCGCGCGGACCTGCGGCGTCAGGGCATCGCGCCCTCGCGTATCCGCAAGCAGCGGCAGGCAAGCGCGGGCGGTAAGGTCAATGCCGGAGACATCGCGATATTCAGCCGTCAGCTCGCCACGATGCTCGCCGCTGGCATTCCGCTGGTGCAGGCCTTCGAGATCGTCGGCGCGGGCAACGAAAAAGCCGCGATGCAGAGGCTGATTCTCGACGTCAAAGCGGACGTCGAGGGCGGCACCTCGCTCCACGAGGCGCTCGGCAAGCATCCCCTGTATTTCGACGATCTGTACGTGAACCTCGTGGAAGCCGGCGAGCAGGCGGGCGCCCTGGAGTCACTCCTTGATAAGGTCGCCACCTACAAGGAAAAGACCGAGGCGCTGAAGAAGAAGGTGAAGAAGGCTCTCTTCTACCCCGCCGCGGTGCTGGCCGTCGCGGTGATCGTGACCATCGTGCTGCTGATTTTCGTGATCCCGCAGTTCGAGAGCCTGTACAAGGGATTCGGCGCCGACCTGCCCGCGTTCACGCAGATGATCATCAATCTCTCGCGCTTCGTGCAGCACGACGGCGTGTTTCTTGCCATGGCCCTCGGCGCTACTGTGTGGGCGTTCATCTATTTCAAGAAGCGCTCGAAGGCGATGCGCGAATTCCTCGACCGGGTCATTCTAAAGATCCCGGTGATCGGTCCGATCCTCAACAAGGCGGCGATCGCGCGCTACGCGCGCACGCTCTCGACCATGTTCGCAGCCGGCGTGCCGCTGGTCGAGGCGCTCGACTCGGTCGCGGGCGCCACCGGCAACATCGTGTACGAGAACGCAGTGCTGAAAATGCGCGACGAAGTCGCTACCGGTCAGCGCCTGCAGCGCGCCATGGAGCAGACCGGGCTCTTCCCCAACATGGTGAACCAGATGATCGCGGTGGGCGAAGAGTCGGGTTCGCTCGATGAGATGTCGGGCAAGGTCGCGACCTTTTACGAGGCCGAGGTCGACAACGCGGTGGACGCCATGTCGAGCCTGCTCGAGCCGATGATCATGGTGATCCTCGGCGTTCTGGTCGGCAGCCTCGTGATCGCGATGTACCTGCCGATCTTCAAGCTCGGTTCGGTCGTCTGACGGGCGGATATCGGTCGCGTTCGGGAAAACGCCGCGCGCTGCGCGGCGTTTTCATTGGAAGTTGGGAACCCGCATGTCGGTGATCGAGCTGCTCGCCGCCTCGCCCGCCTTATTTCTCGGCACCTCCGTCGTGCTGGGGCTCGCGGTCGGCAGCTTCCTCAATGTCGTCATCTACCGCCTGCCGATCATGCTCGATCGCGAGTGGCGCGAGCAGTGCGCCGGGCTGAGCGAGGCCGACGCCGCCGCGACGCTGCCGGCCACGCACCCGCACGCGCGATTCGACCTGGTCGTGCCGCGCTCCGCCTGCCCGAACTGCAAGGCGCCGATCACGGCCATGCAGAACGTTCCGCTCGTCTCCTGGCTCATCCTCGGGGGCCGCTGCGCGAGCTGCGGCAAACCGATCAGCGTGCGCTACCCGCTGGTGGAATTGCTCACGGGGATTCTCTCGGGCTTCGTGGCGTGGAGGTTCGGCTTCGGACTGCCGGCGCTCGCGGCGATGGTGCTCACCTGGTTTCTGATCGCCCTTACTTTCATCGACCTCGACCACCAGCTGCTCCCCGACGCGCTGACACTCCCGCTACTGTGGATCGGGCTCACCCTGAGCCTCTGGGGGTCCGCAGGAGACGCCTCGGTGCCCGTGGACCTGCGCTCCAGCCTGATCGGGGCGATTGCCGGTTACGCCAGCCTGTGGAGCGTCTATCATCTGTTCCGGCTGCTCACGGGCAAGGAAGGCATGGGGTACGGGGACTTCAAGCTCCTGTCGGCACTCGGCGCGTGGCTCGGCTGGCAGATGCTGTTGCCGGTGATTCTGGTGGCGGCCGTGGCGGGCGCGCTCGTCGGCATCGCGTATCTCGCCATTCGTCGCCAGGGGCGCGGGACGCCGATCGCCTTCGGTCCGTTTCTCGCGGCCGCCGGGTGGCTGATGCTCATGTCGGGGCACCGCCTGGTGAACGCGTATCTCGGCCTCTTCGCGCCCCACCCATGAGCTCCAGCGCTCCCCCGCGGGTGTTCCGCGTCGGTCTCACCGGTGGTATCGCCAGCGGCAAGTCCACCGCCGCGAAGTACTTCGCTGCGCTCGGCGTGCCGATCCTCGACAGCGACAGCATCGCGCGCGAGGTCGTCGAGCCCGGCCAGCCGCCGCTCGAGCGTCTGGTCGAGCGCTTCGGCCGGGGGATCCTCACGCCCGACGGCCGCCTCGACCGCCCGGCGCTGCGCGACATCGTGTTCTCCGACGCACGCGCGCGCGCGGATCTGGAAGCCCTCACGCACCCCGCCATCGGCGCCGCGATGGAGGCCCGTTCCGCGGCAGCGGGCGGCCCGTATCAGATCCTGGTCATTCCGCTCCTGGTCGAGAAGAACCTGGGCGCGCACGTCGACCGCGTGCTGGTGATCGACTGCGACGAGGAAATGCAGATCCACCGCCTGCAGCAGCGTGACGGCTCGACGCGCACCCAGGCGCAGCGGATCCTGGACGCACAGGTGCCGCGCGCCGCGCGCCTCAAGGCGGCGCACGACGTCATCCGCAACGATGCGGATGTGCGCGCCGTCGAGACTCAGGTCGCGGCGCTGCACGCGCGCTACCTCGGGCTCGCGCGCTCGAGCACAATACGGGTATGAGCGAGTCCGCTGCGTTTGAATCCGGTGCCGGCCCGGCGCCCGAGACCGAAGACGCCACGCTGGTGTTCGAGCAGCCGCTCAACGAGCGCATGCGCACGTTCCTGCGCCTCGACTTCCTCTATAACCAGGCGCTCTATCACAACGAGACGGCCAGCCAGTGGGGCAGCCGCGCCGCCATTGCGAGCCTGATCGACATCCTCGCCATCACGACGCGCGGGGATGTGCGCTCGGACGTGCTCAAGGAGATCGAGAGCGAGCTCGCGACGCTCAACGCGTTCCAGTCCAATCCCGGCGTCGATCCGCAGCGTCTCAAGAGTCTTACGGCGAATCTCACCCGGCTGCGCGCCGATCTCACCACCGGCGGCTCGGCCCTCTTGCAGCCGCTGCGCGACTCGGAGTTTCTCAACGCCATCAAGCATCGCAGCACCATTCCCGGTGGCACCTGCGAGTTCGATCTGCCGGACTATTACTTCTGGCTCACCCGGCCGGACGAGCTGCGCATGCGCAGCTTCGGTCAGTGGCTCGGGCTGCTGCGGCCGATGTGCGATGCAATAGCCGAGCTCCTCTGGCTCACGCGCCAGAACGGCCGCGCCCGCGAGGAGATCGCGCGCGGCGGCACCTGCAACATCAGCTTCGAGAGGGACAATTCGCTGCAGTTGCTGCGGATCGCGCTCCCCGCCGCCGCTGGGCTGTACCCCGAGATCAGCGGCAGCCACCATCGCTGCAACGTGCGCTTCCTCGCCTGGAAGGGTCTGACCTCGCGGCCGGTCCAGACGCAGGAAGACGTTCCGTTCACGCTCACCTGCTGCAGCTGAGTTGGTGCGACCGTGAGCTCCATCCGGGTCAGGTGTCCGACGTGCCGTCGTGAGCTCGAATGGGACGCGGCGCCCTTTCGCCCGTTCTGCAGCGAGCGCTGCCGATTGATCGATCTCGGCGCCTGGCTGTCGGAGCAGCGGGTGATTCCGGGCGAGGCCGGGCCCGCTGCGGATGCGGAGCCGACGCCTGGCGATGAGCCGCAACGCGGTCCGTCCTGACGGTGCACTTCCGGCTCAAAGCCTTCGGCCTGCATCTCCTGGCAAGCGCCAGCGCACTGACCCTGGTGCTGGCGGTGCTGTACCTCGGATGGTATCGGTGGCCCGGCTGGTATCTCACGGGCGTGCTGCACGTCGCGGCGATCCTGGTCACGGTGGACGTGGTGCTCGGGCCTACCCTGACCCTGATCGTCGCCAATCCGCGCAAAGCCCGCCGGGAGTTCGCGCGGGACGTCGGCATCATCGTGACCGTACAGCTCGCGGCGCTCCTCTACGGCACGACGACCCTGTGGCTCGGGCGGCCGCTCTACTACACGTTCTCCGTTGATCGCCTCGAGCTCGTGCAGGCGTCCGATCTCAAGCCGGCGGATATCCTGACCGGGCGGCGCGAGAATCCCTCACTCGCGTCGCACTGGTACAGCCGGCCGCAGTGGATCTGGGCGCCGCTGCCTGAGAACCCGGATGTAGCACAGCGAATCGTGAAGGGAACCCTGTCCGGCGACCCCGACGTGATCCAGATGCCGCGCTACTTCAGGCCCTGGGACCAAGGACTGCCGCAGCTGCGGGCAAAGCTCGAGTCGCTCGAGGCGATGAAATCCTTCTCGCGCAGGGAGAAGCAGACGCTGCGGCAGCGCATGACCCAGCTCGGGCTGGCACCGGATCAACCCGACACCATGGTCCTGTGGGGAGGGACCCGGCGCCTCCTCGCGGTCTTCGATCCGGCGACGCTGCGCCTCCGGGCCATCCTCAGGCCCGACTGAGGGAGGCTCAGGGCGCGGGCCGGGCCGGCTCGACCGTGGGCCCGGGCGCCGGCACGTCCAGCCACCTGGCGAGAAACGCCCACTGGTCGGCGTAATCGTCGACCTGCATCCACACCGGCTTGCCGGCACCGTGACCGGCGCGCGTCTCGACCATGATGAGAATGGGGTTCGGGCAGGACTGGGCTGCCTGCAGCGCGGCGGCGAACTTGTAGCTGTGCCAGGGCACGACACGATCGTCGTGGTCGGCGGTCGTGATCAGCGTCGGCGGGTAGCAGGTGCCCTTCTTCACGTTCTGATAGGGAGAGTAGGCGTAGAGCGCGTTGAAGAGCTCCGGGCTCGCCTCGGCGAGCCCGTAGTCCGACGACCACTGGCGCGCGTTCGCGCTCGCCGTCTGGTAGCGCAGCATGTCGAGCACGCCCACCGCGGGCAGCGCCGCGGCGAACAGGTCCGGCCGCTGCGTGAGCGCCGCGCCGACCAGGAGCCCCCCGTTGCTGCGTCCGTAGATCCCTAAGCGCGCGCGACGGGTGTAGTGCTGCTCGATGAGGTACTCGGCCGCGGCGATGAAGTCATCGAACACCTGCTGCTTGTGGACCAGCGTGCCGGCTTTGTGCCAGGCCTCGCCGTACTCGCCGCCGCCGCGCAGGTTCGCCTCGGCGTACACCCCACCCATCTCGAGCCACGCCTGCACCGCCGGGCGGTACTGCGGGGTGAGCGAGACGTCGAACCCGCCGTAGCCATAGAGCAGCGTCGGCTGGTTGCCGTCCTTCACCAGGTCGCGCCGGTGCGTGATGTACATCGGCACGCGCGTACCGTCCTTGCTGGTATAGAACACCTGCTCGGTGAGGTACGCGGTGGTCGAGGCGGGCACGCGCGGCTCGCGCCACAGCGTCACCTGGTCCGCGGGCACGTCCAGCCGATAGATGCGGCGCGGCGTCAGGAAGTCGGTGTAGCTGAAGAAGGTCTCGGTCTGCCGGACCTTGCCGTGAAAGCCCTCGATCCCGCCCTTGCCCGGCAGCGGCACCTCGCCCACGGGGCGGCCGTCGCCCTCGTAGAGTCGCGCGATTCCGTGCGCATCCTCCACGTAGCGGGCGATGAAGCGCCCGCCGACGTAGCTCGCCTCCTCAAGCGCGGCGCTTGCCTCCGGCACCACCGTGCGCCAGGTCCCCGGCGCGCGCGCGTCGACCGCGATGACGCGACCCCGCGGGGCGTCCCTGGTCGTGCGGAAGTAGAGCTCATCGCCGCGCGAGCCGATGAAGGTGTAGAGCGCATCCCACGCCGCGAACAATGGCGCCACCTTCGCACGAGGTGAGCGCAGGTCGAGAAGGTCGACGCCGTTCTTCTCGTAGCCGTCGAACTCCGTGATGACGAGGTACCGTCCATCGTCGGTGACCCGGCCGGAGGGAATGCGGGTCGGATGGTCGGTGACCGCGTAGACGAGCCGGTCCTCCTCCTGCGCCGTTCCGAGCCGGTGAAAGTACAGCGCCGGTCTTCCCGAGTCGTCGCCCTTGCCGTCGGCGAGCGCCGGGTAGCGGCTGTAGTAGACGCCCGAGCCGTCGTGAGCCCAGGAGACGCCCCAGAATTTCGTGTAGTGCAGCGCATCGGCGAGGTCGTTGGCGTCGCTCACCCGGCGGAAGCGCCAGACCTGCCAGTCGGTACCGCCGTCGGATACGGCGTAGGCGACCAGCTCACCCTGCTCGTCGGGCGTGAACTCGGAGATCGCGACGGTCGCGTCCGCGCGAACGGCGTTCGGATCGAACAGCACGCGCCCGGGAGACTCGAGCGCATCGGCGACGAACAGCACGCTCTGGTTCTGCCGCCCGTCGTTGTGCAGGTAGAAATAGTGTCCACCGCGCCTGACCGGCACCTCGAAGCGCTCGTAGTTCCAGAGCTCCGTGAGGCGGGCCTTGAGCCACGAGCGCTGCGGGATCGAGTCGAGCCGCGGACGCGAGACGGCGTTCTGCGCCGCGACCCATTGCTGCACCGCCGGCGAGCCGAGATTCTCGAGCCAGCGGTAGGGGTCGGCGACCCGCGTGCCGAAGAAGTTGTCGGCGACATCGACCCGCGCGGTCACCGGATAGACCGGCGCGGTCCCCACCGGCGGCAGCCCGATCGCAGTGTCGGTCGCGGTGCGCATCGGCTTGCCGCCCGGGCCCGGGCCGGGAAGCGGCTCGCGGTTGCCGATCTGCGCCGAAAGGCACGCCCCGAGGAGCGAGGCCGCGCACGCCGGAACGATCCACCGGAAGCGCTCGAGAATCATGAGCTTCCCTCGCCGCCGGCGGTCCTTAGCCGCGGCATCTCTCCTCAGGGGAACTTGATCTTGCCGCCGCCCGCGACCGGTCCCGGGCCCGGCCCGATGCCGCCGCCGCCGACCTCCGGCACGACGATGCGCGAGGCCGCCTCGCGGCGCAGCTCACGCGCCTCGTCGATCGCCTGCTCGAGCGCGATCTTGACGCCCTCAGGAAATTTCTTCAGCGCCTCCTCGAGCGTACGCGCCTCGATCTCGAAGCCGAGCGGCAGGACGCCCGCGGGGGTGAGCAGCTGAGTCTGGCCCGAGAACAGCACCGGGCGAGAGGGATCCACCGCGCCGTCGGCCGTGACGGGCGTCAGGCGCCGGATGCTGCCGGCACGGCGGTCGGTGAAGACGTCCTCACGATAGAGACTCTTCGGGTCCAGCTCGATGTCGGGAAGATCGTTGGGGCCTGCCATGTGATTCCTGATTGCCTGACGGCGGTCATTGTACACGGCCCTGCGGCGGCGGCAGACGCTGCAGGGCCTCGACGAACGGCCGATCGGCCTCGAGCAGATCCTCCTCGGCGAGGCGCGCGGGTGCGACCCACTTGAGAAGCTGCCCGTCGAGCCCGCGCGCAGCGCCCGCGAAGCGCTCGACGATCCACATCGAGAGCTCCACGCGGCGGTCGTCGTAAGCGTGCTCGAGGCGCATCAGCGGGCGACTGGCGATGACTTGCACGCCGAGCTCCTCGCGCAGCTCGCGCGCGAGCGCCGCGGCTTCCGGCTCACCCGGTGCCACCTTGCCGCCGGGAAATTCCCAGCGCCCGGCGAGATGCCGGCCGTGCGGACGCTGAGCGATCAGCACGCGGCCCTCGCCGTCGTAGAGTGCGGCGGCCACGACCAGGATCACGGGCTTCGCGGCGCGCACCGGCGCTTCGGTCCCGCTATTCCACGCTCGAGAGCGCGCCGTGACAGTGCTTGTACTTCTTGCCCGAGCCGCAGGGGCACGGCTCGTTGCGTCCGACCTTGCGCTCGCCGCGCACGAAGGTGCCCGAGGGCTCGGGGGCCGGCGGTGGAGGCGGCGGGGACCGTGCGCCCGGGCGCGCCGCTGCCGCCCCCGGGGCGGCGATCAGGTCCGCACCCGTCTCGGCCGCGCGCTCGCCCTGGGGCTCGCCGGCGAGCAGCGAGCCCACTTCAGCGTGCTGCGCCTGCAGCGCGCGCATCAGGCGCCGCCGCCGCTCCTCCTCCTCGCGGTCGATCTCCTCCTGGGTGCGGATCTCGATCTTCGCCATCACCGAGGAGGTCTCGAACTTGACGCGATCGAGCATGGCGGCAAACAGCTCGAACGCCTCGCGCTTGAACTCGAAGCGGTAGTCTTTCTGCGCGTAGCCGCGCAGGTGAATGCCCTGACGCAGGTAATCCATCGCCGCCAGGTGCTCGCGCCAGTGCTGATCGAGTTTCTGCAGCATCACGTCCTTCTCGACGTGACGCATGACGGGCGCGCCGATGCGCGCCACCTTGGCCTCGTAAGTCTCGTCGACGGCGCGTAGCACCCGCTCGCGCAGGGCCTGTTCTTCGAGCTCCGGCTCCTGCCTGAGCCAGCCTTCCGGATCGATGCGCGCGTTGAAATCGCGCAGCACTGCCTCGGCGAGCCCCTTGAGATTCCAGTCGCCGGGAGCGGCATGCTTCGGCAGGTGCTCATCCAGCAGCCCGCCCACCGAGTCCGCCATCAGTCCGCGAATCGCCGCCGACAGATCCTCGGTGGCCATGATCTCGGTACGCTGCTGGTAGACGACCTTGCGCTGGTCGTTGGCGACGTCGTCGAACAGCAGCAGCTGCTTTCTGATGTCGAAGTTGTGCGACTCGACCTTGCGTTGTGCCTTCTCGATCTGGCGGGTGAGCATGCCGCTCTCGATGACCTCGCCCTCCTTCATGCCCGCCATCTGCAGCAGCCGCTTGGTGCGCACCGGGTCGCCGAAGATGCGCATCAGGTTGTCTTCCATCGACAGGTAGAAGCGGCTCGAGCCGGGGTCGCCCTGGCGGCCCGAGCGGCCGCGCAGCTGGTTGTCGATGCGCCGCGACTCGTGACGCTCGGTGCCGACGATGTGCAGCCCGCCGGCCGCGAGTACCTTGTTGTGCCGCACCTGCCATTGCTCACGAAGCTGCTCGCGTGCCGCCGCGTCGAGCTCGCCGGCCGCGGCGAGCTCGGCCTCGAGGTTGCCGCCGAGCACGATGTCGGTGCCGCGGCCGGCCATGTTGGTGGCGATGGTGACGGTGCCGGGCTGGCCCGCCTGGGCGACGATGTGCGCCTCGCGCTCGTGCTGCTTGGCGTTCAGCACCTGGTGCGGGATGTCTTCCTTCTGCAGCAGCCCGGAGAGGAACTCGGAGGTCTCGATCGAGGTGGTGCCGACCAGGGCCGGCTGCTCGCGCTCGACGCACTCGCGGATGTCCTCGATGATCGCCTGGAACTTGTCTTTCTGCGTGAGGTAGACGAAGTCGGGATTGTCCTTGCGGATCATCGGCCGATGGGTCGGTATCACCACCACCTCCAGGCCGTAGATCTGCATGAACTCGGGCGCCTCGGTGTCGGCCGTGCCGGTCATGCCGGAGAGCTTCTTGTAGATGCGGAAGTAGTTCTGGAAGGTGATCGAGGCGACCGTCTGGTTCTCCTCGCGCACGCGCACGCCTTCCTTCGCCTCCACCGCCTGGTGCAGGCCGTCGGACCAGCGCCGGCCGATCATGGTGCGACCGGTGAACTCATCGACGATGATGACCTCGCCGGCACGCACGATGTACTCGACGTCGCGCTTGTAGAGCGCGTGCGCCCGCAGCGCCGCATTCAGGTGATGCATCAGACGGATGTTGGCCGGGTCGTACAGGCTCTCGCCTTCGCGCAGCAACCCGACCTGCAGCATCAGCTGCTCGACGTGCTCGTGACCGGCCTCGGTGATGTGTACCTGCTTGGTCTTTTCCTCGACCGCAAAGTCGCCCGGCCCGTCCTCTTCCTTCTGGCGCGTGAGCCGCGGCACCAGCTGATTGATGCGCAGGTACAGCTCGGTGCTCTCCTCGGCGGGACCGGAGATGATGAGCGGCGTGCGCGCCTCGTCGATGAGGATCGAGTCGACCTCGTCGACGATCGCGAAGCTCAAAGAGCGCTGCACCCGGTCCTCGAGCCGGAACGCCAGGTTGTCGCGCAGGTAATCGAAGCCGAACTCGTTGTTGGTGCCGTAGGTGATGTCGCAGGCGTAGGCGGCGCGCTTCTCGGGCTGGCTCTGCGCGTTCTTGATCACCCCGACCTCGAGCCCGAGGAAGCGGTACACCGGCCCCATCCAGTCCGCGTCGCGCTGCGCCAGGTACTCGTTCACCGTGACGATGTGCACGCCCTCGCCGGTGAGCGCATTGAGGTAGGCCGGCAGCGTCGCCACCAGCGTCTTGCCCTCGCCGGTGCGCATCTCGGCGATCATGCCCTTGTGCAGCACGATGCCGCCGATCAGCTGCACGTCGAAGTGGCGCATCCTGAGGGTGCGGACCGCCGCCTCGCGCACCACCGCGAAGGCCTCCGGCAGGAGCTCATCGAGCGTCGTCCCCGCCTTGAGCCGGCCGCGGAACTCGTCGCTCTTCGCCCGTAGCGCCTCGTCGGAGAGCGCCTTGACCTGCGGTTCGAGCTCGTTGGCCGAGCGCACGTAGCGGCCATAGCCGCGGATCAGCCGCTCATTGCGGCTGCCGAAGACGCGCGTGAGAACCTGCAGCAATCGGTGTCCGTCTCAGGGTGGAAATATCTTGCCCGACAGGCACTTATCGCCCATTCAAGGCACGGAAAGCGGCGTATTGTACGAGATAGACGCCGGCGACGCCCAATTGGTTCTCGGGCGCCCCGGTTCAAGAGGCGGGATGGGTGCGGACTTGGGAGCGCGCGCTGCGGAGCGCGGGCGCGGTCAGCGTCCGATGAGCGACAGCGGGTCCACCTGACGCCCGTTGCGCAGCACTTCGAAGTGCACGTGCGGGCCGGTGGAGCGGCCGCTCGAGCCCATGAGCGCGATCGGCTCGCCGCGCGTCACCGTCTGGCCGACGCTCACCAGCATGCTCTCGTTGTGCGCATAGCGCGTCACGTAGCCGTCGCCGTGATTGATCTCGACCAGCTTGCCGAAGCCGGAGCGCTCGCCCGCCCAGGTGACGACGCCGGCGGCGACCGCGACCACGTTCGAGCCGATGGTTCCAGCGAAATCGACCCCCTTGTGGAAAGCCTCGCGGCCGTCGAAGGGATCGGCCCGCTCGCCGAAATAGGAAGAGATGTATCCGGCGGTGACCGGACGGCCTTCGGGGTGGATTTCTTCCTTCAGCTCGCGCGCCAGGATGACGTTCTCGAGCGCCGTGAGCTGCGAGTCGCGCAGCTCCACGCGCTGCTCGAGCTTGCTCAGCGTCGCCGACAGGTCCGGGATCTGGGCGCTCACCGCATCGCCCTCCGGACCGCCCGTGGGCGGATCGCGATCGAAGTTGAACTCGCGGCTGTCGATATCGGCCATCTCGGTGAGGCGCTTGCCGAGGGCATCGAGCCGGATCACGTGGGCGTTGACTTCCCCTAAGCGCATCGCCATGGCGTCGACCCGCAGCTGCAGCTGCTGGCGCAGCTCTGCGATCTGCTGTTTCTCCTGGGCGAGGAGACCGGCGAGGTGCGTGGTCTCGGCGAGTGCCAGGCGCCGGTGATCGCCGCGCCCGAGCTGCAGTCCGAAGGCGAACGCTCCCCCGACGATGCCGATGGTCGCCACGGCGACGAGGCCGAGCGTAACCGGATGGGTCAGGTTGAGCTGCCGGGCTCTGCCGTGGCGGCGGGAGAGCAGAATGACGTTCATGTCTGGCGCCTCGAGCCCCCGGTTAGTTCAACACGCAGGGCGCTCGCTGCCACGAGCCCCGGGCGTAAATCGCCCTGTTCTGGTTCGGAAAAATGCCGGTACGATGCTGGCAACCCCGCCGTCATGGCTCCTCGCTTTAGACCGGTGGCTTTGCGTCCCCGCCTTTCGGCGGGTTTGCCCCAAACAGCTCAAGGTCAATATGCCCAAGAAGGTGCCCCGAAACAAGCGCGGCAGTACGGCAGTGAGGACTGGGGCCGGCCCGGCCCCCCCACGCGGGCATTCTGTAAAGGAGCTGCTCGCCCGGCGCACCGTCGCCTTGACGCGCGTCACAGATCAGGCCGAGCGCGCAAATCGCTGGAATTCGTGGCTCGCCGGGCAGCTGCCGCCGGAGCTGCGCCCAAGGGTTTCCGGCGTCGTCGAGCGCTCCGGTACGCTGGTGATCTTCGCCGAGTCCGCCGCCTGGTCCGCGCGTCTGCGCTACGCGGTGCTCGAGCTCGAGGCAGCCATCCGCGCGGCCGACCCCGGCATCGGCACCGTCGCGGTGCGCGTTCTGCCCCGTCGCTAAACGGCGACGCTCAGCCTCTCGGCCCGGGCAGCGCCGGCGCCTCGATGTAGGAGATCGGCGCGTCGGCGTAGGACTGGAACACGACTTCCTCCCAGGTGGAGGCGTCGCCGAGCAGCATGCGCAGCAGCCGGTTGTTCAGCGCATGACCGGACTTGTAGCCGCTGAACTCGCCGATCAGGCTGTGCCCGAGCAGATACAGGTCGCCGATCGCATCGAGAATCTTGTGCTTGACGAACTCGTCCTCGTAGCGCAGCCCGTCCTCGTTCAACACCCGGAACTCGTCCAGCACGATCGCGTTGTCGAGATTGCCCCCGAGCGCGAGATTGCGCGAGCGCAGCGTCTCGAGGTCGCGCATGAAACCGAAGGTACGCGCGCGGCTCACTTCCTTCAGGAACGAGGTGGTGGAGAAATCCATCGACGCGCGCTGCGAACGGCGCTTGAAGATCGGATGGTTGAACTCGATCTCGAAGTTCACCTTGAAGCCGTCGAACGGGTCGAACTGCGCCCACTTGTCGCCGTCCTCGACCCGCAGGCGCTTCTTGACGCGCATGAAGCGCTTCGCGGTGCGCTGCTCCTCGATGCCCGCCGACTGCAGCAGGAACACGAACGGACCCGCGCTGCCATCCATGATCGGCACCTCGGCCGCCGATAGCTCGACGATCGCATTGTCGATGCCGAGGCCCGCGAACGCCGACAGCAGGTGCTCGACCGTGGAGACGCGCTGTTCGCCCTTGCCGAGCGTGGTGCCGAGCATGGTGTCGCAGACGTTTTCGGCGCGCGCACGGATGTCCACCGGGTGCTCGAGGTCGCTGCGCCGGAACACGATCCCCTCGTCGGCCCCTGCGGGCCGCAGCGTCATCAGGACCTTCTTGCCGGTGTGCAACCCGATGCCGGTGGCGCGGATCGAGTTCTTGAGCGTTCGTTGCCCGACCATGCTGAGTGGCTTGACCTTCCTAGACTGACGAGCGCCGCTCGCGGGTGCGATGAGCCACCGCGCCGGCGAGCGCCGTCGGCTCGGGGCCGCCTCGACCGCCGGCGGCCCTGCCCGGGAGCCTCGACCAACGCGCGCTACCGTATCACATCAATCAGCCTGCCGCCGCAGGAATGCGGGGATGTCCAGCAGCTCCTCGGCGTCCGCCTGCACGCGCAGCCCGTCGCCGACCGCCCGCTGGCGTTGGACCGTCGGCTTGTCGAGCTCGGCGTAGTCCCCGCTCGAGAGGGGTGCGCGGCGCACCACGCGCATGGCCGGCTCGCTGCGACTGTCACGCAGGTCGCGCTCGCGCAGTTCGCGCTCACGCAGGTCGCGCTCGCGCGGTTGCCCGAGCGGCTGGCGCGCTGCGGCAGCGGGTCGCCCGAGGCCGGTCGCCACCACCGTGACGCGCACCTGGTTGCTGAGCTCCGGATCGATCACGGTGCCCACCACCACGGTCGCGTCCTCGGAGGCGAACTGCTTGACGATCTGCCCGACTTCCTGGAATTCGCCGATGGACAGATCCATGCCGGCGGAGACGTTCACCAGGATGCCGTGCGCGCCCGAGAGGTTGATGTCCTCGAGCAGCGGCGAGGACACGGCGGCCTCGGCCGCGGCCCGCGCGCGGCCTTCGCCGCTCGCTGCGCCCGAGCCCATCATCGCCATGCCGGTCTCCGCCATCACGGTGCGCACGTCCGCGAAGTCGACGTTGATCAGGCCCGGACGGGTGATGAGCTCGGCGATGCCCTGCACCGCGCCCTGCAGCACCTGGTTGGCGGCCTTGAAGGCGTCGAGCAGCGTGGTCTGCGCCCCGAGCACCGTCAGCAGTTTCTGGTTGGGAATTGTAATCAGCGAGTCGCAGAACTTGGAGAGCTCGCCGATGCCGTTGTCGGCGACATGCGCACGCTTGTTGCCCTCCATCTCGAAGGGCTTGGTGACCACGGCGACGGTGAGGATGCCGAGCTCCTTGGCCACCTGCGCCACCACCGGCGCCGCGCCGGTGCCGGTGCCGCCGCCCATCCCCGCGGTGATGAACAGCATGTCGCAGCCCTCGACGAGCTCGACGATGCGGTCGCGGTCCTCCATCGCCGCCTGCCGGCCGACCTCGGGGTCGGCGCCGGCGCCGAGGCCCTTGGTGATGTTGCAGCCGATCTGCAGTGCCGTCTTCACCTTGGCATGCTTCAAGGCCTGCGCATCGGTGTTGATACACATGAACTCCACGCCGTCGATGCCGGCGCTGACCATGTGCGCCACGGCGTTGCCGCCGCCGCCACCCACGCCGATCACTTTGATCACGGCGCTCTGGCTGTATGCGTCCATCAATTCAAACATGTGTCAGGCTCCTTACACGAAAAACACGGTTGGTTGACTCGGTCGTCATTCACTCTGTCAGCTTCAAAAGTTGCCCTGGAACCAGGAACGCATGCGGTCGAAGACCGACTTGGCGTTGCCGGTGAGGGAGTGCCCGCGCCGCACGGGCATGACGTTGTCACGCGCGTAGAGCAGCAGGCCTACCCCCGTGGAAAAGATCGGGTTGCGCACCACGTCGCTGAGGCCCCGCACCGCCTGCGGGCTGCCTAAGCGCACCGGCACGTGAAACACTTCCTCGGCGAGCTCGATGGCGCCTTCCATCTTGGAGCTCCCGCCGGTGAGCACGATCCCGGCCGCGATCACCTCCTCGAAGCCGCTGCGGCGCAGCTCGTCGCGCACCAGCGCGAACAGCTCCTCGTAGCGCGGCTCGACGACCTCGGCGAGCGTCTGGCGCGCGAGACGCCGCGCCGGGCGCTCGCCCACGCTCGGCACCTCGATGCTCTCGTCGGGGTTGGCGAGCTGCGAGAGCGCGCAGGCGTAGCGGATCTTGATGTCCTCGGCGTACTGCGTCGGGGTGCGCATCGAGACCGCGATGTCGTTGGTCACCTGGTCGCCGGCGATCGGGATCACCGCGGTGTGGCGGATCGCGCCGTTGGAGAACACCGCCAGATCGGTGGTACCGCCGCCGATGTCGACCAGGCACACGCCGAGCTCCTTCTCGTCCTCGGTGAGGACCGCGAAGCTGGACGCCAGCTGCTCGAGGACAACGTCCTCGACCTCGAGGCCGCAGCGCTGGATGCACTTCTCGATGTTCTGCGCCGCGGAATCGGCCCCGGTGACGATGTGCACCTTCGCCTCGAGCCGCACCCCGGACATCCCCACCGGATCGCGGATGCCCTCCTGCCCGTCGACGATGAACTCCTGCGGCAGCACGTGCAGGATCTTCTGGTCGGCGGGAATGGCCACCGCCTTGGCGGCGTCGATCACGTGCTCGACGTCGCCGTGGGACACCTCCTTGTCGCGCACCCCGACCACGCCGTGGGAGTTGAGGCTGCGCACGTGGCTGCCGGCGATGCCGGCGAACACCGAGTGGATCTCGCAGCCGGCCATGAGCTCGGCCTCCTCCACCGCGCGCTGGATGGACTGCACCGTGGACTCGATGTTGACCACGACCCCCTTCTTGAGGCCGCGCGAGGGCTGCGATCCGAGCCCGAGCAGCTCGATCGAGCCGTCGGCGCCGACTTCGCCGACCAGCGCCACCACCTTGGAGGTGCCGATGTCGAGGCCGACGATGAGGTTACGGTCCGAGCGCTTAAGCATTGCGGCCCCCGACTTTGCCGGCGCGCTGCGTGCCGCTGCGCCAGCCGATGGCAAATCCGTTCGTGTAACGCATGTCCACGTAGGAGATTTCCTCGCCGCGCTGCGTGACGAGCTTGAGCGCGGCGTTCATGAATTTCTCGAAGCGATCGTCGACCTGACGTCTGCCGAGGCGTACCGTGACGCCGTCGGCGAGATCGAATTCCCAGGCGCCACGCGCGTCGAGCCGCAGCGCCGTCAGGCGCAGACCCGCCTGGGTGAGCCGTCCGGCGGCGGCGAGATAACGCTGCGCCACCAGCGGCTCCTTGCCCGGCGGGCCGGAGAGCTGCGCGAGCTCCGGAGGAATGTGGCGCGCGTCCGCCTCGAACAGCTCGCCGCGGGCGTTGACCACACCCCGATCGCCCCAGCGCGCGACCGCGCGCTGCTCGATCACCCGCACGTCGAGCCCGCGCGGCCAGGCGCGCTCGACGCTCACCGCATCGACCCACGGCAGCGTCTGGATGGCACGGCCGACCGCCGTCACGTCGACCGACAGCAGTCCCGCGCCACGCAGCTCGCTCTTGACCACGCGCTCGACGTCCGCGGGCACGACGCGCTGGAAGCGCCCCGCGACCGCGACCGTCTCGATCGGCTGATCGAGCGCGGAGGCGAGCGCCGCGAGCGCCGCCGCCACCGCCGCGCTCGCCGCGAGCCACGACCCGAGCCGCCGCCACGGGATCGCCGGCAGCGCGAGGCGCCGTTCCGAGCTCTTGCGGCGATTGCGCGGCCGGCCGAGCATCATGGGCGGCTCCCTGCCGGCGGCGAGGCCGGGCGACGGGTGAGACTCGTCTCGAGCACGCGCCACACCAGCTC
This sequence comes from Steroidobacteraceae bacterium, assembly GCA_035631755.1. GTDB lineage: Bacteria > Pseudomonadota > Gammaproteobacteria > Steroidobacterales > Steroidobacteraceae > 13-2-20CM-66-19. The sequence continues at coordinate 19,573 of DASQIC010000016.1, forward strand.
CTCGAAGTCGATGCCGACCGCGCGGGCCGCCATCGGCACCAGGCTGTGGCTGGTCATTCCCGGCACGGTGTTGATCTCGAGCAGCAGCGGGCGGCCCGCCCCGTCCATCATGAAATCCGCGCGGCCCCAGCCCGAGGCGCCGGTGGCCTCGAAGGAGGCGAGCGCCAGGCTCGCGAGGTGCGCCTCGGCCGGCTGCGACAGCCCCGAGGGGCAGAAGTAGCGGGTGTCGTCGCGGAAGTACTTTGCCTCGTAGTCGTAGAAGGCGCGCGGGGTCTCGATGCGGATCGAGGGCAGCGCCTCGCTCTGCAGGATCGCCACCGTGTATTCCCCGCCGGTGATCCAGGGTTCCGCGAACACCAGCGTCTCGAGCCGTGCGGCCGCTTGATACGCCGCGGGCAGGTCGGCGGCGCGCTCGACGCGCGTCATGCCGACGCTCGAGCCCTGGGTGGCGGGCTTGACGATCAGCGGCAGCCCGAGCCGCTCGAGCGCTCCCGGGAAGTCCTGCGGCCCGCGCAGCACGACGAACTCGGCGGTCGGCACTCCGACGCTCTGGGCGAGGCGCTTGGAGCGCAGCTTGTCCATGCCGATGGCCGAGCCCATCACGCCGCTGCCGGTGTAGGGGATGCCGAGGTACTCGAGCGCGCCCTGCAGCGTTCCGTCCTCCCCGCCCGGTCCGTGCAGCGCGATCCACACGCGCTCGAAGCGCTGATTGATGAGCTCCCCGAGCGGGGTATCGCGCGGATCGAAGGCGAGCGCATCCACGCCGCGCTGCTTGAGTGCCGCGAGCACCGCATTGCCGGTGAGGAGCGAGATCTCGCGCTCGCTGGAATCGCCCCCGTAGAGCACGGCCACGCGGCCGAACTCGCGTGCATCGGCGACACGGCGCAGCAGCTCCGGTCGATATTCGAGGCGCACGGCTTCAGGGCACTCCCATGATGCGTACTTCCGGGTGCAGCGTGATGCCGTGCACCCGCTCGACGGTCGCGCGCACGTGCTCGATGAGCCGCTCGAGATCCGCGGCGCGTGCCGTCCCGTGGTTGATGAAGAAGTTGGCGTGCTTTTCCGACACCGAGGCGCCGCCGATGCGAAAGCCCTTGAGGCCCGCGCGCTCGATGAGGCGCGCGGCGTGATCGCCTTCGGGGTTGGTGAACACCGAGCCGCAGCTCCACTCCCCGATCGGCTGCGCGGCCTTGCGCCGTGCGAGCAGCGTGCGGATCTCCCCGGCGTGCGCCCCGGGGCGGCGCTCGAAGGCGAGCCGCGCGGCGATGAACCACTCTCCCGGTGCCGGCGCGCTCACCGCCCGGTAAGCGACGCGGTACTCGGCCGCGCGCCGCCGGCGCACCTCGCCGTGGCGGTCGACGGTCTCGACCTCCTCGACGTGCCGCCAGGTCTCGCCGCCGAAGGCCCCGGCGTTCATCGCCAGCGCGCCGCCGAGGGTGCCCGGAATGCCGGCGAAGAACTCCGCGGGCCCGAGGCCCCACTTGATGCAGTCGCGGGCGATGCGCGCGCACGGCACGCCGGCTTCGGCGTGCACCGTGGTGTCGTCGAGCCGCTCGAGCGCATCGAGCGTGCCCTGGGTGCTGATCACGACCCCCGGCACCCCGCCGTCGCGCACCAGCAGGTTGCTGCCGAGCCCGATCCAGTGGATCGGCACGTCCGCCGGCAGCGCGCGCAGGAAGGCGATGAGATCGGCGCGGTCACGCGGCGTGAAGAAGACTTCGGCCGGTCCGCCCACGTGCCAGGAAGTGTGGCGGCTCAAGGGCTCCGCGTGGCGCACGCGGCCGGTGAAGGAGGCGGCGACCGCGACCGTCATGGCCTGCGCTCCGGCGGCAGCAGCGTGGCGAGCGCGGCACCCAGGCGGTGCGCCACCGCGCTGATGCTGCCCGCTCCCATCGCGACGATCACGTCGCCCCCGCGGATGAGCCCCTTGAGCGCCGCGGGCAGCTCCTCGACCTTCTCCACGAACAGCGGCTCGAGCGTCCCGCGGCTGCGCACCGCGCGGCAGATGGCGCGGCCGTCGGCGCCTGCGATGGGCGCCTCGCCCGCCGCATACACCTCGGTGACGAGCAGCACGTCGGCGAGGGTGAGCACGCGGCCGAAGTCATCGATCAGATCGCGCGTGCGCGTGTAGCGATGGGGCTGGAAGGCGAGCACGACACGCCGGCCGGGGTAGCCCTGGCGCACCGCTTCGAGCGTCGCCGCCACCTCGGTCGGGTGGTGTCCGTAGTCGTCGACGATGCTGACGCGCCCGGCGGCGGTGTCGGCGTCGGCGAGATGCTGCAGTCGGCGCTCGACGCCCTGGAAGTTCGCGAGCGCGCGCAGCATGGCCGCATCCTCGATGCCGAGCTCGGTGGCGACCGCGATCGCGGCGAGCGCGTTGCGCACGTTGTGCGCTCCGGGGAGATTGAGCCGCACGGTGAGCGCCGCGGCGCCGGGGCGCGCGACCTCGAAGTGCGTCGCGAGCCCCGCCTGGCGGATATTGCTGGCGCGCACGTCGGCGCCGCTCTCGAGCCCGTAGGAGAGAATCGACCGGCCCACCTCAGCCACGATGCTGCGCACCTCGCGATCGTCGAGGCACAGCACCGCGAGCCCGTAGAACGGCAGGTTGTGCAGGAAGTCGACGAAGCTCTGCTTGAGGAGTCCGAAGTCCCCACCATGGGTTGCGAGGTGATCGTTGTCGATGTTGGTGACGATCGCGATCAGGGGCTGCAGGTGCGTGAACGAGGCATCGCTCTCATCCGCCTCCGCCACCAGGTACCGTCCCGCGCCGAGGCGCGCGCTGCTTGCCGCGCTCTTCAGGCGTCCACCGATGACGAAGGTCGGATCCTCGCCGCCCTCGGAGAGAATGCTGGCGATCAGACTGGTGGTGGTGGTCTTGCCGTGGGTGCCGGCGACCGCGATCGAGTAACGGAAGCGCATCAGCTCGCCGAGCATCTCGGCACGCGCCACCACCGGGATGCGCGCCGCGAGCGCGGCCTGCACCTCGGGATTGTCGCGCGGCACGGCGCTCGAGGCCACCACCACGTCGGCCCCGAGGACGTTGGCGGCCGCGTGGCCGATGGTGATGCGCGCGCCGAGCACCGTGAGCCGCTCGGTCACCGCGCTCGCCCTGAGATCCGAGCCCTGCACGGCGTAGCCGAGGTTGAGCAGCACCTCGGCGATCCCGCTCATGCCGCTGCCGCCGATGCCGACGAAGTGAATGGTGTTGATGCGGCGCATGCGGTCGCGCCGGTCGGGGCGCACGCGCCGCTCGGTTGCGGGACGCTCGGGCAACATGCGCCGCTCGGTGATCATGCGACGCTCCGCGCCAGCGCCAGGCACGAGGCGGCGAGCTCGTCGGCGGCGCCGGGCCGGGCGAGCTGCCGGGCACGCTCGGCCATGGCGAGGAGCCTCCCGCGCCCGGCGCCGAGCCGCTCGAGCTCGCCGGCGAGCCGCTCGGGCGTGAGCTCGCGATCGGCGATCACGATCGCCGCCCCGGCGCGCACCAGGAACTGGGCGTTGCGGGCCTGATGGTCGTCGACCGCGCCCGGAAACGGCACCAGCACCGCCGCCACCCCCGCTGCAGCCAGCTCGGAGATGGTGAGCGCCCCGGCGCGGCAGATGACCAGATCCGCCCAGCCGTAAGCCTCGCCCATGTCCTCGATGAAGGGGCGCAGCTCCGCGCGCACGCCCGCCTGGGCGTAGCTGGCGCGCCCGGCCTCGAGCCAGCGCTCGCCCGTCTGGTGGCGCACCTCGAACTCGATCCGGCCCGCGAGCCGCGCGAGCGCAAAGGGGACCACGGTGTTCAGGCGCGCCGCGCCCTGGCTGCCGCCGAACACCAGGATGCGCACCGGGCCGGCACGGCCCGCAAAGCGCGCCGGCGGGGGCGGCAGCGCGCTGATGTCGCTGCGCACCGGGTTGCCGATGGTGCGCGCGTGCACCTCCTCACCGAAGCTGCCCGGAAAGGCCTCGAGCACGGCGCGCGCCAGATGCGCGAGGCAGCGGTTGGTGAAGCCGGCGATGGCGTTCTGCTCGTGGATGATGAGCGGCCGGCGCGTGAGCCAGGCGGCGACTCCACCCGGCCCGGTGACGAAGCCGCCGAGTCCCACCACCGCCACCGGTCGGTGCCGGCGCATGACGGCGAGCGCCTGCGCCAGTGCGATACTGAGGCGTACCGGTGCGGCGAGCCAGGTGAGCACACCCTTGCCGCGCAGCCCGCCGACCGAGAGTCGCTCGAGCGGAATGCCTTCCGCCGGAATGAGCCGCGACTCGAGGCCGCGCGCGGTCCCGAGCCACACCACCGCGAGCGACTTCTGCCGCAGCAGCCGCGCCAGGGTGAGCGCCGGAAACACGTGCCCGCCGGTGCCGCCCGCCATGATGAGGATCGGGCCGCTCATGAGTCGTCCCGCCACGTGCCGCCGCGCACCGTGGCCGCACCGCGCCGCTCGCGCGTCGCCTCGTGGTACACGCGCAGCACCACTCCCACCCACACCAGCGCGACGATCAGGCTCGAGCGCCCGTAGCTCATCAGCGGCAGCGTCAGCCCCTTGGTGGGCAGCACTCCCATGTTGACGCCGATGTTGATGAATGCCTGGATGCCCACCCACAGGCCGAAGCCCGCGGCGAGCAGCGCCGGAAAGCGCAGCCCCGCCTCGGTCGCAAGTCGCGCGATCTGGAAGGCGCGCCAGATGAGCGCCACGAACAGCGCCAGCGTCACGATCACGCCCGCGAGTCCCAGCTCCTCCGCCAGCACCGCGAACAGGAAATCGGTGTGCGCCTCGGGCAGATAGAAGAGCTTCTGCACGCTCTCGCCGAGCCCCACCCCGAACCACTGGCCGCGGCCGATGGCGATCAGCGACTGGGTGAGCTGAAAGCCGCTGTTGAAGGGATCCGCCCAGGGATCGAGGAAGGTCGTGAGGCGGCGCAGCCGATAGGGGGAGCTCACGGCGAGCAGTGCGAAGGCGCCGGTCGCGAGCGCCGCCACCGCGAGCATGTGACGCAGCCGCGCGCCGGCGAGGAACAGCAGCCCGAAGCCGGCGGTGAACAGCACCGTGGCGGCGCCGAGATCCGGCTCCGCGACCAGCAGCGCGCAGGCGACGGCGAGCAAGCCGAGCGGCTTCGCCAGCCCGAGGAAGCTCTGGCGCAGCTCAGCCTCGCGCCGCACCGCGTAGCTCGCCAGGTACACGAGCACCAGCACGCGCGCGAGCTCCGAGACCTGGAAGTTGCCCCCGAGGATCTGCAGCCAGCGGCGGCTGCCGTTCACCGCGCGCCCGAGACCCGGCACCAGTACCAGCACCAGCAGTATGAGCGCGAGCGCGAGCAGCGGGCCGGACACGCGCTCGAGCAGCTCGGTACGCACCGAGAACACCGCGAGCGCGCCGGCGGCGCCGATCAGGCTGAGCAGCAGCTGGCGCTCGAGGAAGTAAAACGGCTGGTGATCCTCCTGGCTCGCGATCGACACCGAGGCCGAGGTGACCATGACGAGTCCGAGGAGCACGATCGCGAGCGTGAGCGCCACGGTGACGCTGTCGAAGTGCACGCCGTGCGCCCGGCTGCCGGAACGCGCGAATCCCATCAACGGGAGGCTCGCCGCGCCGCTCATGCTGCCAGCTCCCCGACCGCCGCGGTGAACACCGCGCCGCGCTCGCTATAGTCGCGGAACATGTCGAGGCTGGCACACGCCGGCGACAGCAGCACCGTGTCGCCGGGCTGCGCGGCGCGTGCCGCGGCCTGCACCGCCTCGGGCAGCGAGCGGCAGGTCTCGAGCGGACAGACTCCCGCGAGCGCGCGTGCGATGAGCGGCGCGTCGCGCCCGATGAGCACCGTGTGGCGCACCTTGCCGCGAAACGCCGCGGCGAGCGGCGCGAAGTCCTGGCTCTTGCCGTCGCCGCCAGCGATCATCACCAGCGGGCCCGCCATGCCGCCGACCGCCGCGAGCGTCGCCCCGACGTTGGTGCCCTTGGAATCGTTGATGTAAGTGACGCCGCGCACCTCGGCGACCCATTGCGAGCGGTGCGGCAGGCCGGCGAATTCGGTGAGCTCGGCGAGCATCGCCGCCTGCGGGAGCTCGAGCGCCTCCCCGAGCGCGAGCGCGGCGAGTGCGTTGGCGGCGTTGTGCAGCCCCTTGATCTTCATGGCAGCGACCGGCAGCAGCGCCCGGCCGGCGCGCGTCAGCCACCATTCGCCCCTGTGGCTCGCGACCGCGTAGTCGGCGCCGATCGCGGCGCGCAGCGAGAAGCTCAGTGTGCGCCGCACGGTGCGCGGCATGGCGAGCACCAGCGGGTCGTCGAGATTCACCACCGCCGTGTCGCAGCGCGCGAAGATGCGCGCCTTGGCCGCCGCATACTCGCCGAGCGAGGCGTAACGGTCGAGGTGGTCGGCGCTCACGTTGAGCACGGTGGCGGCGCGGCACTCGAGGTGGCTCACCGTCTCGAGCTGAAAGCTCGAGAGCTCGAGCACGTAGAGCGCCGTGCCGTCCTGGAGGAGATCGAGTGCCGGTTCGCCCAGGTTTCCCCCGGCGCGCACCGCGAGCCCGGCGCGCGCCGCCATGCGCGCGAGCAGCGTCGTCACCGTGCTCTTGCCGTTGGTTCCGGTGACCCCCGCGACCGCGGCGTCGACCTCGCGCGCGAACAGCTCGATGTCACCCACGATCTCGAGTCCCCGGCGCCGCGCCTGCTCGAAGAACGGCAGCGCGAGCGACACCCCGGGCGAGGCCACCACGCACAGCGCGCCCTCGAGCAGCGCCGGGTCGAGGCCGCCGGCGCGCACCGGGATGGTGGCATCGAGGCGCTCGAGCGCGGCGAGCTCCGGCGGCGCGGGGCGCGTGTCGGTCACCGCCAGCCGCCAGCCGCGCGCGGCGAGATACCGCGCACACGACAAGCCGGTGCGGCCGAGGCCGACGATCACGGCATAGGGGCGCTTGTCGGCAGCGGCGCTCATCGCAGCTTCAGCGTTGCGAGGCCGGCGAGCACCAGCAGCAGCGAGATGATCCAGAAGCGCACGATCACCTTGGGCTCGGCCCAGCCCTTGAGCTCGAAGTGGTGATGAATGGGCGCCATCCTGAAGATGCGCCGGCCCGTGAGCTTGAAGGAGGCGACCTGCAGGATGACCGATGCGGTCTCGAGCACGAACACCCCGCCCATCACCAGCACCACCAGCTCCTGGCGCACGATCACCGCCAGCACGCCGATGGCCGCGCCGATCGCCAGCGCCCCCACGTCGCCCATGAACACCTGCGCGGGGTAGGAGTTGAACCACAGGAACCCGAGGCCCGCGCCCGCGAGCGAAGCGCAGAAGATCAGCAGCTCGCCCGCGCCGTGGATTTCCGGGATCTGCAGGTAGTGCGCGAACACCGCGTTGCCGCTCGCGTAGGCGAAGATGCCGAGCGCCGAGGCGACGAGCGCCGCGGGCATGATCGCCAGGCCGTCCAGCCCGTCGGTCAGATTCACCGCGTTGCTCATGCCGACGATCATGAGGTAGGCGATCGCGATGAAGACGGCCGCCGAGAGCGGCGCGTGGAAGGTCTTGAAGAACGGCAGGAACAGCGTCGTCTGCGCCGGCTCGGTCGCGGTGTAGTAGAGCGTCGCCGCCGTGGCGAGCCCGGCGACCGACTGCCAGAAGTATTTCCAGCGCGGCACGAGTCCCTTCGGGTTCTTCACCATGAGCTTCAGGTAGTCGTCGTAGAAACCGATGAGCCCGAAGGCGAAGGTGACGCCGAGCACCGTCCACACGAGGCGATTGGTGAGCTCCGCCCACAAGAGCGTGCTCACGAGCGTCGCGATGAGGATCAGCGTGCCCCCCATGGTCGGGGTGCCCGCCTTCAGCAGGTGTGTGGGCGGGCCGTCGTCACGCACCACCTGTCCGATCTGACCGCGCACCAGGCGCGCGATCAGCGGCGGACCGACGATGAGCGACAGGCCAAGAGCGGAAGCCGTGGCGAGGATGGCGCGGAAGGTGAGGTACGCAAACACGTGCGCACCCGGAACGCGGTCGGCGGCGAGCTGCTGTGTGATCCAGTAGAGCATTTCAGTGCGTGCCCCCGGCCGGCGCCGCATCGCCCGCGAGCGCCGCCACCACGCGCTCGAGGCGGTTGAAGCGCGAGCCCTTGACCAGCAGGCGCACTTCGGGCCCGGCGGCGGCGAGCGCCGCGCGCAGCTCCGCGGCGAGCGCCGGTACGTCGGGATAGTGGTAGGCACCGGCGCCGAAGGCCGCGGCCGCGAGCGCGGCCAGCGGGCCGGTCGCGTACAGCCGCTCGATCCCGGCGCGGCGCGCGAGCTCGCCGATCCCGGAGTGTGCCTCGGGGGCGAACGCGCCGAGCTCGGCCATGTCGCCGATCACCAGCCACTTGCGCCCCGCAAGCGACGTCAGCACTTCGATCGCGGCCCGCATCGAGCTCGGATTGGCGTTGTAGGAGTCGTCGATGATCCAGGCGCCGCCCGCGGCGCGGCGGAACTGCAGCCGGCCTGCTACGGCGCGCACCGCGGCGAGACCCGCCACGATGTGCTCGAGGTGCGCCCCGGCGCTGGCGGCGGCGGCGGCGGCGGCGAGCGCATTGGCGACGTTGTGCAGGCCGCCGAGATTCAGGCGGATCGCGGCCGCACCGAGCGGAGCGCTGAGCCGGAAGCGCGTGGTGAAGCCCTCCGCCCCGACCGCCGTCTCGACCTCGCTGGCGCTGAAGTCCGCGGGGGCGCGCACGCCGAAGGTGACCACCTGCGCTGCGGTCGAGGCGCGCCACAGCTCGACGAACGGGTCGTCGGCGTTGATGACAGCGGTGGCCGACGAGCCGAGTCCGGCGACCATCTCGCCCTCGGCACGCGCCACGCCCTCGAGGCTCCCGAAGCCCTCGAGGTGCTCGGCGCCGGCGTTGGTGATCATGCCGACGGTGGGTCGGGCGAGGCCCACCAGCTGCGCGACCTCGCCGGCGCGGTTGGCGCCCATCTCGATCACGGCGAAGCGCTCGGCGGGGCTGAGGCGCAGCAGCGTGAGCGGCACCCCGATGTGATTGTTGAGGTTGCCGCGGGTCGCGAGGCAGGGGCTCACCCGTCCGAGGATCGCCGCCGTCATCTCCTTGGCGGTGGTCTTGCCGTTGCTGCCGGCGACGCCCACCAGCGCCCCGCTGAAGTGCGCGCGCCAGGCACGCGCGGCGCGGGTGAGCGCCGCCAGGGTGTCGGCGACCACGATCTGCGCGAGCGCCACCGGCTGCTCACTGTCGACCACGGCGCCGGCGGCGCCCGCGGCGGCCGCCGCGCCGACGAACTCGTTGCCGTTGAATTTCGGCCCGCGCAGCGCCACGAACAGCTCGCCCGGGCGCAGCGTGCGGCTGTCGCTCACCACCTCGCTGTAGGGGCGATCCGCCCCGGTGAGGCGCCCGCCGCAGGCGCGGGCGAACTCGGCGAGCGAGCGTTTCACGGCGGGGCTCCCTTGAGCGCATCCATGACCACCACCTGGTCGCGGAACGGCCGGCGCACGCCGCCCTGCAGCTGGTAGTCCTCGTGTCCCTTGCCGGCGATCAGCACCACGTCGTCCGGGCCGCTGCGCTCGAGGGCGAGCCGGATCGCGAGCGCCCGGTCGTGCTCCACCACGAGCGGCGCCCGGCGCCCGATCCCGGCGACGATGTCCGCTACGATCCGCGCCGGGTCTTCGCTGCGCGGATTGTCGTCGGTGATGATCAGGTCGTCGGCGAGCTCGGCGGCGATGCGGCCCATGAGCGGCCGCTTGCCCGCGTCCCGATCGCCGCCGCAGCCGAACACCACTCTCAGCGCCCCGCGACAGTGCAGTCGCGCGGCGCGCAGTGCCTTCTCGAGCGCATCGGGGCTGTGCGCATAGTCGACGATCGCAAGCGGCGTGCGGCCGCGCCCGCCGAACATCTCCATGCGCCCGCGCGCCGGGCGGCAGCGCCCGAGCGCGCGCACCGCGCGCGTGAGCGGCACGTCCCACGCCAGCATCACGGCGAGCACCGTGAGGGAGTTGTCGACGTTGAACTCGCCCATGAGACGCACGGCGAGCTCGGCCGGGCCCCAGCTCGACTCGATCGCGATCGCGAGTCCGCCGCCGTCGGGGCTGACGCGCACGGCGCGCACGAAGCGCGCCTCCCGCGGCCGGGCCGCAGGTGCGGCCGCGCGCGAGGTCACGGTGAGCGGCACCGGCGAGGGCGCCGCGGCGAGTTGCGCGCCGAAGGGATCATCGAGGTTGACGATCCGGTGCGCGAGCCCGGGCAGGCTGAACAGGCGCGCCTTGGCCGCGCCATAGGCCTCCATGGTGCCGTGATAGTCGAGGTGATCGCGGGTGAGATTGGTGAAGGCGGCGCTGTTGAAGCGCACGCCGCCGACGCGCTCCTGATCGAGCGCATGCGAGGAGACTTCCATCGCGACGCACTCGGCGCCGAGCGCGCGCAGCGCGGCGAGCTGGCGGTGCACGCTCACCGCGTCGGGAGTCGTGTGCACGGTGGGGGTGAGCTCGGGCGGCCGGCCGAACCCGAGCGTGCCCATGTAGGCCGCCGGGCGCCCGCACGCCTCGAGCGCCTGCGCCAGCAGCCACGCACAGGTGGTCTTGCCGTTGGTGCCGGTGATGCCGGCCACGGTGAGCGCCTGCGAAGGTGCGCCGAAGAAACGGTCGGCGATCTCGCCGGCGCGCGCGCCCAGGCGAGCAAGCCCCGCGACGAAGGTGCCGGCGGGGAGCTGCGGCGCCTGTGCGCCCGCCGCCTCATCCGGCTCGTAGAGCACCGCCCGGGCGCCGCGGCTCGCGGCCTCGGCGGCGAACTTCACTCCGTGGTGCGTGCGCCCGCGGCAGGCGAGGAACAGCGCCCCCGGAGTGACCGCGCGACTGTCCTGCGTCACGTCGGTCACCATGATCCCGGGGGGAACCCCGAGCAAGCCCGCGGTGAGCTCCTCGAGCGGGCGCGCCGGCACAGCCACGGCTCCGGCACCGCTCATGGCAGTGCCGCCGTGCGCACGCCGCCGGGCGGCGGGCTCGCCGGCAGTTCCTCCGGCGCGTTCACCGGCTCGTCGGGCGCCACGGCCAGCAGGCGCAGCGCACCGCCCACCACGCGCGCGAACACCGGCGCGGCCACTTCGCCCCCCATGTGCTGGCCGGCGCCCGGCTCGTCGATCACGACGACCGCGGCGAGCCTGGGCGCGCTCGCCGGGGCGACGCCGCCGAATACCGCCATGTAGCGGTCGGTGGAGTAACCCCCCGCGGTCGCCTTCCACGCCGTGCCGGTCTTGCCCGCGACGCGATAGCCGGGAATGGCGGCCAGCTTGCCCGTGCCCTCCGCCGCGACCACCGACCGGAGCATGCCGACGAGCTCGCGGCACACATGCTCGTCCAGCACCCGCGTGCCCGGCACCGAAGCGTCGACCGCGAGGAACGAGATCGGGCGCACGACGCCGTACGCGCCGATGGTGGCGTAGGCATGCGCGAGCTGCAGCGGCGTCACCGAGAGGCCGTAGCCGTGCGACATGGTGACGATGCCGATCGGCCGCCACTGCGAGAAGGGGGCCAGGAGGCCAGCGGATTCGCCCGGGTAGCCACTGGTGGTGACCTCGCCGAAGCCGAGGCTGGTGAGCGTGCTCCAGACCTGCTGCGGCTTGAGCGAGAGCGCGATGTGCGCCATGCCGACGTTGGAGCTCTTGGCGAGCACCGTGGCGATGTTGATGGCGCCGAAGTTGTGCTCGTCCTCGAAGATCTTCACTCCCACTTTGAAGAAGCCCGGCGAGGTGTCGATGACGCTGTGCGCGTCGTACTTGCCGGAAGCCAGGCCCGCGGCGACCCAGAACGGCTTGATCGAGGAGCCGGGCTCGAAGATGTCGGTGGCGGCGCGGTTACGGTAGTCCGCGGGCTGCATCTGGTCGCGATCGTTGGGGTTGTAGGCGGGCTGGTTCACCATGGCGAGCACTTCGCCGGTGCTCACGTCCAGCACCACGATCGAGCCGGCGCGCGCGCGCTGCTCGCGCACCGCCGCCTTCAGCTCGCGATAGGCGAGGTACTGGATGCGCAGGTCGATCGACAGCACCAGGTCGCGCCCGGGGCGCGTTGCACGGATGCTCTCGACGTCCTGCACAACGCGTCCGTAGCGGTCCTGGATGACGCGCTTCTCGCCGTCCTCGCCGGCCAGCCAGTGATCGAAGGCGAGCTCGAGCCCCTCCTGCCCGGCATCGTCGACGTTGGTGAATCCAAGCAGATGGCCGGTCACCTCGCCGGCCGGGTAGTAGCGACGGTATTCACGCGAGGTGTAGACGCCCGCAATCCCGAGAGCCTTGATCGCCGCGGCCTCGGACGGCTGGCGGCCGCGCGCCAGGTACAGGAACTCGCGATCGAGGTTGCTGGTGATGCGCCGCGTGAGCTCGGAGGCGTCGAGCTTCAGCGCGGCGGCGAGCCGCGGTATCTGCGGGGTTGCGAGCGCGAGCTCGCTCGGGTTCACCCAGATCGAGTCGACCGGAGTGCTGACGGCGAGCGGCTCGCCGTAGCGGTCTGTGACGGTGCCACGGTGCGCCGCGATCTGCAGGACCCGCGAGAAGCGCGCATCGCCCTGGCGGGCGAGGAAGCCGTGATCGACGAGCTGCAGGTTCGCCGCGCGCCAGGCGAGCGCTGCGGCGGATGCGCTGAGGAGCAGCAGCAGCAGCGCCGCGCGCCAGCGGAATGAGCGCGAAGCGAGCTCGCGGGCGCTGCGCGCTTTCATGGGGCGATGATCTCGATGTCCTTCGGTCGCGGCGTCGCCATGTGCAGCCGGGTGCTCGCGACGCGCTCGACGAAGGCATGGCTCGACCAGGCGCTCTGCTCGAGCTGCAGCTGGCCCCACTCGATCTGCAGATTGTCGCGCCGTGCGGTGAGCGCCTCGAGGCGGATGAAGAGCTCGCGCGCGCGGTGCTCGCAGTAGATCGCACCGGCGGCCGAGGCGAGCGCCGCCGTCCACAACAGCGGCACGGCGAGCGCGAGCGCGGCGCGACTCACGCGAGCTTCTCCGCCACGCGCAGCAGCGCGCTGCGCGAGCGCGGGTTGCGCCGGATCTCGGCGTCCGAGGGACGGCACTTGCGGCCGATGAGCTTCAGGCGCGCGCGCGCCGCGGGCGGCACGAGCGGCAGTCCCGCGAGCGCCGGATCGGGCTGCGATGCGCGCTGCATGAAGCGCTTGACGGTGCGATCCTCGAGGGAATGGAAGCTGATCACGGCCAGCCGGCCGCCGGCGGCGAGGACTTCGAGCGCCCCGTGCAGCGCCCGCTCGAGCTGGCCCAGCTCGTCGTTGACGAACATGCGCAGCGCCTGGAACGTGCGGGTTGCCGGATGCTTGCCGGGCTCGCGGGTGCGCACCGCGTGCGCCACCACCGCGGCCAGCGCCGCGCTGCTATCGAGCGGGCGCTCGCGCCGAGCCTCGACGATGGCGCGCGCCACGCGTCGTGCGAAGCGCTCTTCTCCGAGCGTCGCGATCACTTCGCGGATCTCGTCGACGCCCGCCCGCGCGAGCCACGCCGAGACCGGCTCGCCGCGTGTCGGGTCCATGCGCATGTCGAGCGGGCCGTCGGCGCGGAAGCTGAAGCCGCGCGAGCGATCGTCGAGCTGCGGCGAGGACACGCCGAGGTCGAAGAGCACGCCGCGGCAAGCACGACCCGCTGCGTGTAGCGGCACGAGCGTGCCGAGATCGGCAAACGACGCGTGCACGAGCGTAAGCCGCATTTCGTCGGCAAAGCGCTGCTTTCCGGACGCGATGGCCTGCGGATCCCGGTCGATGGCCAGCACGCGGCCCTCTCGACCCAGGGCCTGGAGTATGAGTGCCGTATGACCGCCGCGCCCGAACGTCGCATCGACATAGTAACCGTCCGCTTCCAGGGCCAACCCGGCGAGCGCCTCTGCGGCCAGCACAGGTGTGTGCTCATCCACCATGGCCCGATTCCACCGGGGCGGCAGCCGTGTGCTGTCCCCCGAACCTTCAGTCCGCAGCTGCCGCGCGCGCCCTACAGCGACAGCGACTCGAGCTCGGACGGGAGATCGGTCAGGGCCTCATCGCTCTTGAGCCACAGATCGCGGCGTTCGTTCCAGCGCCCCTCGTCCCACAGCTCGAAGCGGTTGCCCTGGCCGATCAGCATTCCGTGCCGCCCGAGCTTCGCGAACTCGCGCAGCTCCGGCGGCAGCAGCACCCTGCCGTGCCCGTCGAGGGGCAGATCGGTCGCGTGGCCCACCATCAGGCGTTGCAGCCGGCGCGCCGTCGGATGCAGGCTCGGCAGGCTCATCAACTTGCGTTCGATCTGCTCCCACTCGGGCAGGGGATAGATGAGGAGGCACTGGTCGCGATCCACCGTGACGACCAATTTCCCCTGGGCGACGGCGGCGATCTGGTCGCGATACCGGGTGGGCATGACCATCCGCCCCTTGTCATCCAGGGTGATCTTTGTTGCACCGCGGAACATGACCCGTAGGCGAGAATTCGCCCCATTTCCCCCCACTTTCTCCCACTGGGCGCCACTATAGGAATCGCGGACGAACTATGTCAACGGAAATAGTGAGAAATTCGTCGCAATCACAACGACTTATGTAGAAATGAACAGTGCCGGCCGCCCGGTCTCGGATGCTTTCGCTCTTAGCAATCAGCGGCTTGGCGGGTGAACCTTATACAGTGGCTCACCAAACGCCCTCCTGGGCGGGCGATCAGGCGGACTCGAAGGCGTGCTGGATCCATTCGATTCGCGGCGCCGGAGCGAAGGGATCCGACACCACGATCACATCGAACCGCACGGGGGAATCCGCGAGATCCCTGCGCTGCTGCAGGAGCTGTGCGGCGGCGCGGACGATTCGCAGCTGCTTGCGCCGGTCGACGCTCGCGGCCGCGCCGCCGAAGCGCGCGTGCGCGCGCGTGCGCACCTCCGCGATCACCACGACACCATCGCGGCGCGCGACCAGATCGAGCTCGCCGAGGCGGCGGCGATAGTTGCGCAGAACGACCTCGAAGCCCTGCGCACGCATGAATTCCGCCGCCAGCTCCTCCGCGCGCCTGCCCGTGAGTTGCCGCCGCGTGCTCATGCGCGGCCCCACCGTCACGGCAGCCGGCGCAGCTCGCCGTCGTGCAGTTGCACCCAGGTGAGCTCGCGGCGGACGCGCCGTTCGCTGTCGAAGCTCAACCGTCCGGTCAGCCCCTCGACGTTCACCGCCTCCGGTTTCCCCGCAGCACGCAGCGCCACCGCGAGTCGATAGGCGTCGAACCCGAATGCAAACAGGCGGCTGCGGTACTGACCGCCGTCGGGCCAGGCCTGGTGCGCGGCGGCGCGCACCGCCTCGGAGAGATCGCCGCCGATCATCCAGGGCATGTCGGGGAAGATCAGACCGTCGAGATCCTGGTTGGCACGCACGTCCGGCTCGAACGCGTTCGAGGTCGCGTAGGTGGGGATGTCCCCGGCGTAGTGAAAACGCAGTTGTGGCCGCAGCAGCCGCTCGGTATTGGCCTGCGCCGGGGCGAAGATGAACTCGATGTCGGCCCGGCGCCGCGGCTCGAACTGCAGTTTCGTCGCGAGCATCGATTGCAGACGCTTGAACCGCTCCTGGCTCTCGCTGATGCCGAGGATCTCCGTGACGGCGTCGGTGTAGTCGGTGCGCGTGGGATCGATGGTGGCAGTGGCGATGAGCTGACCGCCCCCCGCCTCGAGCTCCTGGCGGAAGGCGGCCAGCACCCGTGTGCCCCAGTCTCCGAGCGGTACCAGCGCGACGCCGCGGCGGTGCCCGTCCGCGAGAACGCGCTGCGCGACGAGGCGCGCCTCGTCCTCCGGCGACAGGGCGTACTGGTAAAAGCCCGCCGGCGCCGCCGTTTCGGGCGGCAGGAAGTTGAGCGCGAGCAGCGGCGGACGCGCGCCGGCGTACTGCGCCGCCGCGATCACTTCCTCGCGCGTCAGCGGGCCGACGATGAGATCGGCGCCCTGTGCGACCGCGAGTCCGAGCGCGCTCGTGATGCTCTCGATGCCGGTGTCGTAGATGCGCACGCGCGGGCGAGCGAGCGCGGGCGTCTGGTAGTAGGCGGTGAGAAAGCCGTCGCGCACGCTGACCGCAGCGCCGGCCGTGCGGCCGGTGACGGGCAGGAGCAGCGCGATGTGCGGACCCGGTGCCTCTTGCGCGCGCGCCGCCTCGCCGGCCGCCCCGGGGCGCGCGGCCTGCGCCGCGCCCGGCTGCGCACCTGCGTGCTCGGGGCTCACCGGGTGCTCGACCGGGGGCGGTGGCGCGATCACGGGGCTCGGACAGCCACCGAGCGCGAGTGCCGCGGCGGCGAGAGCCGCCAGGGCGATGATCCGGCGGGCGAACGGCATTGGTTGATGGCCCTCTCGTTGCGCGGCAGGATGGCTGATCATGGGCCGCGGCTCCATGCGGCATGAAGGCGGGGATTATAGTGGTCAGCGCGCGCGGCAGGCTCCAGGTCGTGGCCACGCCGATCGGCAACCTCGCCGATCTGAGTCCCCGCGCCCGCGAGGCGCTCGCCTCCGCCGCGATCATCGCCGCCGAGGACACCCGCCACACCCGGGTGCTGCTCGAGGCAGTCGGCGTTTCGACGCCGCTGGTGTCACTGCATGCGCACAACGAAGGCGCGCGGGTCCCGGAGCTGCTGGCGCGGCTCGCACAGGGCGAGGACGTGGCGCTGGTGAGCGATGCCGGTACCCCGCTCATCTCGGATCCGGGCTTCGAGCTGGTGAGGCGCGCCGTGGAGGCGGGCTTTGCGGTCCAGGCGGTTCCCGGTCCCTCGGCGATCACCGCAGCGCTCGCGGTCGCGGGACTTCCGACCCAGCGCTTCTGTTTCGAGGGCTTCCTGCCTGCGCGCGCGGCCGAGCGCCGCCGGGCGCTCGCGGGACTCGCACGCGAGCCGCGCACGCTGGTGTTCTTCGAGGCGCCCCATCGCATCCACGCGACGCTCGCCGACCTGGCGACGGCGTTCGGCGCCGGACGCCGGGCGGTCGTGGCACGCGAGCTCACCAAGATGCACGAGACGCTCTATCGCGGCACGCTCGGTGAGCTGCTGCAACGCGCGGGCGAGGACAGTAATTTCGGGCGCGGCGAGCTCACGATCGTCGTGCACGGCGCCGCCGCCACGGCGGCGGCGGCGGACGAGCCGGCACTGCGCCGCGCGGTCGAGATCCTGCTCGAGGAGCTGCCGCCCGGGCGGGCGGCAGCGGCCGCTGCGCGCCTCACCGGCGCATCGCGTTCCGCCGCGTACGCGCTCGCGACCCGCCGCGGTGGCTCGGGCGCCGGGCGACGCTCCCCGCCCGCAGACGAGGAGATGCCGTGAGCCCGCTCACACCAGCGGCGCTTCGGTATGCACAGCCAGGCAGGTCGCGGGCCTTCAGGGACGGCGCTTGAGCGTCTCGATCAGCGTATTCGCGTCTTGCTGGTCTTGCGGCACATCCTCCGGCATGTGCGATCGGCCCTGCACCCTGGGCACGAGCGAAATGCGCAGCTCGAACCCGGCGCTGCGAACGAGACGCTCCAGGGTTCTCCAGCTCGGGCTCGTCGAGCCGCTCTCGATGCGCGCGACCACCGATTGAGCCGTGCGGGCGCGACGAGCCAGGGTGCGCTGAGCGAGCCCCGCACGGCCACGGGCGGCGGCCAGCAGCTTGGCGGGCGTAGTGAAATCCATCGCCCATTGACTTCGGCCGCCGCCGTCCTATCGTGCTCGGCAGAGTCGGCCGGGCAATCGCTGCCCACGCCAGCGATGGCGGGGGTGGAGGAAAGTCCGGGCTCCGGCGGACCGGGTGCCAGGTAACGCCTGGGGGGCGCGAGCCCACGGAAAGTGCAACAGAGAGTAAACCGCCCAAGTCCCTCGCGGGACCGGCAAGGGTGAAACGGTGCGGTAAGAGCGCACCGCGTCGGTGGCAACACGCGACGGCACGGCAAACCCCACCTGGAGCAAGGCCAAATAGGGAAGCAGCGTGTGCCTTCAACGGCGATACGCAGCGCTGATCCGCGCGCGCTTCCGGGTAGGCCGCTAGAGGTTCACGGCGACGTGGATCCCAGAGGAATGATTGCCCTCGACAGAACCCGGCTTACAGGCCGACTCTACCCATGCGCTGCGCGCAGGATCTACGCGGTTCGCGAAGACGCGAACCGCGTACGTGAAGCCGGCGCGGGGACGCGCCGGTAAGAAAGAAAGAGCCTTATTTGACGACTTTCAGCTGCGGCCGGCGATTGCCGCCGCCCTCTTCCGCGGGCGTCGGGCGCTTCGGCGGCTCGGGGCCCAGCTCCTGCTCCGAGAACACCATGCCTTCGCCGGTCTCGCGCGCGTAGACGCCGAGCACGGCGCTCACCGGAAAGCGCACGTGATGACGCACCCCGGCGAAGCGAGCGTCGAATTCGACCTCCTCGTTGCCAAGCCGCAGGTCCTGCGTGGCGCCTTCGCTCAGGTTGAGGACGATCCTGCCGTCCTTGACGTAGGCGCGCGGCACCTCGGCGCCTTCGTACCCGGCATCGACGATCACGTGCGGCGTGTTGCCGCATTCGGTGATCCACTGATGCATGGCACGCAGCAGGAACGGCCGCTTGGGTAATGCCTGGGTCATGGCCTAACGCAGCAGCCTCATCTCCTGCTCCCGCTCGGTGAGGCCTTCGCGGAACGCCGGCCGCGCGAACACCAGCTGCATGTACTTCTCGATCGGCTGCGCCTGCGGCGGCAGGTCGATCTCGTAGTACGGCAACCGCCACAGTATCGGCGCGACGGTCGCATCGACCAGCGAGAACTCGTCGGAGAGGAAGAACGGCTTGATCTTGAAGAGCTCGGTGCTCTGCAGGATGGTGTCGCGCAGGATCTTCTTCAGCTTCACCGCCTGCTTCTTGTCGGGCTCCGCGTCGATCTGCTTGGCGACGCTGTACCAGTCGCGCTCGATGCGGTAGAGCGCCAGGCGGAACTGCGCGCGCGTCAGCGGGTCGACCGGCATGAGCGGCGGATGCGGAAAGCGCTCGTCGAGGTACTCGATGATGACGCGTGAGTCGTAGAGCACCAGGTCGCGGTCGACGAGCGTCGGCACGCTGTGATAGGGGTTGAGATCGAGGAGGTCCTCGGGAAAGCGCCCGGCCTCGACGCTCACGATGTCGATGCTGATGCCTTTCTCGGCCAGTACGATCCGCGTCCGGTGACTCCAGGGGTCATCGGGTGCGGAGAACAGGGTCATGATGGATCGTCGGCTCGACACGCTCCCTCTTCCGCGCCCGGCGCGGTCAGTGGACGTCCTTCCAGTACTCGCGCTTCACCAGCAAGGCCAGCCAGCTGAACACCAGCAGAAACAGCACGACCCACACTCCGAGCTGGCGCCGCTCGAGCTGGGTCGGCTCACTGACGTAGTCGAGGAAGTTCACGGTATCACGCACGAAGCCGTCGTACTCGGCGAGGCTCATGCGTCCCGGAGCCAGAGGCTCGAAGTGGTCGAGGACCTGCTCGGTCGGAGCGCCGGGATGCGCTTCGCTCCTGAACACCGCGGTCTTGAGGCCCTCGAGCTCGGACAGCACGTCCGGCATGGCCGTCGCCGGCAGCCGCAGATTGTTGGCGCCCGTCTGGCTGCCGGGATCGACGTAGAAGGTCGTGAGGAACTGGTAGAGATAGTTCTTGCCGCGCGCGCGCACCATCAGCGAGAGATCCGGCGGGGTCTTGCCGAACCAGGCCTCGGCGTCGGCAGCCGGCATGCTCGTCAGGATGTAGTCGGCCGCCCTGGCTCCGGGCGGCATCAGGTCCTGCTCGAGCAGCGTCCCGGGGATCTTGAGGTCCGCGCCGAGGCGCGACCAGCGCTCGTACTTCAGCGAGTGGCAGCCAAGGCAGTAGCTCACGAAGTTGCGGGCGCCGCGCTGCACCGACGCGAGGTCGGCGACGTTGGTGTCGGCGCGCCAGCTCTCCCAGTCGGCGCCGAACCTGGCTGCGCCCTCTTCCGCCGCCGGCAGCCGCTGCGGGGCACAGGCCGCCACCGCCAGCAGCACCGCGGCGAGCACTGCCTCAGTGCGCATGGTAGACCACCCTTTCAGGCACGGCCTTCACCGTCTCGAGGCTGGTGTAGAACGGCATCAGCAGGAAAAACAGAAAGTACAGCGCCGCCAGAATGCGGGCGATGATCACGTAGATGCCGAGCGCCGGCTGCATACCGAGATAGCCCAGTCCGATGAACGAGACGACGAAGATCGCCAGCGCGGAGCGCGACATCCAGCCTCGATAGCGCATCGACTTCACCGGCGAGCGATCGAGCCACGGCAGGAACAGGAACGCCACGATCGCGAGCAGCAGCAACAGCGCGCCGAGCCTCTGGTCCGGCACCGCGCGCAGCATCGCGTAATAAGGAGTGAAGTACCACACCGGGGTGATGTCCGCCGGAGTCGATATCGGATTGGCCGGCTCGAAGTTCGGCGCCTCGAGGAACAGTCCACCGAAGGTCGGCACGAAGAACACCACGAGCGCGAACAGCACCAGAAACACGCCGATGCCGACGAGGTCCTTCACCGTGTAGTAAGGATGAAACGGAATGCCATCGAGCGGGTGGCCGTCCGCGCCCACCTTCTCCTTGATCTCGATGCCGTCGGGATTGTTGGAGCCCACCTGGTGCAGCGCCACCAGATGCAGCGCCACCAGCAGGAGCAGCGCCAGGGGAATCGCCGCGACGTGCAGCGAGAAGAAGCGGTTGAGGGTGGCGTCGGCGATGCCGTAGTCGCCGCGGATCCACAGCACCAGCTCCGGCCCGATCCCGGGGATGGTGCCGAACACGTTGACGATCACCTGTGCGCCCCAGTACGACATGTTGCCCCAGGGCAGCACATAGCCCATGAACGCCTCGGCCATGAGCGCCAGGTAGACCAGCATGCCGAGCAGCCACAGGAGCTCGCGCGGCGGCTTGTACGAGCCGTAGAGGAAGGCCCGGAACATGTGCAGGTAGACGACGATGAAGAAGAAGGAGGCGCCGCTCGAGTGCAGGTAGCGGATGAGCCAGCCCCAGTCGACCTCGCGCATGATGAACTGTACCGAGTCGAAGGCGGTCGCCTCGCCCGGCTTGTAGAACATGGTGAGGAAGATGCCCGTGACCAGCTGCAGCACCAGCACCACGAGCGCGAGCGAGCCGAAGTAGTACCAGAAGTTGAAATTCTTCGGCGCGTAATACTCGGTGACCTGGCTGGCGAGAAACTCGTCGACCGGCAGCCGCTTGTTGACCCAGGCCCAGAAGCGTTTGCCGGCTGAGCCGGCGCCCGCCTTCGGCAGCGCGGCGGCGGAGCCCGTTGCGGTCTTTACGGTCACGACGCGACTCCTTTCTCGTCAGCGCCGATGAGCAGCAGCCGCTCCTTCGGGAAGGAGTACGGCGGTACCCGCAGGTTGACCGACGCCGGCGAGCCGTCGAACACCCGTCCGGCGAGGTCGAAGCGCGACCCGTGGCAGGGGCACCAGAAGCCTCCCGGCCAGGATGCAGAGAGCTCACCGGCCTCGAAGCGCTGCTTGGGCAGGCATCCGAGGTGCGTGCAGATGGCGATCAGGACCAGATACTCGGGAGTGCGCGAGCGCAGCTCGTTGTCCGCATACGAGGGCTGCTCGGAGTCCTTTGACTTGGGGTCCTTCAGCTCGCCGTCGTGACCGGAGACGCGCTTCACCATGTCGGGCGTGCGCCGCACCACGAAGATCGGCTGCCGCCGCCATACCGGGAGCGTCATCTGCCCGGGATCGAGCTTGGAAAGATCCACCATGACCGGCGCGCCGAGGGCGCGTGCCCGCTCCGATGGACTCCAGGACTCGATGAAGGGGACGGCGGCGAACACCGCGCCGACCGCCCCGGTGGCTATGGTGGCTCGGGTGAGGAACTTGCGCCGGCTCAGGTCGACCTCGTCGCTGCCGGCGACGCCTGCGTGATCCGCCATCTCACCGCTCTCCCGCTGTATGACAGGCCCGCCGCAGCGTCGGAGCGCATCGCTCACCTAGCCGACTGCGCATGGGTGCAGTTTCGTACCTTGCGGGGGGCGGCGCATTATACACAATCGAACATGCCTCCCCGCCGCGCCACGGAGTAGTTGAATGCTCGAGCATCTGGGCCGCGGGCTGACTTTCGTGGTCGGTTCGGTCGTCGGCGGACTCGCCCTGGCATTTCTGATTGTGGCGATGCGGCCGGACCTCATCCGCGGACGCGCCACGCCCCCGGCCGC